>CAXBCW010000015.1:0-60125 GCA_963974325.1 uncultured Rhizobiaceae bacterium
ATCATAAATTAGGCATCTTGGGAATCCCTGCTTTTAATAGGTCCTGACCCTAGCCTGTTGGCTCAATTTAAGCTTGTTAAAGAAAAATTTGGCTCAAACTATAGAAACGTAGCCTAACAGTTCAAGCCAGATTTCTTTTAGTTACTTTAAGGTGTTGGCAGATAGATCATAAAGATCGCTGCCAGCACCTAAATAATTTTCCCATGCAAACCAATAGGCAATATGACCCGATACGCGGTCAAGTTTCTCGCCATTTGGCCCAACAAGTGCATCTTCTGTAATTTGCCATTCGCCATTCGGTCCAAGAAGCGTTTCATCGGCAGCCGGCTCAAATACAATTCCATCGCGCTTATAGGCCCTAACTTCGCGATTGGCTGGATTTCCAATAAGAACAATGTTCTCGGTACCAATCTGATCGTTGATAACGGTTTTGGTTTCAAACGCCTTTAGCGGCCATGCTTTGGCTGCACCAAACTCTCGAATACCATAGACATAGTCTTTACGAACAAGTGCAGTTTCATCTTTCACAATGGCTGGAAACATCAGATCTGGGCTTGAAAAATAGGCGTTATAGACGGCGCCTGAACTATAATCTCTGCGATGACCGGTTTTTAATGACAAAACCTTGGTATCTGCATGACGTTTTTTCCAACGCTTCCATGTGGTGATTGTCACAGGCCTTATCTTGAGCTTAATGCCTGAATTGACCAATGGTCCGCTGACAGGCTCGCCTGTGAATTGGTTCCATAAACTATTGGTCTGACGATCAAACATTAATTTATTTGAACGATATAAAAAGCCTGATGATCCGAAGACAAATTTTTCTGATTGGTTTTCAACATCCGTCTCAAACAAAATGCCCGAACCGCACAAAGTGCAATAGGCAAGTGCCACAGGCACACCGCCAATGGTCTCGTTAAACATTTCATGCCAACCCATAATCCGCAGCGGGTAGGCGCGTGTGTCGCCGTTAATCGAGACACCAAACACTAGGTCATCGTCGATAAGGTAGTCCGCTTTGTTTGCTGAGATAAGCTTGGGGTCATCGAGCGAAGGAATTCCATCAACTTTAACACCGCCCCAAGTGATTTCTTCCAATCGGATTTTCATATTATCTCAGTTTGACTTCTCACCATCAAGAAACTGCATAAAATTGGGGTCAATGCGTTTTAAAAGATCAAGCTTGCTGTCACGGTAACTTGGGTGCGGAATGATGTCCGGATGCGCTTCTTGCCACAACATTCCTTCTTCCCAGTTTTGAATTTTTGTGTCAGTCAGTGCCTCCAAAGCAGACTGGATCGCGTTCCAATTGTTGCTGTAACGTGCCGCAAGTAGCAAAGTTGCTATCATATCTTGATTACCGCGCGCTTTGATCGCATCGGCTGCCGTTTGCGCCAATTCTAGCGTGCCAAAAACAGCCAAATTCCCATAAATTGCGAGTTGCTCATCGGAAATATCCTCTTGAGCTTTAGCGTTTAGTGTTCCAAAAATGCATATGAGGCTTAGGAATATTGATAGACTGGGTTTCATGGGATGGCTCCTGTGGTGGCAGTATCGAATGTATCCAGCCTAAATCATTCCTGACAATTCTATCAAGTCACTTTGAACCTAGATCTGATCAATTGCCCGTGAGGACGACATCATTGTTCATGATTGTTTGGGAGATTTAACACCAATGATTTGTTAAGTATGATCTGTCTTTCACCTCTGATTTGCCAGAATTAACGATTATTTGTGAGCTTTGATGAATATTAGGATTTAAAATTGGTATTTTGTATTTTGCGCCTTTAATACAGTCGCGATTATATGTTTTCAACAAAGGAATAGAGCGCAATTATGACATCGATGAACGATAGCTTAAATGTTCTGCCAATCATTTTATGTGGCGGGGCAGGTAGTCGCCTCTGGCCTTTATCTCGGACAAATAAACCAAAGCAATTCCACAATATTGTTGGCGAAGAGACGATGTTTGTGTCCACGCTTACGCGGGTTAAACAAGGTATCGGCTTTAACTATCTGCCGGCGCGGGTCATTGGTGGTGCAAATTTAGAATCAGTCCTTGTTGAGCAAGTCAAGCAAAGTGATGTCGACGTTGAGCAAATTATCCTCGAACCATTAATGCGCGACACATGCGCGGCCATTGCCGCCGCAATATCGGATCTTGAAGAAGAAGCACCCGAAAGGGTCGTGTTGGTTCTTCCCTCAGATCATCACATCTCGGATGTAAAAGGCTTTAACCGCACGATCAAAATTGGCACAGAAGCAGTCAATGCTCATGGCGGCATCATGACAATTGGTATTCAACCAACGCGCCCTGAAACTCAATATGGCTATATTGAGCATTCTGCCGATAAGGGTCCGGTTTATAAAGTTGAGCGTTTCCGCGAGAAACCAAATTTGAAATCAGCTGAAGCTTATTTGGCGCTTGGTAAGTACTTTTGGAATTCTGGCATCTTCATGTTTCGCGCTGGCGACATGATCAACGAGCTTAAAAAACAACAAAGACAAATTTGGGACTGCGCCTGTGCTGCAGCTCTGCATGGCGAGAAAAACGATATCTGCCTATTGCTTGATAAATCTCATTTTGAGCGCGCTGAAAAAATATCGATTGATTACGGCGTCATGGAACATGCTGATACTATTCAAGTAGTTCAAGCAGGCTTTGATTGGAGTGATTTGGGCTCATGGACCCAATTGCACGAAATAGCGCCACAGAACCAATTTGGGAATGTTGAAATTGGCAATGTTGAGACCGTTGGCGTCAACAATAGTTATCTCAGATCAGAAGATCGGTTGTTAACTGTGTGCGGTATTGATGACATTGTGGTTGTGTCACAGCCTGATGCATTGTTAATCACCCATCGCGATCGCAGTTATCTGGTCAAAGATATCTGCCAAAAACTGGCGCAAACCAATTGGCCACAAACTCTTGTGCCCACATCGGGCAAGCAGATTCCAGATAGCTCTGTTATCAAATCTTGGGTCTTTGATGTGGCCGTGCCTTATTGGGCAAAAAATGGTATTGATTATCAACATGGCGGCGTTTTTGAAGCGCTAAATTACCATGGCGAGCCAGCCGAATTGGGTGGCAAGAGGTTGCGCGTCTTACCGCGGCAAATCTATAGTTTTGCGCAAGCAAAACATTATGGCTGGAATGGTGATGCCGACAAGGTGCTCAAACATTGCTTTGAAACGCTAATCACGACTGGTTGGCGGGATGAGGGCGGTTGGATACATCGTTTTAACAATGATGGCAGTGTCCAAGACGACCAACGCGACACCTATGACCACGCGTTTGTTTTGCTGGCTTGCGCCAGTGTCTATCGCGCAATGGGCTGGGACGATGCAAAGCATTGGGCTGACAAAACCCAAGCCTATATGGATGAACAATTAGCAGATCCGATAAATGGTGGCTATTTTGAAGGCTCAAAACCTGTCGATTTCCGCCGCGCAAATCCGCATATGCATTATATGGAAGCAATGTTGGAATGGTATGAGGTCACACAAGATCAAAGCTATTTAGATCGAGCTGCCAAGATCATCGATTTGTTTAAAACCAAGTTCTTTGATCATGAGAATTGGCGTTTACACGAGTTTTTCACACTGGATTGGACGCCATTGCCAAATGATCAAAACAGAGTTGAACCGGGGCACCATTATGAATGGACTTGGTTATTGTTGAAATATTGTAAACTGAGTGGCGATACATCCGTTAAAGATTATGCACGCAAACTGTATGCCACAGCATTATCATTTGGGCATATCAAGCACACAGATGCAGCTGCAGACAGTATGGACTTTGATGGCGGCAATCTATCGGATACAGCACGCCTTTGGCCTCAAACTGAAGCGCTAAAGGCAGCTGTTGCGATGCGCGAGCATAATATGCCAGGAGATGAAAACCTTATCAGCAGAATGCTTGACCAAATCTATAACCGATACCTAGCAACACCGCAGGCAGGAGCCTGGTTTGATAAAACAAACAGTATCGGTGCGGTCACATCTAAAGATGTTCAAGCGAGCATATTATACCATATCCTCGTAGCATTTATTGAGTATCTAAATGCCGAGGGTGAGCTTGGGTGACAAGAGCGAATAGCTCATTTGATAAAGGTTATGCGACGCGTGTGAGCGCTGGTATTTAGTCAGCTACAGAATAATGTTTGCCGTGATCATAACAAGGTCAGGAAATAGTCAATAAACCGCGCTGTTGCTGGGTCTTATAAATCGTTGAAAAACTGTTTTATAGCTGGATACGCATCACACAATGGCAGACACGAGTAGTTTTAAGGATGATGGCGGAGGAGGTGGGATTCGAACCCACGGAACGCTTGCACGCTCGCTGGTTTTCAAGACCAGTGCCTTCAACCGCTCGGCCACTCCTCCGTTGAGCGTCTTTTGTATCAATATGAGTTCGATTGCAAGATGTGTTTTTTAGTTTATTGTAAAAAACATCATTTTTTTTGATTTTTTTTCACAAGGTGGTCGCTGTGGGGTCGCTGCAGATTATAAATTGGGCAAACTCATTGCGTATAAAGGCTTACAAGCCCTTTTGTTAACGCTTCATCAACCATAGAATGACAAATGAAGTTAAATCATGATGGAATCAGATGGTTTTAGGGATTGAGACTTATTTTTGCCTTAGATTGGCCGACATTAGCCCCAATTGAACATATGTGGCAAAACGGTGAGATATAATTTTGAGCGATACTTTGAATAGATTCATGAGCATGCCTTTAAAACCATTTGCACGAGTTGCAACACGGTCGGCTTGTGCTGTCGCAATTTTAGGAATTTTATCTGCCTGTAGTGCAACACAAAGCAGCCCCACATCGATGGGTCTAGTTGCACCCACCACCAAACACCAAGCTGTCAACGATAAGACGAAGTTTTCATCCGCAGCTTACGGCGTTGCAGCCAGTCCACGCATCACAACGTCGAATGTCGTTAAAAAGGGCGGTGGTCGTTCTGTTCTTGGTAAGCCTTATAAAATTCGCGGCAAATGGTACACGCCTAAAGAAGATTTCAATTATGACAAGACTGGACTTGCCTCTTGGTATGGTCCGAACTTTCATGGCCGTTTGACTGCAAATGGTGAGATTTATGATCAAACGCATCTATCTGCTGCACATCCAACGTTTCCGCTGCCAAGCTATGCGCGGGTAACAAACCAAGCCAATGGCCGTTCAGTCATTGTTCGCGTCAATGATCGTGGTCCTTATGCGCATGGCCGGATTATCGACCTATCAAGTGAAGCTGCTAATGTTTTGAATACCAAAAAAGAAGGCGTTGCCAAAGTTCGCGTGCAATATGTGGGCAGGGCACCTTTGCATGGTCAAGACATGGCCTATCTTACATCATCGTATAAAGGTGATGGCGCGCCTAGTATTATTTCTCGTAGCACTCAGTTTGCGTCAAACGCGATCCAAGCACCTTTACGCGTGTTGAAAACAAAAGCGCAACCGCGCGATTTGCTAACAGCTATTGTCGGTAAAAACGTTTATGTGCCCTCCGCTGATATAACGGGCACAATTCCAACAGCAAAAGCTGTGAATACGTCAAAAGCATCGAGAGTTGCTAAAGCTGAGCCTATTTTGAAGGCAAGCGAGACTGCGGAAGCAACTGTTGCAGTCCAACAACCATCACCATTGGATTTGGGCGAAAAGCCAAAGAAAAAACGACTGACGTCGGCATTGCTCAAATCATATCGTTTGCGCACATCAAAACAATAGAGGCACTTAGCCTCATCAGCATTAGATTTGTTAGTTCTCGTCTAAACTGTTCTATTCCACATCTTCAATCTTGATAACAAATGGTATAGGTTGGCGTTTTAGTGCGCTTTACCGTGCACATTTGGTTTGTAATATTGTTTATTGGGATGAAATTTATGAGATTGACTGGGAATGCACTCAGACTATTCCTGACTGTGGCTGGAGTGTTTTGTCTCTTTGGTACATCTGTGTTTTCCCAAGAATTTACCACCAAAGCAAAACAAGCCTATCTGATTGATGCGCGTACGGGCACGGTTTTGTTTGCCAAAAATGAAAATGACCTCATCCCGCCAGCCTCACTTGCAAAAATTATGACGATGGAAGTTGTGTTCGATGCGCTGAGCCGCGGTGAAATCACGATGGATACCGAATATGAAACCTCCGAGCATGCATGGCGCACCGGTGGCGCTCCATCACGGACGTCGACAATGTTTGCTAAACTTGGCTCCAATATCCGCGTAGAAGACCTTATACGCGGCGCTATCATCCAATCTGGTAATGATTCTTGCATTATACTGGCGGAAGGTATGGAAAGTAGCGAAGGGGCGTTTGCCGCACGGATGACAGCGCGCGCGCGTAAACTTGGTTTATCTAAATCAACTTTTGCCAACCCGACTGGGCTGCCAGATCCAGATGCTAAAGTGACGATGCGCGAACTTGTAACTCTGGCGCAGCACATCACAGAGACATATCCTGAGTATTATCCTATCTTTTCAGAACCAGCGTTTACATGGAACAATATCCGCCAAACTAATCGAGCACCTTTGATTGGTGCGAGTATGGGCGTGGATGGATTGAAGACCGGCTATACTGAGGCTTCTGGCTACGCAATTGTATCATCTGTTATGGTTGATGGTCAGCGATTGTTTTTGGCAATGAGCGGTTTGAAAGACAAAAAACAACGCGTTGATGAAACACGACGAATTTTGCAATGGGGTTTGAATAATTTCCAGCCAAAACTCGTGTTTAAAAGTGGCGAGACCGTGGGTCAGGCGGCTGTTTATGGCGATAGTGGACCAGGTGTTGATCTTGTGACTGGCGGTAATGTCGATATTTTGTTGAAAGTCGGCAATACCGAACGCCTAAAGGCAAGAATTGCCTATAATTGGCCGCTTCGAGCGCCTGTTGAAAAAGGCGATGAGGTGGGCGAAATTCGAATTTGGGTTGGTGAAACACTTAGCCGAACTGCGCCCGTCTATGCCTCAAAATCAGTTGAAAAAGGGCCACTACATCGGCAAGCATGGGATGCGTTTAAAGAGATGATTTTGTTTTGGCTTTAAAAAATAGCTATTGCCATGTCAATTCCGTTATTAAAAGGTTCAATTTATGATGCTTTTGCGTTAGCTTTCGCGCATGTTATTAAGATGAGTCTCAAGTAAGTCGTATTTGAGCCTTTCAGATCCGATATTGGGTAGAAAAACGTGAAAACAAATTTAGGTCGCTTCATTACATTTGAAGGTGGTGAGGGCGCAGGAAAATCAACCCAAGTTAAGATTTTGGAAGCCAAATTGAAAGATTTGGGCCATGACGTTTTGACCACACGGGAACCTGGCGGATCTGATGGCGCAGAAGCTGCGCGGCATGTTTTATTGTCTGGTGCCGCTGAAGAATTTGGTGTGCGCATGGAAGCATTTTTGTTTGCAGCTGCCCGTAGTGACCATGTTGAGCAAGTCATCCGCCCTGCTGTTGAAGCGGGTAAGATTGTATTATGTGATCGATTTTCTGATTCAACACGTATTTATCAAGGTGTGACAGGCAATATCGAGCCAACCCTGTTGAAAAATCTAGAGCGGATTGCTGTGAACGGCATGGTGCCTGATATGACGTTGATTATCGATGTTCCCGCTGAAATCGGAATGCACCGTGCAAAAGCCCGAAGCGGCGCGAATAATCTTGATCGGTTTGAACGCGAAGAGCTTTCCACCCATAAAATGCGACGCGATGGATTTTTGGATTTGGCGCGTGAAGAGCCTATTCGTTGCCGTGTAATTAATGGTGACGGCACTATCAATGAGATCGCCAAAGATGTGTTTGCAGCCGTTGAGCTTGCAATGCCTTTGCTGCCATCTCGTAAAAGAGCGACTAAAAGTCCTGCACAATCTTCAAAACGCAGCGCAAAGAGGTAGGGTATGAGCTTAGATATTGAAGGCTCAATACCACCTTATGAAAACACCAAATTATTTGGCCATGATGAGCCTCAAGCTTTTTTGGCCAATGCGTTTAAATCCAACCGTATTCACCATGCTATTTTGCTTGAGGGTGAAGAGGGTATTGGCAAGGCAACGTTTGCCTTTAGAATTGCAAATCATATCTTAAACCACCCTGACGCTGAAACTGCGCCTGATGTGATATCTGATCTGGATATCGAGAGCCCTGTTTATCGGCAAATTGTGGGCGGTGCGTCCCATAATTTAATGCATATCAAATGTCAGATTGATGCAAAAACGGGCAAGCAAAAATCTGCAATTACGGTTGATGATATCCGCAAAACGGGTAAATTTTTTGCGCAAACATCTGGATCAAACAATTGGCGTATTGCCATCATTGATGTGGCTGATGATCTTAACCGTTCGGCTGCGAATGCGATATTGAAGATTTTGGAAGAACCGCCAAAACGTGCTTTATTTTTGGTGCTATCCCATTCGCCTGGCAGGTTATTACCAACTATTCGATCGCGCTGCTTATCTTTGCGCCTTCGGCCATTATCTGATGATGATCTAAAAGCGGCTTTATCCAATCTGGATGCGCTGGATGGTTTAGACGATAGTAATATTACAAAGCTGTTACATCTGTCAGAAGGGTCCGTATCGCGCGCTTTAACTGTTCTGAATTATGGTGGTGCTGAGCTGATTACTCTGTTTAACGACATCATTGATCCCAATATTGTATCAGAACGCAAAACTGTCCATAAACTTGCCGAAAGCATGGCTGGAAAAGATCAAGATGTCAGCTATCATTTCCTCATTGAACATATGATCAACCACATTATGCAAACGGCAAAGCAAGCTGCCTATAACGGCCAATTGGGACGCTCTGCGCAGCTTGCGGAACTATCTGAAAAGCTAGCCCATCACAAGCGCGAAGCAGATATCTATAATTTAGATAAAAAACAAACTCTTTTGACCTTGTTTTCTATGATATCACCTTAAGAAAAAGCATAGCCAATTCATCGCTTTTGACTTATGACGCAAGTGAGATATTTTCATTAATAGAACCTGCCTTCTTCCAAGCAAGTTGACAGGTTACATGCCAGATAAAAACGGACAATCATGACCGATACAAATAAGTTTTATATTACGACTGCAATTTCATATCCCAATGGCGCGCCTCATATTGGTCACGCTTATGAATTGATTGCGACCGATGTCATGGCAAGGTTTCAGCGGCTTGATGGCAAAGACGTCTATTTTTTAACCGGAACAGATGTTCATGGTCAGAAAATGCTGCAAACAGCGGATAAGCTTGGCATAACAGCTGCAGAACTTGCTGCGCAGAATTCTGCTCAATTTATCAAAATGGCGGAAGTTTTGGGTGCATCAAATGATGATTTCATCCAAACCAGCGAAGAGCGTCACCATAAATCATGCCAAGAGATCTGGCGTAAAATGGAAGCCAATGGCGATATCTATCTTGATAGTTACGCTGGTTGGTATTCTATTCGTGATGAAGCTTATTATCAGGAAGACGAGACAGAAGTCCGTGCCGATGACAAGCGATATGGCCCGCAAGGGACAATCGTTGAATGGGTTGAAGAGGAAAGTTATTTCTTCCGCCTTTCAAAATACGAAGATATTTTGATGAAACTTTATGAAGATCAGCCCGATTTTATTGGCCCATCTTCACGCCGTAATGAAGTTATGACTTTTGTGAAGGGCGGCTTGCGTGACCTATCGATTTCGCGCACGACTTTTGATTGGGGCGTTAAGGTTCCGGGCAATGATAAGCACGTTATGTATGTGTGGGTCGATGCTTTGACCAACTATATCACAGCGCTTGGCTACCCGAACACTGATGATGACAAATGGGATTTTTGGCCCGCTGCAGCCCATATTATTGGTAAAGATATTGTGCGTTTTCATGCGGTTTACTGGCCGGCATTTTTGATGTCTGCGGGTATTGCCTTGCCAAAACGGGTATTCACCCATGGTATGCTTTTGAGCAATGGCGAAAAGATGTCCAAATCAACAGGCAATGTTGTGGATCCCTTTGCGTTGGTCGAGCAATTTGGCTTGGATCAGGTGCGCTTCTTTATGGTTCGCGAAGTTCCATTTGGTAATGATGGCAATTATAGCCAAGACACGATTGCGGCTCGAATTAACTCAGATCTTGCCAATGATATTGGTAATTTGGCCCAAAGATCACTCTCGATGATCAATAAAAACTGCGATGCCAAAGTGCCAATTTGCGGCGAACTCAATGATGATGACAAAGCTATTTTGTCCCAAGTCGATAATCTGCTTGTAGGTGCACGTACCCAAATGGAAAAACAGGCAGTGCATCACTATATTGGTGCCGTGTTTGCTTGCGTGTCTGAAACCAACAGATATTTTGCAGCCCAAGAGCCATGGGCGCTTAAGAAAACTGATCCTGAACGTATGGGCACAGTGCTTTATCTCACCGCTGAGATCATTCGTCAGGTTGCGATATTAAGTCAGCCAGTTATGCCAACCTCATGTGGTCAATTGCTTGATCTATTGGGTGTGGATGCGGATGCGCGTGACTTCTCAAAACTAGGTGAGGCGGGTCGCCTAACCTCAGGTATTGAGCTGCCAAAACCATCTGGCGTATTCCCACGTTATGTCGAAAAAGAGGTTGAATAGCATTCTATGACAGCTTCAACGTCACCTGAACGTCTTTTAATTGATAGCCATTGTCATCTCGATTTTGAACAATTCGATGAAGATCGGGATGCGCTGATCCAACGTGCGCATGATGCAGGCATTGGTAAAATGGTGACGATTTGCACCCGTGTTCGCAAATTTGATCAGGTTAAAGCGGTGGCGGAAAAATACGATAATGTGTTCTGCTCCGTCGGCACCCATCCACTAAATGCTGGTGAAGAGCCAGATATTGAGTTGGATGAACTCTTGGAACTCAGCCAGCATCCCAAATGTGTGGCGATTGGTGAAGCGGGGCTTGATTATTATTATGATAATGCACCACCAGAGGTCCAGGAAAAGGTTCTCCGCACCCATATTTGGGCTGCACGACAAACAGGCTTGCCGCTTGTTGTTCATGCACGTAGCGCCGATGAACATATGACAAGCATTTTAGAAGACGAAGCTGCAAAAGGTGATTTTCCGTTTATTCTCCATTGTTTCTCATCTGGTGAAGTATTGGCTGCAACTGGCGTTCGTCTTGGCGGATATGTATCGTTTTCGGGTATTTTGACGTTTAAAAAGTCCGAAGAGCTGCGGGATATCGCAAAGTCTGTTCCGCTTGATCGGCTATTGGTTGAAACGGATGCGCCCTATCTTGCGCCCATGCCCTATCGCGGAAAGCGCAACGAGCCGTCCTATGTGGCACACACCGCAAAGGTGCTTGCCGATACTGTTGGGCTTGATGAAGATGCGCTCTGGGCCCAGACAACGGATAATTGCCGTAAGCTCTTCACAAAAATGGTGTTTTAATGTCAGATCGCCCCATCAAACAAGTTTTTACAATTCTTGGCTGCGGCTCATCGCAAGGTGTTCCGCGATCGGATGGTGATTGGGGCGCTTGTGATCCGAAAAACCCTAAAAACAATCGTCGTCGCGCAAGTTTTATGATTGAACAAATCTCTGAAACGGGTGGCAAGACCACTGTTGTGATTGATACAGGCCCCGATTTTAGAGAACAAATGATTTCGGCTAAGGTTCAGCATATTGATGGGGTGATTTATACCCATCTTCATGGCGATCATACCCATGGTATTATTGATCTGCGCGGGTTCTTTTTGGCAAGCGGTCGACCTGTTCCAGTTTATACCAATGCAGAAACATTAGCGCATTTAAATCAGCAATTTGGATTTTGCCTTAATTCTAAAAATGGTAATAAATATCCACCGATTGCCGCTGGACATGTGATTGAGGATTTGGACGCGCCGCTTGTGATCGATGGCGCTGGTGGTCCGATTTCCATTCAAATTATTGAACAGGTTCACGGACCAATCACATCGCTTGGTGTGCGTGTTGGTGATGTTGCTTATTGCAGTGATGTGAGTGAATATCCAAATGTAAGCATTGAGAAGCTGCAAGGCTTGGATACGTTAATCATTGATGCGACATTGCTCACGCCGCATTTCAGTCATTTCTCGCTAGATCAAGCTGTGGAATGGGTGCAAAAACTGGGCGTCAGACAGGCCTATACCACCCATATGCATGTTCCGCTAGATTATGATGATGTGATGGCCAGAACGCCAGACAATGTTGCGCCTGCCTATGACGGTATGCAATTTGAGCAATTCCTTAAATAGATAGTTCTTCCACCCAAAACCTAAGACAAATTGGATGGCCATTTGACCATCCAATCTTTGCAAGGGTTTCTCTAAACAATATTTGGGGATTTTATTAGAGTTCCGCCGCTGCAAATTCGTCTTGATCGACAACGCCATTTTGATTGATATCAACCGAGTTAAATGTACCTTCGGTCATGTCCGGCATAGCCGCATTGATCTCTTCAAAGGTCAGAACACCATCTGTATTGGTGTCAAGATCAGCAAACTCTGCCGCATGAGCTGCCGTTAGCGCAAACAATGATAGCGTTGTGATAGTAAGGATCTTATTCATTTTGTATCTCCTGTTAAACATTTTGGCCGACATGGCCTTTGGTGTTTAGGTATGAAAGTTTATTCTTTCATCTGGTTGGATCAAACCTCGTTATGATGTTTGAACAATCAGAAGATCGCGTTTTAATGTGGTTGAGGAAGGGCTGAATTGCGACAATTTCGAGTGCAAAAATCAACTCATGTAAGTGATTTTGGCGATTTGTAACGTTGCGCGATGTTTAAAATTTTATCTAATCGGTCAGGTTTGATTAACTGAAAACAGAAGATTTGATTGAAATCCTGTGCCATTTCGGGTCATTTACGCCGCATGACAATAAAACCCTGCGAATATTATGCAAATTTGGACATGATTAGATTTCTTGCAGCTTTGTGGGTGGTCTTTACGCATTATGGCTATATTGGCCCAGCAAAAGGTCTTACAGGCTATGGCGTTCCCGATGGGATTGCGCAGACTTTCTTTAAGTTTGGCTTTTTGGGTGTACCATTATTTTTCGTTCTGTCAGGATTTGTGATCGCCCATGTCAGCACAGGCATTGCAGCACCTAAGTTTTTGGTCAATCGTATTGCACGATTAATGCCAGCATTTTGGAGCTGCATGACAATCAGTGCCATCCTTCTTGTCATTTTAGGAACACAAGAGCCAATTGGCTTTATGGTTTGGGCGGCCAACCTTATATTGTTACCACAAGTTTTGGGCCAGCCCTTTGTTGATGGTGTCTATTGGACTTTGGTCTATGAATTTATCTTCTATGCTTGGATGTTTGCACTTCTTGCGACAGGTCTGCTGCACCGCCACTTTTTAAAGATCTGTGCGATTTGGCTGTCTGTCTCGCTCATCAGTATATTCTTGATCGATGCGCGCATTGTTGAGTTTGTGTTCATGACATATTATGCAGGTGCCTTTGCCAGCAGCTTAATCATTTGGCATGCCTATCACAATGGCTGGAGCAAAGCGCATAAATTGCTGCTGACGCTTTCAGTGTTCTCCCTAGGCTTTGGTATTCAACATTTGGGTACACAAGGCGATATACCGAACTCTGTGCCGCCTTCATTGCTGGTTTCCATGATTTGCTCTGCTCTATGTGTCGGCGTGGTCTATGCGGGTGTGAATGCCAAAGATATACCGGTTAAGCGCTCGTTTGCAATTGCGCTTGGTGCAATTTCCTATCCGCTATATTTGCTTCATCAAGAAGCAGGCTATGCGATATTGCGTCATGCAGGTGAGGCGGGCATACCACCTTTGCTTAGTGGTGTGGTTCTAACCGTTTTCTTTATCACGCTAGCCTATGTCGTACATTTGATATTTGAAAAACCAATTCGCAAAGTCTTGGTCAAAATATCAGATGCGCTTTTAAAACTCATCCCACAAAAATTACAAACGGTTCCAGTAGAATAAAAAAAGCGCCCCAAAAGGAGCGCTTTTCTAAATCGTAGATAACCAAGGCTTGTTCTTATTTAAGAGCCAAGTCTGTGATCATGCTTGTCCATGCGCCTTCTGGAGCTTTGCTGATTACTGGATCAGACCCACCGCCAAGAAGCGTTGCAACAGTGCGATCTGCAGCTGCTGTATCAAGAGCGCCGTTTGAACCTGCTGTTAGTTTAGCAATTTCGCGCATCATGCGTCTTTGGTGCTTTTCAGTTTGTGCGCCAGATGCATCATTTTCAAGAACAATGTCTGCAGCTTCGTCTGGATTTGCTTCTGCATATTTCCAGCCCTTCATTGATGCACGAACAAAACGAACCATTTTGTCTTTAAATTCTGCATCATTCAGGTTTTCTTCAAGCACATACATGCCATCTTCAAGTGTGGCTACACCTTGGTCTTCATATTTGAACACAATCAAATCGTCAGCAGATAGACCTGCATCAATGATCTGCCAATATTCGTTATATGTCATTGTTGACACGCAATCAGCTTGCTTGTTCAAGATAGGATCAACGTTAAAGCCCTGTTTAAGAACCGTTACGCCGCCATCAGAACCATCTGTTGCAAGACCGAGTTTGCTCATCCAAGACAAGAATGGATATTCGTTACCGAAGAACCAAACGCCAAGTGTTTTGCCAGCAAAATCTGCAGGCGATGTAATGCCTGAATCTTTACGGCACGTCAGCATCATGCCTGATGTTGTGAATGGCTGAGCGATATTGACCAAGCCGAGACCTTTTTCGCGTGATGCTAAAGCAGATGGCATCCAATCAAGAACCACATCAGCACCGCCACCAGCGATAACTTGTGCAGGCGCGATATCAGGTCCACCTGGCTTGATGTCGACGTCTAGATCTTCATCAGCATAAAAGCCTTTTTCTTCAGCTACATAATAACCAGCAAATTGAGCCTGTGTAACCCATTTGAGCTGCAAAGCCACTTTGTCGGCTGCATAAGCACTGGTCACACCAAGGGCAAGCGCCGCTGCCAAGGTTGTTTTTAGTAATGTTTTCATCTGTTCACTCCATGTTATGTATTTTGCATTCATTTGCAAATTTAAGCATCCGCAGTCTTATTGTTGTCTTTGCGAAGGATGCCAGAAGGTTACGACCTTTTCTATCAAAGCCATAATGCCATAAAATGCCGAGCCTGCAAGGGCTGCGACGACAATTTCTGCCCAGACCATATCGAGCGCCAAACGGCCCACTTCGGTCGAAATTCTAAATCCCATACCCTTGATGGGCGATCCAAAAAACTCAGCCACAATCGCACCGATCAAAGCTAGAGTTGTTGCAATTTTCAAGCCATTAAAAATAAACGGCATGGCAGCGGGTAGGCGCAATTTAAACAATGACTGCCAATAGCCTGCTGAATATGTTTTCATTAAATCACGCTGCATCTGACTGCTTTCAGTCAAGCCTTGCACGGTGTTGACCAGCATTGGGAAAAAGACCATCACCACAACAACGGCAGCTTTTGACTGCCAGTCAAAACCAAACCACATCACCAAAATAGGGGCAATGCCAATCACGGGCAACGCTGCCACAAAATTGCCAACGGGAAGTAATCCACGTTGTAAGAATGGCGAACGATCAATCAAAATCGCGAGAATAAACGCAGCCCCACAGCCCATAATATAACCAGATAATGCAGCTTTGACGAAGGTTTGGACAAAATCTTGCCAAAGAATAGGCAGGCTTGTGGCAAATTTGACGGCCACAGCTGATGGCGGAGGTAGGATGATGGGTGAAATATTAAGCCCAACCACCAAACCTTCCCACAAGACCAAAATAGTGACGCCAAACAATGTGGGTATCAAAAAACGGCTTAAACGGCTTGGTTTTCCGCGAGATAGATAAATGTTGACGATCCAAGCGGCTAACCAAAAGATGATTGCAGCAATTGCCCAAATAATCATTGTGTCATCCCCATGCGCTTAAGCGTGATGTTTTGTAACACACCAATCAACATCACAAGCAATGCAGCTAATACGGCAGCTGATATAAGCGCTGACCAAATTTGAATGGTTTGACCATAATAACTACCCGCCAATAAACGTGCACCAAGACCTGCAACAGCGCCAGTTGGAAGCTCGCCAATAATGGCCCCCACAAGTGATGCGGCCATAGCTATTTTAAGCGATGTGAAGAGATAGGGCATGGATGTCGGTAAACGCAGCTTTATCAGCGTTTGCCATGAACCAGCGCGATATGTCTTCATAAGATCAAGCTGCATGGCATCGGGTGCACGCAAGCCTTTGACCATGCCAACAGCGACAGGGAAGAATGACAGATACATAGAAATCATTGCTTTTGGTAGGAGACCAGAAATGCCGATAGCGTTGAGCACGACAATGATCATGGGGGCAACCGCCAAAATTGGAATGGTTTGGCTGGCAATAATCCACGGCATAACAGACAGGTCCATTGCTCTTGAATGCACAATGCCAATGGCCAATACGATCCCAAGCAGAGAGCCCATAGCAAAACCTAAGCTGGTTGATGATAGTGTGACGCCAGCATGGAATATCAATGAGCGTTTGGATGTGATGTTTTTCTCAACGGTGGTTTCCCAAATCTCGGTGAAAACCTGATGAGGTGCGGGCAGTTGAGGCCGCGCTTGCGCCATTGTGTCATAAAACACTTCTGAGGCGGACACCGTCATGCCTGCACGTTCTGCCTGATCCAATGTCCATTGTTTGTTCATAAGATATGCTGAGCCATACCAGATAACGATAATGGCAAAGACAATTGTGAGAATGGCAACTAAGTTTTTCATGATGTTATCATTTCTTACACATCACCATTAGCGTGTCCGGCACGAAGTCCATCACGAACTCTGGCAGCAACCTCTAAGAATTCCGGACTTTCGCGAATTTCCAATAGTCGTTCTTTTGGCAATGGGCTTTCAATAATATCCGAAATTCGACCAGGGCGAGGGCTCATAACAACGATCTTAGTTGATAGATACACAGCTTCCGGAATAGAATGGGTCACAAATGCAATTGTCTTTTGGGTGCGGGCCCAAAGCGCTAATAATTGCTCATTCAAGTGATCACGGACAATCTCATCCAAGGCACCAAATGGCTCATCCATCAGCAATAAATCAGCATCAAAGGACAATGCTCTTGCGATACTTGCGCGTTGTTGCATGCCGCCGGACAATTGCCATGGGAACTTGTTACCAAAGCCAGAAAGCTCAACCAGTTCCAATGAGTTGGACACGCGTTCCTCTTGCTCTGTTTTTGAATAGCCCAAGATTTCAAGCGGCAGTTTGATGTTTTGGGAAATTGTCCGCCAAGGATATAGCCCAGCTGCTTGGAAAACATATCCGTAAGCTCGTGCTTCTCGCGCTTGTTTTGCAGACATGCCATTGACCGAAATGAGACCACTTGTTGGCTCTTCAAGGTCCGCAATGGCGCGTAGGAATGTTGTTTTACCGCACCCAGATGGGCCGATGAACGACACGAACTCGCCTTTGTTGATCGTTAAATTAATGTCTTTTAGAGCCTGCACTGGCCCATCATTTGTCTCAAAGACAAGGTTCAGCTTGTCAGCCTGGATAACGCAATTATCGGACATATCTAAGATGTCTCTTTCTGAATTTTTGGTTTAATTATCGCCTGCCAAACTCGTTATGTATGGCAGGCTTAGATTGTTAAACAGGCTTTTAAATACCTGCAGGAATGTTGAGCGGATCACGTATAATCTGACGTGGTGAGTTCAGCGCTTTCCATTTGCTCAGCGCCGTATTTGCTGAGTGGAATGCTGGACGAGGGACAAACCTGCCTCGACCAGGTTGTGGCTGGCTGTTTTGTCCCCATGCCCAAATCACATCTCCACGGGAGAGGGTGAAGCGTGATTGTGCTGTTACTTTAAAGCCTTCAAATACGTTGTAATCCAAGACAGAATGATGGTTTGTCGGAGAAATTGTTTTGGTAATTGTTGGGTCCCAAACCACGATATCAGCATCGGCACCTTCAACAATTGCACCTTTTTTAGGATATATATTCAATATCTTGGCAATGTTGCTTGATGTAACACTTACAAATTCATTCATTGTTAACCGGCCAGTTTCAACACCTTCTGTCCACAAAACAGCCAAACGTTCTTCAAGTCCGTTTGAGCCATTTGGAATGAGGCAGAAATTGTCTTTACCAGCACGTTTTTGCTCTGTGTTAAAGGCGGCATGATCGGTTGCTACCACTTGTAGTGAACCAGATTGCAGGCCTGCCCAAAGACTTGCTTGGTGTTCTTTATTTCTAAACGGTGGCGACATGACACGGCGTGCTGCATGGTCCCAATCTTTGTTGAAATATTCGCTCTCATCCAGCGTTAGGAATTGGATCAATGGCTCACCATAAACCCGCATACCTTTTTGGCGACCACGGCGAATGGCCTCATGGGCTTGCTCGCATGAAACGTGAACGATATAAAGCGGAACGCCCGCAGCATCCGCAATTGTGATAGCGCGGTTTGCAGCTTCGCCTTCAAGTTCTGGTGGACGGGAATAGGCGTGAAATTCTGGACCTGTTTTACCTTCAGCGATAAATTGCTTTTGCATGATGTCGATAAGATCACCATTTTCAGCATGGACCATTGGCAATGCACCTAGCTCTTCGCATCGACGGAAGCTGGCATACATTTCATCATCTTCAACCATCAAAGCACCTTTATAGGCCATGAAGTGTTTGAAGGAATTGACACCCATATCAACGGCGTCTTTCATCTCGTCAAAGATGTTTTCGTTCCAGCCTGTGATCGCCATATGGTAACCAATATCGGAACAAATTTGCGGCGCTGATTTGCGGTGCCATTCGTTAATTGCGTTTTTGATACTGCCATCGGCGCCCGGTAGACAAAAATCGATTAGCATGGTTGTGCCGCCGGCAGCCGCTGCCCACGTACCGCTTTCAAACGTTTCGGCAGCTGTTGTGCCCATGAATGGCATTTCTAAATGGGTATGGGGGTCGATGCCGCCCGGGATGACAAATGCGCCTTCTGCATCAATATATTCATCACCTGAAAGGTTTTCGCCAACTTGTTTGATTGTCTCACCTTCAATCAAAACATCAGCTTTCCAAGTGCGGTCGGCAGTCACAACAGTTCCGCCTTTAATAACTTTTGTCATCTCTTCTCGTTCCCTTTTTAGTCTAACTTTGGACGAATACGTTTGGTCTAAGATGTCTTTTATTGCGCTTTTAGTAAATGACGTAATCTATAAAAAGTGTGCATGAACACAGCTCAACAGACCTCAAACGCAGTCCTATAGTGAATACGCACCCAAACTATCCAATGATCTCCGCAGTTTCTAGCACAGCATGCATCAAAACGTCAGCACCTGCCGTTGCCCATTCTTTTGAAATCTCTTCGGCCTCATTGTGCGATAATCCGTCAACACACGGACACATCACCATAGCTGTTGGTGCAACTCTATTGATCCAACACGCATCATGGCCAGCGCCTGAAATCAAGTTCCGATGGCTGTAACCCAAACGTTCTGCGGCATCGCGAATGGAGGTCACAAGCTTTTCATCAAATGTGACGGGGTCGAACCCACCAACTTTTTCAAACTCCACTTCGAGCCCCATATCATCACAGATTTTTTGTGCACCATCATGAAGGCGCGTTTCCATGTCTTGAATAACGGCAAGATTTGGTGATCTGAAATCAACGGTGAAAACGGCTTTACCTGGAATAACATTGCGGGAATTTGGATAAATATCGATATGACCTGCAGCGCCAACGGCATCAGGCTTATGACTCCATGCAATATCGTCAACCAATTGCAGAATGTGGGCCATGCCAAGTCCTGCATTTTTGCGCATTGGCATTGGCGTAGAGCCCGTGTGGCTTTCTTTGCCAGTAATTGTGACTTGCGTCCATGATAAACCTTGGCCGTGGGTGACAACACCAATTTGCTTGTTTTCAATTTCAAGTATTGGGCCTTGCTCAATATGAAGCTCAAGAAATGCATGCATTTTACGTGCACCCACTTCCTCGTCACCAACCCAACCAATACGTTTGAGTTCATCGCCAAATTTATGACCTTCGGCATCTTCACGATCATAGGCCCAGTCTTGTGTATGCATGTTAGCAAATACGCCGGAGGAGAGCATTGCAGGTGCAAAACGGGTACCTTCTTCATTGGTCCAATTGGTGACGACGATTGGGTGTTTTGTTTTAACATCAAGATCATTCATCGAACGAACCAGCTCAAGGCCAGCCAAAACGCCTAACACGCCGTCATATTTGCCGCCAGTTGGCTGTGTATCTAAATGCGACCCGACATAAACGGGTAGGGCGGAAGGGTCTTGTCCATCACGTGTGGCAAACATGTTGCCCATTGTGTCCAAGCCCATGGTCATGCCTGCAGCTTCACACCATGATTGAAACAATGCTCTGCCTTCAGCATCTTCATCAGTCAGCGTTTGACGATTATTACCACCTGCGATACCGGGACCAATTTTGGCCATAGCCATAAGGCTATCCCAAAGGCGATCGCCATTGATTTTCAGATTTTCGCCCGGAGCAGTCATCAGCAAAATCTCCCAATTTTGTAAAATCCGAAAATATTTGCACTTTTCGAATATGATTTTTGATCATTATTTTTTACAAGACTACGCATTTTTTGACTAATTGGTCAATATTATGTCTGCAATTATTTTTACCTTCTTAATAAGCTGACTATTTTAAGGGCAGGTTGCTGCAAGATTATGCTTTATTTTACGGTTTACAGCGCAAACAGGCGCGATATTTGGCATTTTTAGCCGAATCAGCATCAACAAAATACTCAACGTTTTTGTGCAATGGCGTTCTGGAAGCGCAGCTCGGCTTACAGAATATGCCCGTTGTTTTCACGGCATAGAAAAATATGCCATCATAATTTTTGTCTTTATCACAGACCGCTTGCCAATACATCGTCTCTTGCTTTTCATCCATTGAAACCGCCTTGCAATATTTATCTATTTTAAGACAAGACTATATCAATCAATGCTAAATGACCGCCCGTTACTTGCAGGATGCTTATTTACGACTGAAAACCATTTTCTGGTTGTTCAGTTTGTCTTTTGATCCAACCCAAGCATAAGACATAAGTGCTGGTTCTAAATCTGCAACGGTGATCCTGTGTAAGTGACCGGGCTGATTGAAAATCAAAGACCCCGGCGCATAGACACCTTGGTGATTTTCCGACACGGCACCAGACAAACACACATAACTTTCAGTAATGCCATCATGGGCATGGCTTGGATACGTGCATTTTGGCGCAAAAAGGACGATACCCAAAATTAGCTCATCAGTGATGATTGGGCCATTGGGGCCACAAAACTCGGCATAAGCGTAGCGATTGACAAGGCTTTTTGGCACTTTGTCATAACCATATTGCCATACAAGCGTATCGCGCACAGCCTCAATGGCTCGAATCATATGAGCTTGGCGTTCTTGGCGACCCTCATCGAGCGCTCTTTGTAGATGTGCGGTTACTGGCTTTTGTTCAGGGGGGCGGAATTTAAGGGGCGCATTGGAGGCCATAATTCGGCTGATGGCTTCTCGTACGTGCTTATGGTGTGAGCGAATTAAGCCACTGCCACCGGATGAGGAATAGCGGTAAATCTCATAAAATTCCCGCATGAGATAAATCCAATTTGGGACATCATTTAAACGATAAGCAGGGCCTTCTTCTGGCAGTGCTTGTGCAAAATATTCACCTTGATCCGACATATCCAACTCCCGTAATTATGCCCTATATCGTCATTGATACAAACTTGAGATTTTGTCCAATTGTTTTTTCAAAATCTATACTTTTTGACATCATAACTTTGAGAAATGAACTATAGTTTTGTGAATTGGTACCTATGTGGCTGGCATATAGTCGATGCCAATCAGATAAAGGGCAAAATCATGATAAATTGGGCAATTATTGGAACGGGCTTTATCTCGCATGCGATGCTGTCGGCGATTAAATTAAGCAATGGTTCAAAAGTGGCAGCCATTTGTGGGCGCAACACCGAGGTGCTGGCTGAATTTCAAACAAAACACGAAATTGCTAAAGCCTATACGGATTTTGATGAGGCTATTAACGATCCCAATGTTGATGTGGTTTATATTGGCCTACCCAACCATATTCATCACGAACTCACGATCAAAGCTGCCAATAGGGGCAAAGCTGTTTTATCTGAGAAATCGCTGACAACAACTATGGCGCAAGCCCATGCGCTGGTTGATGCGGTTCATTCCAACAATACATTTTTTGTCGAAGGATTTATGTATCTTGCTCATCCGCTTTATAAAACACTGACAAAGGTGCTTCAAGACGGGCGCTTGGGTGAATTGAAAGCCATTAACGGTCATTATTCAGCCGATATTTGGCAAGTTGTAAATCCATTGGGCAAAGGCACGCTTTATAATCTTGGATGTTACCCTGCATCATTGCTTCAATTGGTCGTGCAAACCATGTGTGGAAAAGATGCATTTAAACAGCGTCAGATCAAAGCATTTGGCAATACAAATTCAGATGGCAATGTTTGTGATGCAACGATCAGTGTGAAATTTGAAAATGGCGTGCTTGCAAACCTGCAATCGACTGATAGTTATGGCATGGCGCATGCATTCTCTATTTCAGGCGATAAAGGTATTTTGACATTCAAATCCAACCCTTGGCTTCCGGGCAAACAGGGTGCGCACATTGTGTGGCAGCCCTATGATGGAGAAGGCGAAGATATTATTGTCGATGACGAACGCGATGGATTTTACCATCAAGTCAAGCTTGTTGAGGATGCATTGACGCGCAACATCACGCAAGCGGAACGCCCTTCGCCAAGACTGTCAGACTCCCTTGAAATCATGGATTTTCTGACAGAATGGGAAGCGCAATGTCTTATCTAGGCAGTTTGTTTAGTCACTTGCGCATCTAGCTCTTGGTTAAACTTATCAGGCGTCCAACCTTCATCTAACGCACGGTGAAACAGTTGGTTTTGACTCTCTGGCGCAAGACCACCAACTGGCGGGTCTGTATCTAGGTTTGTTGGAAATGGATATCCTTCAGCACAAGACGAGATAGCAGCAGCTAATTCAACATCAGACATGGATCCGTTTGATTTGATTTTAAGGGCTGATGGATACAATGTTTTACACATTACAATGCGATCAATGTTTTCAAGCGATCTACCAAATGCGGATGAAATTTGGACAAGATTGACCAAGCGATCAATGTCCTCACTCATATTTGGACCTGCTGCGTGATAAAGCGCTGGATTGAAGAATATTGCATCTCCTTTAGCTAGTGGCATTTGGACAAAATTATCTTCAAAATGCTGCTGAAAATCTTCGCGGCGATAAGCTGCATATCCTGCATCATATTTTTGCGAAAATGGTAACAGCTTCGTTGGGCCGCTTTCTATCGACATATCACAATGGGCAATTCCACCTTGCAACGTCATATAAGGAGAGAGCAGATGAACATGGGCGGGATATTGCGCGCAGGTTTCAGCTGTTTGGAATCCCAAATGATAATCGCGGTGGCACGTTTGCGCTTTTCCGCCTGAGCGCACCAGATTAACCTGCGCTGTCATCTGATAATTGGGGCCAAGCCACGCTTCGCAGGCGGCATCCATTGCAGGTGAGCCAAAATATTTAGCAAACAGATCCGGTGACCGTTCACAGAGCTTTTGCAGCGAATTCCAAATACGATCATTATTACCAGCTGTTGCAAAATGATCGGCAGCAGACCCATTGGCAAGTTTCTCATCTTGGATAACCTGCGCATAGATATCCGTGACATCATCAATGACACTGTGGTGCGGCACTGCATTTTTTAAAACCAGCACGCCAGAACTTTGTTCATATATGTAAGCCCATTCTGCCATCAGTGCTTTACGATCATCGGTGTTTACGAGCTGGGTTCCAAGTTTGTTGACATCATAGATCGGGATGTTCTTCTCAACACGTTCTGCAAACGTTAAGTCACTGATATCTAGTGTTTGTGATGTCAGTGCTTCTAGATCTGATAACTGGCAATCATCTGTGGTGAAATATCCAGGTCTGTTCAGGTGAGAACTAGGTGATGTGGTTTTGGTCATATTCAATTCCTCCAATTGCTTACAAACTAGCAAAATTTTGGCTTGTCAAAAGATCAAAAACACATCAATAATACATCAATGACACATCGCTTCCCCATCAAAGAACTTGCGCGACAGGCAGGCTTAAGCACGGCCACTGTTGATCGAGCGCTCAACAACAGAGCCAATGTGAGCCCACAGACCAAACGCCGTGTAGCCGCAGCTACCCAAGAGTTAGAAGCCCAAGAGAGCCTGCTTGCCGCCAAAGGACGGCGGATCTTTATTGATTTTGTTGTTGAGGCGCCGCAGCGTTTTAATAGAGAGATACAAACAGCTTGTGATGACGTGCTTTCATATTTGGGTCCGGCCGTTTTTCGCCCCCGATATTTCATGAAAGACAATATGGGCGACAACGATGTTGAGGCATTGCTCAATATGATTGCTAAACGCGGCAGCCATGGGGTGGTTTTAAAAGCGCGTGATGTGCCAAATGTTCAGAACCTTGTTTCAAAACTGCATGACCGCAACATTCCTGTTGTCACATTGGTGACCGATATTACATCGCCGCATCGCTTAACCTATGCAGGCCTTGATAATTTTCGAGCAGGCCAAACGGCAGCTTACCTCATGGCGAAGGTGCTTAAAGATCAATTGGGCTGTGTTTTGACCACCCAGAGCCAATCAGATTTTACAGGTGAGCAGGAAAGACTTCGTGGTTTTGAAGACGTTATCACTCAAAAATGCCCGCAAATTCGCCTTATCAAAACATCCGGTGGAGGAGGGCGATCATCTGACACGCTCAAAACAATTGAGGATTTCTTACCAGATGCAAGGCAATTGAAGGGCGTTTACTCAATGGGCGGCGCAAACCAAACGATTCTCAATTTATTAGATCGATTCCGCATTGCGCCGGAGATCTTCATTGCTCATGATTTAGACGAAGAAAACCTACACCATTTAAAAAACGAAACAATAGATTTTGTTTTATTCCATAATCTTAAAGATGATTTACATCATGCTTTTAATGCGATAGCAGCCTATCATGGATTATCTACATCCAAGAACACACCACAGCAGTCTGATATTCAAATCATAAGCCTGCATAATATACCCACCTATTTTCGCTCAAAATTGGGTTGAATACATCATTTATTAACCATGATAATAGAAAATACACTCAGATAGTAAATTGGGTGGGAATACGCGTCATGTTAATTAGTAGACGTAATTTTTGTAAGACTTTGACGGCAACGGCAATGCTAACAACGACAGGTTGTGCGAGCAAGTTTGGGTCAGATTCTTCTTATATTACACAAATTGTAGAGCCTCGAAATCATAATACAGTCTTTCACTGGATTGATATTATATTGCAACAAACGCGAGATCAACGCGTATCGCCTCCGCGTGCTGCTTATAATTTTGCAATGCCTATGACGGCTGGTTTTATAGCTGCAAATGGCATTATTCAAAAATACCATCAACATCTTGGTCTGCCAGACGCATCCGCCGGTATGAACCCAGAAGTTGCTTATGGTGTTGCATTCGCGACAGCTGCCGCCGAAGTCTTCCAAACGCCATTTCTTATGGAGCAGAAAAAGTTCTTAGCTAAGTTCCCAGACAATGATGCCAAGGGACGTGCCATCGAATATGGTCGCAAAATTGGACGTCAAATTGTTCTGATGCGGACGGATGATGGTTCAGAAGCAAGCGAAGTCAATTACTATCTTGATCGTTATAAGCGCCGTAAGGATTCGCTCAAATGGTCCCCAACTCTGCCAGCATTTGGCGCATCGCCAAGCCCGGCCTTTGGGTCCTATGCGCTCGGCCTATTCCCCGGTCACGGCAAGATTAAATCATGGACAATGAAATCTTCATCCCAGTTTAGAGTAGGTGAGTTTTATGATCCGCGAAGCCCTGAATTTGCAGCTGAATTTGAAAATGTTCGTTTGATGGGCGCAGCTGACAGTAAGATCAGAACCAAAGATCAGTCTGAAATTTCACTTTTCTGGGAAGATGGTCCTTGGGGTATTACACCTCCCGGTCACTTCATCTATATCGGCATGCAAATTTTACACCACGATAATATGAGCTTTATTGATATGGCTCGTGCATTCTGCTTGATGGGTATGACCCAGTGTGATGCATCGATTAATGCTTGGGACAGTAAATATCACTACGATATTATTCGTCCAGAAACAGCTATTCGTAACCGCGCTCATAAATTCCAAAACGCCGATAGACGGGTTAAACCACAGTCAAATTGGCGCAGCTTTATTCCGACACCTGAATTTCCAAGTTATACATCTGGCCACTCAACATTTGGTGCTGCTGGGACTAAAATGATTGAACTGTTCCACGGACAGGATAGCATTCGCATGACGGGTAAATCGCCAGACTTGGTGCTTTGGCCGCAGCTTAGAGATGTTCAGCGTCATTGGACAAGCCTTGACCAGATTGCCGAGGAAAACGGTCTTAGCCGTATCTATGGTGGCGTTCACTGGGAACTTGATCACACAGAAGCGATGCGGGCTGGTAAATCAATTGCCGAGCAAGCATTCCATACAATGTTCCCGCCGAGGTACAGCTAATGCTATTAAATAAAATGAACAAATCTCGCTATGCCTTATGGGCAGCACCACTTTCGGTGATAGTCCTATCAACAGGTGCGCAAGCGCAAGAACGCAATATTGCCTTTGATTCGCTTTCGCTGATTGAAGAGCCGTTGGCTAAAGAGATTGGTGATGTAACGTATAGTTTGCGTGGCACAATCGATGCGCCGATCACCTTTGATTATAAAAATCGAAATATTCGAAATTACGGTATTTCGACAGCTTTTCAATTTGGTGCCGAAACTCAGCTTAAAAACGCTTTGCGTCTAGGGGCAAATTATACGGTACTTTATGATTATGATAATGTTGCCGGTAGTACTTATAACGACAAGTACTCTATTTTTGCTGGTGGCCCGATGGGCACAGTCTTCGGCGGTAAAGTTGGCGATGTTCTTCGCATGGAAACTGATCGTCGGGTGTCTGTTGGCAATGCAGATTTGGCATTTGCGACGAATTTGGGTGTCTTGAATGATCTCAACGTGGCTTATTTGGGTACATTTGGCCCAACACAAGTTGGCGGTGTTATCGATAAAGATGCTAATTTTGAACTTGGCATGATTTATCAACGTCCACATGCCGATCAAGATCACAAATATTCCGTTCGTTTTACTGATGGTAATTACAATACTGCCGATGGCACATTGTTAAGAGCATCATCTGCGCAAGCTGTGATTGAACGTGTTTACGGTAGTACGAAGATGAATGTTGGCTTGGGTTATGAATTGCTGACCAAGTCCAACTTCTCAGCAAACAGAGCTTATGTGTCTGGTGGTGCCAGCCACAAAATAGGGGCCTATACCATGTCTCTTGAAGGGCATTACGGCGAAATTAATGGTGAGCAAGAAATTTTGGCAGCCTTTGGTGGTAGCTATGATTTTGCACGCGGTGCATCTGTTAATGTCGGTGTAAATTATAAAGAGGCTCAAGTCACAACTGATGGTGTCCAAATTCTCAACGATAAAGATACAACAGCCAAGCTCTCTCTCAGATACGGATTTTAAGCTAGATTTGTGAGTGAGATTACCACACTTGAAAATGTCGTGTCCGATCGGGGGTCTAAATACTCCGTATCGGGCGGACCCTGCCATTCGGCTGCTGACGCAAAAGTGTTCATAAAACAACTTACCAAAATCAAGAAATTTGCCAAAGCCACCCACAATACGTGGGGCGTGTTATGCGATGACGATCCAATTAAAAATGATGATGGTGAAAGCGGTGCTGGCATGATTATTTTGCGCATGTTGGAACGCGAAGAGCTAAACAATCATATCATTGTTGTGACCCGCTGGTATGGCGGCAAACATCTGGGCGGTGATCGGTTTCGCCATGTTCAGACCTGTGTTCGCGCATATCTGGATCAACTCGCATAATTGCACAATGCAAAAAGGGCATCGCGTTCAAACGATGCCCAATTTTATTTCAATTTCGACATACAGCTTAGATTAAGCTAGATCAAAACGATCCAATTCCATCACTTTTGTCCATGCATTGACAAAGTCAGACACGAACAATTCGTTTGCATCGCTTGCGCCATAGACTTCAGCAATTGCACGCAGCAACGAGTTTGATCCAAAGACAAGATCAGCACGTGTACCAGTCCATTTCTGGGTACCCGTTGCACGAATTGTACCGGTGTAAAGATCGGCATCATCAGCTTGAGATTTCCAATCTGTGCCCATATCAAGAATATTGATAAAGAAATCATTACAAAGCGTGTCTGTTTTATCCGTTAGAACGCCCAAATCAGACCCATCAGCGTTTGTGCCGAGCATGCGCATACCACCAACAAGAACAGTCATTTCTGGTGCTGTTAATGTCAATAATTGTGCGCGATCAACCAAAAGCTCTTCGGCTGATGATGTGAACTTTGTTTGTAGATAGTTACGAAAACCATCGGCTTGTGGCTCGAGCATTGCCACAGATTCGATATCTGTTTGCTCTTGTGTTGCATCACCACGACCAGCAGTGAATGGTACATTGATAACAACGCCTGCATTTTTTGCAGCTTGCTCAACACCCGCACAACCAGCCAACACAATAATATCGGCTATGGAGATTGATGTGTCACCTGATTGGCTATCATTGAAGTCTTTTTGAATGGCTTCAAGTTTGGCCAATACTTTTGCCAATTGCGCAGGCTTGTTGATGTCCCAACCTTTTTGCGGAGCCAAACGAATGCGCGCACCATTTGCACCACCACGTAAATCTGATCCACGGAATGTTGAAGCAGATGCCCATGCTGTTGATACGAGTTCTGAGATTGAAAGGCCAGACGCTAGGATCGTTGTTTTCAAACCAGCAATATCAGCATCTGTTGGCAGTGAGCCAGTTGGCGCAGCAATCGGGTCTTGCCAAATATAGTCTTCTGATGGTGCTTCTGAACCGATGTAACGCGTACGCGGGCCCATGTCGCGGTGGGTTAGCTTGAACCAAGCACGTGCAAAGGCATCAGCAAGCTCATCTGGATTTTCATGGAAACGACGAGAGATTTTCTCGTAGATTGGATCCATGCGCAAAGCCATGTCAGCCGTTGTCATCATGGGTGCGTGGCGACGCTCTGGATCATGAGCGTCTGGCACAGAGCCTTCTCCGCCAATGGCAGACCATTGTTGTGCCCCTGCTGGGCTTTTAACCAGTTTCCACTCGTAGCCAAACAATGTGTCAAAGTATGAGTTGTCCCAGGCAATCGGTGTTGCTGTCCATGCACCTTCAACGCCACTTGTTGTGGTGTGAACACCTTTACCTGTGCCAAGATCGTTTTTCCAACCAAGGCCCATTTGCTCAATTGGTCCGCCTTCTGGCTCTACGCCAACAAGGTCAGGATCGCCAGCACCGTGGGCTTTGCCAAATGTGTGACCACCAGCAATCAGCGCCACTGTTTCTTCGTCATTCATCGCCATACGGGCAAATGTATCGCGAATATCGCGACCTGAAGCGACAGGATCTGGATTGCCGTTTGGTCCTTCTGGATTGACATAGATGAGGCCCATTTGAACGGCTGCAAGAGGTGTTTCAAGTTCACGATCACCTTGGTAGCGCTTATCGCCTAGCCATTCAGTTTCAATACCCCAATAGATATCTTCTTCTGGCTCCCAAACATCGGCACGTCCACCGGCAAAGCCGGATGTTTTGAACCCCATTGATTCAAGACCAACATTTCCTGCAAGGATCATCAAATCAGCCCAAGAAATTTTGATACCATATTTTTGTTTAATAGGCCAAAGAAGACGACGTGCTTTATCCAAGTTGCCATTATCAGGCCAGCTGCTCAGCGGCGCAAATCTTTGGGTGCCTGAACGTGCGCCACCGCGACCGTCGGCTGTGCGATAAGTACCTGCACTATGCCACGCCATGCGGATGAAAAGCGGACCATAATGACCATAATCTGCCGGCCACCAGTCTTGCGAATCTGTCATCAAGGCGGTCAAATCAGCTTTCAGCGCATCATAATCAAGTTTTTTAAATTCAGCAGCATAGTCAAAATCAGCTGCCATTGGGTCTGACAGGCTTGAATTTTGATGAAGAATGTTCAATTTGAGATGGTTTGGCCACCAATCACGATTGGTTGTTCCGCCTGCACCTGCATTTGATCCTGCACCGTGCATGACTGGGCATTTACCTTTTGTATCACTCATAATTAATTTCCTTTTTTCCTTAAAAACTGACATGTTTTCCAATATTCTTTATAACAAGAATCATAGTGGCTTCATTTGTCCTTAGTTTAACAAATCCAAACGATAAAATATAATCTTATTAATGGATCATAGAGATAAGAAAAACTTATAATCAAAATTTCTTGAGGGTTTTTATGAACCTAAAGACCTTGCAATCTTTTGGTTTAAGTTTTCTATTGAGCTTCACATAAGTCAAATGGGTGGAGTTGATTGAATATGAAAATTACAGCGGTCGAAACATTGCGTCTAAAACGTCATGGAACTTTGATTTGGATCCGTCTGCATACAGATGAGGGCATCACAGGCCTTGGCGAAAGCTGGTTTGGTGCATCCACCATCGAAACTGATATTCATGATCGCATTGCACCGACTTTATTGGGCGAAAATCCATCCAGAATTGAGTATCTCAACAGAAAAATGCGGCCCTATGTTGGTTTCTTTGGTACCAGCGCTGAAATACGCGCATTGTCAGCGGCAGATGTCGCCTTATGGGATATTGCTGGTAAAGTTGCCAACAAACCCGTTTGCGACTTATTGGGCGGTAAAACGCGCGACAAAGTCCAGCTATATAATACCTGTGCTGGCCCCGACTATGTCTCAACCAGCTCTGATGTTCGGCCAGATAATTTTGGACTGGATGCTTCAAAACAAGGTGAGGGCGCAAAGACCAAAACCGATCGCTATGAAGATCTCACTGGCTTTATGAATAACCCTGTAGAGGTTGCCGCATCCTTGTTGGATATGGGTATTTCATCGATGAAAATTTGGCCCTTTGATTTTGCCCAAGGTGCGGTTGATGGTGTGGATATTTCAACTGAGGATCTTAAACGTGGGCTCAAGCCATTTGAAGATATTCGCAAAGCTCACGGCGGTAAAATGCGATTAAAAGCAGAGCTGCACGGCATTTGGAGCCTACCAGCTGCCAAGAAAATTTGCCGTGCGCTTGAACCAATTGGCATGGATTGGATTGAAGATCCGATTTGGATGGACAGAATTCATGACTTGCGAGAACTATCCGAAGCGACATCGGCACCGCTGGCTGGCGGCGAGACATTGGGCGGTCTTGGCCAGTTTCGTGAACTGATAGAGCAGGGCGCTATATCTAACCCTATCATCGATGTGACATGGGGTGGCGGGCTGACATTTGCCAAAAAAGCAGCAGGGATTGCGGAGGCTTCAGCTAGATCCATTGCATTTCATGATTGCTCTGGACCGGTCACACTTGCCGTGTCGACGCATTTGGCGCTTTCTAGCCCAAATATTTGGGAACAAGAGTTCACACGGGCCTTTTATTACGGTTGGTATCACACCTTGCTCAATCAATTACCGCCAATAGAAAACGGCTTTATCACTGTGCCTGAAGGTGCTGGGCTTGGTGTTGAATTAAAAGAGGGCTTAGAGAATGAACACGATGCTATTTCCAGAATCACACGACTTTAAAGGCGCTTTGAAATGGGGCTATTTTAGCAATCGATAGCACCTAAATAGTGATATAAATCCATGCCTTGCGCTCTGTCAACAAAAGACCTAATCTTTTGACAAATGGGAGCAGGGCATATGAATATTCATAACACTAAAATGAGTGCAACTGATGAGCTAAAGGCGAATGTGAGCCTGCCCTTTGATCATGCAAAAGCCATGCCGACCAGCGTTTATACGAGCGAAGAGTTTTACCAACAAGAAATCGAACATATCTTTAAAAAGGATTGGTTTTGCGCAGGTCGGGCTGAAACACTGCCCAATATTGGGGACTATCTAACACTTGAATTGGCTGGGCAGCCAATCATGGTGATACGTGATAAAGACAATCAAATTCGCGCTCAATCCAATGTATGCCTCCACCGGATGTCGACACTGTTAGAAGGTACAGGCAACACCAAAGCTATCGTGTGTCCCTATCACGCTTGGACCTATTCTTTAGATGGCTCCATGCGAGGCGCACCCGCTATGGGCCGCAATCAAGCGTTTTGCAAAGACAAGATGAAATTACCACAAATCCGCTGTGAAATATGGCTTGGTTGGATCATGATATCGCTCAATCCAAATGCCAATCCAGTTGCATCAGAATTGGGTGAGGCGGCCAGTATGATCGAAGACTTCGACATGGCAAGCTATCAACAAACCTTCTCTGAAATTCATATCTGGGACACAAACTGGAAAGTTCTGGCTGAAAATTTTATGGAATCCTACCATCTACCAGTTTGCCATTCGGGCACGATTGGATGGTCAGTTGATCTAGAAAAAATGGATTGCCCCACAAGTCCACCAAGCTTTAATTATCACACGATCTTAAAAGACCCTGAGTTCAAACTTTCGGTTGCGCATCCAAACAATACGCGTTTGGTGGATGAAAGGCGCATCACAACATATTTGATCTCAATCTATCCAAGCTTAATGATCACACTTACACCGGGTTATTTCTGGTATTTAAGCCTGCATCCACTTGGGCCAGACAAAGTCCACATTGTCTATGGCGGCGGCATGTCACCAGACTTTGCTAATGATCCTGAGGGCGAGGCGATGTTGGCCACCACCAAGGCCTTGCTCGATGATGTAAACATGGAAGACAAAGGCTGCACCGAAAAAGTCTATAAAGGTCTGAGTTCGGGTCTTGCAGTACCTGGACCATTGTCGCATCTAGAACGCCCAAATTTCGATTTTGCAAAATATATTGCGTCTCGGGTGTGTAAGTAGATTTGATACATCTGCAGCTGACACGTCGTCAAAATTATAATTTCCGCACCAAAGATTAGCCTACTGAACGCTAGAGCTTGCTGCGTGATTGTCCTGCATGACGCGCGTCAAATGCGAGCCATATGAATTGTCGCAACTCATATTACAGCCAGATGCTCATAAATTGATTATTGAATACAAAGTTTAGCAAAGGCGGGCAAATGCCATTCTTCGCTTAGCTTATTCATCACCTGTCCAAATACCAGTATACAATTGTTGCATAAGATATATTATGGAACTATTTAAGCTATTGATATACATATCTAATATGGAATCTAGTCTTTGTACGCTTAAATACAAGGCAATGGAAACGGCCTTATCTTGCCTCTTTATCTGCTTGTTACGTATTATTTTATGACTGATGGAGTGTTTGATTGACGCGCAGAAACGTCGCATCATTGGATAACGGATCGATACGTTGCGAAGATCAAATGCTTGGTGACATATATTATCGTTTGAAAAGACGATGCATCAATCAGCAACGTTTCAAGAGCTTGATGTTATTTCTTGGCCTGAGTTACGACAGAACTAAACTGGCATTGGTTTTTGAATTATCCAGCACGCAGATCTAGGTTTGTCAAAAAAACTTAAGCTTTAGGCTTATTGACGTGCGGCAGAGCTGCTGCAAAAAGCTCGTGGAAATCATCTGTTGATTTGTCTGAAATTTCAAACAGTTGTTTGCGCATACGCGGCTCCCAGAACTTATTGATATGTTCTGCAACATCTTGTGGCGCTGTGGATTGATCTTGTGAGGAAAAAAAGGTCGCAATTTGGTTTCCCATGCGAACTAATTTGGCTTTGATTTTTACGTCAATTTCATCAGGCGACATCGGAATTCTTCTCCATATTTACATCATCAGACAAAACGCGTTCTGGCCGTGTGTATATTTCAAAACTATCTTTTCGAGCAAGCGCAATAAGGGTTAAACCCGCCGCCTCTGCTGTGCGTATGGCAAGCGCTGTTGGCGTTGATAACGCGATTAAAATCGACGTGCCAGCAATCACAACTTTTTGGATTAAATCAACAGATACGCGCGATGTCATAACAATTGCGCCTTGGCTTAGATCATTGTTATCACTAGCTAATCCACCAATTAATTTATCAAGTGCATTGTGCCGACCGACATCTTCGCGAACCAATTTTACTTGGCCATTAGCACCCATAAATCCTGCTGCATGGACGGCGCCCATTTCAGCTTTCATTTGCTGCTTGCTATCAAGCTGCGTCACTGCGTTTAATACTTGCGCGTAGCTCAGTTTAAACCCAACATTATCTTGACTGGGAAGCTCTCGCATCACATCTTCAATGGATTCAATACCGCATAAGCCACAACCCACAGGTCCTGCCATTGCGCGACGTTTGGCTGCAAAACCTGTTTGCAAATCATCACGCAACATCATTTGCACATCGATACCTTCACCAACATCAACAATATCCATTGAGATAATGTCAGATTTGGATGAGATAATGCGCTCTGACAGGCTAAAGCCAATTGCAAAATCTTCAATATCTGCCGGCGTTGCCATCATCACTGCATGCGTTGTGCCACCAAACGTAAATGCAATTGGCACTTCTTCGGGCACGGTTCGCGATGTTGCTACGCTTACGCCGCCTAGCTCAATATTGCGCGAGACAATTGAGCGAGACACGCGGGCATATGTTGTGCGTTTGACCACAAGTGCGCCCTACTCTGCTGGCTCGATAGCAGGTTTTGCGATGCGGCGTGATTGTTCTGCTTGCTCATTATATTCGCTCTGCCATTCAGATGGGCCGTTTGATGGGCTAATCTGCACCGCTGTCACCTTATATTCTGGGCAGTTTGTTGCCCAATCTGAGAAGTCAGTCGTGATCACATTGGCTTGCGTATCAGGGTGGTGGAATGTTGTGTAAACCACACCCGCTGCCACGCGATCCGTCAATGTTGCCCGCAATGTTGTTTCACCAGAGCGCGATGCTAGGCGAACAAAACCACCTTCATTAACACCGCGTTGTTCGGCATCATGAGGATGGATTTCCAGCAAATCTTCCGCATGCCATTGAGAATTTTCCGTCCGGCGTGTTTGTGCACCCACATTATATTGGCTTAAAATACGGCCAGTGGTAAGCAATAATGGAAAACGTGGGCCAGTTCGCTCGTCTGTTGCCACATATTCTGTGCGGATGAAGCGGCCTTTGCCGCGCGCAAAGCCATCCAAATGCATGATGGGTGTGCCTTCAGGCGCTTTTTCATTGCAAGGCCATTGCACAGAACCCATTTCTTCCAACAAATCATAAGACACATTGGTAAAACTTGGCGTTGTGGCTGCAATTTCATCCATGATTTCAGATGGATGGCTGTAATTCCAATCAGATCCCATTGCATTAGCAAGCTTTTGGGTGACTTCCCAATCGGCCAAGCCATTTTTTGGGCTCATAACACGGCGAACACGGTTGATACGGCGTTCGGCATTGGTAAATGTGCCATCTTTTTCCAAGAATGTAGAGCCTGGTAGGAAGACATGGGCGTAATTGGCGGTCTCATTTAAAAACAGATCATGAACCACAACACATTCCATGGCAGCAAGGCCTGCTTGCACGTGTTTTGTATCTGGATCGGACTGCAAAATGTCTTCACCTTGGATATAAATTCCGCGGAAAGAACCTTCAACTGCAGCATCCAACATGTTTGGAATACGAAGACCCGGCTCATTGTTAAGCTCAACACCCCACATCTTTTCAAAGATATCGCGCGTTGCATCACCTGAAATATGACGATAGCCCGGCAATTCGTGGGGGAATGATCCCATATCACAAGCGCCCTGCACGTTGTTTTGGCCACGAAGTGGATTTACGCCCACACCTTTGCGGCCAATATTACCAGTTGCCATAGCAAGGTTGGCAATCGCCATCACAGTGGTTGAACCTTGGCTGTGTTCTGTCACACCCAAGCCATAGTAAATCGCTCCATTGCCGCCTGTGGCAAACAAACGGGCCGCTTGACGTAGCTCATCAGCTGGAACGCCGGTATATTCTTCAATAGCTTCCGGGCTGTGGCGTTCGTCAGAGACAAAGCTTGCCCAATCTTCAAATTCAGACCAATCACAACGTTCGCGGATAAAGGCTTCGTCGAAAATACCTTCAGTCACGATCACATGCGCAAGCGATGTCATAACGGCGACATTTGTGCCCGGGCGAAGTGGCAGATGGTGCGACGCCTCAACATGTGCGGAACGCACGGTTTCAGTGCGGCGAGGATCGATAACAATCAGTTTGGCCCCTTCCCGTATGCGTTTTTTCATACGAGAGGCAAATACTGGGTGTGCAGCCGATGGGTTTGCGCCAATAACGATCATAACATCGGTATGTTCAACACTATCAAAATCTTGTGTTCCGGCGGATGTTCCAAATGCTTGGCCAAGACCGTAACCTGTTGGTGAATGGCAAACACGGGCGCAGGTATCGACATTATTATTACCAAATCCAGCGCGGATTAGTTTTTGCACCAGATAGGTTTCTTCATTGGTACAACGAGATGACGTAATACCGCCAATGGCAGCTTTGCCGTGTTGGTATTGGATGCGGCGGAATTCAGTAGCCACATGTTTAAAGGCTTCATCCCACGTCACTTCGCGCCATGGATCTGTGATTTTTTCGCGAACCATTGGGTTTAAAATGCGATCTTTGTGAGTTGAGTAACCCCATGCAAAACGGCCTTTAACACAGGAATGGCCGCGGTTTGCTTTGCCATCTTTATAGGGCACCATGCGAACAAGTTCTTCGCCGCGCATTTCAGCTTTAAATGAACAGCCAACACCGCAATAGGCGCATGTTGTGATTTTTGAATGTTCAGGCTGGCCAATTTCAATGATTGATTTTTCTTGCAATGTTGCCGTTGGGCACGCTTGCACACAGGCACCACAAGACACACATTCTGACGACATAAAGTCATCACCAACCATGCCCGGGGACACGCGGCTATTAAAACCCCGGCCCTCAATGGTCAGTGCGAATGTACCTTGCACTTCTTCACAAGCGCGAACGCAGCGTGAGCAAACAATACATTTGGATGCGTCATAGGTGAAATATGGATTGCTTTCGTCTTTTGATTTGTATTTTGGGTTTACTTCGCCGTTTTGGCGCGCAACCACGTGGTTTTCACCTTCATAACCGTAACGCACATCGCGCAGGCCAACTTCGCCAGCCATGTCTTGCAATTCGCAATCGCCATTGGCGGCGCAAGTCAAACAATCAAGCGGGTGATCGGAGATATAAAGCTCCATCACGCCTTTGCGGATTTTTTTAAGTGGTTCGGTTTGTGTTTTGACCACCATGCCCACTTCAACAAGCGTTGTACACGAGGCTGGTGTGCCTCTTCGACCTTCAATTTCCACCAAACATAGACGGCATGACCCAAAGGCATCGACCATATCTGTTGCGCAAAGTTTGGGAACTTTGATGCCAGCTTCTTGGCTCGCACGCATGACGGATGTTCCTTCGGGAACTGAAATTTCAACACCATCAACAATGAGGGAAACCATGTTTTCGGATTTGGCAGCAGGCGTTCCGAAATCTATTTCTTTAATCAGGGTCATATCTGTTACTCCGCAGCTTGGATTTGCTGTTTTGGGAAAAAATCTTCAGGAAAATGGGTGAGTGCACTCGTAACTGGATAAGGTGTAAATCCACCTAACGCACAGAGTGAGCCGAACTTCATGGTGTTGCATAGGTCTGTCAGAATTTCGATTTGCTCTTCAGCATTATTGCCGTCGCGAATATTATCAGCAACTTCGACACCGCGGGTTGAGCCAATTCGGCAAGGCGTACATTTACCACATGATTCAATGGCACAAAATTCCATGGCAAACCGCGCCTGGGCCAACATATCAACTGTGTCATCAAACACCACAATACCAGCATGGCCGATCAGGCCGTCTTTGGCAGCAAAGGCCTCATAATCAAATTCAGTATCAAATAGATCACGCGGGAAATAGGCACCCAATGGGCCGCCAACTTGCACAGCGCGCACCGGACGTCCTGTTGAGGTACCGCCGCCAATATCATCGATGATTTCGCCAAGAGTTAGACCGAAAGCTGCTTCAAACAAACCACCATGTTTGACATTGCCCGCAATTTGGATTGGCATTGTGCCGCGTGAACGGCCCATGCCAAATTCAGCGTAGAACTTCGCACCTTTATCCATGATCAGTGGCACAGACGCCAAAGAGATCACATTATTGACAACGGTTGGTTTACCCATAAAGCCTTTGTGCGCAGGCAATGGCGGTTTTGCGCGAACAATGCCGCGTTTGCCTTCCAAGCTTTCAAGAAGCGATGTCTCTTCACCACATACATAGGCGCCTGCCCCGATACGAACTTCAATATCAAACGGATAACCAGACCCCATCACCGATAGACCCAAAATATTATCGGCTTTAGCAAGCGCGATCGCTTTGTTTAAAATGATACCGGCATCCGGATATTCAGACCGCAGATAGATATAGCCTTTTGTGGCTCCAACAGAGATACCCGCAATAATCATACCTTCGATCAATACAAATGGATCGCCTTCCATGATCATGCGATCGGCAAACGTACCGCTATCGCCTTCATCAGCATTACAGACGATATATTTTTGATCGCCTTGCGCTTCCATCACGGTTTTCCACTTGATACCCGTTGGAAACCCTGCCCCGCCTCGTCCGCGAAGGCCAGATTCGGTGACTTGGCTTACAACTTCAGAAGGCGTTAGATCAAGTGCATTTTGAAGACCTTTTAGGCCATCATTTGATTTATAATCGTCCAATGACAATGGATCAGTGATACCGCAACGTTGGAATACCAAACGTGTTTGCTTTTTGAAAAACGGTATTTCTTCCGTCAAACCAAGTGACAGTGGGTGGTCTTGTTCGCCATCCAACATGCCTTGCTCAATCAGCGATGGCACATCATCTTCCGTCACCGGACCATAAGCTACACGGCCATTTTCCGTTTCGACTTCAACCATTGGCTCTAGCCAAAACATGCCACGAGACCCATTGCGCACAAGTGTAACATCTGAGTTTGGTGTCAAAGCTGCCAATGTGTTTGCAACATCATCAGCACCAAGGGCTACAGCTGCACTATCTTGGGATACGAATATTTTGCTCATGACTGCACCTCTTTGGCAATTTTGTCTATTTTTGCAGTATCAAGGCGGGCAATCAGCTTGCCATTGACCATGGCCGCGGGCGCACAGGCGCAAAGACCCAAGCAGAATGTGGCTTCAACAGTCACATTGCCATCATCGCTTGTTTGGCCCCATTTCAGACCCAAAAGCTGCAATAGATGTTCTGACATTGCATTCACGCCCATCGATTGACAGGCTTCAGCACGGCAAATTTTTATAACATTCTTGCCCTGAGGCTTGTCGTGATAGTCGTGATAAAAGCTGACCACACCATGAACTTCAGCCTTTGATAGATTTAATTTATCAGCAATCACTGGTAACGAATCTTTTGGAACATAACCGAATTGCTTTTGCACTTCGTTCAAAATCGGCAACATTGGCCCTTCAAGTGACTGAAAATTATCAACTATTTCAGATGTCAGCGAAGTTATTTCTTCGATATTCCCATTAAGTGGCATGATGCTCTGATCCCAAACTGGTCTATTTGGAGCAATAATCACTTGAATTCATGACAAAATCAATAAAACAGATTCGTTGAACGATAGAGAATTCCTATCAAAGAAACTCCATAGATCATCAAAGATCTAAACGATGAGATTTTTATTTGCCAAAACCTGCGCTTCACGCAAGAGCGCAGCCACAATCGGTGTATTTGGATCGCGTCTTACGGCCACGACACCGACAATATGTTTTGCATCAGGGTTCTTGATAGGAATGCCTCGGATACTATCGCCAAAGCCCATAAGTTCGGCAATATTTACCGGAACAATGCTTGCCCAATCACCATTTAAGATATGGGAATACAGAACGAGCATTGAATTACTTTCCAAAACAGGCGCAACTTTCACGCCCGCTTCTTCCAAATGCTTATTCACAATACGGCGATTTTGCATATCAGGGGTTAGCAAACATAGCGGAATTTCGCCAAGCTCTGACCACGTAATATCTTCTCGCTCGCTCAGCGGACTGCCAGCTTTAACAATGAGCTGAAAACGTTCAGCGTATAGCGGCAATGACACCATTCTTCCGCTTAACGGTTCATCATTGAGATAGGTAATGCCAACATCAATATCGAAATTCTCAATTTTTGACAGAACCTCAATAGAACTACATGCGGTGACGGCAAGCGTAATGTTGGGGTGCTTTTTGATAAAGGGTGCTGTGAGTTCGTGCACCATGGCAGATGCTGTTGGAATAGTGGCAATACGCACATGTCCTGAAAGGCCGTTTCGCGCTGATCGCATTTCTTCGCGCATTGATTTGGTATCATCAACAATCCTGCGCGACCATTCCAAAACGCGCTGACCTTCTTGGGTTAGCCCCTTATATCGCGAGCCGCGCTGAACAAGAACAACACCGAGTTGATCTTCAAGCTGGCGAATTGCAGATGATAAAGTTGGCTGGGTAACACCGCAGGATTCCGCAGCTTTTCCGAAATGTTTATGCTTTGAAAGGGCAATAAAGAATTCTAACTTATCGATCACTGCGCTGTCCTAACGAAATTTGTTGCACCTTCATAAGCCCAGTTGATCTATAAATGCAAGCGGCGACATGAACCAAATCATATCGCCGTTTAGATAGTCAAGTTCCTACAAAAAGCTACTGGCTTATATTTGCCATATAGCGCCATGAGTATGAATTTGCTTTCGCTGGTTCATTCATTGATGGCTGATAGTGATGGGAAATCGCTGGAATATGACCTGCATTCAGATGCTTGATTGTTGCATCATCACTGACTTCAAAACTCGATATACCGCAGCGAAGCATGAGCGGCACTTGGTCAAGCAAAACATGACCAAAAGCTCTCACGTCACCTTTAAATTTTAAACGATCACGCAACAAGGCACCATGCGAAAAAGCACGACCATCGCTGAACATCGGGAAGTTCAGTGCGATGATACCAATGCGATCTAGGTGATCTGCAAGCAATATCACATCATCGGCAGGTTCAATGCGCAGGGCCACATTATTGTCATTTGTGCTTACAAATTCTTCAAGCGTTAGGAATTTGGCTTCATCTGCCAAATATCCCCATGCATTATCGTCTAAAAACCCTTTTTTTTGAGTCCAAATCTTAGCCATGTCGCGCTCCTTATGCCGTTGTTTTTTCGCCATAAAGCGCTGTTTTAAATGGTTCCATACCTAAACGACGATAGGCTTCAATAAAGCTTTCGTCATCAGCTTTTCGAAGCTGCAAATAGGTATCGACAACTTTTTCAATGGCATCGGTAATTTCATGCGGCTCAAAACCTGGCCCCATAATTTTACCTACAGATGTGTTTTCATCTGCCGAACCACCAAGCGTGATTTGGTAGAGTTCTGCACCTTTTTTCTCAACACCCAAAATACCGATATGGCCCACATGGTGATGGCCACAGGCATTGATGCAGCCGGAGATTTTGATTTTTAACTCACCAATGGTTTTTTGGCGTTCTGCATTACCAAAGCGGTTGGAAATTTCTTGCGCAACTGGAATAGAACGCGCATTTGCCAAGGCACAATAATCAAGCCCTGGGCATGCAATAATATCGGTCACAAGACCCACATTGCCCGTTGCTAAACCATTGCTTTTCAATGCACGATAAAGCGGTTCAAGATCGGCAAAAGCAACATGTGGGAAAACAAGGTTTTGCTCATGTGTCACGCGAATTTCATCATTGCCAAACTCTTCAGCCAAATCCGCAACCAAATCCATTTGCGCATCCGTTGCATCGCCTGGCACACCACCGATTGGCTTTAATGATATGGTCACAGTTCCGTAGTCTGGATGCTGGTGTGGGCCAACATTTTGCTGAACCCAATTTGAAAAGCTTTGATCTGCTTTTTTCCATTGCGCTAACTCACCCCAGCCTTCGGCTCGATCTGCAAGCTTTGGTGCTGCAAAATAGGTCAAGATTGCCTCAATATCATTTTGCGGTAATTTGAGTTCTGTGTCTTTAAGATGTTGCCATTCGGCTTCAATTTGAGACTTTAACTCTTCCAAACCAGTTTCATGAACGAGGATTTTAATTCGCGCTTTATATTTGTTATCGCGACGACCATTTAGGTTATAAACCCGCATAATTGCCGTTGTGTAGGACAGCAAATCCGCTTCTGGAAGGAAATCACGGACTTTTTTGGCAATCATAGGCGTTCTGCCCTGCCCGCCACCGATATAAACTTTAAAGCCAATATCACCATCATCGTTTTTAACAATTTGCAAGCCAATATCATGAACTTGAATTGCGGCACGATCTGTTGGAGCGCCGGTGACTGCGATTTTAAATTTACGCGGCAAAAATGAGAATTCTGGGTGAACGGACGACCATTGACGCAAAATCTCAGCATAAGGGCGGGGATCTGCGATCTCGTCAGCTGCAGCACCTGCAAATTGATCAGTGGTTACATTGCGAATGCAATTTCCTGATGTTTGGATGGCGTGCATTTCAACACTTGCAAGCTCTTCCAAAATTGTAGGAATATCGGATAGTTTTGGCCAATTAAACTGGATATTTTGACGCGTTGTAAAATGACCATATCCACGATCATATGTGCGTGCAATATGGGCCAACTTGCGCATTTGCACTGGTGACAATGTGCCATAAGGCACCGCAACGCGCAGCATATAGGCGTGCAATTGTAGATAAACACCATTCATCAAACGCAAGGGCTTGAAGGCATCTTCAGAGATATCACCCGACACGCGGCGCTCAACTTGATCTTTAAATTGCGCTACCCGTTCGGCCACAAATGCGTGGTCAAATTCATCATATCTATACATAAGTTTTCCTCAGCTCGCTTGATTAAGCTGCTTGTGTTTGCTCAAGAACAACAGCTTCATAACCATAAGCAACACTTGGTCCGTGGGAACGGATACGCTCGCGAAGACGCGTTGGCCAGATACCTTGTTCTGTTTCTTTGACATCAATGACAGCAACATCAACAACCAGATTGTCGGACACTGCTTTTTTGCCTGTATCTTGAAGCGCAGACACAGCTTCCTCATGACGGGCAATAAAGGCTTGGGCTAATTGTTCGCACCATTGACCTTGGCCATTTAACCAAACGCTTACGCCGTCCAATAGTCTATTTGCAGTCAATACTTTAGAAGTCATGTTGAGCTCACTATCAATGTTGTTTGTGGATTTAAGTCTGTTGTGTTTTCAGCTTGAATAAGCGGTGTTGACTGATCAAAACGAGCGCCAGCAACGGCTTCGCCAATGATCACCATCACAGGACCTTTAAGATCATCACGTGCTTCAAGCGCAGGTAGGTTTTGCAATGTGCCATGCATCATTTTTTTATCAGGACGGCCTGCATTTTCAACAACAGCCACGCTGGTGTTTTGATCCATACCTGCCTGCATCAAACGGGTTGCCACAGTGGATGCCACTGTGCGGCCCATATAGACGGCAATTGTTGCACCATCTATGGCAAGACGTGCCCAATCTGGCAGTGCAGCACCTGTTAAATCATGGCCTGTTGTAAAGACCAATGATGATGATACGCCACGCAGTGTTAGCGGCAGATCAAAATCTGCGGCGGCTGCAAAGGCTGATGTGATCCCAGGGACAATCTCATAGGAAATTCCAGCTTCGCGAAGCGCTGCCATTTCCTCGCCTGCACGGCCATAGATCAAAGGATCGCCAGATTTAAGGCGCACAATGCGTTTTCCTGAACTAGCAAGCTCAACCAATAGCTTGTTGATTTGATCTTGTGATTTTGAATGACAGCCTTTTCGTTTACCGACAGATACACGTTCCGCATCACGGCGGCCCATATTGACAACGTCTTCTGGCACAAGTGCATCATACAGGATGACATCGGCCTCCATCATAACCCGTTGTGCGCGAAGCGTTAGAAGATCGACAGCGCCTGGTCCCGCCCCCACGAGCCATACATGACCTTGCGCTTCTTCGCGCACGCGCAAAATACGCGTTGCAATGCGTCGTGCTTGCGATGTATTTCCCATAGCAACATGATCTGCAATATCGCCTGTGAAAAAACGACGCCAAAACACACGGCGCGTAACACCGCGAGGCAACATATGATCGACCGCTTTGCGATATTGTTGTGCCAACCGAGCCAAAGGCCCCAATGATGGCGATAACATTTGATCAATACGAGCGCGAACGATTTGACCCAAAACAGGTCCTGCGCCTTCGGTCCCAATTGCAATTGCTAAGGGCGCTCTGTTGACTAAAGCGGGAGTATAGAAATCACAATAATCTGGCTGATCAACAGCATTTGCTGGAATGCGTTTCAAACGGGCAGCAGCAACAATGTCGCGATCTAATTCTGCAATACCAGTGCCTGCAAAAACCATAACGGAATGATCAAGTAAATCTTCGCTAAACTCAGCTTTGATGACTGTTGCGCCATTTTTATTGGCAAAATCGACCAGATCAGCTTCTGGAGCAGCAGCATAAACAATTATATCTGCTCGAGTGTTGGCAAGAAGACGTAATTTTGCAAACGCTTCATCGCCATTTCCAAAAATCGCTACTTTCTTGCCTTCTACCTTGAAGAAGGCAGGAAATGCAGCAAGTTTGTCTTCAAATTTTCTCATAGCAATACCAATCTTTGAACTGGTTGCTATTTTCGTCTTTTTTGACGCTTTGCAGAAGGTACAGTAATCGAAGTTTTATGCTCAAAGGATATGATTTTTCTCTTTTGTGTGACTAAAAGAGAAAACCAATTCTATTCAACCCGTTTTGGCGTTAGAACGTTAATTGCAGCATTTTGAAAATATTGGAAAATAAGACCATGAAACCCTCCGGTGATATCACTCGTTTGTTAGACATAATGGCAGCTTTACGGCAGCCAGAAACGGGTTGCCCATGGGATGTTGAACAGGATTTTGAGAGCATCAAACCCTATACAATTGAAGAAGCCTATGAAGTGGCAGATGCCATCGAGCGCAATGATCCAGAAGACCTATGCGATGAATTGGGTGATCTCTTATTGCAGGTTGTTTTTCACGCGCAAATGGCTGATGAGCAAGGGCTTTTCAAATTTGATGATGTTGTGATGGCAATCACCAGCAAGATGGTTCGCCGCCACCCGCATGTGTTTGCACAAGGGGATGCAAAAACCGGAAAAGATGTCAAAATCCGCTGGGATGAAATAAAAGCTGACGAAAAACAGCAACGTGTTGAACGACGCCGAGCGCGCGGTTTGCCAGATGAGCATAAAAATGGACTGTTAGATCAAGTCTCACGCGCAATGCCTGCCAATGAAGAAGCGCTGAAAATTCAGAAAAAAGCATCTAAAGTTGGTTTTGACTGGAATGATCCCAATCTGGTTTTAGATAAGATGGAAGAAGAAATTGCCGAACTTCGGGCTGAGGTTGCTGCCAATAACGCCAAGAAAATCGCCGATGAAATGGGTGATATGATGTTTGTACTGGTTAATTTGGCGCGACACTTAGATGTTAATCCCGAAATGGCATTACGAGACACAAACACCAAATTTCGCAATAGGTTTTCCTATATAGAACAAGAGCTTAAAAAAGCTGGCACATCAATGAGCGATGCCAGCCTAGAGGTGATGGAAAACCTTTGGCAAGAGGCAAAAACGGCCCCTGCCAAATAAAATATCGTGCTCTATAGGAATTTTAATCTAAATCTATTCAGCAATTCTTGGGAATCATGTTCTGTCAATTCCAATTGCAAACGAACAGACCCATCTTCTTGGTCGATTCTATCGATGATTTTACTATGTTCGTAAATCCAAGGAAGAACGCTCATTTGTTGAGGTTGAAGTTCAACTGTGCGCACCAAAACAAGCCCTGAAAGCTCAGTCTCAATCCGTGTGAGCAGCTTATCAATGCCATCTCCTGTGACCGAAGACACACCGATTGCATGGCCATTACCGTCTGCTTTTTCGCGAAACTGATCTGCAACTTCTGGATCCAAACGGTCCAACTTGTTCCAAACTTCCAAAATTTTGGCATTCTTTTTGTCTTTAAGACCAAGATCACTTAAAATACTCGTGACATCGGTGGCCTGAGTCTCATGATTTGGATCCGTCATATCGCGCACGTGCAATATCAAATCAGCTTCAAGCACTTCTTCCAAAGTCGCTCTGAATGACGCCACAAGGTGGGTCGGCAATTCTGAAATGAAACCAACTGTATCGGACAAGATAACTTCTCGGCCAAGCGGCAGGTTCATGCGGCGCAATGTCGGGTCTAGCGTCGCAAACAGCATATCTTCTGCCATCACGTTTGCGCCAGTTATTTTATTGAACAATGTAGACTTACCGGCATTGGTGTAACCAACGAGCGCAACAATGGGGTGCGGTACTTTTTGGCGTTTGGACCTGTGCAGTGAACGTGTTCTGCGAACTTGCTCAAGCTCTTTTTCCAAGCGCCCAATACGGTCTTGTAGCATTCGGCGATCGGACTCAATTTGAGTTTCGCCCGGTCCACCCATAAAGCCGCCACCGCCACGTTGGCGTTCCAAGTGGGTCCAGCTACGCACCAAACGACCTTTTTGGTAATTTAGATGTGCCAGCTCAACTTGTAGTACGCCCTCTTTTGTCGAGGCTCTGCGGCCAAAAATCTCAAGAATAAGGCCCGTACGGTCAATAACCTTACATTTCCATTCTTCTTCGAGATTTCGTTGTTGAACAGGTGTTAGCGGATGATCCACCACCACAAGCTCTGCATGATGGGTCTGAACAAGATCAGCGACATCTTGCACTTTACCCTTACCGAGCAGAGTTGCAGCTTTTGCTTTGGGTAAAACAATGATCTGAGTATCGACGACTTCAAGATTAATCGCATGAGCCAAACCAATAGCCTCATCACACCGCGCGTTTTGATCGCGGGGTGTGGGAGAGGTAATATTTCCAGATTGGTCACGTATCACACGTTGTTTGATGGAAGGAACAACGACAATTGTCTTTGCGCCTATTTCATCTTCGGTGTGAACGATATGTAGTCCGTCAACTTTTTCGTCAATCGGTGGCTCGAATGTATCGATAGCTATAGATCCTTATTGATCGCCAGCACCTTCTTCGATATCGAACATCTGTAGTTGCTGACCTGGCATGATAGTCGAGATAGCATGTTTATAGACCAGTTGGGAATGCCCATCACGTCTTAAAAGGACACAAAAATTATCAAATGATGTGACAACGCCTGTTAGCTTAACTCCGTTTATCAAAAAGATAGTCAAAGACATCTTTTGTTTGCGAACACTATTTAAAAAGATATCCTGCAGGTTTTGTGATTTATCCGCCATGACTATTATCTCCGTTTTCTTTTGTTTTATCGGATGTTATTTTTTTGTTTCAGCATGCGGTGCCTAGAAACGTGAACATATATGAAAGCACTTAACAGATATTAATACTAAATATCATCCCTAAATTTAGGGATAAAAATATAAATTTAGGATATTTGAAAAGATTTGCCGCCGCACTATATGATTTCATACGAATCTGTATCAAAAATTATCTAGCAATCCAATACCTAATATTAAATACGGCAAAGACAATGATGACTTCTAATCTGCCAATTAGCATCAAAAAGCTGAATAAAATATGCGATGCTGAACTTCCATCTTTGAGCTCTGGCCATGCAACTTGTTCAGTAGCAACAGCAGCTAAGGGGGGTATCAGCGCTTCGTAAACAGGTGCAGCATTGGAAAATAACGCAATGGCAAGTGTCGATGCAGCTTCAAAGTCATATCCGAACATCGAAATCATCAGTGCGCCAATCCCAACAACGATCAGAGACAAAATAAAATGAGACCAGATCGCGCTCATTTTTTGCTCATCAATCACCACATCACCGAATCGCAAGTTTTTTACACTTCTTGGATGAATAAGTTTGTTGAGCTCACGAATAGCATGACGACCCATCATATAGATTCGGTAGATTTTAAGTCCACCTGTTGTCGAATAGATGCTGGCACCGATCAATACAATCATAAGAACAAGCACATCTGGCAAAACAGCGAACGCCCCTGGCCTTGTTTCCAAGCCACTGGTTGCAACAAGCGAAACGGCAGAGAAAAAACCTTCGGACAGATGAGACAACAAGCTTTGCAAAGTCGCCTGACCACCAGCAAGTCTTGTAAACATTGTTCCATAAACAATTGTGAGGAAGAATAATCCAACTAGAATATATTTGAGTTCGATATTTTGCTTAAAGAAGGCGCGCGGGTTTCTAATAACGCTCCGCCGCCAGAAAATATTGACTGTGCCAAAGAACAATCCAAGAGCAATGACCAAGCGTCCTGCCTCATTGACGCTTTCATCCAATGCACCCTCAAACGGCATAAAGCCACCCGTGGCAATCGCAACCATCGACAACATGATCGAATCAAGCGAACCTTGTCCAGTCATCATCAACAAAGACGCTATAATGAGGGTGATGATGAAATATTCACCGATGAGCCGTTGATAAGCCCCCGAATTGGGCAACCATGTTTTGCGGGCTGTCCGCGGTCTTAATGTTCGTTCGGAATTCAGCAATCCACCAAATTCACCCGGTGCAAGAACATGCAAAATCGAAACAAGCGTTAAAAAACCGCCATACCACTCAACAGATGCACGCCAAACCATGATTGATAAGGGGGTTGATTGTTTGGGCAATAAAGATGCGCCGGACGTTGTGAGCGCAGACACAGCTTCAAACCAAGCAGCGCCAAATGGCATTTGCGCAAAAATCATAAAGGTAAATGCTGCAAATAATGGCGTGACCAACCACAACATGACAAGCGACAGGAAGCTAAAAGAGCGCGATGATGAATAGTCGAGATCTGCAATGGCTGCCAAAATTGTGACAGCTAAAAACACACCTAGTGTTGCAGAAATAACCATGATTGTTGCCAAATCTTGATTATTTTTTCCCAAAGCCACCAAAATTGGAAAGATCAGCAGAGATGCCAAGCCGGCAATAGCGAGTGCGATTACATGGACAATGCCTGTCATGCGCCCGCCCTAGAAAAATTCAAGGCTGACACGGAACATTTGCTCGACACTGCGAACGGCTTCAGCTTTTGCAAATATAACAACACGATCTTTTGCTTTGATAACCGTACCGCCATTTGGTTTGATAATCTCGCCATCACGATAAACAGCGCCAATGCGCATACCTTTGGGTAGCTCAAGCTCACTGAGCGGCTTGCCCACCAATTGTGAGGTTTCCAAAGCTTCTGCTTCGATAATTTCAGCAGCACCTTTTTGCACGGTATATACCGAGCGAATACGCCCACGCCGTACATGTTGCAAAATTCTGGAGATGGTCACAGACCGCGGATTAATATCCGCATCAATACCCAAGGACTTTGTGAACTGCTGATAGGTTGGGCTGTTGATGAGAGCTAAATTGGACGTGCAGCCCAAATGCTTTGCCATTACGCAGGATAAAATGTTGATCTGATCATCATTTGTCAGTGCAATCATTAAATCGGCATCTTGGATATCGGCTTCGATCAACATCTTTTGCTCTATTGACGAGCCGTTTAAAACAACTGTTCTTTGCAGATTATCAGCCAGTTTAAGCGCTCTTTCGCGATCAATTTCCAAGATTTTGACGCGCGTTCGCGGTTGGTTGATTTCAATATTTTCCGCTACAAACTGTCCAATATTACCGCCACCGGCAATCACAATTCTGCGCGCTTCTTCTTCTTCGTGACCAAACAATCCAAGGACGCGGTTGACTTGGTTTTGATCGGACAGAACGTAAGCAATATCGCCAACAGCTAACTGATCTGACGAACTTGGGACAATAAACTCATCATTTCGCCAAATACCAGAGACCGTTGCCACCAAATCAGGGAATGTTTCAGTCAATTGAACCAAAGGCCTATCGACAAGCGGACAGGTTTCTAAACATTCGATCGCTGTCATCACAATTTGATCATTGGCAAAACTCACAACGTCCAAAGCACCCGGGAGCGCGATGCGTCGCAAGACTTTGCGTCCAACTTCAACTTCAGGCGAAATAATCACATCAATCGGCATGTTTTCGCGAGAAAACAAATCAGACCAATGGGTTTGCAAATAACCTTGCGCCCGAATACGAGCGATTTTTTTAGGAACATTGAACAAGGAATGGGCCACCTGACAGGCAACCATGTTGACCTCATCAGACAATGTGACCGCAATGATCATATCAGCTTGAGCAGCGCCTGCACGCGCAAGCACTTCAGGATGTGCTCCATGGCCGATATAGCCACGGACATCCAAAGTATCACGGATAACCTGCACAAGCTCTTCAGACGTATCAATGACTGAGACATCATTTTCTTCGGCCGCCAATCGTTCGGCAATACCGTAGCCAACGCGTCCCGCACCACAAATGATAACTTTCATAGCCGTCCTTCTTCATAAGGCTTTGTTTGCTTGGCTCCAACATTTACTGTCGAGCACAAGCTAAATCGATGCGATGTTTAACCCATAACGAATATTATTGCTATGGTCTTCACACGCCAAGCGACTTTAATTTACGGTGCAAAGCTGAACGCTCCATACCAACAAAGGCAGCTGTTTTGGAAATATTACCTCCGAACCGATTGATTTGGGCCAATAAATAATCTCGTTCAAAAGCCTCACGTGCCTCGCGAATAGGCAATGTCATGATGTGTTGTTGACCGCCATCTCGCATTTGAGGTGTAACTTCTGAGATATCATCGGGCAGCGCATCGGCTCCAATCGGCTCATTCGGGTCTTCATCCTGGCTCGAAATCACCAAGCGTTCGACGATATTTTTAAGCTGACGGATATTGCCAGGCCACGAATGAGATTGCAAAATAGCAAGCGCATCATCAGTGATCTTGCGGCGTTTAACACCCATCTGTTCGGAAACTTGCTTCATAAGTTGGTCAACAAGGAATGGAATATCTTCGCTACGATCTTTAAGCGCAGGAACATTGATCGGCACGACACATAGGCGGTGATACAAATCTTCACGGAACTTACGTTCTGCAATCAATGTTTCAAGCACTTGCGCTGTTGAGGATAAAACCCGCACATCAACCTTCACGCACTTGGTGCCGCCAACCCGCTCAAACTGTTGATCGACCAAAACACGCACAATTTTGTTTTGAGTTTCTAGCGGCATATCGCCGATTTCATCAAGATATAAGATGCCACCATGAGCTTCTTCTAGCGCACCAATTTTCCGCGCATTGCCTTTGGAATTTTCCGTGCCAAACAGCTCGATTTCCATTCTTTCAGGCGTAATTGTTGCTGAATTAATCACAACGAATGGCCCTGAAGCGCGTGTGGAATGTTTATGGATTAAGCGTGCGGCCAATTCTTTACCAGCACCAGATGGGCCCTTGATCATAATTCGGGCATTGGTTTGGGCTATTTTTTCAATGCTTTGTTTAAGTTGCGTTATCGCAATTGACGGTCCCACAAGTTCTAAACTATCGCCGGTTCGGCGCTTTAAGTCTTTGACTTGTTTTTTGAGTGTCGAGGTTTCGATGGCGCGTTCGCACACCATGATCAATTGTTCAACCTTGAACGGTTTTTCAATAAAATCATAGGCACCACGACGAATGGCCGATACGGCTGTTTCGATATTGCCGTGACCGGAAATCATAATAACCGGAAGGTCAGGATATCTGGCTTTAATATCGTCTAATAATGCAAGGCCATCCAAGCGGCTACCTTGCAACCAAATATCAAGAAAGATCAGTCGTGGCACACGCTCTGCAATGGCTGCCAATGCGCTATCACTGTCAAATGCTGTGCGCGTTTCGTGCCCTTCATCATCCAAGATTCCAGATACGATTTCGCGAATATCTTCTTCATCGTCGACGACTAAAATATCAGATGGCATTGGGCTGTCTTCCTCAGTAAGTCTTAAATTAGTTTAGTACTATCTTGGAGTTTTCGTCTAGCGGCTCACCAGACTCTTTTGATAAAATAACGCGGAACATTGCACCTGGATTTTCATCAAAATCAACGGGCGCATCATGAAGCTCAAGTGAGCCATCATGATCTTCTGCAATCTTCTTAACAATCGCCAGCCCCAAGCCAGTGCCTTTTTCGCGCATTGTCATGTAAGGTTCTAGCAATCGATGACGGTTTTCCTTCGGCAATCCATTGCCGTTATCAATAATATCAACAATGTACTCATCACCCGAGCTTGCTTTTTGCGCCCTTATGAGAACACGCTTGGTGTCACGCGCTTTATCGGTTGGTACGGCATCAATGGCTTCGGTCGCATTTTTGATGAGGTTGCCAAAGGCTTGGCCCAGCATCCGTGCGTCAAATGCACCATTTAATGGATCTTCTGATAGATCTTGTTCAAATTTTATATCAGAACGGGTCACTTCCAGAGAGAAGATTGCTTCTTTGAGGATGCCACGAAGATCTTGTTCTGTTTTTTCAGCTTTCGGCATGCGCGCAAAAGATGAGAATTCATTGACCATGCGACCAATATCGCCAACCTGGCGGATGATTGTATCCGTACATTGTTCAAACACTGCACGGCCATCTTCTGGAATGTTTTTACCGAACCTTCGGCGAATGCGTTCAGCAGAGAGCTGGATTGGCGTCAAAGGGTTTTTGATTTCATGGGCAATGCGGCGGGCGACATCTGCCCAAGCTGTTGAGCGTTGAGCGATCACGAGATCAGTAATGTCATCAACCGTCACAACAAATGATTCGTGCCCATCATTGGTTTTCTCACGCGTGACTTTAACATCTAAATTATGCTCTTTTCCCGAATGGGTCATTGTGACTTGGGATCTGTATTCATTGCGTTTCTTAAGACCAGCCTCGACAAATACAGACGCAAAACTGGGTGCGGCTTTTTCAATTTTTGCACCGATGAGTTTGTTTATCGGTTGATTTAAAATTTGTGATGCTGACTTGTTCGCAATGGTGATCACACCATCTGGACCGATGCCAATAACGCCCGCAGATACACCTTTGAGTACAGCTTCGGTAAATCTGCGCCTGTCATCGATCAAGTCTTTTGCTGTTAAGATTTCATCTCGCTGTAATTTGATATCAGAGATCATCTTGTTAAATGTCGTTGTCAGCGATCCCACATCGCCATCTGAGCTGTGAACAGGAACTGAAATATTGTAATCACCTGACGCCACATCTGTGGAGGCTGTGATTAAGCGCCTGATTGGACGTACCAATCGGTCTGCAACAGCAATCGCCATCCATATAGAAGATAATAACAAGATCAGAGCAAAACTGATAAACAAGACGGCAAAAGCAATTTGCAAACTGGAACGGACACTTCCCAATACGTTATATTCTGCGGTTTCGGCCTCCATTAATTGTTTGGCACGTATCACTTCTTCATCAAGACTGCGCACGATATAAAGATAAGTATTTCGAATATTTCTAAGTTTGATGACCGCACCAACAAGGTTTGTCCGGCCGGACGAAATCAATGCAGGCAGATCAGAGCTGGCGTCTTGTATTGTTCCTTGGGGAATTGCCGGCATGGTGAAATCTGAAACAGGTTTAGATTCCATGATGATCGTGCCGCCCGTATCAACCAATTGCGCACCAAATAATTGGCGACCTTGGGTTTGGCGATCCAAAAATTCCTTAAAGCCTGTCCGATCCAGTGTAAAAAGCGAGCGCGAACTGTCCAAGTCATTGGCCATCGACAAAACTTGGCCGTTTAAATAACGCGCATTCTCTTCCTCATAAGCTTTTGCAACACTCAGCGATGAATTAACAATGGCCTGTGTTCTTAATGAAAACCAATGATCAAGGCCCAAATCAAGCGTGATTGAGGATACAACTGCCACCAAAATCGCAGGTGTAATCGCAATACCGCTAAAAAGCCCTACAATACGGATATGAAGTTTTGCCGCCGCCTTACCTTTGCGCCGCGCTTTGAAAAGCTTGTAAACTTCAACAAAGATCATCGCAAACAAGCAAAGAGCGAACAAAATATTGACAGCCAATATCGGAATGAGGCTTTGTTCTGGCCGAATTGGCGTTAGGCCCAACAGAACCAAAAATGAAACCGAAGCACTGATCAGGGCAAAAATGACAAGAAACAAGCGAAAGCTCAGCAGAGAAACAGGATTCTCTAGCTCGTCATCCATTCCGAATTGATTAGCATCCAAAGCCAATTTCATTTTAAACGACTTCCCCCACAAGACTCATAACGACGTTTCCTACCCTGCGTCTTTAGAGCAACAATGTGGCGAAAGTGCAACATTTTTTACGTGCGATCAAGTCGGTTTTGATGATCTATAAACTGCAATGCCTAATTCGCGTATTTTCTTGCGGAGCGTATTCCGATTTACGCCCAATAATTCTGCAGCGCGAATCTGATTGCCGCGGGTTGCTGTTAAAACAGCCAAAATTAGTGGATATTCCACTTCTTCCAAAACCCGTTGATAAAGCCCTGATGGTGGTAATTCCTCACCAAAACTTGTGAAATATGTGCGCATATTTTCTTCAACAGCTTGGCTTATCGATACAGGCCCTGTTGCCATTGTTGGCACAGATTGGCCCGAGGCTTCATCACCTGCCTGAAGTTCTTGAGCAATAATCTCGCTTGAAATCACATCTTGCGGATACAGTGCCATGACACGGCGAACCATATTTTCAAGTTCACGAACATTGCCCGGCCAAGAATATGATTTAAGCAGATTAAGCGCTTCGGTTTCAAAGCGCTTGGCTTCAAGCCCCTCACCCACATTTTCCTGCATGAAGTGACGGATCAAATCTGGCACATCTTCGGCACGATCGCGCAATGGTGGCAATCTAAGCGGTACAACATTGAGACGATAAAACAGATCTTCGCGGAATTGACCTTTATTGATCAAAATTTTGAGATCTTTATTGGTGGCTGCAACAATTCGAACATCCGTTTTGATCGGTGTACGTCCACCAACGGTCGTATATTCACCCTGTTGTAGAACCCGCAATAGCCGCGTTTGCGCATCCATTGGCATATCGCCAATTTCATCCAAAAACAGCGTTCCGCCTTCAGCTTGTTCAAAACGTCCGGTTGCTTTGTTCTGTGCGCCCGTAAAGGCACCTTTTTCATGGCCAAAAAGCTCAGATTCGATCAAATCACGCGGGATCGCGGCCATATTGATCGCAACAAATGGACCATTGCGACGCTTGCCGTAATCATGCAAAGCGCGTGCAACAAGCTCTTTACCAGTGCCTGATTCACCCGTAATCATTAGCGTGAGATCCGTTTGCATCAAACGGGCAAGAACTCGATAAATTTCCTGCATGGCAGCAGAGCGACCAACAAGTGGCATATTATCGCTCGTGTCTTCACCAAGGGAATTTGCAGCCTTTTTGGGTTCTGATAAAGCCCGACCAATGATGGACGTCATCTCAGTCAGATCAAACGGTTTTGGCAAATAATCATATGCCCCGCCTTCTGATGCTTTAATGGCTGTCATGAAGGTGTTTTGTGCACTCATCACCAGAATAGGAAGATCAGGGCGTGCTTTTTTAACACGCGGCAGCAGATCAAAGGCATTTTCATCGGGCATCACAACGTCAGTGATAACCAAATCGCCTTCACCAGCTGCAATCCAACGCCATAATGTGGCTGCATTGGACGTGACGCGGACATTATAGCCTGCGCGCGTTAGAGCTTGATTGAGGACCGTTCGAATAGCTGCATCATCATCTGCGACAAGAATTGTGGCTTGTGACATGAATTAGGCTCCATTGTGTGAGGAAGTACCATCGTCGCTGGGGCTGACAGAATGGGAGGGGTCGAACTTGGAAGGATCTCGACCTTTATCAGCTTGCGAAATTGGCATGAGGACTTTAAAAATAGTTTGGCCTTTTTGGCTGTCGCATTCGACAATGCCGCCGTGAGCGCCAATAATTTTGGCAACAAGTGCAAGGCCTAAGCCTGAACCGTTGGTTTTTGTCGTAATAAATGGATCAAACAAATGTGGGATAAGATCACTTGCGATACCTGGACCATTGTCACGGATTGAGAATTCCAAAGGAAGCGATACTTTTTCACGCGATGTTCCAACAGAAAGCTTTATTCCCGGGCGAAACGCTGTGACTAGCGAGATTTTTGGGTTCTTCGTGTCAGACACGGCTTCACAGGCGTTTTTGACCAAATTTAAAAACACTTGGATGAGCTGATCGCGATTTGCAAATACCAAAGGTAGTGACGGATCGTAAAGTTCTTCAAACTCTATGTCGCGGGCAAATCCTGCCTTTGCAACAGCTTTAACATGATCTAGCACCGAGTGAATATTGATCGCAACGCGGTCAATTGGCCGTTCATCGGAGAAAATTTCCATCCGATCCACAAGCGAAACAATGCGATCTGTCTCATCTCTAATCAGCAGCGTCAGGGCTTTATCATCTTCTGTTTCGGCCGACATTTCCAAAAGCTGCGCCGCGCCTCTTATGCCCGATAATGGGTTTTTGATCTCGTGCGCCAACATAGATGCCAAGCCTGATACAGAACGTGCTGCAGCTCTGTGAGTTAATTGGCGATCAATCTTATCAGCGCGAGACCGCTCCTGGAAAACCACCACAATATCTGAGCTATTGCCTGCAACAGGTGCTGCATAAATATCAACCAATTTATCTGCACCCAAACGCGGAGATGATAAATCCACCCGATATTCACTGACAGGCCCACGACGTTCGCGAACTTGCTCAAGCAACAAAACTAATGGACTGCCAAAGGGAATAAATTCGGCAAGCTTGTGTTTGGATAAATGGGACAGGCTTGCGCTTAAAAATGTTTCAGCACCCCAGTTGGCTGAGACGATGTAACCCTCTTCATTGAGCATAACAACTGCATGTGGCAAAGCGTTAAGGGCAAGCGTTGAGTGGTCGGTCTTGAGATCAATCATGCGGCTTCTCCGGCGTTTATAGTCTCACTATTTTCGATATGTTCCTGCATTTTTTTCACAACATGATCCACGTCTTTTGAGGATAGTATGTCGCCACGATCTTGCGGTGTGATATTTGGCGCATGGCGTTCTAAATACCAGCTGAGATGCTTGCGGGATTGGCGCACGCCGATGGCAAGTCCATAATGCTCAATCATCATCAAGTAATGTCGCGTGACGAATTCGCTGATCTCTTTTTGTGTTTTGGGCACATCCTCAAAGCCGGCGAGCGACCCACAATGCCATGGCCTTCCCTGACATTGGCGACCTACCATGACGGCATCCGCACCAGATTTTTGTAATATCGTCTCGATATCAGCTTTGGTTTCCACATCGCCATTGGCAACCAGCGGGATGGAAATCACATCGCGCACTGCTGCAATGGCATCCCAATCGGCTTTGCCTTCGTAAAACTGGCTGCGTGTTCTGCCATGCACTGTGATCATTTTTGCGCCTGCATCTTGGGCGCGGCGTGCCAATTCTGGCGCGTTGATTGTGTCTTCATCCCAGCCCAAACGCATTTTGACCGACACGGGAACGTCCGTGGCAGCAATCGTGGCTTCGATTAATTCGAGCGCCAGATCTAAATCGCGCATCAAGGCAGAGCCGGAATATCCGCCAGTTACTTTTTTGGCAGGACATCCCATATTGATGTCGATCATATCGGCGCCACAATTTGCTGAGATTTTTGCGGCTTGCGTCATCCAGTGTGCGTCGCGTCCGGCGAGCTGCACAATATGAGGCGAAATACCCTCGCCTTGCAAACGAATGTGTGATTCGGCAGAATTACATACCAATTCGCGCGATGCGACCATTTCGGTCACAACCATGCCAGCACCATATTCATGAGCTAATTTGCGAAAAGGCAGATCAGAAATACCCGACATCGGTGCTAAAATGACTCGATTTCGTGTTTTTAAGCCGGAAATATCCAGAGATGACGTTAAATCTACCAACAATTGCCTTTCTAAAGTGCATACTCATATCTTGCCTCTTTTTTAGACAACAAAAGATGTTTTGCCAAGTATAAACATGCTTAAAGGTTAACTTTTTTTGATGATTTGGACTGCGGGGCTGGTAACAGAACCCCAAGATGCGTAAACCATAAAGGCATTCATCACCATCGTGATAAATGCGATTAGGATACAATTTTCGCTCAATTATCGGATGTTTTTCACTTATGCCACAGTCGGAAAATCGCACAAGCCTTAAATCTAATATCGCCGTGGTCATTGTTGCCGCAGGTCGCGGCGCGCGTGCAGGTGGGCTGGTTGATGGCCCAAAACAATATCGCAATATTGGTGGTCAGCCTGTGATTGCGCGCACCGTTCAGGCTTTTTTGGACAATGATGATATCAACCAGATTATAATCGTCACGCACCCTGATGATGATGATTTGATTGCTAATGCGACATCGACATTTAACAGCGACAAGATTGCGATCACCCATGGTGGGGCCACACGGCAATTATCGGTTCTAAATGGTCTAAATGCGATTCAATCCGCTGATTATGTTTTGATCCATGATGCTGTGCGCCCTTTTGTAACCCATGACGTGATCAATGGTGCAATTACTGAGCTTATGTCTGGTTCCCAAGCTGTGCTGCCAGCGCTTGCGGTTTCCGATACGCTCAAACGTGTGGATGCGCGTTCAATTATTACAGATACTGTGCCTCGTGATCACCTATATGCTGCGCAAACGCCGCAGGGTTTTGCCTATGCTGCCATTCACAATGCACATATGCATGCGCAACATGCGGGTCGTACTGATTTTACCGATGATTGTGCGATTGCTGAATGGGCGAGCATTCCGGTTAAAATCATCGCGGGATCGCCCAAAAACATAAAACTGACGACAATTGAGGATATCAATATGGCCAATCAATCATTCCAAAATGCAGTCTTTGCGGATGTTCGCACAGGCAATGGCTATGATGTGCATCAGCTTGTGGATGGTGATCATGTCACTTTATGCGGCGTTGATATTCCGCACCATAAGCGCTTGTCTGGCCATTCCGATGCCGATGTGGCACTTCATGCGCTCACCGATGCGCTGCTGGCGACCTGTGGTGCCGGCGATATTGGTGATCACTTTCCGCCTACAGACCCACAATGGAAAGGGGCAGCATCGTTTATTTTCCTTGAAAAAGCCGCAGAGATTGTGCGCGAAAAAGGTGGCATTATCACCAATGCAGATGTGTCTTTAATCGCAGAGCAGCCCAAAATTGGACCCCATAGAGATAAAATGCGGGCAAGTCTGGCCAATATTTTGAACATCGACCTCGAACGATGCTCTGTCAAAGCGACCACCAACGAGAAAATTGGCTTTATTGGCCGCGAAGAAGGCATTGCGGCCATTGCCACGGCGACCGTTGTCTATGGGGTTACATCATGACGCACATCGAGACGAAGGCCGAAGAGGTTATCAAAGCTTACACAAAGGCTAAATGGATGATCGCAACGGCTGAAAGCTGCACAGGCGGCATGATTGTGGGCGCACTCACCGATATTGCCGGATCGTCGGCGGTGGTCGATCGCGGGTTCGTGACCTATTCTAACGAGGCGAAAATGGATATGTTGGGCGTGTTGGAACAAACGCTTGAACGTCATGGCGCCGTGAGCGAACAAACTGCCTATGAGATGGCACAAGGCGCATTGGGCAATTCAGATGCACATGCAGCAATCGCAGTCACAGGCATAGCAGGCCCCGGCGGCGGATCAGACGAAAAACCAGTCGGCCTCGTCTATATGGGCATCGCCACCGACAAAGGCGTGAATGTGCATAAGCTGCACTTAGGCGCAGACAAAACCCGCGCTGAAATACGCATGGCAACGGTTGATCGAGCACTTGATGAGTTGATAAGGCTTATTCCTTAGGTGATTTTTCAAGCGGCTTGCCGCTTGTGGATGGCATGACTTTGATCAGCCAATTTACGGCAGAACGAGCAACATTATTTAATAATTTATCATCTGAATATTTGCGGACAAAGGGCTCGAATTCGGTAGGGGCTAAATCCTAAGTTAGCGAAACCCGCCTTCGGTGATAAATGCAACGAACGACTGCTCTGATGCAGGTTTCTCGGACGCCATGGGGTGTGTTTGAGTATGGCACCGCGTTGCT
>CAXBCW010000016.1:0-59449 GCA_963974325.1 uncultured Rhizobiaceae bacterium
TCTTCCTTGTCCTTGCTGACCAGGTTGTTGCCCCTGTTGGCCCTGGCCCTGTTGCTCTTGACCCTGACCTTGCGCCTGCATTTGGTTGAGCATCTGTTGGGCACCGTCTCGCAACGCTTGGAGCGCACGGCCTTGTTGTTCTCCAGCTTCGCCCGTATCTCCTTCGCCTAGTTCTCCGGCGGCCTCATCCATGGCTTCGCCAGCTTCGCCAAGTCCTTCAGTTTTTTCCAAACCTTGTTCTTCCAGCTTTTCCATCAATTCTTCAAGTTGCTTTTGTAGGTCTTGCTGCTGCTGCTGCAATTGTTCCATTGCGTCGCTGCGTTGCTGTTCGGTCATTTTCTGCTCATCAGAATTGCCATTTTCCAAGCGCTGTTCAGGCGTATCGGAGCGTTGTCCAAGATCAAGCGTTTGGTCCATCAATTCTTGTTGGTCACGAAGAATTTGGCCCAACTGATCCATCTGCTGTTCGATTTCGCTTTGCTCGCCGCTTTGTTGTTGTTGCTGGCGGTTAGCTTGCATATTGTTCATCATGTCTTGAAGGTCTTGCAACATTTGCTGAGCTTGTTCGCGATTGCCAGACTTTGCCATATTTTCAATCTGATCAAGGATATCGTTCAAGCTTTCTTGGTCGATTTCTTGCGCATTTGATTGTTGATTTTGCTGTTGCGGGTTTTGATTGTTGTCTTGCGCCAAGGCCTGCATATACTCTTCCATGGCAGAGCGCAGTTCGTCCATAAGGCGGGCGACCTCTTCGTCTGAGGCACCTTCTTTCAACGCTTCGGTTAAGGCGCGTTGAGCATCACGTAGTTTTTTCTCAGCAAGAGATAAATCCCCATCTTCCAATAAAAGTGCGATGCTCCAAAGATCGTCAACCCAGCGCAATAAAGCCTCATCACTATAGGCAAGCGCTAGACCTTCGCGGGCCGTTTTAACCAAAAGGAAATCTCTGATATTTGGAATGGTTTCTTCTGGCAATATTGTCAGCGCGTCATTCAGTTCAAGAACGCGCGGCAGATCATATGCATCAAACGCCAGAACCTGCCGTTGTTCGATGATGGATTTTGCCAGCGGACTGATGAAATTCTTTGCAGGCAATATGGTCTCAATTGGTTCAGATCGCGTTTCTTGCCCTGCACCATCAATGGCAACAAGCGTGATTAGCACATCTTCACCGGCCAATGGATGATCTGTTAAGTCATAGCTGGTGGTTGCTAGACCATCTTCGCTGTTGCGACGTGGTAATTGTAAATCAAATTCGGGAAACTGATATAGCGGCAAAGCATGGTCATCGCTTGGATAAAGCGGCGCGATTTCGGCGTGCGCAATCACAATGCCGTAATCATCTTTTGCACTGTAAATGAGCTCCATGGCGCCATTTAAAGCTTGTTTTGGTTCTTGTTCAAACTGGATTTCGGGCGCTGTGTCCGGGATGATTGAAAACTGCCAATGACGCAATGGAGCAGCGTCGGTTTTTGCAACGCTTAGTCCGCCGTCATTTTTGGGCTTGATTTGATAGCTGGTAATTCCGTTTGCTTTGGTTGGCGGCAATATCAAGGCTTGGTTATCTGTTGTGCTGAACACAAGCTCAAGCGTGTTTTGCGTGTCCGTTTCATCAAGACCAGACACCCGAACCGTTATCTCGCTTGCTTCTGGTATTGCTATAATCTTGTCGGTTTGGATGTCGCTAGATAGGAATATTGGTGCTTGATTGGTATATGTTGGTGGTGTGACCCATGCGTCAATCCGTAGGAGATCAGGGCTTTGAACCTGCCGAAAACCTGCAAGAAAGGCATCAGACGTTGAGCCAGATTGTCCAGACCAAGAATAGGCAAATCCGGTTACAAATAACAGCAAAGTAAGAACTCTAAAGGCATAAGGATCACGATCTGGAAGATCAGAACGTGGTGCGCCAAGCTTTATCTCATCAAGCTTTGAGCGCATGCGTTTTTGGTGCTCTTGCCAAAGCGCCGATGCATTGGGGTCTTTTGTTTGGCTGATGGCTTGGTCATGAATGGAAATACCTTCATGTTTGATACCATTGTCATCTTCAAGCCGTGCATTGATGTCTGATCGAGACGGCCATTTTAATGTCAAAAACTGTCTTAGATAATAGATAAGCGCGATGCCAAAAAATGCGAGCAATACGTAGCTTGCAACAACTGGCAGTCTGGCAAAAATGCCAAACCAAGAGGCTGTGAAAAACAGAGCAATGATACAAAGCGGAATAATGGCGACCGCCCAAATTCGCTCGATCAATATGATGATCCGAGTGAAGTGGCGGCTCGTTGCTAGTTTCCCGTCAAGACCAAATGCCATGATTATCCTTGATAAAGTTATGTTTCGTTTAAGATCATAGCATGAGAATAGATCAAAAACGAGGCAGGATTTATCAAGAATTTAGAAGGTCGATACGCGTTGGAACGAGTGGGTATTACAGCCAGTCTGGCAGCGAATCCATGGCGATAATGTCTTCAATTTCTTGGCGTTTTCGCACTATATGAAACTGATCATCATTGACCAGGACTTCAGGCACAAGAGCACGCGTGTTATAGGTGCCCGATTGAACAGCACCATAGGCACCAGCACTGCTAACCGCCAATAAATCGCCCGGTTTTGGTTCTGGCATATCGCGGTCAAGGGCTAGATAATCACCGGTCTCACACACAGGGCCAACTATATCTGTGGTCATGGCAGGAGCATTTACGGCTGAAATTTCAACAGGCATAATCTCATGCCATGCATCATAAAGCGTTGGACGGATAAGATCGTTCATCGCCGCATCCACAATAACAAAGTTTTTCTCGCCGCCATCTTTAACGTAGATAACTTCGGTCACCAAAATACCTGCATTGCCAGCGATCAAGCGACCCGGTTCTGTGAGGACTTTACAGCCTAAAGGCTTCAGGCGATCCACTGCGATTTTGGCATAAGCTTGTGGGTCGGGTGGAGGTGAATTATCGTTTTTATAAGGAATACCAAGTCCGCCGCCGATATCGACATGATCGATCTTATGGCCGTTCGCGCGGAGCTTTTCCACCAGATCCACCATCACTGAGAATGCATCATCAAATGGCTGTAGTTCTGTGATTTGGCTGCCGATATGCATATCAATACCGTGGGCATCAATACCTTCCAGACGGCTAGCACGGGCATATACGTCAGGCGCTCTTTTGTAAGAAATGCCAAATTTGTTTTCAGCTTTTCCGGTTGAGATCTTTGCATGGGTTTTTGCGTCAACATCTGGATTGATGCGGAATGAGACAGGTGCGATTTTGCCCATTTTTAACGCACGTTGATTTAACAGTTCAAGCTCAGGCTCAGATTCGACATTGAAGCACAAAATACCTGCTTGGAGCGCTGCATCCATTTCGCGAGCTTCTTTGCCAACACCAGAAAATACTATTTTTTGTGCATCGATTCCGGCAGCAAGCGCACGTTTAAGCTCGCCTTCCGACACAATATCAACGCCGCAACCAAGCTTTGCCAATGTGGCAAGAACGGCTTGGTTTGAATTGGCTTTCATGGCATAGCAAACCAGAGAATCAAGACCAGAAAATGCCTCTGCATAAACTTCATAATGGCGGGTAAAGGTTGCTGTTGAATAGCAATAAAAAGGCGTGCCGACTTTTGCCGCGATATCAGAAATAGCAACGTTTTCAGCATGCAAAATGCCGTCTTTGTAGTCGAAATGGTTCATAGAATTCTCAAAGGTTTGGTAGGGCCAAATAATCTTAAGGGCCGTTTTTACTAATCCAGTAAAAAGCCGCGTGATTTTTCTTTTGGAGCTTGGGTCGTCACAGTGTCTTTTTCTGTTTCAACCTCGTCCAATGCAACGAGACCTGTCTTATTGCCGCAAGCTGCGAGAACGAACAACATCGTGATCAGAGCTGCAAATGCAGGCATTTTTTGTAAAACCTTCATGAGGTCATTCCTTTTTCGGATCCTTTATAGGGCGTCAAACATATATCTTCATATCGAAAAACAATGGCCAACGCACCTAAAATATTCTTCAGCTGTTTGTAACCCAGCTCTTTGATTTCCAATATTCGATTTGCACTCGGACTTGCTCTGGTGATGTGCCGCCAAAGCTTTTGCGTGAGCGCACAGATGCTTCAACGGTAAGCACTGAGAAAATATCTTCTGTGATGGCTGAATTAATGCTTTGCAGGTCTTCAAGAGATAGCTCATGCAGTTGAACAGATTTCTCTTCTGCCATCGCGACCGCTGCACCCGTTGCGTGATGCGCGTCACGGAAGGGCAGACCTGCTTCACGCACAAGCCAATCGGCAAGATCGGTTGCGGTTGAAAAACCAGATCCGGCAGCTGCGTGCATAGACACTTTATTGATATGCATATCTTTGACCATGCCAGCCATTGCAGCAAGTGCAAGCTCTAAACTATTGGCGGCATCAAAGACTTGTTCTTTGTCTTCTTGCATATCTTTTGAATAGGCGAGCGGCAGGCCTTTCATCACAGTCAATAGACCAATCAGAGCACCATTGATCCGTCCGGTTTTTGCACGAACGAGTTCGGCAGCATCGGGGTTTTTCTTTTGCGGCATAATGGAAGAGCCGGTTGAGAATGCATCGGACAGACGGATGAAATTAAACTGCGGTGTGGACCAAATCACGATCTCTTCTGCAATGCGCGATAGATGCGTTGCGCAGATGGATGCAAGCGAAAGATATTCAAGCGCAAAGTCACGATCGGACACACTATCAAGTGAGTTCCTTGTTGGCTCTCTAAAGCCAAGAGCTTCGGCTGTTTGATGACGATCAATCGGAAAACCAGTGCCGGCAAGCGCTGCTGCACCCAACGGGCACTCATCCAAACGGTCGATACAATCAAGCACACGAGATAAATCCCGGTAGAACATTTCAACATAGGCCATGCAATGATGACCGAACGTGACCGGCTGTGCCGTTTGTAAATGGGTAAAGCCTGGCATAACCGTTTCGGCATGTTCTTCTGCGCGGATGATAAAGGCGGAGATCAATGTTTCAAGGAGGCCAGCTGTTTTGCCAAGCTCTGCTTTAACCCAAAGGCGGAAATCGAGCGCCACTTGATCATTGCGAGAACGCGCTGTGTGCAGACGGCCAGCGGTTGGGCCAATAAGCTCGCGCAGACGGGCTTCAATATTCATATGAATATCTTCAAGTGCGCGTGAGAACTTAAAGTCACCCGCTTCAATCTCTGACGAAATTGTGTTGAGCCCGTGAGTGATTTTATCGCGATCTTCGTTCGTAATTATGCCATTATCTGCAAGCATAGACGCATGAGCTATTGAACCTTGGATATCTTGCGCATAAAGCTTTTGATCATAACCAATGGAAGCATTAATTTCTTCCATGATTGCGTCAGGTCCTGAGCCAAAGCGGCCGCCCCACATTTTGTTCGATGATTTATTATTTTCATTTTCGGACATAATAGAATACCCCGGAGAATTAAATGACTGAGCAGATGAATAAACAAAGCAAATCCAAATTCCTTATCCCACTTTTGGTGGTTTTCGGCGTTGGTGTTGCTGCCGCAGGGGTATACGTGATGAATGGGGGGGATGGCAATCAATCAATTGAAGTTTCTGCGAATAGCCCCGATGCTGTTGCAATGTTGGCCTTAAAGACCAAAGCCAGCGAGATTGAAAAAAGCGCTGTTGGCGATGTTGCAGCCATGTTGGCTTTGGATGAGCCGATCCAACTTCCGGTTCATAAATTTGTTGGCCCTGATGGCACTGAGCAAACAATGGATCAGTTTAAAGGCAAAGTTTTGCTGGTTAATTTGTGGGCGACATGGTGCGTACCATGCCGCGAAGAAATGCCGGCTTTATCTGAATTGCAAACAACAAAATCGGGTGATGATTTTGAAGTTGTCACGATCAACATTGATCGTGGTGACCGGACAAAACCAGATGGCTTTTTAAAGGATATTGGCGTTGATAATTTGGCGCTGTATCAAGATAGTTCAATGGGTATTTTTAACTCATTGAAAAAAGAGGGTATTGCGTTTGGTCTTCCGGTCACAATGCTTTTAGATGAAGACGGTTATGTGATTGGTTCCATGAATGGTCCTGCCCATTGGTCAAGCCAAGATGCGTTGAATTACATTGATGCGGCGATTGCAGCCAAAACAAACTAGAATGTTGTGATGAAAGTCTGTTTTTAACAAAGTCTCGTTATCTAGTTGGAACAGGCACTTCGCCGCTATAGTCGTAAAAACCGCGTCCAGTTTTGCGGCCCAGCCATCCGGCTTCCACATATTTGACCAGCAATGGACATGGGCGATATTTGGAATCTGACATGCCGTCATAAAGCACCTGCATGACAGACAGGCACGTGTCCAAGCCGATGAAATCTGCCAGTTCAAGCGGGCCCATTGGCTGGTTGGTTCCAAGCTTCATGCCATTATCAATTGCTTCAATTGACCCCACACCTTCATACAATGTGTAAACAGCTTCATTGATCATTGGAAGTAAGATGCGGTTGACGATGAAGGCTGGGAAATCTTCTGAAACGGTTACGGTTTTTCCAAGCGATTCGGCAAAGTTTTTCGCCGTTTCAAATGTCTCATCTTCTGTTGCAATGCCGCGAATTAATTCGACAAGCTTCATCACAGGCACAGGGTTCATGAAATGGATGCCGACAAATCTATCAGGACGATCTGTTGTGGCAGCTAATCGTGTCACGGGTAGTGAAGATGTGTTGGTTGCCAATATCGCGTCTTTGCGAAGGATAGGGCAAAGCGCTTGGAAGATTTTAGTTTTAATCGCTTCATTTTCAGTCGCAGCTTCAATCACGAGATCGCATGTTGCAAGTTGTTCAATGCTTGTTGCAGCTTTAATTTTGCTTAAGGCCACTGATTTGTCTTTTTCGGTTATTTTGTCCGATGCGACTTGGCGGCTCATGTTCTTATCAATTTTTGCCAATGCTTTATCAATTTGATCGGCTGCAACATCATGGATGAGGACATTATATCCAGAGATAGCGCAAACATGTGCAATGCCAGAACCCATTTGACCCGCACCAATGATGCCAACTGTTTTGATTTCAAGTGTCATAAGGGTTCCAGTCCGATTTGATGATAAGTGTTGTCATGATTTTTATACTGCGGTGCAAAAAAAGCAAACAGCAAAATCTGTTGTGTGACGCTCAAAACCAAAAATGGCCAGAAAGCATAACTTTCCGGCCATTCAATTAGATCGATATATCTTTGAGCTTAAAGAGCTTTTTCAAGTTCGGGCAAAATGTCAAATAGATCAGCTACAATGCCATAATCAGCAACTTGGAAGATTGGTGCTTCTTCGTCTTTGTTAATAGCAACAATGATTTTTGAATCTTTCATACCTGCCAAATGCTGGATGGCACCAGAAATACCGCAAGCGATATATAGATCAGGTGCAACAACTTTACCCGTTTGGCCAACTTGCCAATCGTTGGGTGCATAGCCACTATCAACTGCGGCACGAGATGCGCCAACAGCTGCGCCAAGTTTATCTGCAACAGGTAAGATAACCTCTTCAAATTTCTCGGCAGAACCTAATGCGCGGCCACCAGAAATAATGATTTTAGCAGATGTCAGTTCAGGACGATTATTTTCAACGATCTTATCTTCAACAAATGATGACAGGCCTTGATCACCGGCAGACGCCAATGTTTCAACGCTTGCAGAGCCTCCTTCGCCAGCATCAGCAAAAGAGGCTGTGCGGACTGTGATAACTTTTTTCGTATCAATTGATTTAACCGTTTGAATGGCATTACCAGCATAAATTGGGCGTTTGAAGGTATCTGAAGAGATCACGTCTGTGATTTCTGAGATTTGCATAACGTCTAAAAGGGCTGCCACACGTGGCAAGATGTTTTTGCAAGATGCTGTGGCAGGGGCAATGATTGTATCGTAATCATCTGCAATGGAGACGATAAGGTCTGCCATTGGTTCTGCCAAGGCATGGGCATATTCGCCCCCATCAGCATGGCGTACTTTTGTAACGCCATTTAGTTTTGCGGCCGCATCGGCAACGCCGGATGCACCTTGACCTGCAACAAGCACATGCACATCGCCACCGATTTCGATGGCGGCTGTCAGTGCTTTTGATGTTTGGTCAGAAAGAGCTGAATTATCATGTTCAGCAACAAGAAGAATAGTCATAATTTGCTCCTACAATACACCAGCTTCGTTTTTCAATTTGTCGACAAGCTCTTCAACAGAACTTACAATCACACCAGCTTTACGAGCTTCTGGCTCTTCTGTTGTGACCACTTCAAGACGCGGCGTAATATCAATACCAAGATCTGCAACCGTTTTCTTATCAATCGGCTTTTTCTTAGCTTTCATGATGTTTGGCAAAGAGGCATAACGTGGCTCATTCAAACGAAGATCAGTTGTTGCGACCAATGGCATTTTAACATTGATCGTTTGCATACCGCCATCAACTTCACGGGTGACTTCTGCAGTATTGCCATTGATTTTAATCTCCGATGCAAATGTGGCTTGCGACCAACCCAAGAGAGCGGACAGCATTTGGCCTGTTTGGCCTGCATCATCATCAATGGCTTGCTTACCAGCGATGACAAGTTCAACACCTTCGGATTCGGCAACAGATTTTAAGATTTTGGCAACAGCCAAAGGCTCGACAATGCCATCAGCTTCAACAAGAACACCACGGTCAGCACCCATGGCAAGAGCTGTGCGAATTGTTTCTTCAGATTTAGCAGGTCCAACAGAAACGGCAATGACTTCGGTGGCAATGCCAGCTTCGCGTAATCGCAATGCTTCTTCAATTGCAATTTCATCAAATGGGTTCATCGACATTTTTACATTAGCCAACTCGACACCAGAACCATCTGGCTTAACGCGAATTTTCACGTTGTAATCAACAACCCTTTTTACAGGCACGAGAACTTTCATCTCAAATCCTTCTTATCAATTTCGCAAACGATCTAAATAAATCGCACAATAAAATGCATGGTTTTGTCATTCAGGCGGCTTTTGCCCGTTATAAGGCTAATCAATAATCGGATATTTACGATCAAGTCAAACCATATTCTGACGCATGATGTCTGGTGTGGTCAATTCACTTAAATTGGTGCTAATAAATTATCTGTCAGTATTGAAATTGAAATGATGTGATAGGCAGGCTTTATCGACAGTTTCAGCGCTCAATACAGCTCAGCGATCTCGTGAGATAATGAATTGAGCAATGTCTTTGAGTGTTGTTGTGTCGTGATCAATGTCGCTTAGAATATCGATGGCTTGGTCTGCCAGGTCTTGAAGTTGGGTTTTTGCCCAATCTATTCCATGAAGTCCAACCAGAGTTGCTTTGCCTTTATCGGCGTCTTTGCCTGTTGATTTACCCATGGTTTCAGCATTAGAGGTTACATCTAACAGATCATCGGCAAGCTGGAATGCTTGGCCTGTGAGCTGGCCATATTTGGTCATGCGGTCAAAATCGTCTAGTTTTGCATTAGCAATGATTGCGCCAGCTTGGCAGGCAAAGCGCAGTAGCGCACCTGTCTTCATTTGTTGAAGCGTAATAATGCCTTGTTCATCCGGGCTTTGTTTTTCTGCAGCCAAATCGAGTGCTTGGCCACCCACCATGCCGCCAAGGCCTGCGGCTCGTGCAAGCTGGGAGATAAGTTTTACTTTTTGCGGTGCTTCAAGCTTGGTTTCATCCGAGGCGATAATATCAAATGCTAGCGTTAGAAGTCCGTCACCCGCTAAAATGGCTGTGGCTTCATCAAAGGCAATATGCACAGTTGGTTGACCGCGCCTTAAGTCATCATCATCCATGGCTGGTAGGTCATCATGGATTAGTGAATAGCAGTGAATACATTCTAACGCTGTAGCCACACGAAGGGCAGCTTTTAGATCACCATTAAAAACACGTGCGGTTTCCATGACCAAAAATGGACGTAGACGTTTTCCACCGTTTAACGAGCCATGTCGCATAGCTGCCATGAGGTGTTCAGGGCGCGCAATTTCGCCGGACCCCACCTGATTGGAAAGAATATTTTTCAATTCTGCTTCAATCTCTATGGCGGAATTTTTCAGCTTTTTGGTAAAGCTTTGTTCTAAATTTTGCGTTGCTTCATCGTTCATAGTGCCCTATTGCCATGGGTTTGAGGGAACAGCAATCGTTTCTTGATGATAAAGTGTATTTCTTTTTGTCGTGAATAAGTATCATTTATTGGCGATTTTACGACAAACTTGGTTATACTCATTACGCACAACTATGGGTCGGGGGCCGCTTTATTGGCCAAAGCGAAATCGAAAAAACCAGTTAAGAAGGTCGCACACGCCAGTTTGCGCCAAGTCTTGATGCGTTGGTTCAAGCGTTTGGTTTTCATTGCTCTGCTTATTCTAATTTCTCCATATTTACTCATTCTTCTATATAAATTTGATTTTGTGCATCCACCTTCGACATTAATGATTGGTGAGCTCTTAACCGGACGAAGTTATGAGCGGCAATGGGTTGATATTGATGATGTTGCGCCCGTTTTGGTGCAATCGGTTATGATGTCGGAAGACGGTCAGTTTTGCGCCCATTCTGGTGTTGATTGGGATGCGCTTAACATTGTGATTAGTGAAGCTTTGGAAGGTGAAGCATCTCGTGGTGCCAGCACACTTGCGATGCAAGTGTCGAAAAATCTGTTTTTACTACCTGTTCGATCGGCTATTCGTAAAGCTCTTGAAATTCCATTGGCGTTATTCTCCGATTATGTTTGGGGCAAAAAACGTATGATGGAGCTTTATCTCAATATTGCTGAATGGGGCCATGGGATTTATGGCATTGAGGCAGCATCACAGGCTTATTTTGGTAAAAGCGCCAAAACCCTTACGCGCAGACAGGCAGCCCTTTTAACGGTGACTTTACCAAATCCTATTGTGCGAAATCCACTAAAGCCATCCAAAGGTATGAGCAGGTTGGCGCGAAAAGTTGAAGCCCGCGCCAAACAATCTGGTGCATATATCAAATGTATTTATCCGTAGATCAATAAATATCGTTGGACTTTATGGGAAGATTTACTGCTTTTATTAGAATAAGAAACAAGTCTGATAAATCTAAAGGGTGAGCCAATGTCTGGATTGAAATTATATATCGCGAATAAAAACTATTCCTCATGGTCGTTTCGCCCATGGATTGGGATGAAAGCTCTTGGTATCGATTTTGAAGAAGAGCTTGTGCCTTTTGAAATGGCAGCAGGGAATCCCAAATTTAAAAAGTTCTCCCCAACGGGCAAAGTTCCAGTGCTTGCCGATGGTGATCAAACCATCTTTGAATCCCTCGCAATTTTAGATCATTTATCTCGTAAATTTCCGGATGCGGGTTTTTGGCCAAAAAATGCTGCAGATCACAGCCAAGCTATGGCGATCTCCTGTGAAATGCTTGGTGGGTTTTCTGGTATTCGTGGTCAGTGTCCGATGAATATGCGTCGTCCGATTGTTAAAATGGAACAGGATGAAGCTTTGCAAAAAGATGTGAAGCAGATTGAAGAGATTTGGTCGCAATCTATTTTGAAATCTGGTGGACCGTTTTTGTTTGGAGATTTCTCAATTGCTGATGCAATGTTTGCGCCTGTGGTTAATCGTATGGAAGTCTATAAATTGACAGAAAATCTCGTTGCGTTGCAATATATGTCCAACGTGAAAGCGCTGGATGCTTGGCAAGAATGGGAGCAAGAAGGGGTTAAAGAGCCTTGGATTGTGGAAGAAGATGAGGCTTGAATGCCTCTAATTGAGTGAATCGGCGGCTTGATTTGGATTTCATTCAAAGATTGGAAAAAAATCTGAGAATCCCACTGGTCAAAACAACAAAGTCGATGTATAAGCCGCCCCAATTCCCGAATTTGGCATCAGGTCCAACAAGGCGGTAAGAACCACCTCACGATTTGTAATGCCCGTTATATTGGAGTAATAAAATGGCTGTACCAAAGAAGAAAATTTCGCGCTCAAAGCGCGGCATGCGTCGTTCAACTGATGCATTGAATGCACCGGCATATGTTGAAGATAAAGATTCAGGCGAGCTTCGTCGTTCGCACCATGTGGATCTTAAAACTGGCATGTATCGCGGTCGTCAAGTTTTGACACCGAAAGAAGAAGCTTAGTCTTTTTAAGAACATTTTGAATATTTTATGATTAGGCTGGCCATTAGGCTAGCCTTTTTGTATGCGATATATTCAGATTTGCAGGTATCGTCTGCAAGCTCTACGTATTCAGGTTGATAGGAGAAGCCCAAATGCTTGTTGTTATCCCACTAATGATCATTCCACTCATCTTGTATAATGTTGTGATGTTGGGGCCAGGTGCTGGCGTCGGTGGTCTTGAGAATCTAATTCTTGAAGTGCCAATGCTATCGGGCGCAACTTGGACCATGAATGTTGGTGATCTGTTTATTTTGATTGGCCTTGTTCTGCTTTTTGTTGAGATACTAAAAGCAACACGCACGGGCGCCTTCTCTGTGGTTGATCATCTATTATCAACATTTGTCTTTGTGGCATTCTTGTTGGAGTTTTTGTTGGTAAAGAGCGCTGCGACACAAGTCTTTTTTGTGTTGATGGCCATTTCATTCATCGATGTGATCGCAGGATTTTCGGTCTCAATCCGCTCAGCGGGACGTGATGTGTCTATCGGGCTTTAGGTTTTAAAACAAAAATGGCGGCAATTGCGATTTATAACGCAAAGCCACCATTGTTTATTACTTGAGTTTTCGTGATGAGTTCAAAGGGTTTGAATTAACCTGCGTCAGCTTCAAATCCGCTTTCAACAATACCTTCGATAGCGCAGATTTCATCATTATCTGATGTGTCGCCGGTAATACCAACAGCGCCCAAAATTTCGCCTTTTTTGTTCTTTACCAATACGCCACCTGGAACAGGAACAATTTTCCCACCAGAGACACCTGATAGACCTTCAAGGAAGTGTGGGCGGCTTTGTGCTTGTGCATCCAACCAACGTGACCCAACACCAACAGCAACGGCGCCATATGCTTTGCCTTTGGCGACTTCAAAGCGCAAATTGGATGCGCCATCTTGACGTTGAAACGCTTTGACATGGCCGCCAGCATCAAGGACGACGACTGACAAAGGTTTTAAGCCAAGTTCAGCACCTTTTTTGAATGCAGAAGAGATGATCTTGTTCGCTTTAGAAAGAGTGATTTGCATAAAATGTACTTCTTATTCGTTGGGGATTATTAGGTTATCGACTATAAACCACATATTTGGTGTGGCAATAAGGTTAATCACAGTGAAAGTAGACACTGTGACAGTGCCTAAAAGCTGTATGAACGTAATTATAGGCTGATTTTGATCACAAGTCTCCTAACTGTATTTGAGTAACATTATTTCTAAAGGAGAAATAATATGCGTAAATTTGATATGCCTGGTCGTTCGGAAGTTTTTGCCGAAAATGGAATGGTTGCAACCTCTCACCCGCTTGCATCCGCATCTGCACTTGCTGTGTTGCGTGAAGGTGGATCAGCCGTTGATGCAGCGCTTTCTGCTGCCATGGTGCTCAGTGTCGTTGAGCCACAAATGACAGGTATTGGTGGAGATTGCTTTGCGATTATCTCGGACCCTGCATCTGCATCGAGTTCAGGTCTCATGCATGCCATTAATGGATCAGGCCGATCTGCGGCTGGTGCTGATATTGATTGGTTTAATGATAATGGAATAAAATCCATCAAAGATAACTCGGTTCATTCGATCACAGTCCCTGGTGCTTTAAAAGCGTTTGATGAACTTCACAAAAAATTTGGCATACTTGCATGGGATCGTTTGTTTACAGATGCAATTAAAGTGGCTGAAGACGGTTTTGCTGTTTCATCCCGGGTTGCGTTTGATTGGGCTAAAAACTTAGACGCGTTGTCAATTGATGAGGGTGCTGCACAGCACTTGTTGGTTGATGGTAATGTACCAAAAACCGGTGATCGCGTTCAGTTTAAAGCGCTTGCAAAAACATTAAGCCAGATTTCTGAGCAAGGGATTGATGCCTTTTATAAGGGTGAGATCGCCGATGAGATCATTGCCACAGTCCAAGCTAAAGGCGGGTTTTTAACCAAAGAAGATTTGGCCAATGTTGAGGCTGATTGGGTTGAGCCTATTTCAACAAATTATGCTGGCTATCAAGTTCTAGAGATCCCACCAAACGGTCAAGGCATGGTGACAATGATTATGCTGAACCTGATGGAACTGCTTGATGTGCGTTCTTTTGAACATAATAGTCCTGATCGATATCATTATGAAATTGAAATTGGCCGTATTGCTTATTCTATTCGTGATGCCATGTTGGCCGATCCTGAGCATATGACAATGTCGATTGAAGAATTGGTGTCTGTTGAATTTGCCAAGACATTGATGGATCAAGTTTTGCCGCTCAAGCGCAATGAGAATATTGTGCTTCCTGAGCTACCGTCAGCTGATACGGTGTATTTGACTGTTGCGGATCAAAACGGCCAGATGATCTCGTTGATCTATTCTGTGTATACTGATTTCGGGTCTAAAATCGTTACACCAAATTCTGGCGTTGTTTTGCAGAGCCGTGGCGCGTGTTTTAACACAATCAAAGGCCATCCAAATGCGATTGGACCGTCAAAACGCCCAATGCACACAATCATTCCAGCGTTTGCACTAAAAGACGGTAAGCCTTTTGTATCCTTTGGTGTGATGGGTGGCGCTTATCAGCCGATGGGGCAGGCGCATGTATTTTCAAACCTTATCGATCATGGTTTTAATCCGCAAGAAGCGCTTGATCATCCAAGAATGTTCTGGGTGGAAGATGGTGTGTTGGAAGCTGAAAGTACGATATCTCGATCTGTGATTGCGGGACTTAAAGCTCGAGGTCATGAGATACGTCAATCCAATACGCCAATTGGCGGTGGGCAGATGATCCAAATCAATGAGAATGGATTCTATTGCGCAGGATCTGACCCGCGCAAAGATGGGCTTGCAATTGGTTATTAGAAACGAGCGGTTACTAGAAATGAGGCAAGCCCAGATAGATTTACCTAGCTAAATTTATCCAGCTTGCCTTGTAGATCTTTAAGTTGGGCTTTTAGCTCATCAAGATCACCAGATTCGGGCTTATTGCCAGATTTTGGTTTGTCAGGCGCTGGTTTGCTTGCATCATTGTCTGCAGGTTCTGCGACGGGTAGTCCAAAAGGTGAGAAGATAGACATCGCTTTTTGGAACATTTCTGTGTTGCGTTTGACTTGCTCTTCGATCATTTGAATCGGCGCTGTGATATTTGGCACGACCGCATTTGGAACCATAGGATTTGCATCCATGGATTTGCTCATTTCATCTTTGAACTTTTCTTGTTGGTCTGTCAGGGCCGACATGGAATGTTCTAGATAACTTGGAACAACCATCTGCATCTGACCACCATAAAATGAAATCAATTGTCTTAGGAATGACACGGGCAAAAGTGTGTTGCCAGTTTTTGCTTCTTGCTCAAAGATAATTTGAGTTAAAACTGAATGGGTAATTTCATCGCCAGATTTGGCATCATTGACGATAAAGTTTTCACCTTTTCGAACCATTTCTGCGAGATCTTCAAGAGTTACATAAGAGCTTGTGCCTGTATTATATAGGCGCCGATTGGCATATTTCTTTATGACCACAATTTCGTCTTTGCTCATGTTTAACCCTCCAAATTATATACAAACACACGACTTTGAGCTGACCCTACTGCAAAAAACAACGATCTGCCAAGTCTATTGTGCATTTGCAACAAATTGTCTATATTATGTTGCAGTGCAGCATAATAAGGTCGCCGATGTTAGGTCAGTAAAGGCTTATATCATTGGGGTCAGATTGTATGATTGCAAGATGAGTTATTTGTTTTAAGATAACTCTCAACACGTATGTTTTTAAATATAGGCAAGATCTAAAGGATTTTTTTATGGGTAACTCTTCAATTGTCATCGCCAGCATCGCACGGACTGCTGTTGGTTCATTTAACGGAGCATTTGGTGGTGTTTCTGCACATGAATTGGGCGCAACGGCCATTCAAGGTGCGCTGGCGCAGGCGGGTATTGAAGCTGGTGTGATTGATGAGGTTATCCTCGGTCAGGTTCTCACGGCAGGCATGGGTCAAAACCCAGCACGTCAAGCGGCGATGGCTGCGGGTGTTCCAAAAGAAGCAACGGCTTGGGGTCTTAACCAAGTGTGTGGGTCTGGCTTGCGCGCAATGGCAATTGGCATGCAGCAAATTATGTCAGGCGATGCGAACATTATCGCAGCTGGTGGTCAAGAATCCATGTCATTGTCTACCCATTGTGCGCATTTACGTGCTGGCACAAAAATGGGCGATCTTAAAATGGTCGATACGATGATCAAAGATGGTCTAACGGAGGCCTTTTACGGTTACCACATGGGTACAACGGCTGAAAATGTTGCAAAACAGTGGAATCTTACACGTCAAATGCAAGATGAATTTGCTGTCGCATCGCAAAACAAAGCTGAAGCTGCGCAATTGGCTGGCAAGTTTAAAGACGAGATTGTTGCCCATACGATTAAAGGTCGCAAGGGCGATACGATTGTTGATAGTGATGAATATATCAAACATGGTGTGACGCTTGAAGGTGTTGGTAAGCTGCGTCCAGCCTTTGATAAAGAGGGCACTGTGACAGCTGCAAATGCATCCGGTCTTAATGATGGGGCTGCGGTTGCGATTTTGATGTCCGAAGAGGAAGCGACAAAACGCGGTATCACGCCAATGGCGCGCATTGCATCTTGGGCAACATCTGGTGTTGATCCACAAATCATGGGCACAGGCCCAATTCCAGCATCCCGCAAAGCGCTTGAACGTGCTGGTTGGTCTGTTGGCGATCTTGATCTTGTAGAAGCCAATGAAGCGTTTGCTGCACAAGCATGTGCTGTGAATATCGATATGGGTTGGGATCCTGCGATTGTGAATGTGAATGGTGGTGCGATTGCTATTGGTCACCCAATCGGTGCGTCAGGCGCACGTGTTTTGGCAACATTGTTGCATGAAATGGTTCGCCGTGATGTACATAAAGGTCTAGCAACACTTTGCATTGGTGGTGGTATGGGCGTTGCGCTCTGCGTAGAGCGTTAGGCAGCCATTACCAATTTACACGGGTGAATAGATTGAAAACCTGTTAGACGCATTTTATTCAATTTTTAAATGCTTCTAACAATCAAATAAAGTGAGGGACACTATGAGTAAAGTAGCACTTGTAACGGGCGGAACACGCGGTATTGGCGCAGCGATCAGTATTGCACTAAAAGATGCAGGTTATACTGTTGCAGCAAATTTTGCAGGCAATGAAGAAGCGGCAGCAGCCTTTACAGCAGAGACAGGTATCAAGGCCTTTAAATGGTCAGTTGCTGATTATGAAGCCTGTGCCAAAGGTATTGCGCAAGTTGAAGAAGAGCTTGGAGATATCTCCGTTCTTGTCAATAATGCTGGCATTACCCGCGATGGTATGTTCCACAAACTCACCCCTGAAAAATGGCATGAAGTGATCAACACCAATCTGAATGGTGTGTTTAATATGACGCATCCTATTTGGATCGGAATGCGCAATCGTAAGTTTGGTCGCGTGATCAATATCTCATCAATCAACGGCCAAAAAGGCCAAGCTGGTCAGGCAAACTATTCAGCAGCTAAAGCTGGAGATATCGGTTTGACCCGTGCTTTGGCACAAGAAGGCGCGCGCGCTGGCATTACTGTCAATGCGATTTGCCCCGGTTATATCGGTACAGATATGGTCAAAGCGATTGATCCTGATGTGCTTGCAAAACACGTGTTGCCACAAATTCCTGTTGGACGTTTGGGTGAGCCTGAAGAGATTGCACGTTGTGTTGTCTTCTTGGCATCTGATGATGCTGGATTTATCACAGGGTCAACAGTGTCTGCCAATGGCGGTCAATATTTCACATAAAGGTTTTGTTAATCTTTAAACTTATTAGGCGCCTCATTGAGGCGCCTTTTTTAATGTCTTGTTAAGAGGGGTTAATCCGTGTTGAGCCTGTTGGTCATTGAACCGCAAAATTTGTTGTGGAAATAGGGTGAAAACACCAACAAATCACTAGATGTTGCCGTGAACAAAACGGGAAATATTTGATGTCAATGATTCGTCTATGTTTCGTTCCGTCCCTGTTCCAATAGTTAATGTTTTTGATAAGATTTGAGTAAAGTTTTATGAAAATGTTCCAGATTATGAACAATGTATTAACGGACTTGTTAACGAATGAATTGGCTGTTGATAGGTGGATTTGTGATGGTGGATAAAAATAGATAAAATCGCGCGTTAACCTTTGGACGAGGAAAACCGCAAAGGTTAACGTCCTTAATGGGCTATGTGGGCATCTAGCTGTGAAAACATCTATATATGGCCGTGAACGAAACGGGAAACTTTCAAGGTCGGTGATTCGTCTCTGATTCGTTCCGCCCCTGTTCCAAAGGTTAACGGGGTGAATTGGTTAACGGTATTTATAGCTGTTACTTGAGTGGGCTATGTGCTATCAAGCAGGTTCAATTTTAGAGCACCATCATGACCAATTATCCCGACATTGAGAGCCAGTTTTTACGTGACGCTCCTGACGAAGTGCAAAGCAATGCCTCTAGCAGTCCGCTGATCATTTCAGGTCGTGGTGTGACAGCAGTTTTAGGGCCGACCAATACGGGCAAAACCCATTACGCGCTTGAACGCATGGTTGCTTATAAAAGTGGCGTTATCGGATTGCCGCTGAGATTGTTAGCGCGCGAAGTCTATCAAAAATTGGTTCTTCGATTGGGCGAAAGCAAAGTTGCACTCGTTACAGGCGAGGAGAAAATCAATCCACCAAATGCGCGCTATACTGTGTGTACAGTTGAGGCGATGCCGCGATCAACCTCAGCCGAATTTGTTGCGATAGATGAAGTTCAAATCGCAGCAGACCTTGAACGTGGGCACGTGTTTACCGATCGCATTTTGCATTTGCGCGGCACACAGGAAACCTTGCTTTTAGGCTCGGACATTATGCGCAATGTTTTGGTGCGATTGTTGCCGGGCATTCACTTGATGGAACGCCCCAGACTGTCCAAGCTTGAATATGCAGGATCAAAGAAGCTGTCGCGTTTAAAACGACGTTCTGCTGTCGTGTGTTTTTCTGCCGAAGAAGTTTATGCGGTTGCTGAATTTATTCGCCGGCAAAAAGGTGGTGCTGCAGTTGTCTTAGGCGCGCTATCTCCGCGAACACGCAATGCCCAAGTTGAGCTTTATCAAAATGGTGATGTTGATTACTTGGTTGCGACAGATGCAATTGGCATGGGGCTTAATCTTGATGTGGAGCATGTTGCATTTGCGCAAGACCATAAATTTGATGGATTTCAGTATAGGCGTTTAACGATTGCTGAAATGGGGCAGATTGCTGGCCGTGCAGGGCGACATCTTCAAGATGGTACTTTTGGTGTGACAGGCCATGCAGAGCCACTAAATGATGAAACCATTGAGCGGCTTGAAGCTCATGTGTTTGATCCGGTGAAAATTCTTCAATGGAGAACTAAAAATTTAGACTTCTCATCTCTTTTAGATCTGCGCCAAAGTTTGGAAATAACACCACCATTAGCAGGACTTACACGGGCTCTTCCGGCGGTTGATCAGCGGGCTTTAGAGTTTTTATCGCGTGATGATGAAATCACCAGCCTCACTAATGATGCAAAAAGTGTTGAAATTCTTTGGGATATATGCGCATTACCTGATTATAGACGTATTGCACCGGCTCAGCATGCAGAGTTGATTGCGACACTTTATAAGGATTTGATCCGTAAGGGCGCTGTTAATGAGGATTATATAGCAAGACAAATTGGACTATTGGATAAGATTGATGGTGAAATTGATACGCTATCGGCGCGAATCGCGCAGATAAGGACTTGGACTTATGTATCAAATCATCCCGGTTGGCTTCAAAATCCAAACCATTGGCAGGAAAAAACGCGTGATATAGAAGATCGGTTGTCAGATGCCTTGCATGAGAAGCTGACAAAACGATTTGTAGACCGCAGAACTTCCGTACTGATGAGACGTTTAAGAGAGAAAGCAATGCTAGAAGCAGAAATAAGTGTAAATGGCGATATGTTCGTCGAGGGCCATCCGGTCGGTCAGTTGAATGGATTTAGGTTTGTACCTGATAGTTCAGCCGAAGGATTGGACGCAAAAGCTGTGATGGCTGCTGCGCAAAAAGCGCTTGCGATTGAGTTTGAAGCCAGAGCCGCACGTCTACATGCGTCAGGAAATAATGATTTTGCAATCGGAAACGATGGCACAATCCGCTGGATGGGTGAACCTATTGGTCGTTTGGTCAAAGGCGACCATGTTATGCGTCCAAAATTATTGCTTTTAGCTGATGATCAGGTTGCGGAAAATGTTCGTGATCTTGTGACTGCGCGGATCGAACGTTTTGTAAATCACCATATTGCCACCGTATTAAAGCCGCTTGATGAATTGTCTCGTGCTGATGATATAGAAGGTTTGGGTCGTGGATTAGCGTTCCAGCTTGTTGAAAGCTTGGGTGTTTTATTCCGCCGTGATGTGCATGAAACTGTTAAAAATATCGAACAAAAAGATCGTGGCGTCTTGCGCCGTTATGGTATTCGTTTTGGCGCTTACCACATCTTCTTGCCGACATTGCTAAAACCAGCTCCGGCTGAACTTGTGAGCCTCTTGTGGGCAATATCAAATGATGGCTTTGAAAAAGCAGGTTATGGCGAAATTATTCCAGCCCTTGCCGCTGGTCGTACATCCTTGCCGACAGATCAAAGTTTTGAACGTGAATTTTATCGTTTGGCTGGTTTCCGTTTCTTGGGAAAACGTGCTGTACGCATTGATATTTTGGAGCGTCTTGCCGATCTTATCCGTCCTGCATTGAGCTGGAAACCAGGTGCTGCACCTCGTCCTGAAGCGGGTTATGATGGGAAGTCATTTATTTCCACACCTGCCATGTTGTCAATTTTAGGTGCAACAGCTGAAGATATCGAAGAGATCTTGAAAGGTCTTGGTTATCGCTCTGAAAGCGTCGCTGCAGAGGTCGCATCTGTGCATCTTAGTGGATTAGAAGCAAACACTGATAGTGCTGATGCTGGTCCTGTGGTTGAAGTTGTGGCAGCAAAACAAATTGCCAAGCCGGAAGACGAAACTGAAGTCGAGATTGCAGAACAAGCTACTGAGCAGGCTACTGAGAAGGCTGGTAAACAGGCCGAAGCAACTGATGCATCTGCCGAACCTAAATCTGACGCTGAGGCACCAGCTGCTAACGCAGAAGAAGAAGCGCCAAAGCCTGTTCTTTTATGGAAGCCTATGGGTCGTCAAGATCGTAGCCGTGGCAAACCAAATGCTAATTCTGCTCCGCGTCATAATCGCAATCAGAATAAGGTCTCTAAAGGAGCTGGCAAAGACGGCGGCAAAGGTCATGCTGGGGAAGATCGCAAAGATGGCGGTAAACCTGGTAAGCATCACAATAATAAAGGCAAGCGTCCGGGCGCCGATAATCGCCCACCTCGTAAAGAGAAACCGCTTGATCCAGATTCGCCATTTGCGAAATTGGCAGCCTTGAAAGCACAGATGAAATAAAGACGTGGTAGATAAACAGCGCATTGATAAATGGTTGTTTTTTGCCCGGGTGATGAAGTCCCGGACTTTGGCAGGCAAGCTTGCTGACGCGGGCAAGGTGCGTGTTAATGGCGATAAGATCGGGTCTGCAAGTGCATTGATCAAACTTGACGATGTTTTGACAATATCGCTTGAGCGCAAAATACTTGTTTACAAAATCGTGGCATTTGGCGAACGTCGCGGACCTTATATTGAAGCCCAAGAGCTTTATGAAGATTTATCGCCGCCGGTTGTTAAATCTCCAACTGTTGATTATGTGCCAGCGCCTGCTTTGCGAGAACCGGGGGCTGGGCGCCCAACGAAAAAAGAACGTCGCGAAATGGACAAGTTTCGTTCACAAGATGAGCGATAATGGAGCTAGAACTAGCCGCTTTTGGGTTTATATGTATACATCCAAATTGATGAATTGAAATCAATGTTCGTTCTGAGGCCCATTTATAGAACATATTTTCTTGCAATCACCATATAAAGCATTTACCTCATGGGCATATTCAAGAATTATCTGCGGAGTTGCACGTGACCTACATCGTGACCGAAAATTGTATCAAATGTAAATATATGGACTGTGTGGAAGTTTGCCCGGTCGATTGTTTTTATGAAGGCGATAATATGCTCGTCATTCATCCTGATGAGTGCATTGATTGTGGCGTGTGTGAGCCTGAATGTCCTGCGGAAGCAATTTCACCTGATACCGATAGTGGTCTGGATAAATGGCTGCAAATTAATACTGAATATGCAGATAAATGGCCGAATATCACTGTTGCTCGTGAAGCTCCAGAAGATGCAAAAGCCATGGATGGTATTCCTGACAAGTTCGTTCGGTTCTTCTCAGCTGAACCGGGTCAAGGCGATTAAGTTATGATGTGATTGTGCTGTTTTTAGATAGATAGCCAATTCATCAGAATATGATTGAGTCGAAATCTAGGCTATATAAGCTTTATTCGGTGTTCTTGTTTATGATCTTTATTATCATTTGTACGCACCCAATCAGGGCTTTATGAACGCCACTTTGTCCATCAATGATGCAATGCATCGTGTAAGTTGAATTTACACGATTTTTGTGCTATCGTTTGCCAACTGACAAAGAAAGTTTAATAAGTGGCAACATTTATCATCATCATGCTTGCGAAATAGGCATGGGATTTTCTCGATAATTTGATCCAAAACCGCGCTGGTTTTCATTGACGAGCGTTGGTAGCTTTTTTGATTTTATTTGCCGGAATGACTTCCACATGCGTGATGTGGAAACATAACAGAGTTTTGGGTAAAGGCTTCGTTCGCTTTTGCTCAAATAAAACAGGGAGTGTTTGGACACAAATGGCAACCCAAGTAAAAAAATCTTCACAACGCCACGGTTTTAAAATTGGCGAATCTATTGTTTATCCTGCTCATGGAGTTGGTCAAATTTCTTCCATCGAAGAGCAAGAAGTTGCAGGCTATACGCTAGAGCTTTTTGTTATCGATTTTGACAAAGACAAAATGTGCTTGAAAGTTCCAGTGGCAAAAGCTTTGACTATTGGTATGCGCAAATTATCTGAAACTGACTTTGTAGAGCGCTGCCTTAAAGTTGTTCAAGGTCGTGCACGTGTAAAACGCACTATGTGGTCGCGTCGCGCACAGGAATATGATGCGAAAATTAATTCTGGCGATCTTGTTCAGATTGCTGAAGTTGTTCGTGATCTTTATCGTGCTGAAAATCAGCCAGAGCAGTCTTATTCAGAGCGTCAGCTTTATGAAGCTGCATTGGATCGTATGGCTCGCGAATTGTCTGCTGTTCAGAAAATCTCAGACACTGAAGCTGTCCAGCTAATTGAAGTGAACCTGAATAAAACGCCGCCACCGCGCCGTGTTAAAAAAGAAGATGATTCAGAAGAAGCTGCTGCATAGGCAAACTGACACCTGTATTAAATATTACCGAGGGTTATTGATTTAGCCCCCGGTTTTTTTATGGCCTAATCAGCTATGATTTTGACCAAACTTCCCACCGGGACTTGCTGTCCGAGGGAGAGTGCATTTAGGACGCGGAAGAGATCTGTCTTGCGGGTCGTACCTTCCATCATTGCGGCAAGGGAGGCAAGTGTGTCAGTTGGGCCTACTTTTACAATTTGGATGCGCAATGGTTGAAGTTCTTTTTTCTCACCGTCTGTTAAGGCTCTAAAGCTTCCTGCGATATCTTTGGCAACCAAAAGCGATCTGGCTTTGTTTTTTGGAACTGCCGTTAAGAAGCGATAGTAGAATTCTTTGTACCGAATAATCGTGACATCAAATATCCATTGATCCGCACTTGCGCGCGCGGTTAAAGCAGGTAATCCATTGATCGATGTATCTCTGATGGTTGCTGGATTAAGACCTGTAATCCAGCCATCTAAAATATAGGTGCGCAGGCTGCTGCCAGCCTTTGCTTCAACGGCATCAAATTGGGTGGCGACATCATTGGGGCCATTTGCCAGCACTGCATCACTGGTATTATCAATCTCAAACCCTTTTGGCACATCAAACCGGATACCCAGATCTTCATGTAAGAATGTTCTGCCGCGCACATAACCATGTTGGGCATTGTCGCCAAAGGTGAGGCCATTCAGATCTGCCAAAAACGCGTCTCTGTTTTTGGTTTCTGAATTGGGACTTACAAATTTCGCCGCATGATTGCTTGCAGCTGCACGCCGTTTTGGTGTTGATGGGTGGCTTGATAAAAAGTTTAGTCCTGATGCAGCTTTGGATGCAAAACTACCATAGCTCTCAAGTGATTTTAAAAACCGCACTGAGGCAAACGGATCATAGCCGGCTTGGGCTAGCATTCTGATGCCAATTTCATCGGCTTGTAATTCTTGGCGGCGTGAAAATGCTGCAAGGCGCAATTTGTTACGCGCCAATACGGATGATGATGCCAGTCTGCCCGATAGTATTTCGGACACGACTTGGCCTGCAATCAATGCTGCATCTTGCTGTTGTTGGCGCTGAATGCCGTGATTTGCTATCACATGCGCCATTTCGTGAGAGATGACAGCTGCAACCTCTGCTTCATCATTGGCCAGCGCTAAAAGACCGCGTGTTACATATAAATAGCCACCTGGCAGCGCAAAGGCGTTGACGGTTGGGCTATCCAGAATGGTAATGCGATAGGATTGAAGTGGGTTTTCAGATACGGTTGTTAAAATACCCACGATCCGCGCCATCATTCTAGATGTGCCGAGGTTTTGGTATTCGCCGCCATAGCTTTCCACAATGCGAGGATGTTGTTGGGCACCTAGTTTTGCGCGTGCATCATTTTGTTGCACTGTATCAACCGTTTGAGGGCTGTTTGATGGCGCAAAATCACTTTCCAACTCGCTCACAGATAAGCATCCGCTTAAACTGACAGCAATAATTGAAAATGACAGGTATTTTTTCAATTGTGAATTGATGCGCCAAACTCGAAGCGGGCTAAATGTTTTTGAGAAGTGCATCATGGAAAAACTATATGGTTCATATTAGAAGTTGTAGATTAACTTTGTTAGCGTAAATTGCCTAGCAAAAGTAGAGATTTACCGCAACGCGTTTTATAAAAAGATAGATTTTATATCTTATAGGCTGGTAGTTCGGCCAAAAAGTGATATTTGCTGTTTATCATGGACACTCATTCAACCTTTGTAATCTTGTTAGCTGGCGATCTTGAAATAGATGATCGTGTTCGCGCTTTATGTGAAGATGCTTATATTATCGCAGCTGATGGCGGTATTAAACATGCCTATCACTTGGGAATCGCGCCGGATGTCTGGTTAGGTGATTTCGATTCGACACCCCACCTCATGCATAAACACTTCAATGATGTCGAAAAATTGACCTTTGTACGAGAAAAAGATGCAACCGATGGGTCTTTGGCTATTGAGTTTGCTGTTAACAAGCAAGCTACACGAATTATTTTGCTTGGTGCAATAGGCGGTGATCGCTTTGATCATACGCTGGGTTTGATGTTTGAAATGGTTAGTTTGCACCGCAAGGGCATCGATATTTTCATGACATCTGGCTTGGAAGAATGTTGGCCGATCAGCGAAGGCCAGTTTTCTTTTACCCAACCGCAAGATTCGATGTTTTCAATTCTACCTTTAACCGATATTAAAGGGCTAACCATTTCTGGCGCTGCCTATCCACTTGATGCGATTGATGTTGATTTTGGTTCGACACTGACTTTGTCGAATGTCATCAAAGGTGAGCTACAAATAGATCTTCTCTCTGGGCAAGCAGTTCTGATTGCTCGACCGCACGATACTACAGGAGCGTAATGTGGCGCCACCAATTTTAAAACTTGATAATATCGAACATAGTTTTGGCGGCGATGCGCTGCTTGATAATGTGAGTTTTCAGCTGACCCCCGGTGAACGTATTTGTCTTATTGGCCGCAATGGTTCGGGCAAATCTACTTTGCTCAAAATTGCGAGCGGATTGATTGAGCCACAGGGCGGCGAGATATTCTTGCAACCTTCGACCACAGTTCGATATCTAAACCAGTCCCCCGATTTTGAGGGATATTCAACCGTGTCAGAATATGTTCTTGCCGGACTTGGTCCAAGTGATGATTCTTATCGTTGTGATTATTTGCTTTCAAATCTCGGGCTGACGGGTGATGAAGATCCTAACCAATTATCTGGTGGTGAGGCACGCCGTGCAGCGCTTGCGCGTGTCTTAGCACCAGAGCCTGATATTTTGATGCTTGATGAGCCAACAAACCATTTGGACCTTCCGACAATTGAGTGGCTGGAAAGCGAATTATCGCGTTCACGCTGTGCCATGGTTTTGATCTCTCACGATAGACGTTTTCTTGAACGCGTTTCGAATGCTGTCATTTGGTTGGATCGTGGTCAGGCCCGTCGTTTGGAACGCGGGTTTTCTGAATTTGAAACGTGGCGAGATGAAATATTAGAAGTAGAAGAACTAGAACAACATAAACTTGGCCGGTCAATTGTTCGCGAAGAGCATTGGTTGCGCTATGGGGTATCGGGGCGACGCAAACGAAACCAACGACGTCTTAAAGATCTGCATGGATTAAGATCACAATTTCGCGGGCATAATGGGCCGGTTGGTAAAATCGATGCGCCGGATGTCGAAAGTCGCGAATCTGGTAAACAGGTGATCGAGGCGAAAAATATATCGAAGTTTTATGGACCTCGGCCGATTGTGGATGATTTTTCTATTCGCGTTAATCGAGGTGATTGCATTGGTCTTGTTGGGCCAAATGGGGTGGGTAAAACAACTTTGCTCAATATGCTGATCGGCAAGCTTGCGCCAGATAGTGGCAAAGTAAAACTTGGGACCAATCTTGATATTGCTCAAGTTGATCAAAAACGGAGCGACCTTCCATTGGGAGATACGCTGGCGCATTATCTAACCGATGGTCGTGGCGAGAACTTGATTGTTAATGGCGAGCAAAAGCACGTCACTGGTTATATGAAAGAGTTTTTGTTTGCACCAGAACAGGCTCGCACACCGATTTCTAAACTATCAGGTGGTGAACGCGCACGGTTGATCTTGGCGCGTATTTTGGCAAAAAGTTCAAATCTTTTGGTACTTGATGAGCCGACCAATGACCTTGATATGGAAACATTGGATTTGTTGCAGGAACTGGTCTCGAACTATCCAGGAACCGTTGTATTGGTCAGCCATGATCGTGACTTTTTGGACAGAACAGTTTCCTCAACATTAGCACCCACCAATCCCGAAGCACCCGATGGAAAATGGATTGAATATGCTGGTGGTTATACCGACATGTTGATGCAGCGCAAAGAAGTTTTGCTCGAGCAAAAACAAGCTAAAAAAGCTGCAAGGCTCAAGCCTTCAAATAACAAAGCTAGTCAGACAAAAACAACACCTTCAAAAATAACGCCTTCAAAATCGGGCAATTCCAAGCTGTCATTTAAGCAAAAATATGCACTTGAAAACCTACCCATCCAAATTAAAAAAGGTGAAGAAGACGCTGCAAAGATTGAAGCAAATATGGCCGATGGTTCACTTTTTGTCAAAGATCCAGACGGGTTCGCAAAATCTGCAAAAGCGCTGGAAGCATTGCGCGTTGATATGGCGCGCTGGGAAGAAGAATGGCTTGAACTTGAGATGATGCGCGAAGAGCTTGAAGGCTGATTGGGGTAGAGGTATGGACAAGATGTTTGATGTATTTGGCAGGTTTGACGACCAAGATGTTTATAAGATCGACCTTTCTAATGGTGGTTTGTCAGCATCGGTCCTGACGTGGGGCGCAACATTGCAGGACTTAAGGTTGGATGGACATGCATCGCCTTTGGTTTTGGGGTTTAATAAATTAGATGATTACATTGAGCATTCACCCTATTTCGGCGCGACTGTTGGTCGATTTGCTAACCGGATAAATCAAGGTCGCTTTAGTATTGATGGTCAATCCTATCAGGTTGATCAGAACGAGACATCTGGCAATCATCTTCATGGTGGGACATCTGGTATTTCACACCGTATCTGGCGTTTTGTGGACCATGGACAGAGCTTTGTTGTCTTATCAATTTCTGATAAAGATGGGCAATCTGGTTATCCGGGAAATTGCGAAATCACATGCCGTTATGAGTTAAAAAACAACGGTGTATTGGAGATTACGTTCTCGTCCACAACGGATCAGGCAACTTTGGCAAATATTGCCCATCATAGTTATTTTAATTTGGATGGTTCTGACAATATCTATGACCATCAATTGCAAATCAATGCGACACATTATTTACCCGTGTCAGATGATCTTATTCCAACTGGTGAGGTTAAATCGGTTGCTGATACGGATTTTGATTTCAGTACCTTACGGCCAATTCGCACAGAAGCTGGCTTTATTGAATATGATCACAATTTTTGTTTCCATCACAAAAGTGGATCTAAAGCGCGCGATGAACATCTGCATATTGTTTCGTTGACGAGTGCTGTATCTGGTGTGTCTTTGGATGTATATTCTGCAGAACCAGGTGTTCAGTTTTATACAGGCTTTGGGGTTCAATCCAACGCAGATGGTTTGTCCGGCAAGCCTTATCAAGCTGGTGCTGGATTGTGTTTGGAAACTCAGATTTGGCCAGATGCGCCAAACCATGAGGCGTTTCCAAATGCTGTTCTTAACCCAGGTGAGACTCTCGTTCAGAAAACAGAATACCGATTTTCAAAAAAATAATGGCAGCTGATCGAAACATCGATCAAAGCTGCCATTACTTATTATGCTAGTTCTGTTTTATGTCAGACTTAACAAGCTGCGACGTAAACGCCACCTTTGCCATCTGAATAACGACATTTTGTTGGGTCGCCAACAACTTTGCCAAGTAGTGCGCCTGCTGCGCCGCCAACTGCTGCGCCGATAAGTGCGCCTCTAGCCGTGCCTGTGCTCAACACACCGACAGCTGCGCCAGTTGCTGCGCCTACTGAGGCGCCTTGTTGAGTTGATGTGCATCCGGCCAAAGCCGCCGACAAAGCGATGATTGCGATAATTTTTTTCATGATGAAATCCCTTCAGATCGATATAAACTATTGTTAAAATACGACAGAAATCAGGCCAAATCGTTAATGAATTGCGATGCGTATTCACGAGCTGTTACATCAGCGTCATAAATCGTGTCAATCGTGACGTCTTTTGTCGAATAACCAGACATATGATCCATTGTATTCTCGACAATATCGGCCATTTGAAGAAAACCAACTTTTTCAGCAATAAATGCGTCTAATGCAATTTCCTTGCTGGCATTTAAAATAGCGCCTAACAGTCCACCACTTTCCATAGCATTGCGGGCTAATCGAATTGCTGGAAAACGCTCTTCATCGGGCGCTTCAAAATCAAGGCGTGATAGTTTAACAAGGTCAAGCTTTTCAACGGGCAGGTCTGCTCTGTTTGGAAACGTCAGGGCATAGCCTATTGCCGTGCGCATGTCTGGCATGCCGAGCTGGGCTAAAACAGAACCATCGCAATAAGATACCAGAGAATGGATGATGGACTGTGGGTGCACAACAACGTCGATTTGATCAGGAGTTACATCAAATAAATGTCGAGCCTCAATCATTTCCAAAGCTTTGTTGAACATAGAGGCACTATCGATTGAGATTTTGGTTCCCATTGACCATTTTGGATGGTTGGCAGCACTTTTTGCGCAAACATTTTCCATTTGATCACGGGTGAAATTGCGATAAGGACCGCCTGATGCCGTGAGAATAATCTTATCGATAGAGCTGTGTTGGTCATGATTTAGGACTTGGAAGATTGCACTATGTTCGCTGTCGACAGGTAAGAGTTTGCCGCCACCTTTGGCGACAATGGATTTAAACAATGCGCCGGCCGACACCAGACATTCTTTGTTAGCAAGGGCAATATCGGCACCTCGTTCTGCAGCGGCTATTGTGGGCGCAAGACCCGCCATGCCAATAATGCCTGCCATGACCCAATCAGCATCGCGTTTACCTGCTTCAATCAGCGCGTCATTTCCTGCGGCAACCTCTATACCACTGCCCGAAAGAGCATCTTTGAGTTCTCGATATTTTGTCTCATCAGCGGTGACAACAAATTTTGCGTTAAATGCTTTGGCTTGTTCACTCAATAGACTGATGTTGGACATGCCCGTGAGCGCTACAATATCAAAATTATGCATGCCCCCGAGATGAGAAATGACATCTAGCGTATTTTTACCTATGGAGCCTGTTGCGCCAAGGATTGAAATTTTTTCGGGAAGCGATGACATCATTAAATTATATTGTTTCTTTATGCAGGCTCGAATGAGCAATTTATCAAACAATAACATGGCTTGAGAGATATTGTCGATTATTGAAACAAATATATTTTGATTAGAAAATCAGCACAAACAAGGATTTAGTTTTGCAATTTTTGTAAAAGAGATAGCAGCTGTTGAAAGTCATTCTCACCCATGCGTGCTTTTACATTCTGATCAAATTTCAACGCTTTTTGTGCAAGGGATCGATAGGTGGCTTGGCCTGTCTTTGTCAGGTGCAGTGATTGAATACGGCGATCTTCATCGCTTTCAATACGCTTTACCCAACCGCGTTTTTGCAAGGATGTAACGGCTCGTGAGACTTTGGTTTTATGGAGTTTTGATGATTGGCCAATCTGCGTTGCGGTTAAGGGGCTTGATTGGCCAAGATGGGCAAAGACACGCCATTCAGTTCGCGTCATCCCAAAGTTATCGCGATATATTTGGCTGAATGATGAACTAAGGTGTTCTGACGCTTGATGAAGTTCAAATGGTAAAAAGCTATTCAGGTCATATACTTCTAGGTCTTTGTCTGTCATAATTATTTCTCGAATATCTAAAAGGTGTGATCTTAGGCTAGCTATTCATGATTGTCGCTGCGCGCCGCTTTAAGGATATTGTTGAGCGTATCAATATTACCAACTTCATTGGCCAAAATAAGAACAAGTCGCGCATTCAGCTCGTGGCTTTGTTCCTCTGATAGCCCTTCATGGGTTTTAATCAAAGCATCATAAAATACGTCGCCATCTTTGCCCAATTTATCTTCAAAATCAGTCATCTCATTTGCCTTTAACGTGATTTAGTACAGCTAGAACATCTTCTCGATTTGGATTTTTAAATGTTGCGATAATGTGTCCATCTGGCCTGAATAAATATGCGATATTCTCACCATATCGTTGTTTTGCAAAACCGTCTTTATCATGAAAGGTTGGATAGTCTTGATCTGATTGATCGATACCTATTCGTTTTACACCACCGATATCTGGCAATGAGGTATTTCCCAAACCAACCAAACAAAAGCTTCCTTGAACTTCTTGCGTCAACCAAACATCTTTATTGTGGTAAGTAAGTGGTGCGTCGTGAATGGCTGTTCCTGCTTCAAGTTTAGCTGTGGTTTTTGTCGTTCCAAATGTATTTTGTTGCAGATGTTTACCACCCAACGAACAGGGTAGGGATAGGCGGCCAGAATTAATGAGCTTTCGTGCAAATGGCATGTCTTTTGACAGTGCCAAAACCTGACTTCGGAACATATGTTCAATCGGTGATTTGGGAGTCATAAAGTTGGTCGCGCGAGATGAGTTTAATATGTTCTCATCGGATCCATGGCTGCGTTCCTCATGATAGGTTGTGATCAAATCAGGCGATGCTTCACCCTTGAGAACCATTGCCAATTTCCAGCATAAATTATCAATATCTTGGATGCCACCATTGCCGCCACGTGCGCCAAAAGGTGAGACAACGTGCGCGCTGTCGCCAACAAAAATTATGCGGTTATGAACAAATTGTTCTAGTTTTGCACAACGAAATTTATAAACGCTCATCCAATCAAGGGTAAAAGGCCTGTCGCCCATAATCGCTTTTATGCGTGGGATGACTTTTTCTGCCGTGGCCTCTTCTTTGGGATCGCTTTTTGGTCCAAGTTGGAGGTCGATACGGTAGATATTATCAGGTTGCTTATGGAGCAATGCAGACTGGCCTGGGTGAAATTCAGGCTCAAACCAAAACCACCGTTCTGGCGTTTGTGTGATAAACGGCGATGTTTCCATCTGAACATCAACGATGAGAAAATGCTCCTCAAATGTCTGGCCTTCAAAGGTCAAACCCATCCGTTTACGTGTTGGAGATCCTGCTCCATCGCAAGCCAATGCATAATCGGCACTAAGTTGATAATTGCCGTATGGCGTTTCAATGGAAAGACAAACATGGTCCCCTAGATCGTCATGTCCGACAACTTTGTTTCTAAATCTGAGTTCAATCAAGTCAGGGAATTCTTGCACTTTTTCAACCAAATATTCTTCTACATAATATTGTTGTAGGTTGATAAAAGCTGGATATTTGTGGCCTTGTTCTGGCAGGAGGTCAAAATTATAGACTTCTTTATCTTTATGAAAAAGACGTCCCTTTTGCCATGTGACACCTTTGGCTAACATGCGTTCGCCAACCCCCAAACGGTCAAAGATTTCGAGGGTTCGTTTTGCCCAACAAATCGCGCGTGATCCAACAGAGACAACATTGTTGTCGTCTAGCACAACACTTGAAATACCGTGCTGGGCGAGATCAATGGCTGCTGCCAGACCAATTGGCCCTGCGCCAATAATTGCCACAGGATATCGCGCTTTTTTTGTGCCATCCCCACCAAGTTCTGGAGGAGCTGTAGTTTCAAATGGTTTACATGTATAACGCGACATGGTTGATTGGCTCCGGCAGACGGGTTTTTATCCCTGAAGTGCATCCCACATATCGAGATCGCGTTGTGCTGTCCAAATGCGTGGGTTTTCAATGCCGCGCGCTTCATCATAGGCACGGGCTACGTTAAACGGGAGGCAATGCTCATAGATGGCGTAATCTTTAAATTTAGGATCACAGACCTCTCGAACGGCATCCCATGCTTCTTTAAGCGAGCCACCGCGTGCAGCCACCCGTGCTGCAGGCTTATAAGTGCTATCAACAAAATCACGCGTGTTTTCAATCGCTGCATTGACCATTTCCGACCCGACAAGCGCATCTCCGCGACCAGGTGCAATGGCATCAACATCAAACCATTTAATCGCATCCAGCGTTCCGCCCCATTCGCCAAAATAGCCATCGCCGCAATAACATGCGGAGTGATATTCAACGATATCGCCAGTGAACATGACATTTTCATCGGCCACATGAGCCACGATATCTCCGGCAGTGTGCGCACGACCTAAATGCATAAGGTCAACGCGGCGTTTGCCAAGATAAACGCTCATGCTTTCACTGAATGTTGTTGTTGGCCAAGTGAGCCCCGGAATGCTTTCATAGCCTTCAAACAAACGAGGGAAACGTTGGAATTCTGAATCCCAGTCTTCTTGACCCCGTTCCGCCACCATGCCGCGTGCTGCATCCGACATGATGATTTGGTCGGCATTAAATGCGGACGCACCCAAAACTCTGACCGCATGATAGTGGGTTAAAACGACATGGCTAATTGGCTTGTCGGTGACGCTTCTTACTTTTTCGATCACTTTATTTGCAAGCCGTGGTGTGGCTTGCGCTTCAATAATCATGACACTTTCGTCGCCGACGATAACGCCCGTATTGGGGTCACCTTCTGCGGTGAATGCCCAAAGATCTTTACCAACCTCGGTAAAAGAGATTTTTTTCTCAGCCATATCCCCTTGGGATGCGAATGCTTTAGCCATTATATTTTTCTACCACTTGTTCTATTGCGCCGAAAATTGAATTGCCGGTTTCGTCGTGCATTTCAATGCGCACTGTGTCGCCAAATTTCATGAAGTTGGTTGACGGTTTTCCATTTTCGATTGTTTCAATCATGCGAATTTCTGCAATGCAAGAATAGCCAACACCACCTTCAGAAATCGGTTTTCCAGCTGCGCCATCAAGTTTATTGGAGACGGTGCCAGAGCCAATAATTGTGCCTGCGCTAAGCGGCCGTGTTTTGGCGGCATGGGCGATTAATTGTCCAAAATCAAATGTCATATCGACACCAGCTTCGGCCCGGCCAAATGGTTCGCCATTATAATCAACGCGCAATGGAAGATGCACTTTACCATCGCTCCATGCGGTGCCTAGCTCCTCTGGCGTGATCGCAATTGGTGAAAATGCAGAGGATGGTTTTGATTGGAAAAAGCCAAAGCCTTTGCCTAATTCACCGGGGATAAGACCCCGAAGAGATACGTCATTGACCAGCATGATGAGGCGAATTGCACCTGCTGCTTCTTCTGGCGATGCGCCCATGGCAACATCATCAACAATGACAGCAATTTCGCCTTCCATGTCGATGCCGTGGGCTTCGTCAACTGCAACAATAGGATCACGTGGGGATAAAAATGTGTCAGACCCACCTTGATACATCAAAGGATCAGTCCAAAAACTAGGTGGCATTTCGGCGTTACGTGCTTTGCGAACCAGTTCAACGTGATTTACATAGGCTGATCCATCGGCCCATTGATAGGCACGTGGCAAAGGCGACATGGCTTGGCCTTCGTGGAACCGCTGAATAGGTTGGCCACCAGCTTCCAAGCTTTCTGCAACGCGTGCAAGGCGCGGCGCGACATTTGTCCAGTCGTCCAAGGCTGCTTGTAGCGTTGGTGCAATATGTCCAACTGTTGAGCATTGCGTTAAGTCATTGGAAACGACGACAAGAACGCCATCGTGGCTACCGTTTTTAAGTGTTGCTAATTTCATGTTGATTCCCTCCACATAAGTATCATCATCTTACTGTTTAGTTCCCGCTGTGCCATCGAATTTTTTATCTATGTTACTCCAGCAATCTTGATAGGTGTCCTGAAGCGGTGCTTCAAGGGCTGCAAATTGTGTCAAATGTTGCGGAAATCTCGTCTCAAACATAAATGACATCGTGTTATCGAGTTTTTCCGCTTTCAGGTCTGCATTGGACGCACCTTCAAAAGCTGCTACATCTGGACCATGAGGCAACATCATATTGTGCAAGCTCATGCCACCTGGTGCAAAGCCATTTGGTTTGGCATCATAAATGCCATAAATATTGCCCATCAATTCAGACATGATGTTTTTATGATACCACGGTGGGCGGAATGTATTTTCTGCAACCATCCAACGTTCGCGGAACAAAACAAAATCGATATTCGCTGTTCCCTCAACACCTGATGGCGCTGTTAAAACGGTGAAGATCGACGGATCTGGATGATCAAACAAAACAGCACCAACGGGGCTGAATGTACGCAAATCATATTTGCAAGGTGCATAATTGCCATGCCAAGCCACAATATCAAGTGGAGAATGATCAATGAAGGTTTCATGGAATTGACCACACCATTTAACAATCACACGCGATTTTGCATCTTTATCTTCATAGGCCGCAATCGGTGTTTTAAAATCGCGTGGGTTTGCAAGGCAATTTGCACCGATAGGGCCGCGATGAGGCATATCAAATTTTTGACCATAATTCTCACAGACAAAACCACGTGCAGGACCCTCAACCACTTCAACACGATAAACCAACCCGCGCGGGATGATCGCAATTTCCTTGGGTTCTAAATCGATAATGCCAAGTTCTGTGCAGAACCGTAATCGACCTTCTTGCGGAACAATGAGAAGCTCACTATCGGCTGAATAAAAGTACTCATCGGTCATGGATTGCGTTGCGGTATAAATATGTGCTGCCATACCGACTTGAGTATTCACATCGCCAGCTGTGGTCATGGTGCGCATGCCCGTGATGAAATTTGTCTCATCTGTGCCGTGCGGAACGGGATCCCAGCGGTATTGGCCAAGGCTTATAATATCTTCTTGAATGTTGGGTGCTGATTTCCAATAGGGCATATCGATTTTTGCAAATCTGCCTGTATGTTTGACCGATGGCCGAATACGATAGCACCATGTGCGCTCGTTTTGACCGCGGGGGGCTGTAAATGCGGTGCCAGATAATTGCTCAGCATATAATCCATATTCGCATTTTTGTGGACTGTTCATACCTTGAGGTAGAGCACCCGGGAGAGCTTCTGTTTCAAAGTCATTGCCAAAGCCAGGCATATAGTTTTCATTTGAAGTCATAGTTGCACCACCTGATCGTTATATTTGTTGCAACTGTAACCATTAATTTTGTAACTAAAAAGGTGTGCGTCACTTATTTTATCGAAATTCAAAGAATTCAGTGGTTTATCGTGACTGGATTTGGTTTGGAAAAGTCAGGTATTAACAGATAAAACTTACTGGAATCACTATCCGCAATTATGTCAATAAAAGTGGTGATCCCGGGTAGATTCGAACTACCGACACCAGGATTAGGAATCCTGTGCTCTATCCCCTGAGCTACGGGACCACATGGTGTTTTTTGTTAAGTCAGAGCTTTTTCTGCAAGGCGGACCCAGTAGGATACGCCGTATGGAATGGCTTCGTCGTTGAAATCATAGGCGGCATTGTGAAGGGCTGGTGTGTCGCCGTTTCCGATTAGAATGAATGAACCCGGACGGGCTTCCAACATATAGGCAAAATCTTCCGCACCCATATTTGGATTGGTGTTGAGGTCAACTTTGTTTGCTCCCACGATTTCGGTTGCAACAGATGCTGCAAAATCTGTTTGTGCATCGTGATTGACGGTGACCGGATAATTTCGTTTGTAATGTATCTCAGCGGACATGCCGTATGTGGCTGCTATACCGTGGGCGATTTCGGTTAAGCGTTTTTCAGCCAAATCACGCAACTCGTTTTTCAACGTGCGGATTGTGCCTGAAATGATAGCTTGTTCTGGCAATACATTCATGGCTGTGCCAGCGTGGAATTTTGTGACGGATACAACCAGACTTTCAAGCGGGTTGGTGTTGCGGGACGCAATTGTTTGCAGGCTTGTGACCAGATTTGCACCGGCAACAATTGTATCTGTCCCCGTGTGCGGATAGGCAGCGTGGCCGCCGCGGCCTGTGAGGGTGATCACAAATTCATCTGTGGATGCCCAAATCGCGCCTTTGCAAATAGCAAATTCGCCCAAAGGGATGCCCGGCATATTATGCATGGCGTAGACTTCTTCGATATTGGCCTTTTCCATCAACCCGTCATTGATCATGGCAAGCGCACCGGCGCCGCCTTCTTCTGCGGGTTGGAAAATAACAGCAACTGAGCCTTTGAAGTTTCGTGTGGCTGTCAAATGTTTGGCAGCGCCCAAAAGCATGGACATATGTCCATCATGGCCGCAGGCATGCATTTTGCCATCGACCTTAGATGACCATTCTTTGCCAGAGATTTCTTCAATGGGAAGCGCGTCCATGTCGGCGCGCAGGCCAATTGTTCTGCCTTCGCCGCCATTGCCTTTGATAATGCCAACCAGACCTGTTTTGCCAAGTCCTGTAATAATCTCATCAACACCAAATGATTTAAGCTGTGCTTCAACGAATTGTGCCGTTTCAAACACATCATATTGAAGTTCAGGGTTCTGGTGGAGCTTGTGCCTCCATTCTGTGATCTCTTCGTGCATGTCATTTAAGCTGTTGAGTATCGGCATAGTATCAGTGTTCCTAAGACTAAAAATGTTCACTTGTTTGATTGGTGAACCAGAATTAAGTTGAGTGCAATGTTCTTTTTGCGTATTTGATACTAAAAGAAAAGTGTATCAAGGGCTATGGGAACAAAATGATTTATAATTTGGTTGCGCGATTGAAATCGCATGTTGTATCGGCGTTGTGCGCTGTCTTTGCCATGTTACTTGCAGTTTCATCTGCCAGTGCAGCTGGCCCCCACATCGCAGTGGACCTTAAATCTAGCCGCATTATTAGCCATGATCAAGCGTTTCAAAAGTGGTATCCGGCGTCTCTTACCAAATTAATGACAGCTTATGTGACCTTTCGCGAGATCAAAAGTGGCCGTTTGCGTCTTGATTCAACGGTCGTCATGAGCCGCAATGCGACATCTGAACCAGCGAGCAAAATGTATTTTTCTGCCGGTACACAATTTAGCATTGATTCCGCGCTGAAATATATCATGGTCAAATCAGCCAATGATGTTGCTGTGGCTCTTGCCGAAGCTGTTGGCGGGTCTGAAAGTAATTTTATCACCATGATGAACCGAGAAGCCAAACGTCTTGGTATGTCATCATCACGGTTTATCAATCCGCATGGTCTTCCAGGCAGTGGGCAATATACCACTGCGCGTGATATGGCACTTTTAGGTGTGGCGCTTCGTAAAGAATTTCCGAGATACAAATCGTATTTTGCGCTTGAAGGCTTTTCGACGGGTAAAAAGAAATACACAAATTACAATATTCTCTTGGGGCGTTATTCCGGTGCTGATGGCATGAAAACAGGGTTCATTTGTGCCTCTGGTTTTAATCTTGTTGGATCTGCAACACGCAATGGCCGCACGATTATTTCTGTTGTCTTGGGTGCAAAAAGCCAAGGGGAACGGGCAGATCTTGCTGCGACCCTTTTGCAGGCTGGGATGAAGGGTAAGAAAACAAACTCAACATTGAAATCTCTTAAAGCCTATGGTGCAAACCGCAATCAATTGGCTAATATTCGTGGGAAAATTTGCACTAAAGAAGCGCGGGCTGCGCGTTATGATGGCCGTGATGTTGATGGTAAGATTGTTCTAAAATCACCCTATCTTAAATCAATGGCGCGAAATGCGAAGCTTGTGTCTGCACCCTATACCAAAGCAAGTTCAACAAAGACGAGTGGTGGTACAAAGCTATCTCAGATCAAGAACATCCCTATTCCTGTGCCGCGCCCAAATTGATAGTGTACATTTGGCGCTTTGTTTAGGGGCGTTAGATATCAGGATGTGGACAATGAACCTTTGAGATAGGACAAGGCTAAGATTGTTAGGAATGCAAAAAATAGTGCGATAAGTAGATGCTGATTGAGTGTGAAATAGCTATTAAGATATGACTTGGATAGTACAAACCCAAGTGTGAATTGGACATTGATAATGACCATATTTCCAAAAATCCCAAAGCCTTGCCGGTTCATAATGAGGTCGAGCGAATAGCTTAGGAAAAAACTCAAGATTAACATCAAGGCTAATCCGGTCAGATCAAGTCCACTAAAAATAGTAGAAAACATATTGGCCGTCCTTTTGTCGGCCCCCGTCATGCATATTATCATGCGGTGGAAAAATCTAACCCTTGTTGTTTGTAGCTTAGATAATCAAAGATTTATGAGATGATTAAAATTTTACAATGAGGCCTATTTTAATAGAGTCTTTTTAGGAGAATATATGACTTTGCGGACGATTATCATCACTGGCTGTTCCTCTGGAATAGGAGCCTATTGTGCGCATCAGTTACAGCAAGATGGCTGGAAGGTTGTTGCTAGTGCGCGAAAACCTGAGGATATCAAGGCGCTTGGTGATGCGGGGATTGAAACATTTTATCTCGATTATACCGATGAAGACAGTATTGACGCGTTTTTTGATGATGCGCTTTTAACCTGTGGAGGGCGCATTGACGCATTGTTCAATAATGGGGCTTATAGCCAAGCTGGTGCTGTTGAAGATCTGCCCATTGAAGCATTAAGAGCGCAATTTGATGCAAATTTTTTTGGCTGGCATGTTTTAACGCAAAAAGTTCTGCCAATTATGCGCCAACAAAAGAGCGGCCGTATCGTGCAATGTTCGTCTATTTTGGGTTTGGTCGCAATGCGTTGGCGGGGTGCTTATAATGCATCCAAATTTGCACTTGAAGGACTATCGCGTACTTTGGCATTGGAGCTTGCAAATACCGGTATCAAAGTGAGTTTGATTGAGCCGGGGCCTATTGAATCCAAAATTGCAACAAATGCCTTGCCGCATATTTTAAAACATATCGATATTGAAAATTCGCATTATAAAAAAGATTATGAACTGCAATTAAAGCGGATAAGGCAAGGCGGAAGCAAAGGCGGCGGCAAGCTTGGACCAGAGGCTGTGTACAAAGTTTTGGATCACGCGCTCAACGCTAAAAACCCTAAACCCCATTACCTTGTGACGACACCTGCCAAATTTGGTGCGCTGATGCAACGCATCCTTCCGGCCAGGTTTTGGTATAAATTTCTTGCTAAACAAAACTGATCTTAATAATTGTGCGTAGAAAATATGAAAGATAGGTATTCCCATGGCAACTGTTACATATACTCTCGCAATCGTCTTCATGATTGCAGTCGCATTCGTGTTGGTTCGCGGACTTTACAATATGGCCCGAGGCGGCGATGCAAACTTGTCTAATAAGTTGATGCGCATGCGTTTGGCTTTGCAGTTTATCGCAGTCGTTCTCATCGTTATTACATTATGGCTTACAGGCGGAGGACGCTAATATGGTTACGCTTAATAAGATTTACACCAAAACGGGTGATGACGGAACAACAGGTTTGGTTGGTGGTGAACGCCGTCTAAAGCACGATATTCGCATTGAGGCTTATGGAACCGTTGATGAAGTCAATTCTTGCATTGGCGTTGCTCGACTGGATTTAGAAGCTGGTGGTGAGATTGATAAGATGTTGAGCCTTATTCAAAATGATTGTTTTGATTTGGGTGCCGATTTGGCCACAGCTCAACCAGATGAAGAGCTTGAATATGAGCCACTTCGGATGACGGCTGAGCAAGTTTCACGCCTTGAAGAGAACATCGATACGTTGAACTCTGAATTATCGCCGTTAAAATCATTCATTTTGCCAGGCGGCACTTCAACAGCTGCGCATTTGCATTTGGCCCGCACAGTTGCGCGCCGTGCTGAGCGTATTATTTCGCAACTGGGTGAAAATCCAGAAGAGCGAGTGAACCCAAATGCGCTTAAATATGCAAATCGCCTATCTGACTTTTTGTTTGTTGCCGCCCGTTGGTGCAACAATAAAGGTCTAGATGATGTGCTTTGGGTACCGGGTAAAAATAGATAATCTTTCCAGACTTTATTCAGTCGCAAAAAGCCTTCTATAACCACATAAATTAAGCTATCATCTCCTGATTATCGGGGAAACTTTCTATGTTTATACCACTATATGATGGCAACAAACTCAAACACATTAGATTTCAATGGGTCACTCTTATCATTGTTGTCGTCAATGTTGTCATTTGGCTCTTGATGGAAGCATCGGGCGAGCAAAGCACTTTCAACGATGTGATGGTGTTAGGCTTGGGGTACATTCCCTCGGTTGCCCATGACCTGAATGTGCTTTCAGACGAGCTGGTGATTGTTCCTACGTGGCTGACCTATGTCAGTTATTCTTTCGTCCATGGTGGGTTCTTGCATCTTGCAGGCAATATGGCGTTTTTATGGATCTTTAGTGATAATGTTGAAGATGCGATGGGTCATACAAGGTTTATCGTGTTTTACGCGCTGTGTGCTATTGCTGGTGCTGTGATGCATGGAATACTGTTCCCAAGTTCAGATAGCCCGCTGATTGGCGCCTCAGGGGCTGCCTCGGGCATTGTGGCGACTTATCTCTTGTTGCATCCGCGTGTCAGCGTCTGGGTTTTGGTCATGGGCCGTGTTCCGCTGCCTCTTCCAAGCTATATCGTTTTAACGCTTTGGATTTTGTATCAATTCTTCATGTTATTCTATGATCTTGATGGCGCAGTTGCATGGGGTGGGCATGTTGGCGGTATCATTGCGGGCGCTATTTTGATTATTTTTATGAAACGTTCTGATGTAAAACTCTTTGCTAGGCCCATTGTTTCTCCAGTGGTTTTGGATGAATTGGATGCGGAAGGCCCATCAAAAGGCTAATAATTGTAAATTGGCCTAAGGATTGATTAACTTCAAAACTCTACAATTTAAGCGAAATTGTAGGGTTTTTTATGAAAAATAGCACTTTTGGAGATAGAACTATCAAAAAGGCACACCGCTCCATGTTGTGGATGCGGGTGAGTAATGTCATTGCGCTTGTGCTTATGGTGACGATGGTTTCTACGTTATATATCGATCAAAATGAAAATAAAGTACGTATTCAAAGTATGATTGATCTGGCCGGTCAATTTTCAAAAGTCAGTAACGGATTTTCGCAAGCTGTCAAACGTGCCCGTATCATTGCAAAAGCCTATTCTCCTGATGCTCAAGATGTTCGCATAGCATTTATGGACATGGAGGAGCTTCGAAAGTTTTATAAAACAGCTGAACCTGAAGCCAAAATTCAAATTGTTCGAAACAATCAGATAAAGCGAATGGACATGGTGAATTCCCAAATTCTTGTGATGGACCAACTATGGGAAAATGTATCTGATGAGTTTCGTTTGGCATTTAAAAATGAAGCCATTTTTGCTGATATTAAAGACCCTTTCAAATCGTTCAAATATGTAACGGATGATAACTTTCTCAAAGATGCCAAAGCTGAAGCGCATATGTATCACGCAGCTCAGCATTTTATTGATGAATTTGATGAGATGTTGGAGCCTCAAATTATCCGAGCGCAAGGGTTTTTGAAAAGCTATCTGTCAACCTTCATAGAAAATCAAACGAGAGAGCAGAGTAGTTTTCTTATTCAAATTTTGATTGGGTTGGCTTGTCTTGCCTTATTTGTATTTGTTCCTGTTGATATCATTATGCGTCGTTTGTTTGCCCATTTGAATGTTAAGACAGTTGAAGCAAAGGAAGCTTTGCTCAAAGCGCAAGCCGCAGACAAGGCCAAGACTGAGTTTTTAGCGACGATGAGCCACGAAATCAGAACGCCAATGAACGGTGTTTTGGGTATGGCCGAACTTTTATCCAAAACAGACTTAGATACACGTCAGAAAACCTTTGCCGATATCATTGTCAAATCTGGCAATGCGCTTTTGACGATTATCAATGATGTTCTTGATTTTTCAAAGATTGAGGCTGCACAGTTGAGCTTGGTCAATGCTCCGTTTAATATTATTGAAGCGGTGGAAGATGTTGGCGCTTTGATGAGTTCAAATGCTGCTGAAAAAAATATTGAGTTGATTATTGGTCTGGACCCTCAAATGCCGGAATTTGTCAAAGGTGATAGCGGTCGCCTTCGTCAGGTGTTGAGCAATTTAATTGGTAATGCTGTGAAGTTTACCGAAAAGGGGCATGTTCTGGTCAAAACATCTTGCGAAAAGATAGATAATGATCCCGATAATGAACGTGTTCAAATTCGTTTTGAAATCATAGATACGGGTATCGGTATTCCTGAAGATCAAATTCAGTCTGTGTTTGAGAAGTTTAATCAGGTGGATGGTTCTAAAACGCGCAAGCACGAAGGAACCGGACTTGGCTTGGCAATCTCTGCGCGTCTTGTCTCGCTTATGGGGGATAATATTCGTGTCACCAGTCAAATGCACAAAGGATCGACTTTCAGTTTTACAATCGAACTACCTGTTGAAAACAAAGCTTGCTCAACCGATGAGTCAAATTTGCAAGTTTGTAAAGATGCAGGGATCTTGATGATTGATGATAATGAGATAAACCGCACCATTATGACTGAGCATTGTGCAAATTGGGGCTATGATTGTGTTGCTGTTGAATCGGGTGGATTAGGCATTCAGTTTCTTGAATACGCCGCCGCTGAGCATCAAGCTGCCATTGATCTTATTGTGTTAGATTTCCATATGCCTGAAATGAGCGGAGCGGATGTTGCGCACGTGATCCGGCAAAACCCAATGATTTCCGATACACCGATTTTAATCTTGTCGTCAGTGGATCAGGCAGATGAATTGGATCAATTGGCAGACTTTAAAATTGAAGGCCATTTATCCAAACCTGCGCGCAGTAAGCTTTTACAATCGACCATTAATTCAATTGTGGCTAAGAGGCGGTCTATCTTGGGTACAGACCCGCTAAAAGGTGCTGCTGTGAGATATGATGAAGCGCCTGTGGTAGCTCATTCTCAGTCTTCTAGCGATGTCAAACCAGAGGCGATTGCGGCGGTTTCTGATAATAAAGAACTATCATTGCCAGAACTAGCCTCTCCAGAGCCAGCATTGCTTAAACCAGTATTGCTTGAGCTTGGGGCAGATTGTTCAACAAATGATGTAGATCGGCGCCTTACTATTCTTGTTGCAGAGGATAATTTGGTCAACCAGATTGTGTTCACAGAAGCATTGAAGCAATTGGGTAAGGATTTTGAACTGGCAAATGATGGCCGCGAAGCTGTTGACCTATGGCGTGAAAAAAAACCACGCGTTATTGTGATGGATGATTATATGACTAAGCCAATTTCGCCTGATATGCTCAATACCAAAATATCTCAATGGTTGGGCGATGCGCCTAAACTTGAAGAAAATCAAAAAGCTGCTGGTTGAAATAAACCATATTTTCCGAAGGGTCTTGCCCAATCTAAATCAAGATACTACATGAGAAGAACAAAGTTTTGAAACAAAGTTCGCCCCGTATTTATGATTTTTGAAAATCGATGCTGGGTATATATGGAGACCTAAATGATCGCGCTATTTGAGACTATCTATTATGCCTTGGATATATATAAATTTATTCTTATCGCTAGCATCATTTTCTCGTGGCTTTTTGCCTTTAATGTGATCAATTCCGGCAATCAATTTGTTGCAATGGTTGGCGATTTTCTTCACAAAATAACAGAACCTGCTTTGGGTCCTATTCGCCGCATCATGCCAAATCTTGGTGGTATTGATCTGTCGCCAATTGTTCTGTTTGTCATCATCTTCTTTATTCAAAGATTAATCGCGACAACAATCATTCCGGCGTTATTATAAGTTATTGTTTTAAAGTTGAGCGGATGGTGTCAGCGACTGGATGAAAATACATCACGTATTTTTATTCGCCTGACTCCTAGTGCCAAGCAAGATGCGATCCTTGGAATTGCTGAGATTGCAGATCAAGATGTGGAAGGCGGGCAGGTTTTGCGCGTCGCTATCCGTGCTATCCCTGAAAAGGGTAAGGCGAATAAAGCGCTGATCGCATTTCTTGCAAAAAAACTATCAATAGCAAAATCTGATATTGAAATAATAAGCGGCCAAACCAGCCGCTTAAAAACTTTGATCAACACAGGCAGGTGTGGGATCGTTGAAGACCTCACATAGCCTGTGCATTTAAAAAACTTGTAAAAATCCGAATTAAGCGGTCGCTTTTGCGCGCTCAATAGATGCTGTGATCAGTTCGCGCGCTGTTTCAGCGTTTTTCCAATCGCCAATTTTCACCCATTTACCAGGCTCTAGATCTTTGTAATGCTCAAAGAAATGCTGGATTTGCTTGAGTGTAATGTCTGGCATATCGCTGACATCATTGACGCCATCATAACGTAAAGTCAGTTCTCTTGAAGGAACAGCAATAATCTTTTCATCTTCACCGGAATTGTCTTCCATGATCAAAACGCCGATAGGGCGCACATTGATCACACAGCCCGGGATCAATGGACGTGTGTTGCACACAAGCACATCAATTGGATCGCCATCATCTGACAATGTGTGCGGTACAAAGCCGTAATTTCCCGGATAGGTCATTGGTGTGTACAAAAAGCGATCAACAACAAGCGTGCCTGATTCCTTATCCATTTCGTACTTAATCGGCTGGCCTCCAACTGGTACTTCGATAATTACATTGACATCATGAGGTGGGTTGTTACCGATTTTGATCGCATCTATACGCATGGTCTGCTCCAGAACTTGTTTATTTTCTTATTGGAAGATGTCTGAACGCAATATAATGCGCCCATGCAATCTTTGAACACTATTTATAGCCCAATAAGTTTCCAACGGGTTATTGCGTTGCAAAATAGATTTGTAAAGTAAGAAAGGGTTAACAAAAGGTTTTTTTGTCAATTTGCAACAATTTGTAGTAATCGAGATATTAAGGTTTATGTCCAGGTGAACGCAATTTTTGGGAATTTCTTGCCGTTAAAGACTTCATAGCCCTTTGCCATTTGCTCGCCGCCCATCGCTTGATAAAAGCGGTTCGCGCCGTCATTGTCTTCCAAACTCCACACAATGCAGCCCTCATAACCAAGGGTATCTAGGAATCGAAGGGATTCTGTGAAGAGTTTACGCCCCAATCCAACACCCTGATATTCGGGACGCAGATAGAGCTCATAAATCTCACCTTCTTCACTGAATTCAACAACGCGGTTTTTACCAAATGTTGCATAGCCGGCAATTGTGCCGCCAACATCCAAAACCATCACGTTTGCAGTGCCTGTAATGGCTCTACGCCACCATGTTGCATTGCGTCGTTCAAACATTTTACGCAAGGAGGTATGGGGCAATAACCCGTTATAAGCATATTCCCAAGATTGGCAGTGCGTCTCAGCAACTTGCCAAGTGTCTTCTGTTTCTGCGGGGCGAATATCTATCGTGAGTGCGTCCATGACGTCACTTAAGGCTATTTTTTGTGCAGAAGGAAGGTCCGATCTACAATAAAAAAAGGCCACCCACAGTTTCTTTTGCGGGCGGCCTTATAGATATCAAAAGCTTAGTGAATTATGACGGACGAGAGCGATCAAAACGTTTTCTCTCATGTGGATCAAGGTGGATCTTACGCAAACGAATATTCTTTGGCGTAACTTCCATCAATTCATCATCTTGAATCCAAGACAAAGACTTCTCAAGTGTCATTTTGATGGGCGTTGTGATTTTCACTGCCTCATCTTTACCTGACGCACGCATATTGGTCAGTTTCTTACCTTTAAGAATGTTGATCTCAAGATCGTTTGGACGATTGTGAATACCAACAATCATACCTGCATAGACGCGTTCGCCGATGCCGATGATGAAATGTCCACGATCTTCAAGGTTAAACATTGCATAGGCAACGGATACACCTTGTTCTTGCGAAATAAGAACACCATTGTTACGGCCGCCGATTGCGCCTTTAAATGGCTCATAATCATGGAACAAACGGTTCATGATGGCTGTGCCGCGTGTATCTGTCATCAATTCAGACTGATAGCCAATAAGGCCACGGGTAGGGGCTTGGAAGACAAGACGCTGACGTGTGCCACCTGATGAGCGTAGCTCGATCATGTCGCCTTTGCGTTCAGCCATTTTTTGAACCACAACACCTGAATATTCTTCATCAACATCGATGACGACTTCTTCAATCGGCTCATACTTCACGCCATCGATATCTTTTAACACAACGCGTGGTCTTGAAACCGCAATTTCAAATCCTTCGCGACGCATTGTTTCGATCAACACAGCAAGTTGTAGCTCGCCACGACCAGACACGTAGAATGAATCTTTGTCTTCAGCTTCTTCAATTTTAAGGGCAACGTTGCCTTCGGCTTCTTTGTACAAACGATCACGAATAACACGTGATGTCACTTTGTCGCCTTCAGTTCCCGCAAACGGAGAATCATTGACGATAAATGACATGGTCACTGTTGGCGGATCAATCGGCTGAGCAACCATCGGAGTGTTGATGGATGGGTCACAGAATGTATCAGCAACGGTGCCTTTTGAAAGACCAGCAATTGCAACAATGTCACCCGCATGGGCTTCATCAAGCGTCACACGTTCCATGCCACGGAAAGCAAGGATTTTGGAGATACGGCCAGTTTCAAGTGTTTTACCATCAGCATGAAGAACTTTAACTGCTTGGTTTGGCTTGATTGAACCGGAATTGATACGGCCTGTGATGATACGACCAAGGAATGGATTTGCTTCCAAGATTGTGCCGATCATTGAGAACGGACCTTCTTCGACAACTGGCTCTTGGACGTGAGATTCAATGAGCTTAAACATTGGCTCAAGACCTTCAGACTGATCGCCATCAAGCTCTGTGTTCATCCAACCTGAACGGCCTGAACCGTATAGGATTGGGAAATCGAGTTGTTCGTCAGTTGCATCAAGGCTTGTGAAAAGGTCAAATACTTCGTCGACAACTTCTTCTGCACGGGCATCTGAACGGTCAACTTTGTTAATCGCAACAATTGGCTTAAGGCCAACTTTAAGCGCTTTACCAACCACAAATTTTGTTTGTGGCATTGGGCCTTCAGCGGCATCAACCAAAACGATCGCGCCATCAACCATGTTCAATATACGCTCAACTTCACCACCGAAATCGGCGTGACCTGGAGTATCTACGATGTTGATACGGTGTTCTTTCCACTCAACAGAAGTGGCTTTGGCAAGAATAGTAATGCCACGCTCTTTTTCGATTTCGTTGGAATCCATCATCCGTTCTTCGGTTTGGTAACCGTCGCGGAATGTCGATGATTGTTTCATCATCTCGTCAACAAGTGTCGTTTTGCCATGATCAACATGGGCAATAATTGCGATATTACGCATTTTCATATTTTTGGTGCCTTCTAGGGAAGTGTTGGCTTGTATACATATTATTTGGTGAGAACCAACCGTGCTCTGTCGAGCGGTCTAAATGTCTCTTGGCCGCTCGTTACACGGTTTTTGCCCAAAACGAAAGGTTTAATTCGCATATATGGTTACTATGCGAGCCATTGAATTAGGCTATTTGGTGGGTAGAAAACAAAATATCTCTAACAATACCCTTCTACGCCGACCCATTGAGCCTTTGTATAGCGCTCTCCATGGGCAAAGCCAAGTGGCAGTATTGCTTCTATTTCAGATAGCTCATCTTTGGTAAGGTTCAATTCTGCGCCTTGGCTAATCTGGGTAAGGTGGTCCGAGGTTCTGGTACCAGGAATTGGTATAATATGATCGCCTTGGGCAAGGCTCCATGCCATGGCCAATCCCGCTGTTGATATGTTTTTATCAGCCGCATAAGATCGAAAACGATCAATATAGGCTTCATTGGCGGCAAAGTTTGGTTTGATAAATCTTGGGTTGCCGCTGCGAATATCGTTTTGGCTAAATGTGGATGGATCAAGTGTTTCATTGCCCATCATGCCACGTGCCAAAGGTGAGAATGGCACAAACGTAGTCCCAAGCCGTTTGCAGGCTTGGATCATCCCAAGTTCTGGCATTCTGGTCCAAGGGGAATATTCACTTTGAACAGCTGCAACGGGATGAACCTTGCTTGCGCGTTCCAATGAGGCCGGTGAGATTTCAGAAAAACCAATTGAACCGACTTTGCCTTGATCAATAAATTTAACCAATGTTCCCACCACATCTTCAATGGGAATGGATTGATCACGTCGGTGGATATAATATAAATCGACATAATCGAGACCCAATCGTGACAAAGAGCCTTCCAAACATTCGGTTAGATATTCAGGTGAATTATCAAAGCCTCGTGTTGGGGCTGTGCGAATGCCACCCTTTGTGGCGATTGAGAATTTCTTATCAGGATTGTCTTTTAGGAAACTGCCAATAATGGTTTCAGATATGCCATCGCCATAGATTTTGGCTGTGTCTAAATGGGTCATCCCCAGATCATGGGATTTGGAAAGTGTCGTATGCGCAGTTTTAACGTCGCAAGCGCCATACATCCCACTAAAAGACATACAGCCCAAACCAATGGCTCCAACCATTGGACCATTTTGACCTAATTGACGTTGCTTCATCACACTCTCCCCAAAATCCGTCTTATTGTTAACGCGATTAATGTGTTGATGCTAGTCCGCGTTTTTTTATCATCGCATTTGGTGTTGGCATGCGACCACGGAATTTTTCATACAAAACCTCTGGTTTCTCAGACCCACCTTTTGAATAGATGTGATCATGAAGTAGTTTTGCCAGTTCCGGATTGAACGGGTTTTTGGTTTCTTCAAAGGCTGCAAATGCATCAGCGTCCAAAACTTCTGACCACATGTAGGAATAATATCCAGCGGCATAACCTTCAGAGGAAAACACATGCAAGAAATGCGGCGCGCGGTGATACATCGAAATCGCGTGGGGCATGTTGAGGCCTTTGAGCAAGTCTTCTTGGAACTGCAAAGGATTATCAACATTGTCTGCTGTGTGGAAGGCAATATCGACAAGAGAGCTTGCGCAATAGCCAAGTGTTTCGCAGCCATTGTTAAAGGTCTGCGACTTGATTAGTTTTTCCACCAACTCTTTTGGAATGGCTTTGCCCGTTTTATAATGGGTTGCATGCTTTTCCAAGATCTCTGGCACGGTGAGCCAGTGCTCATAAAGCTGAGATGGTAGCTCGACGAAGTCGCGTGACACTGATGTTCCTGAAACGGATGGATAGGTGACATCTGACAAAATACCATGCAGTGCATGTCCAAATTCATGGAACAAAGTGCGGGCATCATCGGATGAGAGAAGAGCAGGTTCATCAGTGGCAGGTTTTGCAAAATTCATGATGTTATAAATGAAGGGTAGCTTGCCGTTTTTACCATCAGCTGTTTCAAGCTTGTGTTGGCTTTGATATGCGCTCATCCATGCGCCAGACCGTTTGGACGGGCGGGCAAAATAATCAGCGATAAAAATTGCTTTGGTATCGCCTTCACTTGTGAAGACTTCAAAAATCTTGGCATCTGCATGGGGTGGTGTGATGTCTGTGCGTTCTTTAAATGTCAGGCCAAACAAACGATTGGCAACATCAAAACTTGCTTTGATAATTTGATCAAGTTGGAAATATGGTTTGATTTCGGTTTCTGAGAAATCAAATTTTTCTTCGCGAATTTTATCAGCATAAAAGCGCCAATCCCATGGTTCAATGGAATGATTGTTGCCCATGCGTTTGGCAAGTTCAACGATATCAGCTTCTTCTTCTTTGGCGCGCAAGAGCGCACGTGGCCAAATATCTTTAAGCAGGTTCGACACATTGTCGGCCGTTTTTGCCATCGTGTTTTCAAGGCGCAATTCAGCAAAATCTTGATAGCCAAGAAGGGATGCTTTTTCTTTACGGAGTTTTAGAATCTGTTTGATGTTGTCGACATTGTCGGTGTCACCACCGCGAGATCCGCGGCTTGTGCCTGCAAGATAGGCTTGCTCGCGCAGATCACGGCGCGTGCTAAATTGCATGAAAGGTGACAGAACAGGTCGAGACAATGTCAGCAAATAGCCTTCATCAAGCCCGCGTTCTTTAGCTTGTGCTTTAAGTGTATCTAAAAGGAAGTCCGGCAGACCTGTAATGTCCTCATCGGTTTTTAAGTGCAGGGTCCAGTCATTGCTGTCGGATAGAACGTTCTGACCAAAATTGGTATAAAGCGTTGCAAGCTCGCCTGTAATGACCGCAAGACGCTTTTTATCGTCTTCGCCAAGCTTTGCACCATTTTTAACAAAACTGCGCCAGTAGCGTTCTAAAACTTCAAGCTCTTCAGTTGAAAGATTGAGCGTGTCGCGCTTTTCATACAATGCATCAACACGGGCGAAAGATGCGGGATGCATCGACATTTCTGAATGATGGGCTGCAAGACGAGGGGCGATTTCGCGCTCAATCTCTTTGATGCGATCATCTGTGTCGCTGCCCGCGCGGGAATAAAACAAGCTTGCGACTTTGCCAATTCCGGACTCCATGATTTCAGATGCAATGATTGTATTTTCAAATGTTGGTTCGTCTTCATTATTGGCAATTGCCAATGTCATGTCTTTGTCGCGCTTTAGTGTGATATCGAATGCTGCTTTGAAATCTGCGTCTGCAAGAACACTAAAGTCCGGTAAGCCAAAAGGGCCGTTCCAGTCAGTTAATAAAGAAATGGAAGATGTATCAGACAAAAGAAATTCCTAACGATTAAAAATAATGTGATGGATGTTATATAGGGATCTATGCCTGCTTCAAAAAGACCTTTTATGTTCTTTTATTTTTCGAGCGCAAACGTCCCATAAAAATGAGAAGCTTTGGAAGCCATCTTCTGTGACTTCATCGGTGTCTAGTGCCAGAACAACCGTTTGCAAAATGTCATCAAGTTGCTGCGATAATAGGTCCAATTGTTCAACATTTTGAGTGCCTACCACTTGCCCTGATATATCAAGAAGTCTTTGGTTGAATATATCTGCTGTATTTTTCTGTTTTGAATTTAGTCGACCATTCAGCGTGAAAAAGCCTGATAGTAAAATGGTCAAAACAGTGACAATAAGCGCAAGTGGTTCTGCGTTTTCTTGTAGGAAATTTGGCTCATCACGGTCGTAAAACTGTGCGGCACCTTCATGCAAAGGAATGGTTAGGCCCAACTCGCGAGACGGGGCTGTAATGGCTGTTGCAAGCTCAAACCTGACGGTCAAATCAAGTTGGTGTTCAAATAATATTTTTGTCAGCTCACGAATAGCATCTGCAGGGACATCATTGCGTGCCACAAGAACTCGCGTGACAACTGCTGTTGCCATATCTTGTGATGGTACGGTTTCGGAGCCAGAAAAAGCGCCTTTTGGCAGGATGCCTTTTGAGATGAACGGACGTTTGAGCGCCATGGCGTCTGTTTGATCAATAGGGATGAAATTTAAATAGCGCTTGGTCAGAGATGCGTCTTCAAACATTTGTAGTAACGCTGGGTCTCGGACAGAGCGGACGGTAAAAATTCCATCAACTTTGCCATTTGTCAACAATTGGCGCGCGTTCAAAGGGATAGGCTTGCCACTTGATGCTTTGGGTTGGGATGTCGTAATGGTCGATAATGGAGAAGAATGCGCGAAAGCCATCCGTGCCAACAGGTGGGATAACAATGTTGCTTGCTGCAAAGTCGCGAACGGTTCTAAGGCCTGCTTCTTTGCGCCCAATAAGTTGGAAAAAGTCTTGATACAGATTGACTACCATCTGCACGCTTTCAACAACGGGCGTATCAGACCTGATGGCGGCAAGATCGATCTCACCACGATTAAGCTTGGCAATGTTTTCGCTTGGGTCGCGTGTGTTGATGGCCTCAAGGCGTACCGTGTCAGAATGGCGTTCTAAGACGGCGCTGACTTCGCGCAAAAGCTTATCGGTGTCGGTACCAAGGGGAGAGGTGCCAACACGTAACACAGTAATTTCAGGAGCTTTGTTGATCCACAGATATGCAATGGTGCCGATAAGGCAGGCCGCAATGATGGCTATGAAAATTCGAATGTGGATGGCGCGGGTGCGAACAGAGCTATGATTGGCTTTTAACTGCCGGTCATTGCCCTCATTTTCGCCCCCCGCCATCAGCTATCAACTAGTATTTGCGTGTTCGCGCTGCTAGCGTACGAAGGCGCAGAGCGTTGAGTTTAATAAATCCGGCTGCATCTTTTTGGTCATAGGCACCGTGATCATCTTCAAATGTCACAAGCTCATCACTGTAAAGCGACTTGATGGAATCTCTTCCGATAACAATCACATTGCCTTTGTAAAGCTTAAGGCGAACAACGCCTTCAACATCTCTTTGAGAATGATCAATAGCTGCTTGCAACATTTCTCGCTCTGGTGAGAACCAAAAGCCGTTGTAAATAAGCTCTGCATAACGTGGCATCAATTCATCTTTAAGATGGGCTGCGCCGCGATCAAGCGTCAATGATTCCATGGCTCTGTGCGCCGTTAGCAAAATCGTGCCGCCCGGTGTTTCATAAATACCGCGGGATTTCATGCCAACAAAACGGTTCTCAACAAGATCCAAACGGCCAATGCCATTGTCTCTGCCATAGTCGTTTAGTTTTTGGAACAAAGTTGCTGCGGACATTTTTTCGCCGTTAAGAGCAACAGCATCACCTTTTGAAAACTCAATTTCAATTGTTGTTGCAACATCAGGTGCATCTTCAGGAGACACACTGCGCTGGAATACATATTCCGGTGCTTCAACATTTGGATCTTCAAGCACTTTACCTTCCGATGAAGAATGCAGCATATTTGCATCAACAGAAAACGGTGCTTCGCCACGTTTGTCTTTTGGAATTGGGATTTGGTGCTGTTCAGCAAAGGCGATCAAATCTGTGCGGGATTTTAAAGTCCAATCACGCCAAGGTGCAATCACTTTAATGTCTGGGTTAAGTGCATAAGCTGCAAGTTCAAAACGAACTTGATCATTGCCTTTACCTGTTGCGCCGTGGGCAATGGCATCTGCGCCAGTGTCATGGGCAATTTCAACCAATCTTTTGGAGATGAGTGGGCGAGCAATGGATGTGCCTAGAAGATAGACGCCTTCATAAACCGCATTTGCGCGGAACATTGGGAATACGAAATCAGAAATGAACTCTTCACGAAGATCTTCAATATAGATGCTTTCGTCAGACAGGCCCATAAGCTCTGCTTTTTTGCGAGCTGGCTCAAGTTCGTCGCCTTGTCCAAGGTCGGCTGTGAAGGTCACAACTTCGGCCCCAATTTCGGTTTGCAGCCATTTAAGAATAATTGATGTGTCTAGGCCACCTGAATAGGCCAATACGACTTTTTTAACGTCTTTATACATCGCCATGCTTTGTAAATTCCTGAATTATATTTTGAGATCAAATCCTGTTAGGCGCTGCTATACAAGAAATCAATAGGTTTTGCGACTCCCAATTGACGCATATGTTCGAAATGGTTAGATGAGTTCATGAGCTTTATCCCAGATTATTTGACGTTTCTTGCGTTTTGCACCGCAGCTATCATCTTAGCCGTTACGCCCGGGCCAGACATGACCTTGATGATATCACGGTCTTTAAGCGATGGTATCAGGGCAGGATTAACGATCGTTGCAGGGACAACGACTGGACTTTTGGTCCATACATGTTTGGTGGCTTTTGGATTATCCGCGCTTGTTGTTGCGTCACCCACAGCATTTTGGGTTTTGAAAATCTGCGGCGCAGGATACTTACTCTGGCTTGCGATACAGGCCCTACGCGGCAGTTCTAGCTTATCGGTTGAACGGAAAGCATCAAGTGGCAAAAGCCTTTATTCGTTTTGGCTCAATGGTCTTGGCGTCAATCTTCTAAACCCAAAGGTCATCATATTTTTCATGACTTTTTTACCGCAATTTGTTCGTGCTGATGATCCAGAGTTTACATCAAAACTATTGTTTTTGGGTGTTGTCTTTGCTGTTGTTTCATTGCCCTTTGTCATAGGTACAGTTTACGCCGCAGATAAGTTTGCAAATTGGCTCAAAAATAATCCAAAAATAATGCGGCTGATTGATTATAGTTTTGCAGGTGTGTTTTCGATGTTTGCAGTTCGGATTATTTTCACCCAAGGTAGATGAGCGATTAACTCTCAATTGGGCTTTTCAACGCTGTTTTCATATGTTCAACAATTAAATCAATCGGCATGCGAATACGTTCTAGCTGGGCGTAATCCTCATGGACTGCGAGCCAAAAGCTGCGGGTAAATGATATTTCCTTTTTTAAGACAGGCACCAGCTTATCATAATGTTTGGCCATGAAATCATGAACAATGCCAATGCCTGCGCCTTTTAAAATAGCATGTAATTGAACATGAACACTGGTGCTTGTGAGCTGGAGGTGGAAATTGGGATCTATCAGTGGGGTGTAATCGAGTTCTTTGTCATGCAGAAGATCAGGCACATAGCCAACGCCTGAATGATATTGCAAATCTGATTTGGAATGTATGTCTGGCGCGTTATCAAGATAGTTTTGTGAGCCATAAAGATGGAGGTGATAATCGGCAATCTTACGAATTTTTGCCCGACCTGATCTTGGCGAAGAAACGGTGATTGCAAAATCGACTTCACGTTTTGACAGAGAAAATTTTTGTGGCGTGGCGACAAGTTGGATTTGTAGTTTGGGGTGTTTGTGACAAATATCGCGTGCGACATCTGCAATAACATAGGCGGCGACACCATCGGGAACGCCAATTCTAACGATACCTGCAAAAGTCTCACCTTGGTTTTGGATCGACCCTTCGGCCCGAATGGCAGCCGTTTCCATATCTTCTGCAATGGGACGGAGGTTTTGGCCTTCTGCGGTGAGCAGATATCCTTGGGGCGAGCTGTCGAATAGTTTTGTTTTCAGCTCTGTTTCCAATGATTTTATTCGGCGTGACACTGTGGCGTGATCCACGCCCATTTTCTTGCCTGTCGCGCTCAACTGTCCGCTTCGCGCAACATTGAGAAAAAACCGATAATCATCCCAGTTCATAAATACATGACCTTAAATATTTTCATTCATGTATTTTTGCACAATGATATGTGTTTTTGAAGCACTTTCTTGCAAGGCAATTATCAGATAAGGTTATTGTTAAATAATAGGAGAGAGATTTATGAAAACTTATGATCATTATATCGGCGGAGAAATCGTCGCTGGAACATCAGGTCGTACATCAGATGTATACCGACCAATGACAGGTGAAGTGCAAGCACAAGTATCGCTTGCGTCAAAAGCTGAGCTTGATAACGCTGTTGCTGTTGCCAAAGCTGCGCAACCTGCATGGGCTGCTGTGAACCCGCAAAGACGCGCTCGCGTTTTGATGAAGTTTTTGGAATTGGCTCACAAAGAATATGATTCTCTTGCACTTTTATTGTCAGAAGAGCACGGTAAAACTGTTCCTGATGCCAAAGGTGATATTCAACGTGGCCTAGAAGTTGTTGAATTCTGCATCGGTATTCCGCATTTGCTGAAAAGTGAATTTACTGAAAGCGCTGGCCCTGGCATTGATTTGCATTCTATTCGTCAGCCACTTGGCGTTGTCGCTGGTATCACACCATTTAACTTTCCTGCAATGATCCCATTGTGGAAAGCGGCTCCCGCAATTGCCTGTGGTAATGCGTTTATTTTGAAACCTTCAGAACGTGATCCGGGTGTTCCGATGCGTTTAGCTGAATTGTTCAAAGAAGCTGGTCTTCCAGATGGTATTTTCAATGTTGTAAATGGCGACAAAGAATCTGTTGATGCGATTTTGGATAATGACGATATTAAAGCTGTTGGCTTTGTGGGCTCGACACCAATTGCTGAATATATTTACGGTCGTGGTTGCACAAATGGCAAACGCGTTCAGTGTTTCGGTGGTGCGAAAAACCACATGATCATCATGCCAGATGCTGATCTTGATCAAGCAACAGATGCTTTGATTGGTGCAGGTTATGGGTCTGCTGGCGAACGTTGCATGGCGATTTCTGTTGCTGTTCCCGTTGGTGAAGAGACTGCAAACCGTTTGATGGAAAAACTAATTCCACGTGTTGAAGCCCTTAAAATCGGACCGTCAACAGATCCTGATGCAGATTATGGTCCAGTGGTCACGGCTGCCGCTCTCAGCAAAATTAAAGATTATGTTGAAGTTGGTATCAATGAAGGCGCTCATCTTGCCGTTGATGGGCGCGATTTCAAAATGCAAGGCTATGAAAATGGCTTCTATATGGGTGGTTGCTTGTTTGATAATGTGACCAAAGATATGCGCATTTACAAAGAAGAGATCTTTGGGCCTGTTCTATCTGTTGTGCGCGCTGGTGATTATGAAGAAGCGCTTGCTTTGGCCAGTGATCATGAATACGGCAATGGCGTTGCGATTTACACGCGTGACGGTGATACAGCTCGTGACTTTACGTCCCGTGTGCAAGTTGGCATGGTTGGCGTGAATGTGCCGATCCCTGTGCCTTTGGCTTACCACACATTTGGCGGTTGGAAGCGTTCATCATTTGGTGATCTTAACCAGCATGGTCCAGATTCGATCCGTTTTTATACGAAAACAAAAACAATCACATCTCGCTGGCCTTCTGGCATTAAAGAAGGTGCTGATTTCTCTATTCCAACAATGGATTAATCTTCATGTATTTGAATGCGTTGAACACTCAGTTGCATCAAATATAAAATAATGGGACAAGCGATTGGTAACAGCTGATCGCTTGTTTTTTTTGGGAGAATGACATGTCAAAAATTGAAACAAAAATCGGGTTTGTGGGTTTAGGCAATATGGGCCTACCCATGGCACATAATTTAAAAGCTGCAGGATACAACGTCGTTGGATTTGACGTCAGTGATGCAGCGCGCAAGAATGCATCAAGCGGTGGACTTGAAATAGCCCACGATATGAAAGCTGTCGCACATGATGCTGACATTGTTGTGACGATGTTGCCAAATGGGCAAATTGCCAAATCTGTGGCGCAAGACCTGTTGTCTGTTATGAATGAAAACAGTCTTTTGATTGACTGCTCGACAATTGATGTGGCTTCCGCGCGTGATATCCATGAAATGGCCACAAAAGCACATAAATATTGCCTTGATGCGCCGGTTTCTGGCGGTGTTGGCGGAGCTAGCGCGGGCACGTTGACTTTCATGGTTGGTGGTAGCGAGCAGGCATTTTCAAACGGGTATGCAGCTTTAGATGTGATGGGCCAAAAATCAGTTCATTGTGGCGATGGCGGCGCAGGGCAAGCTGCCAAAATCTGCAATAATATGCTGCTTGCTATTTCGATGATTGGAACGTGCGAAGCCTTTGCCATGGCCGAAAAGCTTGGGCTTGACCAAAAGAGCTTGTTTGATGTGGTGTCCACCTCATCTGGCAGTTGCTGGTCGGTCAATACCTATTGCCCAGTGCCGGATGTGGGGCCGCAAAGCCCATCAGATAATGATTACAAACCAGGCTTTGCTGCCGCCCTTATGCATAAAGATTTAGGCCTTGCGATGGAAGCTGCAGATCAGATTGATGCATCAACACCCTTGGGCTCGCATGCAGCTGCGCTTTATAAAACAATGGTCGAGCAAGGAAATGGTGGGCAGGACTTTTCTGCAATCATCAAGCATCTACCAAATTTAAAATAGAGATTATAAAAATCAGGACGGAGAATAATGATGAGTGACTTGGTTCTTTTGGAAAAAAAAGATCGCGTAGCAATTTTGACGCTGAACAGGCCGGATGCTTTAAATGCGCTAAATGCTGAATTATTGAACACGCTCAAATCTCATTTAGCTGCTCTAAAAGATGATCCTGAGACGGGCTGTATTATCATCACCGGTTCGGATAAAGCATTTGCAGCGGGCGCCGATATCAAAGAAATGGCTGACAAGTCCTATATCGATATGATCATGTCGGATCACTTTGGTGGTGTGCGGTCGCTGGATGAATGTCGCGTGCCAATTATTGCAGCGGTGTCTGGTTATGCATTGGGCGGTGGCTGCGAGCTTGCTATGATGTGCGATATGATTTTTGCATCTGAATCGGCGCAATTTGGCCAGCCTGAAATTAAGCTTGGCGTGATACCGGGTATGGGTGGTTCTCAGCGTATGACCCATGCGATTGGCAAAGCAAAATCAATGGATATGATTTTAACTGGCCGGATGATGGGTGCAGAAGAGGCTGAGCGTTCTGGCCTTGTTGCGCGCGTTTTCCCAAATGAGACTTTGTTGGACGAGACAATCAAAGCTGCAGCAAAAATCGCAAGCTATTCGCGTCCATCGGTCTATGCAGCAAAAGAAGCTGTGAACCGTGCTTTTGAGACAACGCTCAGTGAAGGGCTACATTACGAGCAGCGGGTGTTCTATCCGCTCTTTGCAACAGAAGATCAAAAAGAAGGCATGGCCGCATTTTCAGAAAAACGCAAAGCAGACTTTAAGCATCGATGATGCGAAAAGCCTGTTTTGCGTTGATGACAGATGCTTGAATGACCCTTTAAATCAAAATTCATCCCAGTTGCTATCATCTGCTTTGGGAGCGGTTTGACCGCCAAAGGCTTGTGCAACTTTATTGACCATGGCCTTTGCAGGCGATGGTGTGGATGCATGTTTGTTACCTGCAGATATTGGTGTAGCAGGTCTTGAGGTTAATCTAGTGTAAAACGCAGTGCAATATTGGGCCACAGAAACGATCACATAAAGTGATTGT
>CAXBCW010000017.1:0-59425 GCA_963974325.1 uncultured Rhizobiaceae bacterium
CTTAGGGTCCGGTCCCTATCAGGTTTCCAAAATCTCACCAGGTAGTTCGATTGAATATCTGCGCGTTGAAGATTATTGGGGTGATAAGGTCAATGTGAATGTTGGCAAAAATAATTTTGATAGCATCACATATAGCTATTTTACTGATACCAACGTTGAATTTGAAGCTTTTAAAGCCGATGAATTTGATTATTGGCTGGAAAATGAGGCAAAGCGTTGGTCAACCGGATATGATTTCCCAGCCTTTAATGATGGTAAAGTCAAACGCGAACTGCTCGCAAACCCTTATCGTAGCTCCGGCATTTTGGTGGGTTTCCTGCCCAATACACGCCGTGACAAATTCAAAGATGCGCGTGTGCGTCGTGCGCTCAATTTGGCCTATGATTTTGAAGAGCAAAACCGCACTTTGTTTTATAATTCCTACCAGCGTATCGATAGTTACTTTTTCGGATCAGAGCTAGCCTCATCAGGACTGCCTGCGGGCGATGAGCTCACACTATTGGAAGAGCTTCGCGGCCAAATTCCTGATCGTGTTTTCACTGAAGAATATAAAAACCCGGTGGGTGGCACGCCGCAAAAGGCACGTGCAAACCTGCGCGAGGCGATTAACTTGTTCAATCAAGCTGGCTATGAAACGCGCGGCGGAAAAATGGTTGATTCAAAAACCGGCGAGCCGTTTACATTTGAAATCTTGCTCAATGGTCCGGTGATCGAAAAGGTTGCCCTTCCCTATGCCCAAGCTCTTAAGAAAATTGGTGTTGAAGTGAGCGTTAGAACTGTAGATCGGTCTCAATATGTCAACCGGTGGCGGGCGCGGGATTATGACGTGATATATCTTGGCTGGGCCCAGTCTTTGTCGCCGGGAAATGAACAATTGGGCTATTGGGGTTCAGCATCCGTTGATCAAGAAGGATCGGGCAATTATGTTGGCATTTCAGATCCGGCGATTGATAAGCTGATCGACAAGGTGATTTTTGCAGAAAACAGAGACAATCTCATCAATGCGACAAAGGCTCTTGATCGGGTCCTTTTAGCCAGCGATTATGTGGTGCCGACCTATACTTTGCGGGCTGAAAGGATTGCCTATTGGGATCGATTTGGCCGTCCTGATGAACTTCCGACCTATTCCGTTGGCTTTCCAGATGTTTGGTGGTCAAAATCTGCCCAATAGGGCTTGCTTTCAAGCCAGTTTCGGATTCCAAATTGGATATGAACGAATCAAAAGTCGAAAATGACCACCAGATGACGATGAATAGCTGTATCTATGCTTTGGCCATCACAGGGCAGTGCGCGTAATGGGCGCATATATTTTACGCCGTATCTTGCTGATTATCCCAACAATTTTGGGTATCATGGCGATCTCATTTGCGGTTGTGCAATTTGCCCCAGGTGGCCCCGTTGAACAGGTGATTGCCGAACTTTCCGGCCAAGGTGATTCCGCAACTGACCGCATAACTGGCGGTGGCGGCGATAATATTAGTGGCCTAGATGAAGGATTGGACGGCGAATTTTCATCAAAATATCGTGGCGCACAAGGTTTAGATCCTGAATTTATCGCACAACTTGAAAAGCAATTTGGCTTTGATAAACCAGCTCTTGAACGTTTTGGCCTAATGATCTGGAATTATGCGCGATTTGATTTCGGAGAAAGTTATTTCAGAGATATCTCGGTTATTGATCTGATTGTTGAAAAAATGCCCGTGTCCATTTCACTTGGCTTTTGGATACTCATTTTATCCTATGTCATCTCCATTCCGCTGGGCATTAAAAAAGCTGTCAGCGACGGATCACGATTTGATGTGTGGACATCTGGCTTGATCATCATTGCCTATGCGGTTCCGGGTTTTTTGTTTGGTATCTTGCTGATTGTTGTCTTTGCCGGCGGCTCGTTTCTCGATTGGTTCCCCTTGCGCGGACTTGTCTCCGAAAACTGGGCAGAGCTAAACTGGTATGAGAAGATTATCGATTATTTTTGGCATTTGGCCCTACCACTGATTGCGCTGTCATTAGCTGCCTTTGCCACCACAACATTGCTGACTAAAAACTCATTTATCGATGAGATTGGCAAGCAATATGTCACCACCGCACGGGCAAAAGGTTTGGGCGAACGTCAGGTGCTTTACAAGCATGTTTTCCGTAATGCCATGTTGATCATTATTGCAGGTTTTCCCGGTGCATTTATCACCGCCTTTTTCTCAGGATCACTTCTGATCGAGACCATATTCTCGCTAGATGGATTAGGACGATTGGGTTTTGAATCTATTGTAAGGCGCGACTATCCCGTGGTGTTTGCCACCCTTTATATGTTCTCCCTTATGGGACTGCTGGTCGGATTATTGTCTGATCTTGTATATACGTGGGTCGATCCTCGCATTGATTTTGACAGGAGAGATGTCTAATGACTGACATTGCAACTGCTGCTCAAAATTCAACGCAGGCCAAAAAACCATTTTTATCTCCGATAAACCAACGGCGCTGGCAAAGTTTTAAAGCCAACCGTCGCGGTTATTGGTCTCTTTGGATCTTTCTGTTTTTATTCATTTTAAGTCTGTTAGCAGAATTTGTTGCCAATGACCGCCCGATCCTTGCGTCTTACAAGGGTGAGATTTTGGCCCCTGTGCTGATTGATTATCCTGAAGAAAAGTTTGGTGGTTTTTTAGCCCAAACCGATTATCGAGATCCGTTTATTAGCGAAGAGATCAATGCCAACGGATGGATGATTTGGCCACCGATCCGACATTCCTATTCAACGGCAAATTCCTATATTCCCCATTCTGCGCCAACAGCGCCTTTTTGGTCGATGGATAGCGCACAGCAATGTTCGGCTTACCCGCTTAAAGACCAAGATGCTGATTGTAATTTGGGTAATTTAAACTGGATGGGCACTGACGATCAGGCGCGGGATGTTATGGCGCGTCTTATTTATGGGTTTCGAATTTCGGTGCTCTTTGGTCTTATTCTGACGATATTTTCAGCGATTGTTGGCATCACAGCTGGCGCTATTCAGGGTTATTTCGGTGGCTGGACTGATCTGATTATGCAACGCTTTATTGAAATCTGGTCATCAATGCCAGTGCTTTATATCTTGCTCATCATTGCAGCCGTGTTGCCACCGGGGTTCTGGATATTATTGTTCATTATGCTGCTTTTCTCTTGGGTGTCTTTCGTGGGTATTGTCCGGGCTGAGTTTTTACGCGCTCGCAATTTTGAATATGTCAATGCGGCCCGCGCTTTGGGTGTTGGCAATGGCACGATTATGTTCCGGCATCTTTTACCCAATGCAATGGTCGCAACGCTGACGTTTTTACCGTTCATTTTGTCCGGTTCTATTACGACTCTAACATCGCTTGATTTCTTGGGATTTGGCCTACCGCCTGGTTCACCATCATTGGGTGAGTTGATTGCGCAAGGGAAACGAAACTTGCAAGCACCATGGCTTGGACTAACAGCCTTTATGGTGATTTCAATTATGCTGTCATTGCTGATTTTTATTGGCGAAGCCACCCGTGATGCGTTTGATCCGAGAAAGACATTTAAATGAGTATGTCGGAACCAAACAATCCACTATTACAGATCAAAGACCTGTCCGTTGCGTTCTCACAAGGCGGCAAGACAACGACTGCTGTGAATAAGATTTCGTTTGACATTAACAAGGGTGAAACTGTTGCGCTTGTTGGCGAGTCTGGGTCAGGCAAATCGGTCTCGGCGCTGTCGGTATTAAAATTATTATCCTATCCTGCGGCAAGCCACCCAAGCGGTGAAATTTTGTTTAATGGCAAGAACTTGATGCAAGCAAGTCCATCAGAGCTTCGCGATGTTCGTGGTAATGATATCACGATGATTTTTCAAGAACCGATGACCTCGCTTAATCCTTTGCATTCGATCGAACTGCAAATATCTGAAATATTGCATCTGCACCAAAATATAAGCCCACAGGATGCAAGATCTGGTGTTTTAGACCTGCTTAATCAAGTGGGCATTCGCAAACCAGAAAAACGCCTTAATGCCTATCCGCATGAATTATCGGGCGGGCAAAGACAGCGTGTGATGATCGCCATGGCGCTTGCCAATCGGCCAGAATTATTAATCGCGGACGAGCCAACCACCGCCCTTGATGTCACCGTGCAAGCGCAAATACTTAAACTGTTGCGTAACCTCAAAGATCAACACGGCATGTCCATGTTGTTCATTACCCATGATTTGGGCATTGTGCGCAAAATTGCCGACCGCGTGTGTGTTATGACCAATGGCGAGATTGTTGAAACAGGACCCGTTGCGGAGATTTTTGACAATCCTCAACACGCCTACACAAAGCACCTTCTTGCCGCTGAACCTAAAGGTCGACCACCCAAAAGTGACACCACCGCACCTGTTGTGATGGAGGGCAAAGACATCAAAGTTTGGTTCCCGATTAAGACAGGGTTTTTGCGCCGTGTTACAGATCATGTCAAAGCCGTTGATGGTATTGATTTAACGCTGCGTGCGGGTCAAACTTTGGGTGTTGTGGGCGAGTCTGGTTCTGGTAAAACCACCCTTGGGCTTGCCTTATCGCGCATGATCTCATCGCAAGGAAAGATTGCTTTTATTGGCAAAGATATTGATGCCTATTCGTTTAAACAAATGCGTGGTCTTCGTGATCAATTGCAAATTGTCTTTCAAGACCCTTACGGCTCCTTGAGCCCACGCATGTCGATTACCCAGATTATTGGTGAAGGTTTGGCGATACATGAGCCGGCTTTATCTGCCGATCAACGTGATGAACGGGTAGCCAAAGCGCTGGATGAAGTGGGGCTTGATCCAAATGTGCGCTGGCGCTATCCGCATGAATTTTCAGGTGGTCAACGCCAACGCATTGCGATTGCGCGCGCGATGGTTCTGAAACCAAAATTTGTTATGTTGGATGAGCCGACCTCTGCACTTGATATGAGCGTTCAGGCGCAAGTTGTCGATTTGCTACGTGACTTGCAAAAAAGATATGATTTGGCCTATTTGTTTATCAGCCATGATCTCAAAGTTGTTCGGGCATTGGCAAATGATGTGATTGTTATGCAGCTGGGTAAGGTTGTTGAGCAAGGCCCATCGGATCAAATTTTTGATAATCCTAAAAACGAATATACAAAGAGCCTGATGGCAGCTGCCTTTGATATTGAAGCTATCGATGCACTGGATGAATAAGTCTTATGTCACACACTAAACCTACTATTTTGTTCGCAAGCACAACATTTTCAGAAGCACCATGGATCGCACGGATTAAAAGCTGTGCGCCTGAGCGTGTTGTGGTCACGAAACCTGATCCATCGGTTGAATATGCTTTGATGTGGAAACACGAACATGGCTCGTTGAAAAACTTAAATCAGTTGAAAGTGATCTTTTCTCTTGGTGCTGGCGTTGATCATATTTTAGACGATCCTGACCTGCCAAATGTGACTATTGTGCGTGCAGTTTCGCCAGATTTAACCGCTCGAATGAGTGAATATGTGGTCTGGCAAGTTCTTGATCATCACCGCAAAGGCCGACACTTTCGTGCTTTACAACAAGCGTCTGATTGGCAAAATAGTGATTATCAACCAGCGGCAAGCGCGATAAAAGTTGGTGTGTTGGGCTTGGGCGAATTAGGACAAGATAGCGCTTTTAAACTCAACGCCCTTGGCTTTGATGTGTCTGGCTGGTCGCGGTCTCCAAAGCAGATCCCATCAATTGACTGCCATCACGGCAAGGATGGTCTTGATACGTTCTTGAGCCAAGTTGATATTTTGGTTTGCCTGTTGCCTCACACCGAAGAAACAACCGGAATATTAAACCAAGTCCTGTTCTCTAAGCTTAAAACCAGTGGACCACTCGGCGCACCAATATTGATCAATGCTGGGCGCGGTGCGTTGCAGGTTGAAACTGATATTTTAACCGCCTTGGATCAAAATGTACTTGGGGCCGCAAGCCTTGATGTGTTTGAGCAAGAACCATTGGCAGCTCACAGTCCGTTATGGGCTCATCCAAAGGTGACTGTCACGCCGCATGTTGCAGCTGATTCTGATCCAGATGCGTTGATTGGTAAGATTATTGAGCAAATGATTGCCTTTGAAAACGGCGAGCAGTTACAAAACCTTATCGATCTTAATTTGGGTTATTAGTGCGTATTGGTCAGAGCTAAGGGCGTCTGAACAATGTGGGTTGGCCATATAAATGCGCAATCCGTTTAATCGCAGTTAAAAGCGGCTCCCGCGCCACGCTCATGGTATAGCCATTGGCATGAATGATGGTTTTATTGTCTTCAACAATAGCCACATGACCATCCCAAAAAACAAGATCGCCACGTTGAAGATATTGATAATCTTCACCTGGATCAATTGGCTCTCCTATTGTGTTGGCTTGCATGTCTGAATCGCGTTTGACATATTCACCGCCAATAAACATGCACAATTGCACAAGCCCAGAACAATCAATTCCAAATGCCGAACTTCCACCCCAGCGGTATGGGGTCTCCAGCAATCGGCCTGCGTGATTGACATAATCAGGCCCACTAAAGGCTCTGAAATGGCGGCAATGTCGCTCGACCAAAGCTTGACCATCGCGTGTGATTAAGAACCGGATGCCATTGCCTTCCACTTCATCAACAATGTCCAAGCGGCTGCCCATTGATAAACACGCCAAAGGCCGTTTTTTCATATCAGCTTCTGGATAGAGAAACGTGCGGGGATGAAGAACAATGTAGGAGATTTTTTTAAACCCAATGGCAATCGCACTTTCGGGAACATAACCAACATAACTATCTTTGAGCAATTGTATCCAAGCCCAACCATCGGCTTGCTCAAACACATAAATTTCCTCACCAAAAAGAGCCTCAGTCTCAACACCTAATTCTTTATCGGGCGCTGAACGAAGTGTGATCGATGGCACGCAGATCGTTGCCAATTCACCCTCGATAAATTCATCCGCCTCAATTTTCCCCTCAAGCTTTTTATCTGCAAGATCGGGCCTGAAAGCATGAAGGCGTTTATCTAATTCATCACTCATTTTTCAGCTCCTATCGCTCAATCTTAAGCCCTTGTTCTATAATAATATCACCCAGTTTTTCAACGAATAATGCACCATCAACGGTTCGTTTTATAATCACATTGCGGCGATCGCGCTCATCGCGCACGCGTTGGACAAACCCCAATGATCCCATTGTATCCAATGCCCGCGTTATAACAGGTTTTGTGACATCCAATGTTTTAGCCAAACCACGAACCGTGTGCGGCGGTGGCTCTAAATAGATTTGGAGCAAAATTGCCATTTGGCGCAACGTCAGGTCTGGGCCATCATTTTGAACTTGCGTTAAAGCAACAGAATTCCAAAGCGCAAGCGCCTGATATGGTCTTAGATGAACGGACACAGCATGAAACCCCAAATCATTTCGGTTGCGTTTTTATACGACACTCTGAAATGATTGGCAAATATCTTCTAACCTATGCCAAATATCGATCTTTTAGAACACGATACAGCGAACGAATCCCTTGTGCTTCACCGCCAATGGATGAGTGGGGCCGTTCTTTAGGGTTCCAGCCATATATGTCAAAGTGCACCCAGCTAATATCTGGTGACACAAAGCGCTTTAAGAATAGTGCAGCGGTAATTGAGCCTGCAAAACCGCCCGATGGCGCATTGGTGAGATCGGCAATCCGCGTTGTAACATCTGCTTCATAACCCTTATATAACGGCATCCGCCAAATAGGATCATCTTCATCAAGACCCGCTTGATGGATCTCTGATGCAAGTCCGTCATCATCAGTATAAAACGGCGGAAGATCCGGCCCTAATGCAACACGTGCAGCGCCCGTGAGCGTTGCCATGTCGATGATCATATCCGGCTCTTCTTCAGAGGCAAAAGTCAAAGCATCTGCCAAGACCAAGCGCCCTTCTGCATCCGTATTATCGATCTGAACGGTCAGGCCTTTGCGGCTGGTGAGGATATCACTTGGGCGAAAGGCATTTGCTGAGATTGAATTTTCAACAGCTGGAACCAAAACACGCAATCTGACAGCTAACTTTGCATCCATTATCATCAACGCCAATGCCAAAACATTTGCCGCGCCACCCATGTCTTTTTTCATCAAGCCCATGGCCGATGCAGGCTTGATATCAAGACCGCCAGTATCAAAACATACGCCTTTACCAACAAGCGTTATTTTAGGATCATCTTCATGACCCCATGACATATCCAATAGCCGTGGTTCTTCATGCGAGGCGCGTCCTACAGTGTGAATTAGCGGGAAATCTTCATCGAGAAGATCATCACCCTTGATAACTTTTGACGTGGCACCATAATGTTTTGCTAGATCGCAGAACACCTTTTCCAAGGCATCAGGACCCATGTCATTTGTCGGAATATTGATAAGATCGCGCGCTAAGTAAACACCCGCCAACTGACGGTTAAGATCATCTGTGTCGCCCATATTATCATCGCAAAGCAATGGGGTGTTTTTAGATGAGCTTTTATAATCAGTAAATTGATAGGCGCCCATTCCAAAGCCCATGGATAGTTTATTCAAATCAGCTGTGGATGTTTGTAAACGCCAAGTGCCTTCTGGCAACAGCTTGGCCAATGCGCCGCTTGCAAATGGATTGGCTTGGTAATGATCGCCCAAACCGAACAATGCGCCAATAAGCTCGCCATTTTCATTTGGAACCAATAGGAACTTACCCTCTTGGCCTTCAAAGCCCGCGCTTTTTGCCCAGTTTCTTGTTGTTTGTGAGATGTCATCTGTTTGAAAATCTTGTCGGCTTATCGCCCAAACTGACTTGGCAGCACCTGCCGTTTTGGAAAAAGGTAAGGCTCTGTTTTCAAGTAAGAATACTGTCATCATTATTCCCGTTTCAGTTCAAATAGTCGCGATCAAGAATCACTTGTTAACCATCCATTAGGGTTAACAGATTATTGATAAGCTAAGAAAGACCCCAGACATCATTTTTGTCACAGTCTTTGCCCTAGTTTTACGAGTATAGTTGGTTCATTGGAGCATAAAATGGAATATTCAAATATTTCCAGTACAACATTCAAGAAAATATTGACCACAGCATCAATGTGTTTGGTCGCATTTGTTTTGGCTGGATGTGCATCCAAGGGGTTAACGACTGGCTCAATTACGAAATTGAATAAGCCTTTGGCCCAGATGAATGTTGGCGAGCTAAATAATGCTGCCAAGATTGTTGGTGCTAAATATGCTAAAAACCCAAAAAGCGCTCCTGTGGCCATGCAATATGCATCCATTTTGCAAATGAGCAGCCATAGCAAACAATCGCTCGCCGTGATGCAACAAGCAGCTATTCATAACCCTGAAGACCGCACTGTTTTGGCAGCTTATGGCAAGTCATTGGCAAGTGCTGGACATCTTGAACAAGCGCTGCAAACCATTAAGCGTGCGCAAACGCCTGATCGCCCTGACTGGAAATTATTGTCAGCTGAAGGTGCTATTTTGGATCAGCTTGGTCAAACGGGCCAAGCACGCGCGAAATACCGCGAAGCGCTCGATCATCAACCAAATGAGCCTTCAATCCTATCCAATATCGGCATGTCCTATTTGCTCGCTGGTGATTTAAGAACGGCCGAGACTTACATGCGCAATGCATCAAAAATGCCCGGTGCCGATAGTCGTGTCCGCCAAAACCTTGCACTGGTTGTTGGGTTACAGGGCCGCTTTGAAGAAGCTGAACAGATTGCACGTGATGAACTTTCAACACAGCAAGCGGAAGCAAATGTCGCCTATTTAAAGGGTATGATTTCCCAGAACAATTCTTGGAAAAAGCTCAAAAAGACCTAAACTAAACTTTAGGCCTCCTAAAAACGATACGGAATTGTATTTCGCATATTCGGATCAATCTCAAGCTTACGTTTGAGCGGCGGGACCGCGCGTTGGTGACAATCCACTCGATCACAAATTCTGCATGAAATACCAATCGGCTCAAATGCATCCTCGCGTTTGGTATCCAAATCATCTGCATATACCATTTCAGCGGCATGTTGGATTTCGCACCCAATGGCCAAAGCATGGCGCTGCACCGGCATTTTAAAACCACCACCACGTTTTGACACGGTGGTCGATAGACATAAATATTTCACACCATCTGGCGTTTCGGCCAATTGTCGTAAAATTTGATCTGGCGTTTCAAATGCGCGATGAGCATTCCATAGGGGGCAAGCAGAGCCAAAACGGGCAAATTGTAACTTTGTTGCACTATGTCTTTTGGTGATGTTTCCAGCTTGATCCACGCGGGCAAAAAAGAATGGTATTCCCTTCTCACCTGGCCTTTGAAGTGTGCTTAATCTGTGCGACACTTGTTCCAAACTTGCATTGAAATAGTCTGCCAGCATTTCTAAATCGTGGCGAAATTCACGGGCTTTGGATAAAAACTCGCCATAGGGCAGCGTTGCAGCACCGGCAAAATAGTTCGCCAAGCCAATTTGGCAAATCGCTTTGGCATCTTCTGATCTGAAATCTGCACGGGCAATAATATTGTCGATCATTTTATGATGTTCAAGCAGGGCGATTTGGTGCGCAATTTGAAACATATTGGTTGAGTTGCTGGCTTGCTGATTAAGTTTGAGCACGCGTGAGCTGGGATCATATGTTCTGATAAATCGATCGCCATGATCATTAGTCTTAAGATCATTGGTCTTAATATCACTCGTTTGCATGGACACATGAACGCGATGTTCGCGCTCTATGTAGTCTGCGAACTTGCGAATATTTCTCTGGCTATGTCCGGGTCCTGAAAAATTGCCTGCAAATTTCTCTGCAACCAGATCTAACTCATGGACGTAATTATCAAGATAGTGGAAGAAGTCTCGAACCTCTTCATAAGGTGCTGGGTCTGTGAGCGCACCGGATCTTTCTAATGTGTCATCCAGTTCAGCCAATTGTTCGCCTGCGTGACGCAAAGCTTGGTGCATCGACAAAAATGCTTTTGCAACGGCAGGTGCGTTTTGCGAGACGAGTTTGAGATCTTGAACGGATGGGGCTTCACCACTGAAAAGCGGGTCTGCAAGCGCTTCGGCCATATCTGCAAGCAAGCGATCACTGTCGTCTTCGGACAATGTCGTGATGTCGACTGCAAATTTTTCAGCCAATGCCAATAGGACTGTGGCGGTTAAATGCCGTTGATTATTCTCAATTTGATTGAGATAACTTGTCGAAATGCCTAGCTTCTCGGCAAATTTTGCCTGTGTCAGTGCATTGTCCACACGGATAGCCTTGATGTTGCGGCCTACAAATAGTTTTCGATTGCGCATGTTTGCTCTTTTGCAAAATTGAATATGCAATATTTGCTAAACCGACAATGTTGCAATTTCAAGGCTTATTTTTCATTCCGATTCAGTTATAACTAAAAAATACAAAGGGGCCTTACATGCAGCATATTTTAGATGAATTGGAAAACCGCCGGGTACAAGCACGCCTTGGTGGCGGTCAAAGACGGATTGACGCTCAACATAAAAAAGGAAAACTCACCGCACGCGAGCGGTTAGATGTTTTGCTTGATGAGGGCAGTTTTGAAGAATATGACATGTATAAAACCCATCGTTGCACTGATTTTGGTATGGAAAGTGACCAGCCTCCAGGCGACGGCGTTGTCACCGGGTGGGGCACGATCAACGGCAGACCAACCTATGTCTACGCGCAAGACTTTACAGTGTTTGGTGGCTCATTATCTGAAACCCATGCAGAGAAAATCTGTAAAGTCATGGATCTTGCGATCCAAAACGGTGTGCCAGTTATTGGCCTATGTGATAGCGGTGGCGCCCGCATCCAAGAAGGCGTTGCCTCATTGGGCGGCTATGCAGAAGTTTTCTGGCGCAATGCACAGGCCTCTGGCGTTGTTCCGCAAATATCGGTAATTATGGGACCCTGTGCTGGTGGTGCAGTTTATTCACCAGCCATGACCGATTTTATTTTCATGATCAACGACACAAGCTATATGTTTGTCACCGGTCCTGATGTGGTTAAAACGGTGACCAATGAGATTGTGACCGCAGAAGAATTGGGCGGCGCATCCACCCACACCAAAAAATCATCTGTTGCAGATGGCGCTTTTGAAAATGATGTTGAAGCGCTTCTACAAATTCGTGACTTTTATGATTTTCTTCCGCTTTCAAATAGAGAGAGCGCTCCGCACCTTCCAACATTAGACCCGATTACGCGCCAAGAATCATCGCTTGATACGATTGTCCCTGAAAATCCGAACATGCCCTATGACATGCGCGAAGTGGTCGAAAAAGTTGCTGATGAAGGGCAATTTTATGGAATCCAGAAAGATTATGCGGGTAATATTCTAACGGGCTTTGTGCGCATTAATGGCGAAACTATTGGCGTTATTGCCAACCAACCTATGGTGCTTGCCGGATGTTTGGATATTGACTCATCGAAAAAAGCAGCACGCTTTATTCGCTTTTGTGATGCCTTTAACATCCCGCTTTTGACATTTGTTGATGTACCCGGCTTCTTGCCCGGAACTGCGCAAGAATATGGCGGTATTATTAAGCATGGCGCAAAACTATTGTTTGCCTATGCCGAAGCCACCGTTCCAATGGTTACAGTGATCACCCGCAAAGCCTATGGCGGCGCCTATGACGTGATGGCCTCAAAACACATTCGCTCTGATGTGAATTACACATGGCCAACTGCTGAAATTGCGGTGATGGGTGCCAAAGGCGCAACTGAGATTTTGTATCGTTCTGAACTTGGCGATACAGGCAAAATTGCTCAGCGGACCAAAGATTATGAAGATCGTTTTGCCAATCCGTTTATCGCAGCACAGCGCGGCTTTGTGGATGAAGTTATCATGCCGCATTCGACCCGCCGCCGTGTGGCCCGCGCATTTGAAATGCTGAAAAGCAAGCAAACAAATGAGCCGACCAAAAAACATAACAACATGCCTTTGTGAGAAAATAATGCCATCACTTCCATATATGCTTAAACACCGTGGTTTTCCTTCGCGGCTTCCCGGGACTGATTTTCAGTTCACAATTCGCCGTGCGGCACCTGTTGCAACGAAGGTTGAAAAACGCGAACGCCAACCTGATCGAAAAAAGATTTTGACCGAAGCGGATACTAATTTTCTTGCCTGTTTGTGGGAAGCGTTTGGCGACGAGCCTTTTGAGCGCGGCAATTTAGATGCTGGCCGATTGGGCACATTGTTCATGCGCGAAGTTGTGCCTGTTGATCCTAATAATTTCGACCCACAAGATTATGAAGCCATGTTGCAGATTAACGAATCTCTCGCACGGGCAAATTTTCCAGATAGTTTTAAAGAGGAGAATTACCGATGATTAAGAAAATCCTCGTTGCCAATCGTGGCGAAATCGCCTGTCGTGTTTTCAAATCAGCCGCCAAAATGGGCATTGCAACAGTTGCGGTCTATTCTGATGCTGATAAAAACGCGTTGCACGTCTCCATGGCAGATGAAGCTGTGCACATTGGACCAGCTGCTGCGTCTGAAAGCTATTTGGTGATCGATAAAATTATCGATGCATGCAAAAAAACGGGCGCTGATGCCGTGCATCCCGGGTATGGTTTTTTATCAGAACGTGCAGAATTTGCTGAACGTTTGGCAAAAGAAAATATTACCTTCATTGGACCGCCAATAGGCGCTATTGAATCCATGGGTGATAAAATTACATCCAAAAAACTTGCCCAAGAAGCGGGTGTTTCGACAGTTCCGGGACATATGGGTCTGATTGATGATGCAGAACATGCGGTCGTGATCGCAACTGAAATCGGCTATCCTGTGATGATCAAAGCCTCTGCAGGAGGCGGCGGCAAAGGCATGCGGATTGCGTGGGATGATGCCCAAGCACGCGAAGGTTTTGCACGGTCCAAATCAGAAGCTGCAAGCTCGTTTGGTGATGACCGGATTTTCATTGAGAAGTTCATCGAAGAACCACGCCATATTGAAATTCAAGTTCTGGCAGATACGCACGGCAATTGCATTTATCTGGGTGAACGAGAATGCTCGATCCAGCGCCGCAACCAAAAAGTCATTGAAGAAGCACCAAGCCCATTCCTTGATGAAGCGACACGAAAATCTATGGGCGAGCAAGCCTGTACATTGTCCAATGCTGTTCAATATGCCAGCGCCGGAACGGTTGAATTTATCGTTGATAAAGACCGTAATTTCTACTTTTTGGAAATGAACACAAGATTGCAGGTCGAGCACCCTGTGACCGAACTTATTACAGGTGTTGATCTTGTTGAGCAGATGATCCGCGTGGCTGCAGGCGAGAAACTTTCGCTAACACAAGATGATATTAAGTTGAACGGCTGGGCGATGGAAAGCCGTCTTTATGCAGAAGATCCTTATCGCAATTTCTTGCCATCCATCGGCCGTCTGTCGCGTTATCGTCCGCCATCTGAAGGTGACATTGGTGATGGTAACATTATCCGAAACGATACCGGCGTTTATGAAGGTGGCGAGATCTCGATGTTTTATGACCCAATGATTGCAAAGCTTTGCACATGGGGTGAAACACGCGATGATGCAATTCAAACAATGTGCGAAGCGCTTGATATGTTCGAGCTTGAAGGTATTGGCCACAATTTGCCATTCCTTTCAGCCGTGATGGGCCATGAACGGTTCCGTTCGGGCAATATCACAACAGCCTTTATTGCCGAGGAATATCCAGATGGATTTTTGGGTGTCTCACTATCTGAAGCTGAATTAAAAGCGATATCGGCATCAGCTGCATCTATGATGATGATTGAAGCTGAACGTCGCGAAGCTTTGCAAGCGATTGATCTTGGTCATATCGAACTTGATGCTGTGGAATATGTTGTGCTGGTTGATGGTCAAGAATTCCCATTATCAATCATGCGCGCAGATGATGAAATCGAGGGCAATTTCGTCGTGACGTTTGGCACGGATGAAGAACAGCAAATTTATTGTAGCTATGATCCAGGTGATACGCTTGCTGTGGCAAGTGCAGCTGGCATAGATAGCCCGCAAGGCATGAACTACTTCTTAAAAGTCGATAAGCTAGCTGATGGCTTTAGAATACGGACCCGTGGTGCGGATCTTAATATCAAAGTTCTATCACCAAGAATTGCAGAGTTGTTCAAGCTAATGCCTGAAAAGGAAGCTGCTGACACATCCAAATATTTGCTTTGCCCGATGCCGGGTTTGATTATTGGATTGAATGTTGCCGCTGGCGATCATGTGGAAGCAGGTCAAGCCTTGGCGATCGTCGAAGCTATGAAAATGGAAAATGTTCTCAAAGCTGAAAAATCAGGAACCGTGAAATCAATCCCTATAAAAATTGGCGATAGCTTGGCGGTTGACGCTGTTATCATGGAGTTTGAATAATGTCCCAAAAAAGCGATAAAAAGCGGGATTGGCTTGATCTTGCACACAAAGAGATGAAGGGCAAAGACCCGCAATCGCTGAATTGGGACACACCTGAGAACGTTACTGTTAGACCTGTTTATTCATCGGAAGATGTAAATCCATCGGCCCATGAAGAAATGCCAGGATTTTCGCCTTTCACGCGTGGTATCAAAGCGACAATGTATGCTGGGCGCCCTTGGACTATTCGCCAATATGCGGGCTTTTCAACTGCTGAAGAAAGCAATGCTTTTTATCGCAAAAACCTAGCTGCAGGTCAAAAAGGCCTGTCTGTTGCGTTTGATCTGGCCACGCACCGTGGTTATGATTCCGATCATCCGCGTGTTGTGGGGGATGTTGGCAAAGCCGGTGTTGCCATTGATAGCGTCGAAGATATGAAAATCTTGTTTGACGGTATTCCGCTTGATCAAATGTCTGTTTCGATGACAATGAATGGTGCGGTTATTCCTGTTTTGGCGATGTTTATTGTCGCTGGCGAAGAACAAGGCGTTCCGCGCGCGCAATTATCAGGCACGATCCAAAATGATATTTTAAAAGAATTTATGGTGCGCAATACCTACATTTACCCACCAGAACCTTCTATGCGCATCATTGCTGATATTATCGATTACACCGCAAAAGAGATGCCGAAATATAATTCAATTTCGATCTCTGGTTACCATATGCAAGAGGCCGGTGCGACACTGTCGCAGGAACTTGCCTATACGCTTGCCGACGGTATGGAATATGTCCGCGCAGCCCAAGCTCAAGGCATGGATGTTGATGCATTTGCAGGGCGTTTGTCGTTCTTTTTCTGCATTGGGATGAATATTTTTATGGAAGCTGCAAAGCTTCGTGCGGCACGACGGTTATGGGCTAAAATTATGACTGATTTTGGCGCAAAAAACGAACGTTCGAAAATGCTGCGCACCCATTGCCAAACCTCTGGTGTCTCACTGACAGAACAAGACCCTTACAACAATATTGTGCGCACAACGGTTGAAGCAATGGCGGCAACATTGGGTGGCACTCAATCACTCCACACAAATTCGTTTGATGAAGCGATTGCGCTTCCGACCGAATTCTCCGCCCGTATTGCGCGGAATACCCAACTCATTTTGCAGCATGAAACAGGCATTACCAATGTTGTCGATCCATTGGGTGGCTCCTATTATGTAGAAGCTTTAACTGATGATTTGGCGGATGAAGCTTGGCGTCTTATTCAGGAAGTTGAATCTCTTGGTGGCATGACCAAAGCTGTTGAAACTGGCTTGCCGAAAATGCGCATTGAAGAATCTGCTGCCAAGCGACAAGCGCGAATTGATAAGGGTGAAGATGTTGTTGTTGGCGTGAATAAATATAGGCTCGAAGATGAGGCCCCGATTGATATCTTGGATATTGATAATGCCAAGGTTCGAAAGGGACAGATCGCACGGCTTGAAAAAATGAAAACCTCGCGCGATCCAAAAGCTCATAAAGATGCGATTTCCAATCTTAAAACCATTGCGCATTCTGGCAGTGGAAATCTGCTTGAAGCTGCCGTTGAGGCTGCACGGGCACAGGCATCTTTGGGCGAAATCTCCGATGCTATGGAAGAAGCGTTTAGCCGTTATAAATCGACAACGCGCATTATTTCTGGTGTGTATCAGGCAGATTATGAGGGTGATCTTGAATATGAAACACTCAAATTAAAAATCGCTGATGCGACCCAAAATCGAGGTAAGCAACCTCATGTGCTCGTAGCTAAGATGGGTCAAGACGGACATGATCGCGGTGCAAAAATTATATCAACTGCTTTTGCCGACATGGGCTTTAAAGTTGATTTGTCCGACATGTTTGAAACACCAGATGAAATTGCGACCCGCGCTATCAATCTAGATGTCGATGTTGTTGGTGTGTCGTCTCTGGCAGCCGGCCATAAAACGCTGATCCCTGACCTCATCAAGTTTTTAAAGCAACGGGATGCAGAGCATATTATTGTTGTGTGTGGCGGTGTTATTCCTGAGCAAGATTATCAAATGCTCAAAGATGCAGGTGTTGCCGAGATTTTTGGCCCCGGTTCTAATGTTTTGGATGCTGCAAATGCTGTCTTGGGTCAAATCACAGGTCAATTGCGAAACAATTAATTTGTGATCGGTTTTGCAAATCAAGACTTTGGTCTATTTCGCTCTCAGGCAAAATCTGCTACGGTTAATTTAGTGGTTTTTCTGCCCCAAATTGATTGAAAGTTTGATAGATGAGCCCAAACGGCGAGAATATTACAAATACTGAAGGCAATTTTTTATCTCAGATTAATAGAGAAGAGCGCGTGCACGCCCGTCACTCAACGTATTTGCGATGTGAAGTCTCGTATATGAAAACAGGCATTCGCAGATACAGCGCTTTGCAGGCTATTCTTTTGAATATCTCCGAGGGTGGCGCGCTTATTGAATTACCAATGACACTTGGAACAGGTCATCATGTATATTTGGTTTTGCAAAATTATCCGGCTAAAATCACCTCAGCAATCATCGACATTACGACCCATGGCACTCATTTAAAATTTGCGAATCTCTTGCCTTTGGAAGACGTTCTGCAAGTTGCAGCCGGCAGACCTTATGACAAGCCCGACAATCAACACACGATGCGGTAGTGTGTGAATTTACCCCTATTGGTTGTTAAAACGAAAAAACGTTGCAAAAACACCATAATACGAAAAAAATCATCTAAAATAGTAATCGAATGAACTTCCACACTTGCAAGTATAAATTAATACTTAATAAACCATAATCATTGATTTTGGGTTCCAAACTGATTTGGACTTAAATGGATTTCTTTGGGGTACTTAAAACTATGAACCGTCGCGCATTTCTTCAAATGGGGTTATTGACCTCAGCTGCACTTATCTCTGGCTGTTCGACCAATAGTGAGCCAAGCTCCCCAAAAACTTATGAAATATTTTCAGATACTTATGGTGCGGTAACAGATGGTGGATTCCGTATTCCCGCTGTTCCAATCAAACGTATCAATGAGAAATATCATCGCCAAATTGTGAAGTTTTATTCCACATATCCAAGCGGCACAGTGATTGTGAACACCAAACAGCGCTTCTTGTATTTCGTATTACCGGGCGGCAAAGCTGTTCGTTACGGCATCGGTGTTGGTCGTGCTGGATTTGCTTGGGAAGGCGAAGCCTATATCGCCTGGAAACGCAAATGGCCAAAATGGACTCCGCCGCAAGAAATGGTGGAACGCCAACCAAATTTACGTAAATATGCCAAAGAAGGCATGAAGCCAGGATTGAAAAATCCACTGGGCGCCAGAGCGCTTTACCTTTTTGATCGCGAAACCCGCACGGATACTTTGTTCCGTCTACATGGCACACCTGAATGGTCGTCCATTGGAACAGCTGCATCATCGGGCTGCATTCGTCTGATCAACCAAGATATCATTGACCTATATGATCGCGTAAAACCTGGTAGCCGCTCTAAAGTTATTGTTATTCAATAGATCTTCTAGCTTTTAAATATTATTTTGATAGCAAAACGGGCTTAGATCTTTTGATCTAAGCCCGTTCTTTTATTGTGAAATTTTACGATTTCTAGCTAGCTTTAAGTTCCAATCTGCGGCGATGCAGAACAGGTTCTGTGTAGCCACTTGGCTGAGCGCGACCAGCGCGAACCAATTCCAATGCCGCTTGGAAAGCAATCGAGCCTTCAAAATCACCGGACATTGCTGAGTAAGCCTTGTCACCCTCATTTTGCGCATCAACAACTTTTGCCATTTTTTCCATGGTCGCAACGATTTGATCTTCGCTCACCACGCCATGATGCATCCAGTTTGCCATGTGCTGGGCTGAAATACGCAATGTTGCACGATCTTCCATCAAACCGACATTGTTGATGTCTGGCACTTTAGAACAGCCAATTCCCTGGCCGACCCAGCGCACAACATAACCCAAAATGCCTTGAGCATTATTATCAAGCTCGTTTTGAATATCTTCCGGTGTCCAATTTGGATTGGTCGCAACTGGAATTGATAAAATATCATCAATATTTGCACGGCCACGTGTTTTGATCTCAGCTTGAACGTCAGACACTTTGACTTTGTGATAATGGGTTGCGTGCAATGTTGCAGCTGTTGGTGACGGCACCCAAGCGGTATTAGCACCAGCTTTTGGATGGCCAATTTTTTGCTCCAACATATCAGCCATTAGATCTGGCATAGCCCACATGCCTTTACCGATTTGCGCATGGCCTGCAAGACCACATTCAAGACCAATATCAACATTCCAATTCTCATAAGCTGCAATCCAAGATGCTTGCTTCATGTCACCTTTACGGATCATTGGGCCAGCTTCCATCGATGTATGAATCTCATCGCCTGTACGATCCAAGAAGCCTGTATTGATAAACACAACACGTTCTTTCGCTGCACGGATACATTCTTTAAGATTAACCGTTGTCCGGCGCTCTTCATCCATAATACCCATTTTGATGGTATTTGGCTCCATGCCGATAACTTGCTCAACATGTGCGAAGATATCATTTGCAAAAGCCACTTCTTCCGGACCATGCATTTTTGGTTTCACCACATACATTGAGCCTTCACGTGAATTTGCGCGGCGACCATCTGGCCCCACATCACGAAGGGCGATCAAGCCTGTGATCATTGCATCCATCATACCCTCTGGCGCTTCATTGCCATCACGGTCCAAAATCGCAGGATTGGTCATCAAATGTCCAACATTACGGATGAGCATTAAAACTCGGCCGGACAAAGACATAGGAGAACCGTCAGCAGCTTTATATTCTTGATCCGCATTGAGTTTACGTGTGATCGTCTTGCCGTTTTTCTCAAGCGTTTCTTCAAGGTCACCCTTCATAAGACCAAGCCAATTGCGATAGACCACAACTTTATCTTCGCCATCCACTGCAGCGATTGAATCTTCGCAATCCATGATCGATGTTAGTGCTGATTCCAAAACAACATCTGAAATACCGGCAGGATCTGCACTACCAATCTGACTATTTGCATCGATGATAATATCAACATGCATACCATTTTTGCTCAAAAGGATTGATGTTGGGTTTGAAGGCTCACCTTTGTAGCCAACAAATTGCTCAGAATTATTGAGCAAAATATCACCACTTGGAAGACCAAGTTTAAGTTGATCATTCTCAACTTTAAGCGATGTCACTTCATGCCAATCACCTGAAATTGGAGCACTTTCATTTAAGAAGTCTTTTGCCCATGCTATTACTTTTGCACCGCGTGCAGGATTGTAGCTTGATGTCTTTTCAGCGCCACCTTCATCAGAAATCGCATCTGTGCCGTATAGTGCATCATAAAGCGAGCCCCAACGTGCATTTGCAGCGTTTAAGGCAAATCTTGCATTCATAATCGGAACAACGAGTTGCGGGCCAGCAATTTGGCAAATTTCTTGATCTACCTTACTTGTCGACACGGAAAATTTATCGCCTTCTGGAAGAAGATAACCGATGTCAGACAAGAATGATTTGTAAACATCAAGATCCAATGGCGCACCATTTTCACGATGCCATGCATCAATTTTTTCCTGTAGCTCATCACGGGTCTTCAGAAGCGCTCTATTCTTTGGGCCAAAATTATGGATCAAATCAGAGAACCCTTTGAAGAAAGTATCTTCATCCACACCAGAGCCTGCAAGGGCTTCATTGACGAGAAAATCATATAGTTCTTGGTCAATATGTAAGTCGAATTTTTCTTGTCTGGTCATAGGCCCACTCCGAGTATTATTATTAAATGCTTTGATGGTTTTAGATCACTATCATTATTTGTCAATTGACGGGTAAAGAATAAGATTATTTCTAAAAACGCAACAATATTATTCTATCAATGCTCACGTTTGGAAACTGTCATCATCAAACCGTCCAGCGGTTGAACAGTCAGCTTTTGAATAGGCCATGGCTTGGTCTCTTCCGTGCAGGAAAACTTATATGTTCTGAGCAAAACTGCCAGCGAAATAATGGCTTCTTGCAACGCAAATGTTGCACCGATACAGACCCTTGGACCTGCTCCAAAGGGCAAATATTGATAGCGATGAAGCTTAGATTTATTTTCCGGTAAAAACCGCTCTGGCCGGAACGTTCGTGGATCATCCCACAAGGCTTCATGCCGATGCAGGGTCCATGGCATCATCAACACTGTTGTATCTTTTTCAATTGTCACGGTTTCCCCAGATGGGGACGTCCAACTATCATCGGTTAATGGCGCACGATTAATCGAAGGCGCTGGGGGATAAAGCCGCATTGTTTCTTCAAAGGCAGCGCGTGTCCATGGCATATTATCCAGCCAATCAACGGCATCTAACCCTTGCTCATAAACCTTATCAGCCTCTTCTTCCATCAGCTTTAAATGACGCGGCGAATTGGCAATACAATAGAGCGTCCACGCCAAAGCGCGTGCGGTTGTCTCATGGCCTGCACCAATGAAGGTTATGATATTATCTTCAATTTCGCTACGTTTTAAGCCTTCTGGCCCTTCTTGTTTGAGGAGTAAAGTTAGAAAATCTTCGGGCACATTGTCAGCATTGCTTTCAATCAAATCGCGGCGTTTTTGCGCAGTATCAGCGACGATTTTTCTGAATTTTCGCATCACCATAAAACCCTGCATTCGGCGAAAACGCGGCACCCACCATGGCGCTTTGATCAAATCAAACGGATCAACACGGCCCATTGTGTGCAATAATCTATCCACATCATTGGCCAAATCACCTTCTTTGGCGACAATATCGTTTGAAAACAAAGTCTCGGACAATATCTCATAAGTCAGCTCGGTCATATCAACCGAGATATCACTTTGGCCATTTTTTTCTGCAATTGGCGCAAATTTTTGGACATATTGCTCAGCGCGTTTGAGCATTAATTTTGCAAAACCTTTGGCGTGACGAGGGGCAAAAACAGGGGCAACAGATTTTCGTGATCGTTTCCAAATCTCACCTTCCGCGGTGAGCAATCCATCGCGCAGAATAGGGCGCAAAATAAGTTGCCGAACGGTTGCCATTCGATAGTTTTTTGCATTCTCCACCAAAACGTAATGAATGAGATCTGGATCATTAACGATCAACATCCGCTCATTTAAAAACTTGGTCTTAATCCACGGCAAACGGTATGAGGGCTCGCCCCAAACCTCCAATGGATTGGAAAGTGTTGCCTTGATTACCTCTAATATTGAGGGAATTGTCGTGCGCGGCAAGGGTGCTGGCGGGACGAATTCAATTTCAGGTTTGCCAGTATTTTCCATTTATATTCTCTCCATCGAGGTCATATTTCAGTTTTATACATGATAGATGATATTTGGTGCAAAAATATCGTGAAAATCGCTTCAAAACCTATGCTCAAATTTGGAATTCAGCCGATCTAGGCCTATATATAGAGGTAAGATTTCATGTGATTCGCATGTCTATCTATACATACGCAACCAAACAGGATTTGGGTCTTTATGAACGATACACCAGTTGAAGATAATACCGCTGAATATAGCGCTGATTCCATCAAAGTTCTTAAAGGACTTGATGCTGTCCGCAAACGCCCTGGCATGTATATTGGTGATACGGACGATGGATCTGGTTTGCACCACATGGTCTATGAGGTTGTTGATAACGCGATTGATGAAGCCCTTGCAGGCCATGCCGATCTTGTGACGGTGGCGCTGAATGCCGATGGTTCTGTGACCGTGACAGATAATGGTCGCGGCATTCCAACTGGTATTCATGGCGAAGAAGGTGTGTCGGCTGCAGAGCTCATCATGACCCAGCTTCATGCTGGTGGTAAATTTGATCAAAACTCCTATAAAGTTTCTGGCGGTTTGCACGGTGTGGGCGTTTCTGTTGTCAACGCTTTGTCTGTCTGGCTTAAATTGAAAATCCACCGCGATAATGAAATTCATGAAATGAGTTTTACCCACGGTGTTCCCGATGAGCCATTGAAACAAACTGGCACACGTGATGGACGCAACGGAACTGAAGTTACATTCCAACCATCGCAAGACACCTTCACGATGATCGAATTTAAATACGAGACTTTAGAGCACAGATTGCGTGAACTTGCATTTTTGAACTCAGGTGTTCGAATCATTTTGACTGATAAACGCGGTGCTGATGTTATCGTCAATGAGCTCTATTATGATGGTGGTTTGGAAGCCTTTGTGCGCTATTTAGACCGCACGAAAAAACCATTGGTTGCCGATCCAATCACGATTAAAAGCGAGCGTGATGGCATCACTGTTGAGGTTGCGATGTGGTGGAACGAAAGTTATCACGAAAACGTTCTTTGCTTTACCAACAATATCCCACAGCGGGATGGCGGAACGCACATGGCTGGTTTCCGTGGCGCACTCACACGCCAAGTAACAGGCTATACCGATAAGATTGGTTTGACCAAAAAACAAAAAGTCTCACTCACTGGTGATGATTGCCGTGAAGGTTTAACAGCTGTTTTATCTGTTAAAGTTCCTGATCCAAAATTCTCATCCCAAACAAAAGATAAGCTTGTTTCATCTGAGGTTCGACCTGTTGTTGAAAGCCAAATGAATGAAGCGCTTGGCATGTGGCTTGAAGAGCATCCAAATGAAGCTAAAATTTTGGTTGGTAAAGTGTGTGAAGCTGCCCAAGCTCGTGAAGCTGCACGCCGCGCACGCGAGTTAACACGCCGCAAAGGTGTGCTTGATATTGCATCGCTTCCGGGCAAGCTTGCCGATTGTTCTGAACGTGATCCTGCTAAATCTGAAGTCTTCCTCGTGGAGGGTGATTCTGCGGGTGGATCAGCCAAACAAGGTCGTTCACGCGACAACCAAGCTATTTTGCCACTACGCGGTAAAATCTTGAATGTTGAACGTGCTCGTTTTGATAAAATGCTAGGGTCTCAAGAAATTGGCACGCTGATTACAGCCCTTGGAACTGGTATCGGCAAAGATGAATTCAACGCCGATAAACTGCGCTATCACAAAATCATCATCATGACGGATGCGGATGTCGATGGTGCGCACATTCGAACATTGTTGCTGACATTCTTCTTCCGCCAAATGCCAGAATTGATTGAGCGTGGTCATCTCTATATTGCCCAACCTCCATTGTATAAAGTGGCGCGTGGCAAGTCTTCTCGTTACTTAAAAGATCAAGCGGCTTTGGAAGATTATCTGATCACGGCAGGTCTTGATGATGCAACGCTTGAGCTTTCAACTGGTGAAGTTCGTGCCGGCTTGGATTTGCGAACTGTGATTGATGATGCGCTTCGCTTGCGGACGCTTCTTGATGGCCTACATTCACGTTATAACCGGTCTGTTGTTGAACAAGCTGCCATTGCTGGCGCCCTATCTGTTGAGGCATTTGCAGATCCTTCAAAAGCTGCAGACCTTGCGCAAACAGTTGCGACACGCATGGACGTGATTTCTGATGAAACAGAACGTGGCTGGACAGGTAAAGTTACCGAAAATGGCGGTCTACTTCTTGAACGTATGGTGCGCGGCGTGACTGAAATTGCGCTTCTTGATGCAGCGCTTTTGGCTAGCCAAGATGCACAAGCCATTCACCAACTCAACGAGCGACTTAAAGAAGTGTACGAACGTCCGGGTATCCTGCGCCGTAAAACAACGATTGAATCCATTGGTGGCCCAACAGCGATGTTGGATTCTGTGTTTGCAATTGGTCGCAAAGGCCTAACCGATATTCAACGTTATAAAGGCTTGGGTGAAATGAACGCGGATCAATTGTGGGAAACGACGCTTGATCCTAATGTGCGTACGCTTTTACAAGTAAAAATTCGCGATGCGGTCAACGCTGATGACCTCTTCTCCCGCCTTATGGGTGATGAGGTTGAGCCTCGCCGTGAATTCATTCAAGAAAATGCGCTGAATGTTGCCAATTTGGACGCTTAAGCATCCTCTTTGTGCATTGTTTGGCAAGAATTGACGCAATAACACAAGCGGTTAAACCATGAGTTCAGACCAGATATCGAATGTGATTGAATATACGGTTACGGAGATATCTGGCTCTGTTAAAAAGACCGTGGAAACTGCATTTTCGCATGTCCAAATTCGCGGTGAAATATCTGGATTTCGTGGACCGCATTCGTCTGGTCACGCCTATTTTTCCATTAAAGATGAAAAAGCCCGGATGGATGCTGTCGTCTGGAAGGGTGTTTATAACCGCCTTAAGTTCAAGCCTGAAGAGGGCATGGAAATGATTGCGACAGGGAAAATCACCACTTTCCCAGGGTCATCAAAATATCAAATCGTCATTGAACAATTGGAACCTGCGGGCGCCGGCGCGCTTATGGCATTGTTGGAAGAGCGCAAACGCAAATTAACTGCTGAAGGCTTGTTTGATGCGGACCGCAAACAACTTCTTCCCTTTATGCCACAAGTGATTGGCGTTGTAACATCGCCCACTGGCGCAGTTATTCGCGATATATTGCACAGAATATCAGACCGTTTTCCGGTTCATGTGCTTGTTTGGCCTGTTCGCGTTCAAGGTGATACATCTGGTGATGAAGTGGCGGCTGCCATTGATGGTTTTAATAAGATTGACCATAGTCTTGGCATCCCCAAACCTGACCTTATCATTGTTGCGCGTGGCGGCGGAAGCTTAGAGGATCTTTGGGGCTTTAATGATGAAGCTGTTGTTCGGGCTGCGTATCAATCTGACATACCTCTCATCTCCGCTGTGGGTCATGAGACCGATTGGACCTTACTTGATTTAGTTGCCGATGCACGCGCGCCAACACCGACAGGTGCCGCTGAAATGGCAATACCTGTGAAAGCTGATTTGGAAGCAAATATTTCAAATCTAGCGGCTCGGCTTAATTCAGCAAGTTCCCGCGTTATCAATCAAAGACGTCAAAACTTTACAGCTTTATCGCGTAGTCTGCCGTCATTGGATAATCTTTTGGCATTACCTCGCCGGCAAATTGATGAAGCCGATAGCAATCTTGGCAAAGCCATTCGCCTAACATTGATGAATATGCGCCGAAATTTTGAGACCCCAGCGGGCCGATTAACACCGATTTCGCTCTTATCATCATTGCAAAACAGAACCGCACGCATTGATCAAAAAGCCCAAGCTTTATCCAATGCTTTCAGCCGTATCCATGACCGTAAAGTTACCCAGCTCACTCGATTTACCAGCATGTTGACGCCGTTACCAAACCAATTATTGCAACGTATCGCACGTCTGAAAAGTCAAACTGATCAGTCGATATCACGGGCTGGAAATGCGGTTTCTGGGCGGATTGAGTATGCCAAACAAAGAACATCGGCGGCAGATCGTGTCCTACAATCATTGGCTTATAAAAACGTGCTTAAACGCGGCTATGCGATTGTCAAAGACGCGAGCGGAAAACCACTGGTATCAGCCGGCTATGTCTCAAGCGGGCAGCATTTGCAGATTCAATTTACAGATGGTGATGTTCAGGCAAAGGAAACAGGCGATGCCCCGTCGGCTGCGGAAATTGAAGCAAAGACAATAAAAGCTGCAAAACCTGTTAAAAAGAAAACACCTGATAAAACGGGCACCAATCAAGGCTCATTGTTTTAAGCCGTTTAAGCTGATCGATTACATCTTTTTCAAAAACTCAGTTTTCAACACAATTGTAGCCTTACCTTGACGGCATTCCACTTGTCCTTCGTTGGACGTTAGGCGGACATTTTTGTATGTCGTTCCACGCTTAAGGGTGTTGGATGTCCCTTTGACTTTCAAATCTTTGATAACTGAAACTGTGTCACCATCTTCTAATTCAGCGCCATTACTATCGCGTGTTGCCATGATCTATTGAACCCAGTTTAAATTATCATCAAGCTTATGTGTTGCTTGCAACTGTCTTAGAACATTTAAACGCATCAAATGACTAGAGCGAAAATCAGATAAGTCTAAATTTGATGATTTTATGCAATTTGCCAATTCATGAATGGTCTGCGTGATATTGCGATTTGGATAGAAATTCCCAGATAATTTCTCATAGAGCGAAAAATCAACGCGGTAAGACCGCTTATCTGGTTCTGCATCTTCGTTGATGTGAACTTTTGTACCGCCGAACACGTCTTTTACTTTTTCAGCAATCTCGCGCACCGAAAAATTCCACGCATTACAGCCAGCATTGACCGTCAGAAAGTCACCGCCATTTGCACCATCGCGCCCACATGCCCATTCAATAGCTTTGGCCATATCTTGCACATCAATAAGGGGACGCAAGGGCGAGCCGTCAGATAGAATTGTAATTTCAGATTTGAGCACTGCGCTTGCAACAAAGTCATTGAGCACAAGATCAAGCCTTAGTCGCGGACTTGCGCCACAGGCCGTTGCAAAACGCAGGCATGTCACGGTAAAATCCGAGGAGGCTACATCTTTTAGATCGATCTCAGCTTGGACTTTTGAGCGCGCATAAGCTGTGAGCGGATTAACATCGTCTGTCTCACTTTTGGCCGTATCACCGCCAAACCCATAGCTAGAGCAGGAACTTGCATAGACAAAGCTTTTTACGCCAAGGTCTTTGGCTTGGTGTGCAATTTCAAGCGCTGCGCGATAATTAATATCGAGTGTTTGTTCTTCAAACACATTGCCCATCGGGTCATTAGAAATTGCGGCGAGATAGACAATTGATGAGACACAATCAAGACAGGATGCATCCAGATTACGAACGTCGCCATAGATCTGAATATCTGGTTGCTGAAAACGATCTGCAAGGTGGTTGATGTAGCAATTTTCAAAATAGCCATCATCAAAGCCGATGATCTGGGCGTTTGAGTTTTGCTGTCGTAAATATTTGATCAGAACAGGGCCAATATACCCCAAATTTCCAATAACTAATATTTTATCCATGTGCCGTCCCTCCGCGTTACCATTTTAGTAACAGCTGAAACATTTGGGAAGCTTGCTCTATAACAATTCGAATAGTGATTGATGGGTTAAAACGGTGGCAAATTCACCATTGAGACTGGCTAACGCGGTCTTGTGCATCATATCTGATAAAAAGACTTCACCATCTGCACTCACTCGATCGAATGTCGCCGTCGCATCTGAAATGAGATATGTCTTATAGCCAAAATTTCCAGCCATTCGGGTGGTCGTTGATACGCAATGATCTGTTGTTAGACCCACGATCACAACATTTATTGCCTCTTGCTGGTCCAGCATGGATTTAAGCTCTGTGCCGATAAAACCGCTATTGACTTGTTTGGTTATGATCGGTTCACCGACGCGTGGTTTTGCATGCTCGTTGAACTCAAACCCAGCATTTTGATGATGAAGTTTTGAGTTTTCATCTGTTGAGCTATGTCTGACGTGAATGATCGGGAGCGATTTATCTCGCCATTTTTGTAATATCTGACCACAAATTTGCTCAGCATCTTTGTTGTTCCGGTTACCACCCCAATATGCCTCATCCAAAAATGCGTTTTGCACATCAATCAGAATAAGAACCGGGTTGGCTGAACCAAAATCAGGCTCTACTAGATCAGACATGGCAGACTATTCCCACTCAATAGTGCCCGGTGGTTTGGAGGTCACATCATAGACAACTCGGTTGATACCGCGGACTTCGTTGATAATGCGGGTTGCAGCTTTACCTAGGAAATTCATATCGTAGGGGAAGAAATCTGCTGTCATGCCATCAACTGACGTCACCGCACGAAGCGCACACACAAATTCATAGGTCCGCCCATCGCCCATAACGCCGACAGTTTGAACAGGCAGAAGAACTGCAAACGCTTGCCAGATATCATCATAAAGTCCAGCATTGCGAATTTCATCTAAATAAATTGCATCCGCTTTGCGAAGAATCTCAAGTTTATCACGCGTGATACCGCCTGGACATCTGATCGCAAGACCGGGACCGGGGAACGGATGACGGCCGATAAAGGATTGCGGCAAGCCTAATTCTAGACCAAGCGCTCGCACTTCATCTTTGAAAAGCTCTCGCAATGGTTCGACCAGCTGCATATTCATACGATCTGGCAATCCACCCACATTGTGGTGAGATTTAATGGTAACCGATGGTCCGCCACTATAAGACACGCTCTCGATCACATCAGGATACAACGTGCCTTGAGCTAAGAAATCAGCGCCGCCTAGTTCTTTGGCTTGCTGTTCAAACAGCTCAATAAACAATCTACCGATTGTTTTGCGTTTAACTTCAGGATCAGATTCGCCTTCTAGCGCCGAGATAAATGTATCGGCTGCATCGCAATGACGTAAATCTAGTTCAGGATAATGCTCAGAGAACATGGCGACAACATCTGCAGCCTCATTTTGGCGCATAAGACCGTGATCAACCAAAATACATGTCAGATTTGGACCAATGGCTTCGTGGATCAAAAGTGCTGCAACGGATGAATCTACACCACCTGATAGAGCACAAATAACTTTTTTATCACCGACTTGATCGCGAATGGCAGTGACTGCCCGTTCACGATAGGCAGACATATTCCAGTCGCCTTCAAGGCCTGCAATATTGAGCACAAAGTTCGACAAAAGCTTGCCGCCATCAGGGGTATGAACAACCTCTGGGTGGAACATCGTTGTGTAATATTTACGGCTCTCATCGGCTGCAATTGCAAAAGGTGCATTTGGTGAGACGGCGATAACCTCAAAACCTTCCGGCAATTCAGTCACGCGATCACCATGGCTCATCCAAACGGGATAATTTGAACCAACGTCCCAAATCCCATCAAATAATGGGCTTGATTTTAAAACTTCAACATCTGCTCTACCGAACTCACGGTGATGACCGCCTTCAACCCGTCCACCCAATTGGGCACACATGGTTTGCTGGCCGTAACAAATGGCTAGGATCGGAAGGCCAGAATCAAAAACAACTTGCGGCGCGCGCGGGCTATTCTCATCAGAAACAGATGCTGGGCCACCAGAGAAAATAATAGCTTTGGGTTTAATCCGCACAAAGCCTTCTTCTGCTGATTGAAAAGGAACGATCTCGCAATAGACGCCGGTTTCCCGAACACGTCTGGCAATCAACTGTGTGACTTGCGATCCGAAATCGATGATGAGGACACTATTCGCATTTGGAGCAGTGTCTTGTTTGGTATCTGGGGATAAATTGCTCATACTCAGCGCATACGAGAAATATCGCCAATTCGCAAGTGCGAGATCGGCGATATATTAAATCTTTCACGTCTTTTCAAGAGTGACGTTGGACCTAGAACCTGTCCATAACCTGAAATGCTGCAGGTCCAAGAACCACACCGAACAAAACAGGTAGGAAGAATAAGATCATTGGAACTGTTAGTTTTGGTGGCAAAGATGCAGCTTTTTCTTCCGCACGAGACATCCGCAAGTCACGGCTTTCTTGAGCTAAAACCCGCAATGCTTGCGCGACAGGTGTACCAAATCTTTCCGACTGAATAAGCGCCTGACAGATTGACTGTACCATTTCTAGTCCGGTCCGTTTGCCCAAATTTTCAAAGGCAACTTTACGTTCTGGAAGATACGATAGTTCTGCCGTTGTCAGCACAAACTCTTCTGCCAAAGCAGGTGATTCAACCGCAATTTCTTGAGCTGCACGTTTCATTGCCAATTCGATGGAAATACCAGATTCCACACAGATCAGCATGAGATCCAAGGCATCAGGCCACATCCGTTGAATGGATGCTTTTCGTTTACCGGCTTGGTTGTTCACAAAAATGTTCGGCGCATAAAAACCGACATAGGCGACGACCGTTGCTATGAGAAGTTTGACCGCAGTTGACTTCTCTGGCAAACCGCCCAGCACAAAGATATAAAACAATGCCCCTGCAAAAAAGACAAAGGGGAGAACAAATCGTGCGAATAAGAATACGTTAAGCGCATTTTGACTTCGATAGCCGGCGCTTCTTAGCTTGTTGACGGTGTTTTTATCAGCCAGAGCATCTTTAAGATTGAAACGCTCAACAACTTGACCAACTGATTTATTCTTATCATTTCTTAGACTTACTTTTTGGCCTTTTTTGGCGTTTTCAGCCTGCATGCGCGCACGTTCACGGGCTCGAATTTCATCACGCTCCAGCGCAACAGATTTCATCCGTGCGGCCGTTTCGTTTCTTTCCAAATATGGCATCAGCAAAGTGACACAGGTCGCAAAAACAGCGATAGCAACTAGAATTGGAATGATGACTTGTGGGTCTGTAAGCGTATTAATCATTTACTTTGTTCCAAATTATACTTCAAAATCGATCATTTTGCGCATGACCAGAACACCAATGACCATCCACAAAAGTGATGCACCAATGATGAGGTGACCGCGCTGATCTGTGAATAATAAAGTGATGTAAGCTGGCGATGAGATATACACCAAAATTGTTACGATGAATGGCAGCGATGCAATAATAGCAGCCGACGCTTTTGCCTCCATTGATAGAGCTTTAACTTTGGCTTTCATCTGTTTTCGTGCACGAAGAACCGCAGACAGATTTCCCAAAGCTTCTGACAAATTACCACCAGCTTGCGCTTGAATATTGATCACAACAGAAAAGAAATTAACTTCAGGAAGCGGTATACGTGTGTACAGTCTTTGGCATGCTTCAGGAATACTTAAACCAACTTGCTGGGCTTCGACAACGCGTAAAAATTCACTTTTTACAGGTTCGGCACCATCGGTTGAGATTAATCGGACCGCATCATTTAACGGCAAACCAGATTTGATAGATCGCACCATAACATCAAGCGCATTTGGTAATTCATTCAAAAAAGCTTTGAAACGTCGCTTGCGAAGAAAAGATAAGAACCAAGCTGGCAAACCTATCGCTGCAACGAACATAACACCCAGGGCGATCAATGGATCCGCAGTGGCGACAAACGCGCAAGCCGCAGAAAACAAACCAGCCAATATTCCAAATGTGTAATATTTTCGAGATGAAATAGTCAAGCCTGCTTGTGTTATGCGGCTTTTAAGATTGCCTGTCTTTGGTTTTGCATCTCTTTGTTTATCTTCAATTTCTTTAAGAGAATCTTGAACAGACCTTTTACGCTTGCTCATTTCTTGCAAGCGATCATTGGCAGCTTTTTTCTGGGCAACATTGTTGGAACCAGACGCTAAACGTGACATTCTTGTGTCAGTTTGACGTTCTGCATCGATGGTATCAAACAATAGAAAATAAACCAGCGCAACGACTGCGACTGTGATCAAAACGATCAATAACAATGTTTTTGAATCAAGCCCAAACATTACATTTGCTCCAGTTAGTCTTTGTTTTAAATTGCTGGCCTTGCGATGTTATCACTTGGTTCTTTCCATGTTATCGAGGGCTTCAGCAAGACGATTTTCTTCACTATACATACGAGCACGATCCCAGAAATGCGGTTTACCAATGCCTGTAGATTTATGCGCTCCGATGAGACGGCCATTTTCATCTTCACCATCAACTTCAAACTTCATCAGATCTTGAGTAACGATCACGTCACCCTCCATACCAACAACTTCAGTGATGTGCGTGATACGGCGAGAACCATCTCTTAGGCGTGCCGCTTGAATCACAATATCAACTGATCCAGCAATAATCTCACGAACCGTTTTCGCAGGGAGCGTAAACCCACCCATGGCGATCATGGATTCCATCCGGCTTAAACATTCGCGTGGTGAGTTGGAGTGAATTGTACCCATTGAACCATCGTGGCCTGTGTTCATGGCTTGCAACAAATCGAAAACCTCAGGTCCGCGAACCTCACCAACGATAATACGTTCTGGACGCATACGAAGGCAGTTTTTGATCAAATCACGCATCGTAATTTGGCCTTCACCTTCAATATTTGGTGGGCGTGTTTCCAAGCGCACCACATGGGGCTGCTGCAATTGAAGCTCGGCGGAATCTTCGCACGTGATAATACGTTCATCCAGGTCAATAAACGCTGTTAGGCAGTTCAAGAGTGTTGTCTTACCAGAACCTGTACCGCCAGAAATAACGATGTTACATCTAACACGGCCAATAATTTTCAATAGCGTCGCACCATCTGGTGTAATCGCACCAAAATTGACCAATTGATCAAGCGTGAGCTTGTCTTTCTTAAACTTACGAATTGTAAGAGCAGCGCCATCAATCGCAAGAGGCGGTGCAATCACATTCACACGTGAGCCATCTGGAAGTCTGGCATCACAAATCGGACTGGATTCATCAACTCGGCGGCCAACTTGGCTCACAATACGCTGACAAATTGACAAAAGCTGACCATTATCACGGAAGCGAATGTGCGATTCTTGAACCTTACCATCAACCTCAATGTAAGTTTTGCCAGCTCCATTGACCATGATATCGGCGATATCATCGCGTGCAAGAAGCGGCTCTAACGGTCCATAGCCCAAAACATCATTGCAAATATCATCAAGAAGTTCTTCTTGTTCTGCAATGGAAAGAGCAAAGTTTTTAATCGCAATAATATCATTGACGATATCACGAATTTCTTCTCGTGCGCTCTCAATATCTAGTTTTGAGAGCTGAGAAAGATCGATTGTATCAATGAGCGCTGCAAAAACTTGCGTTTTTGTATCGTAATAATTCTCATCACGTTCAGGGACAATATTCGGTGCCACCGGAGGCGTTGAAACATTTTTCTGAACAGCAACTTTTGCAGGTTCACGCGTTTCATTTGCAGATTTGCTCGCAGGTTTAGGTGCTTCTGATCTGTCCAGTACTTTTACTGAACCGCCAGAAGACCTTGAACCACTATCGCTACCACTTCGTTTACCAAACATATCTACGCCTCAAACCATATCTTAAAAAATTAACTACCGGCCAAACTTGGATAAAATGCCTGAAAGCGCGCTACCCTTTTGTTTCTTAATTTGGGTTCGCCCCGTCAAAACATGGGCGATCTGTGAAATTGTTTCCGCAGTTGGACACTTTGCGTCCATTTCAGCAATCATGCGTCCGCTATTGGATGCTGTACCAAACAAAGCCGCATCAAATGGCACTACAGCCAAAGGATCAACATCAAATGGTGAGCAGAAATCAGACACGCTGATCTCCGGCCGTTTTGGCATACCAACCTGATTTAATATCAGATGTGGAACAGGATCATTTGGACGTAATTCGGACAGAACATCAAAGATGTTTTTAGCGTTTCTTAAGTTAGCCAGATCGGGAGATGCCACAACAACAACGCGATCAACAGAGGCCAAAAGCTTCTTAGTCCATGCGTTCCAAACGTGCGGAACATCAAATACTGTCATAGGTGCAGATCGTTGCAAGATATCCAACATTGGCATAAACGCATCTTCATCAAGATCAAATGTACGATCCATCATGGAAGGTGCTGCAAGCAAAGACATGTGCTCTGAACATTTTTCTAACAAACGATCCATAAACACTTCATCGATCTGGTTTTGTGAAAACACAGCTTCGGCCACGCCTTGTAAAGGATCGCGGTCAAAGTTTAGGTTTGCCGTACCGTATGCCAAATCTAAATCTGCCAAGATAACACCACTAGAGAAGAGGCTTGAAACGCCCCAACTACAATTGTGAGCTAAAGTTGATGCGCCAACACCGCCTTTTGCACCAAAGAATGCAACAGTTTTTCCAACAGGCTCTGAATCTGGATCGACAAAGATCGATGACATAACATCAATAAGATCGGCGAGAGAAACAGGTTTGACAATATATTCTGAAATGCCGTTTTTAATGAGCTCGCGGTATAGCGCAATGTCATTATTATCACCAATGACCACAACATGAGTATCGCGGTCGCACACTTCTGCCAATTTTTGAAGATCGTTCATCAATTGGTCGCGACCACCAGCTGCTTCAATAATCAAAAGGTTTGGTGTCGGGGTCGTTGTGAACATACTTGCAGCTGCCAAGATGCTACCCTGATTGGTGCGCATATTGACGTTCATTAAGCGGCGATCGTTTGCACAATGATCCATTAAGTCTAAAAGACTTGCCGTTTCACCGAAGGCATGAACTGAAATACGCGGTAAAGGTCGCAAATTTGCAAGCTCATCACCGCTTGCAGCGACAGCATTTGGCGCCATACGAGCGTTATCATCTTCTGGCTGAGCATAATCAATACTGGTCATAGGCATTCCCTGACTTTACAAAATTCGTGTTTCATCATCATCAATTCCCTAAATCTGCACCATTGGTTTGATAGGCACCAATTGCAGTGGAACGACGACCGGCATCTACTGGAGAGTTCCCGCGCGGTGATAAAAGATCTAATGGGTTAGCAATTTGCTGAGCGATATTATTTTGCGTTGCACAGCCAAAATTTGCATAATTTTTGTTGTCCGAGCTATTCGCCAACATATCTTCAGTCCATTTGCCACATTCATCTGTCGATGCGGAAATTGCACTATAGATCAGTCGAATAGACGCGGTGTCACCGTAGCCTTGCGCGTCATATGGCGTGATTGTTATCTGGCCCTTAGGTACACCGAAATGTACAAGTTTTTTGAGCACTTGCTTTGAATAACCTGCAGCTGCAGGACTATTGCCCGCACCAACTGGCTTCATAATTGTGAGATAGCTTGAACCAGAATTTAGATAGTTCTGCGCAAAACCTTGAATGGTATCACCCGTTTTAAGGTTTAGTTTGTGCGAATATTTACCAACCGGTAGATCAAGCACATGATCTTTTTCTGCAATCACAATTGGATGATTTGTCCGATAATCATCAGGAACTGCGCCCACTTGCGTATGTTGTACACGCGTTGCGCAACCCGATAATATCAACGTTAAGCCCAAGGCAACAGGAAGCACAATTGATCCTGTATTTTGCGAAGACACCTTCAAATTTTTAAACTTAAACATCTTCAAACCTCTACTTAAAAATAAAGCCGACAGCGCCGTGATAACGACCCTCTGGCAGTTCAGTTTCAACCTTGCCGTAAACTTTATTTACGCGACCTAAGAAAAAGCCTGCGCCATCTCCAGCCGGATTGAAATTGTCATCAGGACGCGCCAATTGTTGACGTGAAACTGGTTTGACCAAATATGGTGTGGCAATAATCACAAGCTCATTTTCACTGCGAATAAAGTCGCGGCTTCTAAAGAGTGATCCAAGGATTGGGATTTTTGAAAACCCAGGATATCCCGACATTGCTTGGCGAATATTGTCTTTTACAAGTCCCGCGATCACAATTGACCCACCAGATGGCAATTCAACTGAAGTTTCGGCTTCACGTTTGCGAATTGACATCATCGTTGTACCAGGTGTCGTTGATGATCCTGCCAAAGCTGTTGAGTTTTCAAATGTTGGCTCTGATACTTCTGTTCGCACTTTAAGACTAATGCGCCCAGGTCCTAAAACCACCGGTGTGAAATTCAGACGAATGCCATATTCAAGACGTTCATTGGTGAAGCTAAACTGACCCGTATCTGCATCAACACTTTGACCTGTTGTGAGATTGAATTCACCACCGACATAAAAAGAAGCCGATTCACCTGAAATTGCTGTCAAGCTTGGCTCTGCCAGTGTGCGCATAACGCCAGCGCGCTCCATGGCGTTGACATAACTTGCAATATCTAAACCGCCAATAGATCCTGCAATTCTTGCGAAATTGCCCGAAACAAGCGCTTTACCAAGGTTCGCTGGATTGTTGCTAGAAAACCCATTATTGCCTGATGTTCCAGAGGAATTAACACCCAATTGCTTTAAAATTTGGCGGCTAACTTCGGCAATGGTTACTTTCAATGTGACTTGGTCTTCTCCGTCAATATTCAATAGATTGACGATTTGAGAGACTTGGCGGTTTTCAGCAGAAATATCTGCGTCGCCTTCTGCACTTGTTAGTTCGGTAACACGCGTTGTCGCTTCACCACCTTTTAGAAAAATCTCTGCCAATTGCGCAGCGCGTGCTGCATCTTGTGGTGTTCTAACTGACCCTGTGAGAACGATATTATCGGAGATAATCTCAACTTTAATATTTGAGTCTGGAATAAACCGGCCCAATTGGGTTTGCAAACCGGCGACATCTCTTTCGATGCTCAGGTCAATATTGATAATTTCCTCGCCACCGGCACCAAAGATAAAGATGTTGGTTTGGCCAACAGTTTTACCAAATAGATAGATCCGGCGTGATGTACGCGTCACAGCGTCGGCCAATGTAGGATCTGCAACCAATATGTCATGCGCATCAACAGGCAAATCGATGACGATTGCTTTGTTAAGACCAAGATTAACGGACTTTGATACACCGGCGCCAGTTTTGCGAACTTTGATGATCGCATTATTGGCAGCATGGGCCGAATTGTTCATACCCATATCTATGCCTGACACAACAATCGCACCAAATGCGACCTGCGAGAGGAGCGCCATCTTGACTATAGATAGGCCTAATTTCCCTGAAGATTTAAACACGCTTACTCTCCACCTATTCTTGAATCTGTTCGGCTTGGCTTAATTTGCCAGAACGGATAACTTGAATTTCGTTTCCACCAGAACCGGTATTCACTAAATGTGCCGCCCCGCCAGTGTCTTCAGAATCAACATCTGCAACGGAACGTAACGCAAGCGTAATACGATCTGCCATTTGCTGACCTACTGCGATAATTTGACTTTGTTCTGGGGTTAATTCCAGAGTTGCAGTTGTTCCAACTGCCGTACGATTGCCTTCAGCATCTTCATCAATGCGCTGATCAATCGCCAAAATGCGAATATTCTCTAAGATGTTTTCGGTTAGATAACCGCCACCTTGATCGGCTCTGCGTACCATAATGACGTCAACACGATCATTTGGAAGAATGAAACCACCTGCACCCGTTGCAACACTAATTTCTGTTGCAACAGCTCTTTTACCCGCAGGTAAGAGTGACGACATAATTCGCGTTGATGATGAGACAATTTTTTCAGAACGGATTGGCTCGCCTTTAAAGATTGGCAAACGAACAATAATGCCGGCCATTTCATCAATTGCGTCAGGACTGATCTCTTCATTGAAGTATCCTTCAACAAGGGCATCTTCTGGCCAATTCTTCCATTCAACGATTTCATCGTTAAGGCGAGACCCGACTGGAATGCTTTCCTTAGCAACCAATATTCTGATTGTTGGAACGCGTTCAATAATCGTATTGATTTCGCCAACAACCGTGTCGGCTGTTGAATTGCTGGATAGGCCTGCTGCTAACCATGCAGCAGAACCTGCCGCTACAAGCGCAAAACCTAAAATTATTACCCGCGTCTTTTTCATCTCGAATCCTTACAAACTTCGGAGGTCATCCGTATATTTGCATTGGAAGTGTGTATTTATGGTTAACAAGAGTTTGTTTCGTATGGTTAATTTTATCTTTATTCAAAAAATTAGCGCAAAATAAGCGCCATGCGCCAACCACAAAAAACCATGATAATTGTATATCTGACACTCATTTGGTCGCAAGAGACCAAAATGCATGCAATTTGAAACTTTGAGAGGTGATGTTTTTACGATTCAGCTCGTCTTTTCGCATAATTGATGCGTGAAACGCATATGGCCGATATGTTCGGAATAGCCGGAAAACTATTTTTCTAAAGATGATTATATCAAGTTGGATAGGTTCTAATTATCTGAGAATATAGGCAAAAATTGCTGTCTCAGGATATGTCATTAAAGCACCAAACCCAATTGCGACACCATATGGTACACCCAAAGATGGTTTATAAAAGTAAGTTGGGATAGGGATTCGTGTTGCAAGCAAAGTATTGGCATTTACACGCGCAGCAACGATTAAAATTGTTAAAATGGCTCCGGCAAAACCGACATAGGCGAGATAACCAACCAAGTCGGGACCAAACCCATACCATAATGAACTCGCCGCCAAGATTTTTGCATCACCGCCGCCCATTGCATTAATTGCAAAGAGAAGAAAACCTGCAGCAAAGACAGAAGCCGCTGCTGCAAAGTGCCAACCAATTGTCGTAAAATCCATGCCTGTTAATGGGGCAATCACACAAAAAGAAGCAACCAATAGAACGCTGACCCGATTGGGTATCGTCATAGATATGAGATCCGTCATCGCGCCAAGCGCCATGCACATCGGAAAAATCACAAGAATTGCAGCTTCTAACATATTATACTCCATTAATGTCCAACCGATGATAAGTTGATTGTTTTAAAATTTTGGAAAGATATGCAATTCTTTTCAAAAAAAGACAAAAAAAAGGCCGCCTAAAAGGCGACCTTTTCGAGATACTAAATAAGCTATTAACTAGCGTTTACTGTGTCTAGCTTGCTAGATAGACCATTGAACATGCTGTCCAAGCTATTACCAAGTGCTGTAGCACCTGTGATAATTGCAACAGCGATTAGACCAGCGATCAAACCGTATTCGATTGCAGTCGCGCCAGATTCATCGTTCAAAAAGCGTGCCATAAGATTAGTCATAGTGTTAACTCCTGAGTTTCATATTTGGTATTCAGCACCCCGCCAGTTTTGTACTGGTCGGTTGATGCCAAACATAACTACCAAGGTTTTCTATTCGCTTAATGAACTTAGTTAACAAAATAGAAAAATGTGTTTTTGTGGGAATTTGACTTATTTCTCTCAGACAGAGCAATGAATAGATACTCAAAAACAAAGGATTATTTAATAAAATCAATGATTTAATAAATGAATTTAGATCAGTTAATCAATCATTCACCATTAGCAGCGATTTTAACCTCAGGTATTTTTTATTGAACACGTGGATGAATTTATGAAAATCGAACTTCTTAAAAGAGCAGCAACTGGCCTTGTTTTCACAATGATGTTGAGCACAGCATATGTTGGCGTAGCGCAAGCAAGCGATCTATTGCGCGTCTTTACTAATCACGCACGTATCTTGAAGTTTGAAACACCGGTATCTCGTGTGATCGTCGGAAACTCTGATGTGGCAGATGTAACAGTGAGTGATCCAACAACAGTCATCTTAACTGGCAAGTCTTATGGCAGCACAAATCTTGTTATATTAGATAATGAAGGTAATGCCATTGTTGATAAACGTATTATAGTGTCCGTTGATGAAGAGAACACTGTTCGCATCTTTAGACAAGTCACACGTTCTGTTCTTGCATGCTCTCCTATCTGCGAACAACAGACCGCGAGCACAAAATAGAACCACTCAATACCATCTTCGTGATGTTTTGTGACAGATCTATAAAATTTTAGAGAATTTAAGTTACGTTTATTCAATCAATTACAGATAATCTGTCTGTTAGAAGATATGAGTAGATGGAGTAAAATCGTGTTTCTCGAAAAATTACGACCTGATTTGAGTGTATTTAAAAGGCTAGGTAAGTCTGAAAGCGGCAGTACCGCTATGGAATTTGGTATTCTTGCCATTCCATTTTTCCTAATTATCGTTGCGACTATTGAAACCTTTGTCGCCTTTGCGGGTGAACAATTGTTAGAATCTGCTGTGGATTCGATGTCTCGAAAACTGCGGACTGGTGAGATCACCTTTAATATGGGCCTTCCCACAGATTTGAATGAAGCTGAGTTTAACACTGAATTCTGCAATGAAATCAGTCTCATGCTCTCATGCGATGGTATTGGCACTGCAGACCAGAAGCTGTTTGTCGATCTTCAAACAGTTACCAATTACAGCTCGATTGATGCAAGCGTTCCAAAGGTTACTTCTGCCAATTATTCTGAACTTGATACGTCTGGCTTTGGGTATAACCCAGGCGGCTCCGGCACGATCAATATGTTGCGCGTTTATTACAAGTGGGAAGTCACGACTGATGTCATCAGGCCGTATATCACCAACATTAGACCATCTAGCGGATCTGAATACTATCTCATGGTCGCCACAACAGCATTCCAAAACGAAGGATATTAATGATGTATTTGACACAATTAGCATCCAAAAACTTGAAATGGCGCTCAATAAAAGCCGGTTTTAATAGAAAAATCACAAAACCAGTATCAGAGTTAATAAACTGTGAACGCGGTGTCGGCGCTGTTGAATTTGCCCTGCTCGTGCCCGTCCTATTGATCTTGTATGTTGGATCCTTGGAAATCTCTGTTGCAATGTCTGTCAACAAGAAGCTGACCAAAGCATCAGCCGTTGCCACAGATATTATCTCTCAATCAACTTCCACCGATCAAGGTAGTTTGCAAGAAATGCTAGGCGTAGCTAAAAGCGTTATCGCCCCGTTTGATGCTGACAATTTAGATTTTGAAGTGATTGGTATCAAAATTGACAATAGTGGTGTGTCAACAATTGCTTGGTCTTGGGACGAAGATAACAACACACCGTTTGTTGCAAATACACCGATCACAATTCCAACTGCCTATGCAATTCCTAAAACATTTTTGCTTAAGACGACAATAAATATGGAATACAAATTTATCATGGCATTGCGGGATATTGTGAATGATGGATTTGAAAACAGAACCGTCGACATGCAGAAAGTTTATTACCTGCACCAACGTGAAGCAGAAGACATCATTTGCAGTAATTGTTAAGTCGATATTTTTTGTAGACTAATTTCAAAGGCATCAAACTTTCAAAGTTTGGTGCCTTTTTTGTTTATTGGCCGATTTTAGCGAAGGCGTAAACTAAAGTTTGAGATAGATGACGACACATCAGCGCTCAGGTTTAAGGCAGCCATAATAGATTTGTAATCCTCAAGGCCAGTTTTTTTAAAACCACCAGAATAATAGGGCTCAACAACATCCATGAGGTCTGGTTGACGTCGGTCCATATTGACCAAAATGTCGGTCAAATCTTCACGCAACTCAACTGGTACAGATTGATGCACCGCGTGTGGTCCATAATGTACAATGCTTGACCACCACGATATTTGAGAATTGTCTAATGTGCCCAATTGAGCGTTATAAAATCCACCGAAAACGTCGCTTTGTAGCAGTTCTGATTGCTCCGGAGCCACAGGAACCCATCCAAAGAAACCTTCGATGTCACCATTTTGAAATGCAGTGACGATGTTTTCTACATTTCCAAGCTCAACCATATCAAACTTGCCAACTTCACCCTTATCGATTGCGAGGTTTGGTAGGATCCAGCCAGAAATGGAATCTTTACGGGTAAAGCCGATCCTAATATTGTTTTTTCTTTCCAACGGGATCGCATTTTTTGCAATCAATACAGATCTAAACCCAATCGTGCCGGAATTAGACACCGGACGGGCAATGGCTTGAACACAATTACAAATTCGGGCTGTTGTCACAAAGGAGCGAGATGTGTGAAAAGCATAATGAACACGCGCACTTGCATGTGCATCCATCAGTGCGCCAAGTGATTTGAACTTAATAATCTCGACATCAACACCCAATATGCTGGAATAGGTTGCTGTAAATTGAGCTGTTTTAACTGAATCTTGCGCCAAAGGGTGACTTTGTAGCATTCCAACGCGAAGCGTTTTGAACTCATCTTGCCAAGTGGCATGGACATGGCTGGTGAATACAAAAAAACTGACCAAAAACAAAATACTAACGCGAACCAAATTACTCACCATCATCTACTCCATACTCAACTGGAGGATTTCTAACACAGGACGCAATCGCAGTGGAAAAATGGTTACTTTAGGGTTAATGTCGAAATATCTGGCTGGGGCCTGTTCAGCTAAAGACAAATGACATAAATTCTGCGTCTAAGACGAATAAACATATTGGACATGTAAGTTGGCACGATCATTTATCCTTATATTGGATTCTTTTGGAATTGGCGGTGCGCCAGATAGCGCGGACTATGGTGATGAAGGTGCCAATACATTTGGCCATATTGCAGCTGAACGAGCACAAAATGGCAAAGTTTTTGCGCTTCCCAACTTGCAAAAGCTTGGTCTTGTCAATGCTGCCAAGATTGCTTGCGGTCAAAAGCCTGAAGGCTTTAAGCTGTGTGAAGCCCCCTCAGGTATATTTGGCGCAGCTTCTGAAATCTCAAACGGTAAAGACACACCATCTGGTCATTGGGAAATTGCAGGCCAGCCTGTTTCCTTCAACTGGGGATATTTTCCAGACACAACTCCGATGATGCCGGATGATCTTGCGATAAAAATCTGTACTTTTTCTGGTGTTAAAACTGTTTTGGCTAATTGTCATGGATCTGGAACGGATATTTTAGAGCAATTTGGCGAGGATCATCTTAAAACAGGCGCGCCTATTTGTTACACATCAGCAGATTCAGTTCTACAGATTGCAGCCCATGAAGAGCAATACGGGTTACAAAAGCTTTATGACCTATGCGAATTTGCGCGCAAGGAAGTCGATCATCTCAATATTGGCCGTGTCATTGCCCGTCCTTTTTTGGGCGATAAATCGGATAATTTTGAGCGAACCGGTAATCGACGTGATTTTTCTGTTCTGCCGCCAAAGCCAACGCTGTTAGATATTGCCAAAGAAGCTGGGCGGAATGTCATCGCGATCGGCAAAATTTCAGATATTTACGCCCATCAAGGGACAACAGACATTCGAAAAGCTAATGGAAACATGGCTTTGTTTGATGAAACGTTGAAAGCTTGCAATGAGACATCAGATGGCAGCCTGATCATTACGAATTTTGTTGATTTTGATATGCTTTATGGTCATCGACGGGATATTGAGGGCTATGCGACAGCACTCGAAGAGTTTGATCAAAGATTGCCGGAACTCCTTGCAAACCTGCAGCCCGAGGATCTTGTAATAATCACCGCAGACCATGGGTGCGATCCAAGTTGGCATGGAAGCGATCACACAAGAGAACGCGTTCCTATTTTGGCATTTGGCCCCATGATCAGTTCAAAAAATATTGGTAACCGACCAAGTTTTGCAGATATCGGCGCCAGTGTTGCAGACCATTTATCTCTTCCTCCAACTGAATTTGGAGACAGTTTTTTATGACCTTAACACTCCCCAAAGCTGAACTTCATTGTCATATCGAAGGGGCAGCATCGGTTAATCTTGCGCAACAACAAGCTGCAAAATATGGATTAGGCATTTCTGATATTTTGAACGGTCAGCGCTATAAATGGCATGATTTTACAAGCTTTATCACCGCCTATGACACCGTTGCTAATCTGTTTAAATCTGAAGAGGATTATGCGCTGTTAGCTGAGGATTATTTAACCAGCATTGCCCAAGATGGCGCCATATATGGTGAGATATTTGTATCTCCTGATCATGCCACATCTGCAGGGTTAAGCCCGCAGGCTTATTTTGACGGGTTAGCTTCTGGTATGGAGGCTGCTGAGGCAAAAACTGGGATTATCTCACGGATGATCATTGTCGGTGTTCGTCATCTTGGTGCAGATAACGTCAAAAAGGCTGCTCAACTGGCAGCAACAAGACCACATCCATTGATCACAGGATTTGGTATGGCGGGCGATGAACGGTTTGGTGCTGTCTCTGATTTCACCGAAGCTTTTGATATCGCGCGTGATGCGGGTTTGGGTCTTACCATTCATGCAGGTGAATTGTCGGGCCCCCAGAGCGTGAGTGATGCTCTGGATTACATCAAACCAAGCAGAATTGGCCACGGTGTTCGTGCAATTGAAGATCCTGAGCTTGTTCAAAGGATAGCAGATGAACAGATTGTATTGGAGGTCTGCCCCGGTTCAAATATTTCATTAAACGTGTTTGATGATCTTCAAAGCCATCCATTGAAACAATTAAAAGATGCAGGTGTTATTCTCACGCTGAGTTCAGATGATCCACCCTTTTTTGCAACAGATTTAGCTGATGAATATCGGCAAGTCGCAAAGACATTCGACTTTCAGCAAAACGAGATGTTAGAGTTTACAAAGAACGCAGTTAAAGCAGCATTTGTGGATAATTCCACGAAAGACAAATTACTTGCGCAACTCTAGGCGTAAATATGCCTATACTGGCACACAAATTTTTCAAAGTAAGGTTCATCATGAGTAATCCTATCATTATCGATCATCCACTGGTTCAACACAAACTCACCAAAATGCGTGATAAAACCGTGTCATCAGGCAATTTCAGACGCTTGTTGCGCGAGATTTCGACGCTTTTGTGCTATGAAGTAACCAGAGATCTAAAGCTAACGACTGAAAGAATCCAAACGCCGATGACAGAAATGGATGCGCCTGTTTTGGAAGGCAAGAAGCTTGTTTTTGCATCGATCTTAAGAGCAGGCAATGGATTGCTTGAGGGTATGTTGGAACTTGTACCATCCGCACGCGTTGCACATGTTGGTGTTTATCGCGATCACGAAACATTGGAAGCGGTTGAGTATTTCTTCAAATCCCCTGATCAATTGGAAGATCGTTTGGTGATTGTTGTTGATCCAATGTTGGCAACGGGTAATTCATCTATTGCAGCGGTTGATAAAATCAAAGAACGCGGCGCAAAAAATATTCGTTTCTTGTGTCTTTTGGCAGCACCTGAAGGTATTGAGAATTTCTCGAAATCTCACCCTGATGTTCCAGTCTATACTGCCTCTGTTGATAGCCATCTTAATGAACTTGGTTACATCATCCCAGGATTGGGCGATGCCGGTGATCGGATTTACGGTACAAAATAGTTCTGAGTAACATTACCAACCAACATTGCCATTTAGTAATATGGCAATGTTTTTCATTGCTTAAACTTAATGCAGATGAACGCATTGTAAGTGGTTTTTCTTTTGGTTCGCCTCCACATTGAAGAGGCAACAGGAAACAAACAAAGGAAATTCCAAAATGAAAAAGTCAATTATCTCAACGATCACAATCGCAGCTATTCTCGCATCAGCGTCAACATTTGCCTATGCAGCATCAGGTGACGACAACAAACGCGGTGGCAAGCATCGCGGTCCAAATATCGAACGTATGCTTGAAAAGCTTGATACGAATAAAGATGGTGGCATCTCACTTGAAGAAGTTAAAACATCACGCGCAGAGCTCTTTGTAAAAGTTGATGCCAATAATGACAGCTCCTTGACCGAAGAAGAATTCGGCATGATCAAAGAGCTTAAAAAAGCTGAACGCAATGCAAAAAAAGCAGCCAATGAAGCTTCTACAGATGCAGCATCAGATCAAACAGCACAAGCTGACAAAGAAGGTAAGCGCAAAGGCAAGCATGCCGGAAAGCGTGATGGAAAACGTGGCGATAAACGTGGTGGTAAACGTGGTGGTAAAAAAGGCCCAAGCTTTGACCGCCTCGATGCTGATAGTTCAGGCACGGTCACATTGACAGAATTTACTGGCCAAGCGGATAAAATGTTTGAACGCATGGACCGTAATTCTGACGGCGTTATCAATGCAGATGACATGAAACGTAACAAAAGCTAAGCAAGCCGCTTCAGATAAATCTATTTTAGAATAACAAAAAGGCTGGTCAAACCCGGCCTTTTATACGTTTTAAGATCTGCTTTTACGCGTCAGCGTAATGGTCTTCGATAATTTTCCATGCTTCATCTGCCGTCTCAACAATTGAGAATAGATCAATATCATCTGGCGCAATGGTGCCAAAATCTGCCAATGCTTGGAAATCAAACATCTTGTTCCAAAATTCTGCACCAAATAGAATAACCGGCACTCGGTCCATACGGCCTGTCTGGATCAAAGTTAGTGTTTCAAACAGTTCATCCATTGTTCCAAAACCACCCGGGAATACGGTAATGGCTTTTGCACGCAATAAGAAGTGCATTTTGCGGATGGCGAAATAGTGGAAGTTTAGCGCCAAATCTGGTGTCACATATTCGTTGGGCGCTTGTTCATGAGGCAACACAATATTGAGACCAATGGACGGCGCGTCAACATCGGCGGCACCACGGTTGCCAGCTTCCATCACACCCGGTCCACCACCGGTTACAACAACATATTCGCTGTAGTCGGTTTTTTTGGACACATTGGAACAAATTTTGGCAAATTCACGTGCTTCATTATAATATTTGGATGATTTTGTTAGATTTTCTCTTTGGATATCATTTTTGGCTGCCCAAGGATCTTTACCTGGTTCTGGAATACGCGCACCACCAAACATAACAACTGTTGAGCAAATGCCATGCTCTGTCAAAATCATTTCTGGTTTTAGCAATTCCAGTTGAAGTCTGATCGGACGCAATTCCTCACGGCACATGAAATCTTCATCTGCATAGGCCAAACGATAAGCTGGCGCTTGCGTTTGCGGTGTTACCGGAACCTTAGACGCACGTTTTTTATCTTCTCCACTATTTGCTAGCGGATCCCAAATTTCCCGAATACGTTTTACCCACATATGATGTCCTTAATGATTCGAAATTTCACTTGAAATGGGCTTATCATAGATTGCCAGACATTGACCATGGCGGTTTGCTGCAATAGGACTGCTGTAACCCGCTTAGATACTTGGAAATCTAGGTAGATATTTTTTAAAATTTGAGGATGAACATGAGCCAGAATTTGACAGATCTTGAAAATACAATTGAAACTGCATTTGAAAACCGCGATTTAATCAGCCCCACAACAACGGGTGAAGTTCGCGATGCTATCGAAAGCGCATTAGAGATCTTAGATAATGGTACTGCCCGCGTTGCTGTTCGCAATGATGATGGTAGCTGGCATGTTAATCAATGGCTGAAAAAAGCAGTGCTTCTTGGGTTCCGCATCAAAGATATGGAAGAACAAGAAGGCGGCCCGCAAGGCAGCACTTGGTGGGATAAAGTTGATAGCAAGTTTAAAGGCTGGGGCGAAAACCGTTGGAAAGACGCAGGTTTCCGCGCTGTGCCAAACGCGATTGTTCGCAAATCTGCCTTTATCGCACCGAACGTGGTTCTTATGCCGTCCTTTGTAAATCTTGGCGCTTATGTAGATGAAGGCACGATGGTTGATACTTGGGCAACGGTTGGATCATGCGCGCAAATTGGTAAAAATGTGCACTTGTCTGGCGGCGTTGGAATTGGCGGCGTTTTAGAGCCAATGCAAGCTGGCCCAACAATCATTGAAGATAATTGCTTTATTGGTGCGCGTTCAGAAGTTGTTGAAGGCTGTATTGTCCGCGAAGGTTCTGTTTTGGGAATGGGCGTGTTTATTGGCAAGTCTACTAAAATTGTGAACCGTGCAACGGGCGAAATTTCCTATGGTGAAGTACCACCATATTCTGTTGTGGTCGCAGGGTCTTTGGCGTCTGATAAAGTCATGGGCAATGGCGTGCAAGCACCAAACCTTTATTGCGCTGTTATTGTCAAACAAGTTGATGCGCAGACACGTTCAAAAACGGCTATCAACGAACTTCTAAGAGACTAATATGTCCGATTATAATGCGGTTGCACTTCTGCAAAAACTCATTCAATGCCCCTCTGTCACACCTGTTGAAGGTGGGGCATTGCAATTGCTTGAGGATATTCTCAAGCCATTGGGATTTGTTGTTGAACGCATCACATTTAGTCATGAAGGCCAAGCAGATGTTGAAAACCTGTATGCCAGATACGGCACAACGGGTCGTCATCTCATGTTTGCAGGTCACACCGATGTTGTGCCAACAGGTGCGCTAGAGGATTGGGCTCATGGTCCATTTTCTGGCGAAATCCATGATGGTGACATATACGGTCGTGGTGCTGTTGATATGAAAGGCGGCGTTGCTTGCTTTATCGCAGCTTTTGCCAAATTTTTGGACGCAAACAAGACGTTTGATGGTTCGGTTTCGCTGCTGATTACGGGCGATGAAGAAGGCCCAGCAGTCAATGGCACTGAGAAACTGCTCAAACATGCAACTGCAAAAGGTGAAGTTTGGGATGCTTGCATTGTGGGCGAGCCGACCAACCCCAATCAGCTCGGTGACATGCTTAAAATTGGTCGTCGTGGCTCCTTGTCTGGCCGCGTGACGGTACAGGGAAAACAAGGTCATGTGGCTTATCCGCATTTGGCTGACAATCCTGTGCGAAGCGCAACCCAAATGATGTCCGCGTTAATGCATCCTTTGTTGGATGAAGGGACTGATGAGTTTCCGCCGACAAATTTGGAAGTCACCAGTGTTGATGTTGGAAATCGGGCGCTCAATGTCATTGCACAAATTGCCAGTTTTCAATTTAACATTCGGTTTAATGATACTTGGGATGAAACAAGTCTGACCACCGAGTTGAAACGTCGGTTAGATATTGCAGCTCAGGATCAAAGCTTGAGACCTGATCGGGCACCCGTTCAGTATGATTTTGATATTATAAATCGTGTCAGCCCTGTATTTTTGACCAATGATGAGCGGCTGATAGAGACCATGCACACCTCGATCCAAGCTATTACTGGCAACGAGCCTGCGCTTTCAACAACTGGCGGCACATCGGATGCGCGGTTTATCAAAGACTATTGCCCGGTGATTGAGTTTGGACTTGTTGGACAAACCATGCATATGATCGATGAGCGCGCAGCTGTCAGCGATGTTGAAGGTTTGGCTGTTATTTATGGTGAGTTCCTAAAGCGTTGGTTTGCATAAATGCAAAAACCAGTCGGACAAAAGCTGTTAAACCTGAATGAGGCTGCTGGTTATTTACGCTTGATATTGCTTTTGATGCAAAACAAGTCTGAATTTGCGCGTGCATTTTATCTACCACAAGCCAATTTAACGCGCTCGTTTCTTGCCTATTTCTGGTGTTTGCCAGCGCAACTCTTCATGTGGTCAGCGAACTTGGAAAGCTTTTTGGTCGTTAATCCAGATTCTAACATTACCAAAATCTCGTTTTTAATTCAGGCTAACGTGTTTGATGCCTTTGTTTGGATTGTCTCGGCCATTACAATCGCAATCGCTGCGACGTTGATTTTGAAAAAACCAATTTTTGTACCGCTTATTGTATCGACAAATTGGTTCAATCTATTTGTCACCTATGTGTTCTTTATCCCAACCGCATTGGTGTATTTTTTACCCATTGCGGAAGATGTCGGCGTTTTGGTAAAGCTTATCACGTACCTCATCCTCATCGGGCTTTATTTCAGACTGATGCGACAGGTCTCTGGCGGCAATAAACCTTTTGCTTTTGCTCTGACCTTGCTGAATGTAGTCTTGGGATTGTTTATGACCCAATTGGCGTTTAGCACGCTTTATACCTAAGATTAGGTACAAAAAAGCCCGCACAAAGCGGGCCTTTTAAAATCAATATAATTTAAAGAACTAAGCTGCAAGCTCTTCAGCATCTGGGAAGAGTGCATCTAGCTCAAGATAACAGATCATCTGATCTTCAACTGGAATGATTGCACGTGTGAGCGAGCGCTCAGCTTCTGGCAATACATCTGGCGCAGGCTGTAGGCTATCTTCTTTAACCGTGATCATGTCTGAGACATTCTCAACCAAAAGACCAACAAGTTTGTCAGCAATATTTGTTACGATAATTGCACTGCGTTCTGTTGGTTTGATCGGAGGAAGACCAAGACGGATCGCCATATCAATAACTGGGATAACAGAGCCACGAAGGTTGATCACACCCAAAACATGTTTTGGGGAATGAGGAAGCGTTGTTGATGGTGCCCAGCCTCTAATCTCCCGAACTGCCATAATATTTACGCAGAATACTTGATCTCCAAGATGAAAGGAAATGATCTCGATTTGGCCAGAGTCTTTGACATCAGCTTGTTCGTTCATATTGAGTTCTCCAAAATTAAAATTGTTGTACGCGCTGCCTCTCATCAAAAGAGGGCCCGAAATCTAAAAAAATGCCATCACTAATATCTTTGGATACGCATAAAGCCGACACCTAAAAATTCGCATGGGAAACAGGCATACTGAAAATCAGCGTCCAGATTGGGCTTCATGCTCGACCCGATCTAAAAAGATGGGTCCTGGATAGCGCCATAATGACATCAGTCAGTTTCCAATCTATTAATATCAGACTTTAATTTTGGTGGCTGGTGCGGGGCTTAACTTCACCCTGTGTGGGCAGAGATTTATTCCTCTTCTGTCAAGCCTTTGACATAGGTCGCAACAAACTGGTCAAGCTGGATCTCTAACATGTCGCGCGGAATGGCAATAAACCGCTCTTGTAGATTGATGGTAATGATACCGTGCACAGCTGAAAAAAGGGTTCTTACCAAAATAAACGCTTCTGCTTCATCCAGATCAGGTCGCAACTTCATCAAAGGCGCAATAACGGTCAAAAATGTTGCGTTTGTTTTCTCAACATACCAGTCGGGAATGGGTGCGCTGTCTTGCATTTCATGGGTAAACAAAGACGACCAGAGATTATAATTTTCATAGGCAAAGCTGAGATATGTTTGTGCCAATTGGCCTAACATTACTTTGGGCGGTATCCCTTCCTCAGAACCCTGCCCTATTGCTTGGGAAAGCTGCGTGAGAATTTGGCTATTCACATGCAATATCAAATCGTCCAAATCTTTATAGGCATTATATAAACTGCCCAATGAACATCCAGCTTCGCTCGCGATATCGCGTGCGCGCAAGCCTTTAAGACCATTTGCCTCGATATGGCTAAAAGCTGCGTTTAAAATATTAGCTTGTAGCAAGCCACGTTTTTCATCTCGGTTCACAATATTACCTTAATTTTGAACATCGTTCTTTTTATAGTTGAACAGTGTTCATTTATTGTATATACACTTATTGAACATTGTTCATAAATCAAAAACCCAGTCTATTCAACCTATTTTGCTTGGTTTGCTTATGAACACCCAAATAAAACTTGCATCGGTTGAAAAGAAAGAGAAACTTGCGCTATGGGAACTAATTTGATGACATCAAAGAGATTTGCGCCGTTGTTCTGGACGCAATTCTTATCCGCGTTCAATGATAACCTCGTCAAGAACACACTTATATTTCTGATATTGTTTCAATTGTCAGCCAACCATGCCGCCTCAATGGTGACAATAGCAAGTGCGGTTCTTATTCTGCCATTCTTGTTTTTCTCTGCCGTGGGCGGTGAGATTGCTGATAAATTTGACAAAGCAATTGTTGCTGAACGGCTAAAATTAATCGAAATTGGTGCCGCGATTGTGGCAATCATTGGCATGGGTCTTTCCTCCATTCCGATCTTGATGCTTTCCTTATTCCTTTTTGGCTTTATATCGGCGCTGTTTGGTCCGGTAAAATACGGTATTCTGCCCGATCATATTGATGTTCCTGACTTACCAAAAGCCAATGCATGGGTCGAGGCAGGAACATTCCTTGCGATCTTATCCGGTACAATCGTTGCAGGTATTACGTTCAGCGGCGATGCGGGCATTTGGATCTTTGGTCCAATGATGATGGGCTTTGCAATTATCTGCTGGATATTCAGCCGATACATTCCCAAAACAGGCGCTGCAGAACCAGACTTAACCATCGACCGAAATATCATTCGTTCAACACGTCGTCTTTTGGGCGAATTGTGGGAGAATAAACCAATTATGCACGCAAGTTGGATGGTGTCATGGTTCTGGCTAATTGGCGCTGTCGCTCTATCGCTGATGCCAACATTTGTGAAGCAAACGCTTGGTGGCCATGAAATTGCTGTGACCGCATATCTTGCAATTTTTGCCGTATCTATTGGCATCGGATCAGCCATCGCTGCATGGTTATCTGCAGGTCGTATCAACTTGCTACCCGCACCTATTGGTACTTTCTTAGTTGCGATATTCGTTACCGATCTGTCTTATGTTTTGTGGGGCCTTGAAGCTGCGCCACAAGTGAATTCACTTAGCGCCTTCTTTGCGCAGGACAATACAATTCGAATTGGTGTTGATCTTGCTGGCTTGGCAATGGCTGGTGCTTTTATTGTGGTGCCAACATTTACCGCTGTTCAAGCCTGGGCACCTGAGAAAAATCGTGCTCGGATTGTCGCTGCAGTGAATGTGCTAAACGCACTGTTTATCGTTGTTGGCATTGGTTTTATGGCAATTCTGCAAGCCTTTGGCGTATCTATCCCACAATTGTTAATTGGCCTTGCGGTGATCAATGTGTTTGTTGCGGCGTTGATGATCTATTATCTGCCAACCAGTGCATTCCGTGACTTTATTTCTATCGTTCTTCGTGCGTTTCACCGCATGGAAATTGAAGGTTTGGAAAATCTTGAAAAGGCTGGAGATACTCCGATTATTGCGCTCAACCATGTCAGTTATCTTGATGGTGGCCTAGCCTTGGTATTGAGTGATAAAGAGCCAATTTTCGCTGTTGATGATAAAGTATCGAAAAAATGGTGGGTTCGCCCGTTCCTAAAGCTTTGTAACTTTATGCCACTTGATCCGACCAAACCTATGGGCACGCGGACACTTATTCACGCCGTCAAAAATGGTGAGCCATTGGTGATTTTCCCCGAAGGACGCATCACAGTTACGGGTAGTTTGATGAAAGTATATGATGGCGCTGCCATGGTGGCTGATAAAACGGGCTCGATTATTGTTCCAGTACGTATTGAAGGTTTGGAGCGGAGTTACTTCTCAAAATCATCATCTCACAGCATCAAAAAGTCTCTTTTCCCAAAGGTTAAAGTGACGATTTCTGAGCCACGAAAACTAGAAGTTGATCCAGAACTTCGCGGCCGAAAACGCCGAATTGCAGCAGGGGCTGCATTGTATGAAATGATGTCGGTATCTGTTTTTGAAACAACGCATATGAAACACACGATCCCTGAAAAAATTATCCAAACTGCCAAAACGATCGGTATGAAAAAACCTGCAGTTCAGGACCCACTTACCGGAACGTTAAGCTATGGCAAATTGTTGACAGGCATGTCTGTTCTTGCGCGTAAATTCGCAACGATCTTGAAAGATGAAACAAATGTTGGCGTTATGTTGCCAAATGCCAATGGCTCAGCTGCCACCGTATTTGGTTTGATGTCAGCGGGTAAAACACCTGCAATGATCAACTTTTCAGCTGGTTCTGCCAATATCTTATCTGCCTGTAAAGCAGCAGAAGTCCGCGTTGTTTTATCCTCAAAGATGTTTATTGCCCATGCAAAATTGGAAGATGTTATTTCTGAAATTGAAAACGATGTCCAAATCATATGGCTTGATGAGCTGCGCAAGGAGATCACAATTTTTGAAAAAATATGGGGGCTTATTCGTAAAAATAGCGTTCTACAGAAGAAAAGTGTCAATGATCCAGCCGTCATCATGTTTACATCAGGATCAGAAGGAGCGCCCAAAGGGGTGATGCTGACCCACCGCAATATTTTAACAAATGTTGCCCAAGCTGCAGCTCGGATTGATTTCAATCCATCAGATAAACTGTTTAACGTCCTACCGATTTTTCATTCGTTTGGTCTGACAGCTGGTATGATACTACCGCTCGTTTCCGGTGTTCCGGTTTACATGTATCCCTCGCCCTTACATTACCGAATTATTCCTGAGCTGGTTTATTCGTCCAATGCCACAATTCTATTTGGAACAGATACGTTCCTAACTGGATATGCCAGAACCGCTAATTCTTATGATTTCCGTTCTGTACGCTATTGTTTTTCTGGGGCAGAACCCGTCAAAGCGAGCACCCAAGCCACCTATATGGAGAAGTTTGGATTGCGCATTTTGGAAGGTTACGGCGTGACCGAAACAGCGCCCGTTATTGCGCTTAATACGCCAATGCACAATAAATCTGGCACTGTTGGTAGGTTCTTACCAGGTATGAAACACAAGTTAGAACCTGTGCCTGGAATAGCTGAAGGTGGGCGTCTATTTGTTAAAGGTTCTAACGTGATGGCCGGATATTTACGCGCTGAAAACCCAGGTGTTTTAGAGCCGTGTGAAGATGGATGGCATGATACTGGTGATATTGTCACTGTCGATGATCAAGGGTTTATCGCAATTCGTGGCCGTGCAAAACGCTTTGCAAAAATTGCTGGTGAAATGGTGTCGTTAGCTGCTGTTGAGCAATTGGCTGGTGAATTATGGCCCAATGAACTCACCGTTGTTGTCTCTATTCCTGACGCGAAAAAAGGCGAACGCTTGGTGCTTATCACCGAGGCAGAACATGCAGATCGCAAACAATTTGTGGATTTTGCTAAGAAAAAATGCGCGATGGATCTCATGATACCGGCGGAAGTGCATGTTGGTGCCGTTCCAATTCTTGGAAGCGGGAAAATTGACTTTGTAACGGCACGTGAACAGGTTTTAGAACGCCAAGAAGCATAGTTATTTGGGTAGACTAGTAATCCACTTTCATAAAATACAACCCATAGGGCGGAGCAACTGGACCACAGGCGCTTCGCTCTTTTGCTTGCAAAGCGCGTGTTACATCATCTGGCGACCAACGGCCCTCACCGACTTTTCGCAACGTGCCGGCAAATGAACGTATTTGATTGTGCAAAAACCCACGCGCTGAGACGTGTAAATCGATCCGCTCGCCATCTTCATGCCTCACAACATCTAAACGGTCCATCGTACGAATTGGGCTATTTGCCTGACATTGCACAGACCGAAATGTTGTAAAATCATGATTGCCCACGAGCCGTTGCGCTGCCTCATGCATGGCATTTGCATCTAGCGGATGGGACGAATGCCACATACGGTTTCGCTCTAAAGCCAGCGGCGCACGGCGGCAAATAAACTGATAGGTATAATAACGCTTGAGCGCAGAAAATCGCGCATCAAAGGTTTCATCAACCTCATGTGCAGATAAAATGGCCACACGATCTTTTTGTTGTGAGAGATGAGCGTTGATCGCGCTTTGAACTGTTTCTGCGGTACGTGGTTTTGCCAAATCAAAATGCGCAACTTGCTCTTTTGCATGAACGCCAGCATCGGTGCGACCAGAGCCTGACACGGTGACAGTTTCACCGGAAAATTTGAAAATTGCCGTTTCAATGGCCTGTTGAACCGTGGGCACATCTGGTTGGCGCTGCCAGCCTGAATATCCAGTTCCATCATATTCTATCGTAATTTTAAAGCGTGGCATATCAATATCCTACACCAAAAGGGTGCCTTTCGGAATGTCAGTTCCACGCAAAAAATCACTCGCTTGCATTGGTTTACTGCCAGCTTTTTGCAGTTTTGTGAATTGTACCGCTCCTGTTTGACAGGCAATTGTCAGCGCATCATCTAGCGCAGTGCCAGCGGGTACATTATCTGAACCATCCACTTGTTGTGAAGCTAGCACTTTAACGCGGGCAGCTTTCTTGCCCTCACCTAGCTCAAACCAAGCGCCGGGGAAAGGAGATATGCCCATAATATGTCGATGCACATCTAAGCTTGGTTTTGAAAAATCTATCCGCGTTTCAGTCTTGTCGATTTTCTTTGCATAGGTCACCCCTTCATTAGATTGATCTGTGAACTGGATTTGGCCATTACCTAGCATATCAATCGCTTTAACCGCCAATGGGCCACTCAGATCCATCAATTCATCATGAAGGCTTCCTGCCGTGGTTTCTGACGTTATCGCGATCTTCTCAACAAGTGCAAAAGGCCCTGTGTCCAAACCCTCTTCCATTTTCATAATCATCATGCCGGTTTCTGCATCGCCTGCCATAATCGCCCGTTGAATAGGGGCCGCTCCCCGCCAGCGCGGAAGCAATGATGCATGACCATTTAAACAGCCATATTTAGGACTGTCCAAAATGGTTTTTGGAAGCAACAAACCATAGGCGACAACCATTGCAACATCCGCATTGAGATCGTCAAACCCTCTGTGTTCTTCAGCTGATTTAAGCGAAATTGGTGTTCGCACTTCGATGTTATGTTGATCTGCAAGTTCGTGAACGGGAGAAGGTTTTAGCTCCAAACCTCTGCGGCCTGCGGGCCTTGGTGGCTGGGTATAAACACACACAATATCATGACCAGCATCCATCAATGCTTGAAGGGTCGCACGTGAGAATTCTGGTGTCCCCATGAATATAATGCGCATAACGACCCCTTCATTCAAACAACAGGATTTCGGCTAAAGTTCTGCTCTAAAGTTCTGGAGACTGCTGTTTTGCGAGCTTTGTGAATTTTTTAATGACCATATTTTTTTTGAGCTTCGATAAATAATCGATGAACAACACACCGTTGAGATGATCAATTTCATGTTGCAAACATGTTGCCATAAGACCATCAGCTTGGATGGTTTGCGCTTTGCCAGATAGATCAAGATAATTGACTTTTATCGACGCTGGACGTTCAACCTCGGCATAATAATCTGGGATTGATAAACAACCCTCATCATAAATACCGCGCTCGTCGCTTTCATCAACCACTTCAGGATTGATAAAGACTTGAGGGTTTTTATTATCTTCATCCTTTGAAACATCAATCACCAGCAAACGACGCAGGACACCGATTTGTACAGCAGCCAAGCCAATGCCGGGCGCATAATACATTGTATCGGTCATATCAGCCGCAAGCTTTTGAAGCTCATCGTCAAATCGTTCAACAGGTTCTGATTGTTTTCGTAGGACCGTGTTGGGAAGTAATATAATAGGTTTTATGCTCATAGGAGGTGGGATAAGGCTTTGCGCGCACAAGGTCAATTAATTTATTGATCCTTTGCATGGCAGTTCCGATCATTCGTTCACCTTTTGATCTAGCGTTTTTTCAAGAATCAGATAGTGTTTGAAAATGAACTTAAACTCAGACTTTCTTTCTGAACCTGTTTTGCAAATGGGCGATATGATTTTATCTCTTAGTGAGGTTTTATTTGGCCTTGTTACGATCTTTTTAATTCTCTTATTTGCAATCTTTATATTGTCTTGGCGAGGGGCCAATGCCCGCGCCCGCGCTGTTGAGCAGGCTGATATGAATGAGCAGGTTGCGCGGAGCCAATTGAATGAACTTTTGAAAGTTCAATCAGAAATGCAAGGCCGCATGAGCACGATGGCAGAGCTGTTTGGCTCACGTCAATCTGAGCTTAATCAGAGCATCAGCCAGCGCCTTGACGGTATGACGCAAAAACTGGGCAATTCGCTGGTTGAACAAACAAAAGCCACCCATGAAAATCTATCTAAACTACAAGAACGACTTGCGGTGATTGATACGGCTCAAAACAATATCCAAAATTTGGCGAAAAATGTTGTGAGCTTGCAGGCTATTTTGTCTGATAAGCAAACGCGTGGTGCCTTTGGCCAAGCTCGGATGGAAACCATTATCAAAGACGGCCTTCCGATTGGGGCTTATAATTTTCAAACAACGCTTTCCAATAATAATAGACCCGATTGCACGGTCAAAATGCCGAATGATTCACCTGATCTGGTGATCGATGCAAAGTTTCCGCTAGAAGCGTGGAATGCGATTAAAAAAGCTGAAGATGATCGATCAACAACCGAAGCTTCGCGGCAATTTCGGACTGATATGGACAAGCATATCAAGGATATCTCAGAGAAATATCTGATCAAAGGCGAAACCCAAGACACCGCCTTTATGTTTGTGCCCTCTGAATCTATTTTTGCTGAAATTCACGAGAATTTTGAAGGTATTGCCCATCGCGCCCATCGTGCGCGTGTGGTCATTGTATCTCCATCACTTTTGATGTTGTCGATACAGGTTATTCAAGCCGTTTTAAAAGACACACGTATGCGCGAGCAAGCGCATCTCATTCAGGGTGAAGTTATTCGGCTCATGGATGACTTATCGCGTCTTGATGATCGCGTTCGAAAACTACAGGGACATTTTGGTCAAAGCCAAAAAGATATTGACCAAATCCTCACATCCACCGATAAGATTATGAAAAGAAGTTCAAAGATCGAAGCATTAGACTTTCAAGATAGCCCAAAAGAGCAGGATCCACCTTCGGGCACTGTGACAAAAGCGGCTGAACAAGAGGCTATACCCGAGAGCAATCCGATTGGCTCATCTGGCCGCCTTAACTTGAGACCTTGATTTGGTCTAACTCATAATTGGAGATAAAATGATCTGCGTATTTGGCTCAATCAACATGGATCTCACTGCGACCACAGATAGATTGCCTAGCCCAGGTGAAACAGTGTCCGGTAATAGTTTTGCAACAGCGCCAGGTGGCAAAGGTGCCAATCAAGCCTTGGCGGCAACACGTGCGGGCGCTCAGGTTAAAATGGCAGGTGCTGTGGGCCAAGATGATTTTGCGGCCAGTTCAATTGAACTGCTCAAAACGGCAGGCACTGATCTTAGTTTTATAAAATCTGTTGAAGGCCCAACCGGAACAGCCTTGATTTTGGTGGGTGGCGATGGTGAAAACATGATTGCTGTTGTCCCCGGCGCCAATGGAAAAGTCGTCTCAGAAGATGCTGAGCTTCTTTTAAAGAGCATGAGCGCTGGCGATAGTATTTTATTACAGATGGAAATTGGTGTGGCAGCGGTCAAAACTGCGCTTTTATCTGCCCGCAAACATAATATACGATCCGTTTTTAACACAGCACCCATGGCACCAGAAGCCATTGCGCTTGCACCACTGGCAGACATCATTGTGGC
>CAXBCW010000018.1:0-56859 GCA_963974325.1 uncultured Rhizobiaceae bacterium
TTTAGACCTTATGCAGAACCGTGTGACAAACTTTGATCTTGCTTGTGGTTCACATGCCACCGCTTATCGCTTTGTAATATAACGCTTTTCCACCAGATCCCGTCTAATCCCACTTAATCCCGCCTTTATGCAGAACCGTGTGTTAGACTACACTCGCGAACCCAAGAAACGGACTTGGATGCCATGATTGTTATATGCGGTTTAATTATAATTGGGGTGTGATTTAGTAGGCGCATCAGAAGGTTAGGTCATTATAAAATGCTGTTTTCAGTGGAATTCTTATTGCGTGAAAAAGGAAATAAGAATGGGAACTGCTAGAACCGCAATATCATGGAAGTAATTTTTGCTAGTTTTATACTTGAAATTAATATGAAGTTTGCTGAAGTGTTTACAATATTGGGTGTCAGGTCAGTCGTCATATTTTAATGCTGCTGACCCTAATGGATGTAATAACTTTTGATACAGCCTGTTTTGGCTGGCAGTATTTTAGTGTTTCAACCCATGAGACTGAATTTCAAGCCTTTAAATATGCATAAGTCTTTTCTCAAGGTCTACTACTCGTGCTGTGTGGATATCTCCTCTGCTTTACATTGAGCATAGGACTTGGCACTTTGGGCAAACGACAATGCTTCTTCTGCAGCGTTATTGGCCTCACTTATGTAATCGTTCAATTCGTCAATGTAATCATCAACCTCAGAAAAATAGTTATCAAGTTCCCATTGGTTGCAAGTATGCTTTTTTGAGTAACTATAAGAATTTAAACAGTAAGGAACTGAAGGCTCAACATACGACCGAGGCGCATCAGGAAAACTCACATAAGCACTTGGCTCGCTACAAAACCCAAAAGCAGACTGAGGGCTGATTGCGAGGGTCAATAAAGTGAAGAGAAATTTCATGGAGTGTTTTTTTCGGGTTAGCAAGTCACAAGCTAAAATTTCTAGCTCACATAAATGTTAAGTCTAAGAGTATATTACATCTTACTGTATGTTTTGTCCGGTAGCCACTCGAAAACCAAAACCATTTCATCGCATGCAAAAAGTAAGAAAAAAAGTAAGAAAAAATTGTTGTGCTAACTTATTGATAACTAAAATCAATAAGTTACACGAAAAAAATGGTACCTCCCGCCGGAATCGAACCGGCACTCCGTGAGGAATTGGATTTTGAATCCAACGCGTCTACCAGTTCCGCCAGGGAGGCCCTGAGTGCGATGTACTATATGGATTTGAGTTAGGCAATAGATAATTTTGAGAAAATATTGAGAAAGTCGATAGAAACATAATTCTATCTTATTCTGCCTTATAGTTTTGGCTCTAGCACAAGCATGATCTCTGTGGCCCATTCGCCGATGATGGGAATGAAATTAATATTGGATAGGAGAAATATCAGTAGTGAGACGAGAACTGTAGCGCCAATGACTGAGCCTAAACCAAAGGCTAATCCGCGGAGTATTTGAAATCCAATCATTTTTGGATAGGAATTATGTATTTTGATGAAGCGGTGTGAATTGAGCTTAGCGAGTTCTTTGTTGAGCGAGACTATCTGTAATTCTAGATCTTCATTTGGCATTTTGTTTCTCCGCTTTGAACTCAATATAAGGATAATCCCATATTTTTAAAGAGAGTTTTACCTGTCCGCTTGAATGTTTAAGTGAATGCTCATGTTCTTTAGATATTTTGGTTTACAAAATCGGATGTCGAGTTACAAAGACAATCAGAATTTAGAAAATGGATAACTTATGGTTAGACGCCTTTATAATTGGACTATGTCGTTGGCTGCAACACGTCATGCTGAAAAAGGCTTGGCGAGTGTCTCGATTTTAGAAAGTTCAGTTTTTCCAATTCCACCGGATGTGATTTTAATTCCAATGGTGATTGCGCAACCGAGCAAATGGAAGCGTATTGCGCTCATCTGCACAATTTTCTCAATTCTTGGCGCGTTTTTGGGCTATGCGATTGGCATGTTTTTATTTGAGACGATTGGTAAATCTGTCCTTGAGTTTTATGGCAAAGCGGACTCGTTCGACAAAGTTGCTGATTGGTATAACACCCATGGCGGTTGGGGCGTTTTGTTCGCCGCGGTCACGCCATTCCCTTATAAGGTTTTGACCATTTTTTCTGGCGCAACTGGGCTTAATATTTTCATCTTTACGATTGTCAGTATCATTGGCCGTGCAGCTAGGTTCTTTTTGGTGGCGTGGCTTTTAAGCAAGTTTGGTGAACCTATTCGTTTGTTTATTGAAAAATACCTTGGTCTCCTTTTCGCCTTATTCCTAGTTCTACTGGTGGGTGGGTTTTACGCAGTAAAATTCATTTTCTAAGGGGATAGTATGTCACACGTAAAATCGATTTCGGCCGCGTTTTCAGCGCCTTTATTACCTGAACATAAACGGGTGATTTTCATTGCTGCGTTTTTGATGGTGCTGGTTGTTGGCTCCGCATTGGCGTTTGAAATTATCGGCGGCTACATCCCTTGCGCACTTTGTTTAGAACAAAGAACACCTTATTACACTGCAATCCCCATCCTGCTGATTGCAGGTATTGCTGCAATGTTTACAGGGCCTGCTGTTTGGATCCGTGCACTCATTTTCCTAGCTGGTCTTGCGATGGTGTTTGGCACCTATCTAGGTGTTTTCCATTCTGGCGTTGAATGGGGTTGGTGGCCAGGGCCTACCGATTGCACCACTGTTGTGGATGGCCTGTCTGCGAATGCATCCAATTTACTTGGCGATTTAAACGCCAAAAAACCACCGTCATGCGATAAAGCTGCTTTGCGTATCTTGGGGCTGTCATTTGCCGGATGGAACGTGATCGCAAGTGCACTTTTAGCATTCTTTACATTGCGCTTGGCGTTCCGAAAATAGGTCTTGGTATCTTACGGTTGAAGCTCAGAATCCCAATAGAGAAAATCCATCCAACTTTCGTGTAGATAATTGGGCGGAAACAAGCGTCCGTTTTTATGTAGGTCATGCATATCTGGTTGATAGGGATTTTGACTTGGATACATTTTAGCTTCTTTTGGAAGCTTGCCACCTTTTCTTAAATTGCATGGCGAACAGGCCGCAACAATGTTTGTCCATGTTGTTTGCCCGCCGCAACGGCGCGGTATCACGTGATCAAAGGTAAGTTCTTCGGTTGAATGGCAATATTGGCATTCAAACTTATCTCGCAAGAAAACGTTAAATCGGGTGAAGGCTGGATGTTCGGGTGGTTTGATGTAGTTTTTCAAACAAACAACACTTGGCACCCTCATAGAAAAGCTCGGCGAAGACACGCTGTGATCATACTCAGCGACAATATTCACGCGTTCTAAAAACACTGCCTTAACTGCGCCCTGCCAAGACCAAAGGGACAGCGGGTAATAACTTAGCGGCCTAAAATCTGCATTCAGCACAAGGGCTGGAAGCGATTGAGGCGGTACTGCAATCGTCACATTCATCTCCTGATCGTCACAAGGTTATGATTATCTATAATATGCAGTATGTGACGGCGTTGTGAAGTGTTTTTAAAAAATAAACCGAAATTCTATTTGTGCCTCCACGCCCTCTCATCAAATTGGATTTTTATCGCGGTTTTCCTCATGGGCATAATAGGCCCAAAGTAATCGTGCGGCGATGCTTCGATAGGGTTTCCAAAGCTCGGCACGTGCTCTTAATTGTTGTTCATCGGGGCGGATACCATGCCAAAAAGCATTACCCGCTGCCGTGCGAAGCGCGATATCCCCAGCGGGGAAAAAGTCTGCATGACCACAACAAAACATGAGATAAACCTCTGCCGACCAACGACCAATACCTTTGAAAGTCATGAGCTTTTTCAATGCTTTATCGGGCGGTAACTGATCAATTTCATCAAAATTAAGCGTGCCGTTGGACACTTCATGAGCCAATTGGATAAACGTTCTAGCCTTTGCTCCCGATAGTCCGAGGCCTTTGAGCTCTTGCTCGTTTTTACAAGATATGTTTTTGGGCGTCACATCGCCCAATTCATTTTCAATGCGCAACCAAATGGCCTGTGCTGCAGCGCGTGAAATCAGTTGGGATGTGACGATTTTTGCAAGGCCGGCATAGCCATTTTTAGACAGGCGCAATGGAACTTCTTCAACCTTTTCAATGAGAGGTGAAAGCGCGGGGTCAAGTTTGATCAGTTCATCAAGGCCGAATTGAATATCTGATTCGTTTTGTATGCGTGTTTTCATGAGACCATTATAGCACCACAATTTTGGTGACTGGTTTGTTTTGTCGTGGCATAGATGGGCGATGAGTACATCCATTGAAAATCGACTACGTTTTGCCCCAAGCCCAAATGGATATTTGCATTTGGGTCACGCTTATTCTGCGCTGTTAAATTGGTCTGTTGCAGATTACGTATCGGGGCAATGTTTGTTGCGGATTGAAGATATTGATCAATCGCGTTTTCGGCCAGAATATGAAGCTGCGATTTTTGAGGATTTGAACTGGCTTGGTTTGGATTGGCTGCAATCTGTTTTGCGCCAATCAGAACGTTTTGACGCTTATCAAATGGCTCTTGATCAACTTATCAGGGATGAGCTTGTATATCCTGCCTTTTTGTCTCGTCGAGATATATCGCAAAAAGTGTCTGATATTGAATCCTCCAGTCCTGTTTGGCCAAAAGACCCTGATGGCGCTCCGATTTATCCGGGCGAATGTCGCACATTATCAAATGCTGAACGACAAAGTCGAATAGACCAAGGGGATGCATTTAATTGGCGTTTGGATATGAAAGCTGCTGCTGCGCGTATTAAAACGGCGAGTGGTCATGACTTGTCTTGGACAGAACTTGCTTTGCCAGCATCTGGATTGGATAAAGCTGATCCGAAGCTAGCGGAGACCATCATCAAGGCAGATCCTGAGCAGTGGGGCGATGTGGTTTTGGCGCGGCGTGATGTGCCGACGAGTTATCATTTGTCTGTTGTGTTGGATGATGCGATGCAGGATGTGAATTTGATTGTTCGAGGGACTGATCTTTTTGCATCGACATCGGTACATCGCGTGTTGCAATATTTGCTGCAATTGCCCGAGCCAAGATATATCCATCACAAGCTGATCAGAGATAAAAATGGCAGAAAGCTGTCAAAAAGCGATAAAGATACATCGTTGCGAGAATTGCGAAAAACCAAAGGTCTCACCGTTCAAGATATTAAGAAGCTTATTGATTTTGGCTGATGTGAATTTGTTTTTCGACAATAAAGATACAAACATCTTCGTTGAGATCAGATGAGATAAGTTTCTGTCCGCTGTCGTTGCAATAGTGCGGAATATCGAGCTGTGACATGGGGTCTGTTGTTGAGACTTCAACTTGACCGCCAATATCCAAATGATCTCGTATAAAACGCTGTAAACGCAAGACAGGGAGCGGACATTTTAGGCCCTTAAGATCAAGTTCTTTCATGAGAATGTTATACGCCGATTAGCTATCTGTGCTTTTATTACGTTTCCAAAATTTCCATTTTGGTGTTTTCTCCACGTTTGTATCAACAGCCTCCACAGAGGCAGGTAGCGGAACGGCCCCAACCTCAGGAATTTGCGCAGGTTGAACAGCAACAATTTCTGGCTCAACAACATTGTCTGACGTAATCGCATTTGGGGCAGTATTATTTTTATAAAGATTGGCTGACAAAGCGTTGTTTTGTGGCGCATTAGATTGCTTTGCACGGGACGAGAATAAAGATGCAATTGGCGCGACAGTCCGTGACACTTGCGCGTCGTGTAAGGCTGCTTTTTCAGCACGATCAATTGCGCGTGCTTCATTTGCGATTTTCGCAATTTCAGCTTCTTGCTGTTTGACTGCGTCTTTATCTAGCTTGGTAACGGCTGTTGCGAACTTCTCATTGTAGTCTTTTTGATAGTTGGCATAGGCCAGTTGCAAAGCAGGGGATTGTGACATTGGCGGACAGGCCGCATTGGCTCTAAACTTAGCATTGCCTTCAGCTTTTTGATTAAACACGTAACGGCGGTCACAGACTTGAACATCTGGTGGGCGTTTTGTGATTTCAAAATGATCATAGCCTTCTCTAATCTGGTTCCAAAATTCATAGCTCTTATGGTCACGATAACGTGCCATGTTTTCCGGTGTTAAGCGAAACGGGAAGGCTTGAACTTGGAAGAACTTTTGACCGCCTTTAAAGGCATCTCGGGCAAAGCCGAAAATCTCTAGAACCTGTTCATCGGTCATGGAATAACAACCAGCTGATGAGCAAGCGCCATGCACCATGAGGTTTGAACCTGTTCTGCCATGCGAACGATCATAGGAATTTGGAAAACCCATATTGAACGACAGGTAGTAACTGGAATTGGGGTTCATTTGATGTTTGTTGATGCGGTAAAAACCTTCAGGTGCTTGTCTGTCACCTTCTTTGAATTTTGGACCTAATCCGCCAGACCATTTGCAAATGCCATAATTGGTGACGATTTCGTAGTGGCCATTTGGCTTTTTTTTCCAGATTTCAAGCGTGTTTTCTTCTTTGAAAATCCGCATTAAAATTGGAGAGCGCGTGGACATGCCTTGCGATTTCATTTTGCTGACGAGTTTTGATGGCAGAGGGTGTTCTGCCTTGTTTGACACTGAAGATAACGTGTCATTACATCCAACAAGCGCTAAGCTTCCTGTAAGTACTACCCATTTCATATTAGAAAAAGCCATTCGCCGCTCGTCAATTATTATCAAATCAGGACCACTTCCTGCTCACCGAAATTATCATTCTTATGGTTGTTAAATTATTACCATAATGAATGAAAAAAAGCAGATAAACAGATTGTGATCAGATTAAACCATTAAAGATACCGTATCTGGCTGCTTTATGGCGATCAAATTAGCTTAAATTACGGCCAATAGCTAAAAACTTCTCACGACGTTCTTTAACCAATTCATCACGTGATTTAGCCGTTAGCTCTTCAAGTGACGATTTGATGATATCTCGAACACCATTGATCGCAGTTGCCGGTTCGCGATGTGCGCCACCGATTGGTTCGGTAATGATGCCATCGATAATGCCCAAGCCTTGTTGGTCTTGCGCTGTGATTTTCATGTTTGTGGCGGCATCTTTTGCGCGGGCTGCATCACGCCATAGGATAGATGCTGCACCTTCTGGTGAAATGACGCTGTAGATTGAGTGTTCCAGCATATAAACTTTATTGCCAACAGCGATGGCAATTGCGCCGCCTGATCCGCCTTCACCAATGATGATGGAGATAATCGGAACTTTGACATTCAGGCACATTTCAGTTGATCGTGCGATCGCTTCAGCTTGGCCGCGTTCTTCGGCGCCAACACCTGGATAGGCACCGGCTGTATCAACAAGCGTGATGATAGGAATATCAAAACGGTTTGCCATTTCCATGATGCGGATTGATTTGCGATAGCCTTCAGGGCGTGCACTACCAAAATTGTGCTTGATACGTGCTTGCGTATCACTGCCTTTTTCATGGCCGATAACGGCAACGGCTTGACCGTTGAAACGCGCAAGACCAGACTGAATGGCTTCATCATTTGAGAATTTACGATCACCAGCCAATGGTGTGAACTCTGTGAACAATGCGGCTGCATAATCAACAAAATGAGGCCGCGCTGGATGGCGCGCCACTTGAGTTTTTTGCCATGGGGTCAGCTTTGAGTAAATTTCAGCTGTTGCTTCGCTTGCACGAATTTCTAAGCGTTCAATCTCATCAGCTGTATCAATGCCCTCCTCATTACCGGAGAGTGTTTTCAACTCACGGATTTTGCCTTGGAGATCAGAGATGGGTTTTTCGAAATCTAGATAATGGTGCATGATATTTGGATGCCAACAAAAAAGTGTCTATAGTTAGGTACTGTATGTAGGTATTATCATTCACACTTCAAGAAATGATGAATATTTTCTACCGTCCATTGTGTATCCGATGTGTAACCAATTTAATTGAACTTTTTAAACGGTTTTGCAAGGGGGTGATGCTCATTGACGAGCTTTTTCAGTCTTTCATCCAGTACATGGGTATAAATTTGGGTGGTTGAGATGTCCGAATGGCCCAAAAGTTCCTGCACAGCACGTAAATCTGCACCATTTGACAAAAGGTGAGATGCAAATGCGTGACGAAGGACGTGCGGAGATACTTTTTTCAGATCAATCCCCGCCGAATTTGCAATGTCTTTGAGTTCTCTGGCAAATACTTGTCGTGCTAAAAATCCAGTTTTTGATGCTGCAGGAAATAAATATGCGCTTTGGGGCGGCTTTTTCATATCAGCTTCAAACGCTGCTTTTGCGCTGATATAGTCTGCAAACGCGATCTTGGCTGCCGTTGAGATGGGGACCAAGCGCTCTTTATTGCCTTTGCCGTTGATAATTAAATAGGGCTCATCCCGTTTGAGCACATTGGCGGGAAGGGCCACAAGTTCACTGACGCGCATTCCGGTGGCATAAAGTAATTCTAAAAGGACACGAAATCTTGCGCGTTGCATGACCTCTTGTTTTGTTTGAGCCATGGCGACTGCATCTTCTGCGGTTTCCAAAAGCAAGTTCACTTCAGCTTCGGATAAAGTTTTTGGCAGTTTCATCTCTGCCTTTGGTGCATCAATGATCCCTGTTGGGTCATCTTGGCGGATGTCTTCTTCATGTAAAAATCGATAAAATTGCTTCATCGATGAGAGATGCCTGCTTTGCGAACTTGCGGCAAAGCCAGCATCTGACATGGATTTGAGATAGGCTCTGATATCATCTGAGGATGCGGTATCAAGTGATCTATTGCGCAATGATAAAAAGTGGCTGATGTCTTGGAGATCACGCGCATAGGATGTGATTGTGTTATGAGCTGCGCCCCGTTCTGCAATCATCATCTCTAAAAATGCTTCAAGATGTGCAGCGCTGAGATCTCTCAATTTGGCTAGTCCTAAATAGGTTGCGCGTTTATTGGTCGCGATAAAGCAGTTCAGTTGGCACTCTGATCGTGACTTCGCGCTGTTTTGGTTCGACGTAATGGGTGAGTGCAAACATCATTCCATAGGTTATGCTTGCGAGTATGCCGACAACAAATAATAACTTGAACAAGGATGGCATTTTTCATCTCATGGGTTTGATCGAACCTTGATATGTCTATGCAAGATAAGGTTGCCGCGCAAGTCTGCACGTCTGCAATTTTGAAAACTTTTGCTATTCAACGCTATTTCCGCAAATGGTTGGACTAAAACCAAGCCCCAAGACTTGACCAATTGCCTGTCTTGTCCGATAGAAAAGAGAAATGGAGATTGTGCGTTGAACCCCGTTGAAGAAACAGATTTGAAACAAGCAGGTCAAGCGGTTTGTGAAGCATTAAGTCAGCAAAATTTAGTGTTGGTTGGGCTGATGGGTGCTGGTAAATCTGTTATTGGAAAATTGCTTGCCCATTATTCTGGCCTTCCGTTTGTGGATACAGATGATGAGATTGTGGCTGCTGCACAAATGCCGATCACAGAGATCTTTACTCAATATGGTGAGCCAGAGTTTCGCGCATTAGAATCCAGAGTTGTTCGCCGCGTCTTGCTCGAAGGTCCACAAATTGTGTCGACCGGTGGTGGCGCCTTTATGAATGATGAAACGCGCGAGAATATTTTGCAAAATTCATTATCTTTATGGCTCAAAGCTGATTTTGATGTGTTGTGGGGGCGTGTTTCAAAGCGCACAACCAGGCCATTATTGCAGCAGCCTAATCCGCAAAAAATCTTGCAGGACTTAATGAATGAGCGTTACCCGATTTATGGACAAGCTGATATCTCGGTTCAGTCGCGCAATATTCCCAAGCAAAATGTTGCGTTGGATGTTATGAATGCTATTCGCACTTCATCAAAAAACTAGGATAAGACATGATGTCAGAAGTCACGTGTGTAGATGTTTCACTTGGGTCGCGCTCCTACGATATTTTGATCGGGAATGGATTGATGGAACACGCTGGTGAAGAGATCGCCAAACGTCTACCAAATATCCGCGCAACAATTATTACTGATGAACATGTGGCCGAACATTATCTTGCCCCGTTAACACAGAGCCTTGCGCGTGTGGGGATTGAGATTGATCCGTTGATTTTAAAGCCCGGCGAAAAGACCAAGAATTATGAGAATTTAACGACTGTTTGCGATCACATTTTAAAATGTAAGCTTGAGCGTGGTGATGCTGTTATTGCGCTTGGTGGCGGTGTTATCGGCGATTTAACTGGCTTTGCTGCTGGTATTGTGCGCCGTGGTATGAAGTTTATTCAAGTCCCGACAAGTCTTCTTGCTCAAGTGGACTCCTCCGTGGGTGGCAAAACGGGCATTAATACAGGTGCTGGTAAAAACCTTGTGGGCGTTTTTCATCAACCACAATTGGTTTTGGTGGATTCAAGCACGCTTGATACGTTATCGAAACGCGAAATGCGGGCAGGTTATGCTGAAGTTGCTAAATATGGTTTGATTGATAAGCCTGACTTTTTTACTTGGCTTGAGAAAAACTGGCAGGGCATTTTTAATGGTGGACCTGAGCGTATCCAAGCGATTGCGACCAGCTGCCGTGCAAAAGCCGATGTTGTTGCCGCAGATGAGTTGGAGCATGGTTCGCGTGCCTTGCTCAATCTTGGCCATACATTTGGCCATGCCTTGGAAGCTGCCACAGATTATGACAGTGCTCGATTGGTTCATGGTGAAGGCGTGTCGATTGGGATGGTGCTTGCCTATAGGTTTTCCGCCCGTATGAATCTTGCAAGTCCTGACGATGGGGCGCGTGTAGCCAAGCATTTATCTGAAGTTGGTTTACCAATTTCACTAAAAGACATTGACGGAGAGCTTCCGCCAACCGATATACTGATGGAACACATAACGCAGGATAAAAAAGTGTCTCGTGGTGAGCTCACATTTATCCTAACGCGCGGCGTTGGTCAGTCTTTCGTGGCAAATAATGTGCCCATGAACGAAGTGTCACGCTTTTTGGAAGAAATACGGAATTAAAAAATGTTAGATGAATTTTTGCAGTTTGTTGGCGCCAACTGGGTGACGCTTGCCGCAATTGTTGTTTTGATCATGTTGTCTGGGTTTTTCTCAGGCTCAGAAACAGCTTTGACGGCTGTGTCTCGTGCTCGAATGCACTCGCTTGAAAATAATGGTGAAGCAAAAGCTGGTATGGTCAATAAATTGATCGAACGGCGTGATCGTTTGATTGGCACCTTGTTGATTGGCAATAACTTAGTCAATATTCTGGCTTCTTCACTTGCGACCAGTCTTTTGCTTAATGCATTTGGAGAATCAGGTGTTGTGATTGCCACATTGGTGATGACAGCCACATTGGTTGTGTTTGCTGAAGTGCTGCCAAAAAGCTGGGCTATTTCGACACCGGACAGGTTTGCGATGTTTGTTGCGCCGATTATTCGTCCGTTTGTATTGGTTGTTGGTCCGCTTTCAAGCTTTATCAACGGTATTGTTCGACACCTGTTGGGTTTGTTTGGTGTTAACTTGGCATCAGATGAATCCATGTTATTGCCGCATGAGGAAATTAGAGGCGCGGTTGATCTTCTTCACCGTGAGGGTTCTGTGGTGAAAGCTGATCGTGATCGATTGGGCGGGGTTTTGGATCTTGGCGAGCTGGAAGTCTCCGATGTGATGGTTCACCGTACATCGATACAATTACTCAATGCTGATGATACATCCGAAGAGAATGTGAAGATGATTTTGGCAAGCCCCTATACGCGCTTGCCTGTGTGGCGTGGTGAGACGGATAATATTATCGGCGTTATTCATGCAAAAGATGTTTTGCGTGCGCTGGCGGATGTCAATAACAAATCGTCCAGCATTGATATTATGAAGATTGCGCAAAAGCCTTGGTTTGTTCCTGATACGACAAATCTAAAGGATCAACTGAATGCCTTTTTGAGACGCAAAGCCCATGTTGCTATTGTTGTTGATGAATATGGCGAAGTTGAAGGCTTGGTAACGCTGGAAGATATTTTGGAAGAGATTGTTGGCGAAATTGCCGATGAGCATGATCTTGACGTGCAAGGGGTGCATCAGCAAGCTGATGGGTCTGTGATTGTTGATGGCTCTGTGCCTCTTCGCGATCTCAATCGTGCCTTTGATTGGACGCTACCAGATGAAGATGCGACCACTGTTGCTGGGCTTGTTATTCACGAATCACAAATTATTCCTGAAGAAAAGCAAACCTTTACCTTCCACGGCATGCGTTTTATCGTGCTCAAGCGTTCGAAAAATAGAATTACAAAGCTGAGCTTGCGTCCTGTTAGTTAAATAGGATCAGTTCAATATATTCTACCAGCGCTTGTTTTCACCAGGGGCAGATAATTCGAGCGCAAGTGCATGCAGGCCATCATCGAACTCTTTTTGAAGGGCTGCATTGACCAAACGGTGTCTATTTACGCGTGATTGCCCTTCAAACTTGGGTGTGAGCATCTGAATTCTAAAGTGAGTTTCGCCCGAACCATCGAATTGTGGTTGGTGTCCAGCATGCTGATGACTCTCATTTATGACGTTTAATTCGATAACATTGAAAGTAGACTTCAATTTTGATGTGATTGTGTCTTGCAACGTCATGATGTTCTCCTTATGAATTAGGTTATGTCTATGAGCGGAAAAATCCTTTTCGTCTATAGAAATTCGTTCAGCTTCAGGCTACTTACATTCTGTATGTCATAGACATTGGGGTGATTTATCCCAGTCTGATAAAAAAATTACTTTGAAACAGCACCGTGCATTAAAAATGAAACTTGATTCCAAATATTTTGATTCGATCAGAACTAAGCCTAAAGGTACCAAAAAAGGCTCAGCGAAAGTTGAGCAAAAGGAAACCGAATGCCAATGGGATGATTGTGACAAAAAAGGCGAACACAAAGCGCCTGTCGGCCGCAATGCCGAAGGTAAATATTTTAAATTCTGTGCCACTCACGTCCGCCAATATAATAAAGGTTACAATTATTTTGATGGATTGTCTGATGGCGAAGTCGCCCGCTATCAAAAAGAAGCCTTAACGGGCCATCGTCCAACTTGGGGCATGGGTGTCAATAAGAAGGTGAAGCATTCACCGCTTAAAGATCCTGGCCCATCTGGCAGCGCTGGATCGCGCGCCCGGATGAACGATACATTTGGTTTTCTTGATCAAGCAAAAAATGCAACACCTGAGCCGCGTTTGCGAAAGCTTAAAGCGCTTGAATCAAAAGCCTTTGAAACACTTGCGCTTAAGGGTGATTCGACACCTGACGACATCAAAACGCGCTATAAAGAACTCGTTAAAAAACACCACCCTGATGCCAATGGCGGAGATAGAGGTTCAGAAGAACGCTTCCGTGAGGTTATTCAGGCCTATCAACTTCTGAAATCAGCAGGTTTTTGCTGATTTTCACATTTTGAATATTCCCTCCGGAGACACTATGACAAACACAAGTACGACCCCATCCAACATGCCTGATACAGAAGTTTCAGTTCGCGAAGCTTTTGGTATTGATATCGATATGAAAGTGCCAGCTTATTCAAAATCATCTGAGCAGGTGCCTGAAGTTGATCCTGATTATATTTTTGATAAAGACACGACTTTAGCAATTCTTGCGGGCTTTGCTCACAATCGTCGCGTTATGGTCAGTGGCTATCATGGTACGGGTAAATCAACGCATATTGAACAAGTTGGTGCGCGTTTGAACTGGCCGTGTGTTCGGATCAATCTTGATAGTCATGTGAGCCGTATTGATTTGATCGGTAAAGATGCGATCGTTGTTAAAGACGGTATGCAGGTAACTGAGTTTAAAGATGGTATCCTTCCTTGGGCTTATCAAAACAATGTTGCGCTGGTGTTTGATGAATATGATGCTGGTCGTCCAGATGTGATGTTTGTTATTCAGCGTATCTTGGAAACATCAGGTCGTTTGACATTGCTCGATCAAAGCCGTGTTATCCACCCGCACCCTTGTTTCCGCTTGTTTGCGACTGCCAATACTGTTGGTCTTGGTGATACAACGGGGCTTTATCATGGTACGCAACAAATCAACCAAGCTCAGATGGATCGCTGGTCAATTGTGACAACGTTGAACTATCTGCCGCATGATCAAGAAGTTGATATTGTGATGGCTAAAGCCAAAAATTTTAAAGGCGAAGAGGGACGTGATCGCGTTTCCCGCATGGTTCGTTTGGCTGACATGACCCGTGCTTCCTTTATTGCAGGCGATTTATCAACTGTGATGAGCCCGCGTACGGTGATCACTTGGGCTGAAAATGCCGCAATTTTTGGTGACCTTGCAACAGCGTTCCGCCTTACATTCTTGAACAAATGTGATGAATTGGAACGTTCTTTGGTCGCAGAGCATTATCAACGCGCATTTAATGAAGAGCTTAAAGAAAGCTCTGCAAATGTTGTTTTGAGTGCGGTTAGCTAACGGATATTAATTTATGACAGCTCGTCGCGGTGATAATCGAAAGAATAATCCTCCAGGTCAAGTAGACGCGGAACCTATCAAGCGCGCTATTGCTGGTTGTGTGCGTGCGCTTTCTGGTGACAAAGATTTAGAAGTGGTGTTTAGCAAGGACCCTCCGGGTATTTCTGAAGATCGCGTTCGGTTGCCGGAATTGCCAAAACGTCCAACATTGCAAGATTTGGCGATTATTCGCGGTATTGGCGATTCGATTGCTTTAAAAAAAGCCCGTCATAATGAAAAAGTTCATCAAAAGATGATGCCAGAAGGCGCAGATGCACGGGCTATCTTTAATGCTGTTGAACATGCACGTGTTGAAGCACTTGGCTCGCTGCAAATGTCTGGTGTTGCCGATAACCTATCGGCGATGTTGGAAGATAAATACGATAAGAAAAGCTATATCTCTATCAAAAAGCGCGAAGAAGCACCTTTAGAAGAGGCGATTTCTTTGATCGTTCGTGAACGGTTGACTGGCGCTAAGCCGCCCCAATCGACTGGCCGCGTTGTTGATCTTTGGCGTCATTGGATTGAAGAAAAAGCTGGTGGTGATCTTGATACGCTTTTGGAAAAAGTAGACCATCAAGCAGATTTTGCTTATTCAATCCGCGATATGCTGGTTTCTATGGATATTGCTGAAGAATATCAAGGCGATGATGAGCCATCAGAAGATGATAACGAAAGTACATCTGAAGAAGAGCAGCCACGGTCTGAAGAACAAAATTCAGAAGAGTTAGATGAAGAAGCGGGTTCTGATACAGCGCCTGCTGAAGAAAACGACAATGCAGACGATCAAATGGATGAAGGCGAAATGGATGGCGCTGAGCTGTCTGATGACGATTTCACAGATGATGGTGATGAAGAGTCTGAAAATTCCGGTGAAACAAAACGACCTGATTCGCCTTTTGATGAGCTGAACGAAAAGCTCGATTATAATATTTTCACAACAGATTTTGATGAAGTTGTCACAGCCGAAGAACTTTGTGATGAAGAAGAATTAGACCGTCTTCGTGGTTTTCTAGATAAGCAACTCTCGCACCTTTCAGGGGCCGTGAGCCGCTTGGCCAACCGTTTGCAGCGCCGTTTGATGGCTCAGCAAAATAGGTCATGGGACTTTGATCTTGAAGAAGGTCATCTTGATCCTGCGCGTTTGTCGCGCATTATTATCGATCCGACCCAATCCTTATCGTTTAAACGTGAGCGCGATACTAATTTCCGGGACACGGTTGTGACCTTGTTGATTGATAATTCAGGCTCTATGCGGGGTCGTCCGATCACAATTGCTGCAACATGTGCTGATATTTTGGCTCGAACTCTTGAGCGCAGTGGCGTGAAAGTGGAAATTCTTGGCTTTACAACAAAAGCTTGGAAGGGTGGTCAATCACGCGAGAAATGGTTGGGTGAAGGCAAACCGTCTGGTCCTGGTCGTTTGAATGATTTGCGTCATATTATTTATAAATCAGCAGATGCGCCTTGGCGTCGTGCAAGACGTAATCTTGGTTTGATGATGCGCGAAGGTCTGCTTAAAGAGAATATTGATGGTGAAGCTCTTATTTGGGCTCACAATCGGCTTTTGATGCGTTCAGAGCATCGCCGCATTATGATGGTGATTTCTGATGGAGCACCGGTGGATGATTCAACATTGTCAGTCAATAATGGTAATTATCTTGAGCGTCATTTACGTGGTGTGATTGAACAGATCGAGCAAAAGTCTCCTGTTGAACTATTGGCAATTGGTATTGGGCATGATGTGACGCGTTATTATCGTCGTGCTGTTACAATTGTTGATGCCGAGGAGCTTGCAGGCGCCATGACAGACCAATTGGCTGAATTGTTTGGCGAAGAGAATAATTCAGGTAAACGTGGTGGTTCATCTAGAAGGGCTGGCTAATGCGCTTTTCTAAATTCATCTCCGATTTGCTTTTATCTGCATGTTTTTCATCTTCATTTGTTTTGCCAGCTCATGCCGCTGACACTATTGCGATAAAGTCTTTTCCAATCCCACAGTTTAAAGTTGGCTCTGATGAAACCGATTTCGGATCATTTCGATTTATGGGTGGATTGGAACTAACCTCCGAAAATGAACTTCTTGGCGCAATGTCTGGCATTCGTTTTTTTGCCAATCGACAGGACTTCATCGGCGTTACAGATACGGGCCTATGGTATAAAGGTCAGCTGGTTCGCGATCAAAATAATAGCCCTTCTTCTGTTGCAGAATTTCAAATGGCGCCGATGCGAAATAAGGATGGTATCGCAACGGGTTCCAAATGGGAGTTTGACGCAGAAGGTATCGCGCTTAAAGGGGACAAGGTTTTTGTAAGCTTTGAGCGTCTTGCGCGGATTGATGGTTTTCCTTTGGATGGTGTTTTTACATCTGCTGCAACTGAGACTGTGCCAGTTCAAATTCCAGCCTCTGAATTCCGCCGAAATGGTGGTTTAGAAGCGCTGGCCACAGCTCCAGTAAATTCACCGCTTAAAGGGGCTCTATTAGCCTTCTCAGAGAGCAGCGTTGATAAGAATGGTAACTTATTCGCAGCCATTACCAGTGGGCCTATGGCAGGGGTGTTTGCGGTAAAGCGCGATGCGCCATTTAATATTACTGATGCTGACTTTTTGCCCGATGGTGATTTATTGCTGCTTGAGCGCAGGTTTAATATTGCCATAGGTATTGGGATGCGTATTCGCAAGATCAAGGGCGCTGATATCAAGGTCGGTGCGTTGGTTGATGGCGAGGTGTTGCTTGATGTAGGAGCTGGCTTCCAGATTGATAATATGGAAGGGATGAGTGTCACCAAAGATGAAGCGGGACAGATATATGTCACGCTTATCTCTGATGATAATCACTCATTCTTGCAACGAAACCTGCTGCTAGAATTCAAACTTATTGAATAATTAAATCTGCTAAGCTTTTGCAGTTTTGTGAGCGGTTAAATACGGCAATGCAGCTGCATAAGGCACAAGCATTGCAAACCCCACAAGTAGTTTGACGCCAAGATCACCCAAAGCCCAAGAGGCCCAGCGTGGTGCTTCTGTGGCAAACAATCCCAATAGAGGTGCGTTTTCTAGTGCAAATCCATCTTCATATCCCAAAAAGCCAAAGCTTGCTGAGAACGCGATTGCAAAGAACAGCAATGTATCAATCAGTGATCCAACAATTGTAGATATAAGCGGCGCATGCCACCATGATGATCTACGTAAGCCGTTGAAGATACTGACATCAAGCATTTGAGCTATCAAAAATGCAGACCCAGAAGCAATTGCGATACGTGGTGTTGCAAGCCAAATAGATAGGCCAATAGCAATCACGAAACCAACAATCACAACACGACGAGCATTTTGCGCACCGAATTTACGGTTTGTCATATCTGTGATGAGGAACGCGACAGGGTAGGTAAATGCTCCCCATGTCAGAAGATCGGCCAAGTTATAGTCACCAATTGAATAGTTGACCGGGAACTGGACGAGGTAGTTAGAGCCCACAACAATGAGGGCCATTAGAAAAATAAACGGAAGTATAGTTTTTACATTAAGCATTTTTTTACCCTGGGAGATGCCACCAGTTAAAATAAAAGCAAGCCAAAAATGGCTTGCTCGATGAATATCAAAAAGAGAAAGAGGTTGCTATTAAGCAGCTTCCTCCATTTTCTTAGAGATTTGTTTTTTGATCAAACGTGCTTTCATTGAAAGCTCTTTGTCGCTTGCTTTGACCAAGAATGCATCCAAACCACCACGGTGCTCTACAGAGCGTAGTGCATTTGCAGAGATACGCATGCGGAAGCGCTGGTTAAGTGCTTCAGACATAAGTGTCACGTTACAAAGGTTTGGCAAAAATTTGCGTCTAGTGCGGTTTTTAGCATGGCTAACGTTGTTGCCAGACATAACACCTTTTGCTGTTAATTCACATGTGCGAGACATTTAAAGTACCTATCTATAATTCTGATGATCCAACATGATAATTCGCGCATCCTGCGCGCTAATCTCGTAACGATCATTTGGAAAGTTGCGGTTTCAATAGTCAGATTAGGCCCAAACGTCAAGCGTTTTGAACCCGCTTGATGCACTTAAAATCATTTTCTGACTAATTATTGTCATATTGTTGGTTATAGTTATTTTTGTTGGGACTTAAAAACCGAAATTATCGGTCAATTTATGAAATTTGGAATAAATGAACATTAAAAAACTTTGTGGCTTTACGTTAGCATTTTGTCTGGCTGGACTTCAAGAATCAACAGCTTTTGCGGAAACAAAAACAATAAATTCAGAATATAAAGTTCTCATTCATGGAATAACTTTGGCCAAAATAAAGTTCCGTACAGAAGTTAATGGGGATAATTACAAAGTGTCTGGCCAAGTTAGATCCTCAGCTTTGGCCGACATTGTTGGTAAGTCACGCGGCGAGACCACTGTTGTTGGTAAGATCGGGGCTAATGCTTTGCAGCCAAAGCGCTATTCAATGTCGTATACGTCAGGCGATGAAAAGCGTGCGTTTGATGTCGAGTTTGATAAAAATGGTGCTGTTCAAAAAACAACGATGACGCCAAAAGCCAAATCACCTCCATCTGATTGGGTGGGATTGAAAAGCAAGGACTTGATGGCCGTTATCGATCCAATCTCGAGTTTAACCTTCCCGTCAAACGCCTCACCATGTTCAAGAACAGTTTCAATTTTTGACGGCGAAACGCGAGCGGATTTAAAGCTTAGCCCAAAAGGGAGTCGCCGCTTTAAAACGAAAGGCTTTAAGGGCCAAGTGATTGCTTGCAATGTTCGATTTATCCCTGTTGGTGGGTACCGTTCAAAACATGATAGTGTTGTCTACCTCAAAAACTCGACAAAGATGGAAGTTTGGTTTGGGAAAAACGAACTTTTGGATGCCTACTTTCCTGTCTTTGCGAAAATTCCAACTAAAATTGGTGATGTTCGCGTTTGGGCAACAAAGCTAGGGTCTTAATAAAGCCAAGTTCGAGTTATGGATTTAGTCTTGAGATGGCGCCCAGTCATCGGGTGCCATTTCAAATGAGCTAAATTCAAAGCCTGGGGCCACTGTGCAGCTTACCAGCGTCCATGCGCCCATTGGTACAGCACTTTGCCAAGCACTGGCACCCACCACGCATTGTGGACGTTCTCCGCTCATCAAATTCATCCCCAGAGCATGCTTTACAACCTGCTTGCCATCATCAGAGATGCTAAGCTCAAGCGTGTCGCCTGCATGCCATAGCCAAACTTCAGCTGCATCAATCACTTTATGCCAATGGGACTGCTGTCCTTTTTCAAGCAGATAGTAGATTGCGGTTGAATTTCCGCGCGATCCGTTACTTTCGCCGCCATCTTCATCCCGAAATGTTTGAATATACCAACCGCCTTCTGGGTGAGGTTGCATGTTCAATTCTTTGATTACGTCGTTTGCGTCAAGATTATGGAATGAATTCATGTTCAGATCCCTCTATTTGGTTGGCCGCTCTTGTAGTTCATAAGGCGTGGTCTTACTTTGTTTGTATGAATACAGATATCGTTGATTTGCGAGAGTTTTACAATTCAAGACTGGGTCGCCGCGCAAGAAACAAAATTGCCATGGCGCTTTCGGTCTTGTGGTCATCAAATGGCAATGAGCGATTACTGGGTTTGGGGTATACGCTGCCTTATCTTGACCGGTTTCGCGCCGATTCAGAGCAGACAATTGCTTTTATGCCTGCAAGACAGGGCGCTATTGCGTGGCCAAGGCATGAGCCTTGTGCTGTCTCGCTGGTGTTTGACGAAGAGCTGCCCTTAGCAGATGGGTCTGTTGACCGCGTTTTAATGGTGCATTCTTTGGAGTTCACAGAAAGCCCTGCCGAAACATTAAAAGAAATCTGGCGTGTTTTATCCCCCAATGGACGGGTTGTTATTGCTGTGCCGCATCGACGTGGCCTTTGGTCTCGATTTGAGCATACACCCTTTGGATCAGGTCGGCCTTATTCCCAAAGCCAGTTATCAACATTATTGCGCAGTGCAAACTTTACGCCAACGGGCAGCGCGGGCGCTTTGTTTTTCCCACCAACGCAACGAGCAGCTATTTTGCGCACAGCTCCTGTGTGGGAGCGGTTAGGTCGGCGTTTTTGGCCGATTTTTTCTGGTGTTATTGTTGTTGAAGCGCAGAAGAAATTGTATCAAGGGCTTCCTGTTGCAGCACGCACATCGCGCCGTGTTTTTGTACCGGTTTTAACACCACAAACATCATCTTTAAGCCTTGATGAAAAAGGTTCTTGAACGATCTTTGATTTTAAGTCCGAGACAAAAGAAATACTGATTGTTGCGCCAACAAATTCCACAAGCCTTTAGGTACACTATTGGTAATATTTGTGCCTTTGTCACTCAACACATGGGTTTCTTTGACATTTGCACCCACTTCTTGGCAAAGATCTTGCAGATCATTGAATGTGCAAAAGTGAATGTTTGGCGTGTCATACCAAGAATAGGGCAGACTTTTGGTAATCGGCATGCGCCCTTGGAACAAAAGCTGACCGCGCATCCGCCAATGGCCGAAATTTGGTGCTGACACAATGCAATGTTTGCCAATCCGTAACAGCTCTTCAAGCACAGTTTTGGTATTTCGTGTGGCTTGAATGGTTTGGGACAAGATCACAAAATCAAAGCTATCATCAGGATAATGGACCAGATCGTAATCTGCATCACCTTGAATGACCGATAGACCAAGGGCAACGCATTGGTTGACGCCTTTTTGTGACAGTTCAATGCCGCGGCCATCAACGTTTTTCCGCTCTTCTAGCATTTTAAGCAATGCACCATCATTACAGCCGATGTCGAGCACGCGCGCGCCTTCGGTTACAAGTTCGGAAATCACGGTGAGATCAATGCGGTTATTTGCATCGTTATTTGTGGTTGTCATTAGAGCTATAATCCCCGCGCTTTTGCCGCAGAACTGATAAAGCCGCTGACTGTGGCAATCATTTCAGGCTCATCAAGTAAAAATGCGTCGTGACCTTTGTCCGATTCAATTTCAACAAAGGAAACTGACGCACCTGTTGCATTTAATGCATGCACCACGGCGCGGCTTTCACTTGTGGGGAACAGCCAATCACTGGAAAAAGACACCAAGCAATAGCGCGTATGGGTGCCAGAAAATGCATTGGCAAGCTTGCCGCTATTATCTTCGGCCATATCAAAGTAGTCCATTGATCTGGTCATATAAAGATACGAGTTGGCGTCAAATCTATCGACAAAGCTTAACCCTTGATGACGTAGATAACTTTCGATCTGAAAATCGGCTTCAAATCCATAACTTAAATTATCTCGGTCTTGTAGGTTCCGGCCAAATTTTCGCTGTAAAGCTGGCTCTGACAGATAGGTGACATGGGCCGTCATGCGCGCAACAGCCAAGCCTTTTGAGGGGATTTTGCCTTTTTTAGAGTATAAACCACCATGCCAGTTCGGGTCAGCCATAATCGCTTGGCGACCCACTTCATGGAACGCAATGTTTTGCGATGTATGTCGTGCGCCTGTGGCCATTGGGATGGCTGAGAACACACGTTCTGGATAAGACGATGCCCATTGCAAGACCTGCATGCCACCCATGGAGCCGCCAATCACTGCAAACAGCGTATCGATGTCTAAATAATCAACGAGCATAGCTTGTGCTCGGACCATGTCATTGATCGTGACAACGGGGAAATCAAGCGCGTAAGGCGCATTGGTTTCGGGGTTGATGGATGCAGGACCTGTTGTGCCCAAGCACCCACCCAGAACATTTGAGCAGATAATAAAAAACTTATCGGTATCAATAGGTTTTCCAGGGCCGATGAGACTTTCCCACCAGCCTGGTTTTCCGGTGATTGGGTGCACACTTGCGCAATATTGATCGCCGGTCAGAGCATGGCAGATTAAAACAGCATTGCTTTTATCACTATTTAGCGTGCCGTGCGTTTCGTAGGCAATTTGCAAAGGTGATAATGAAACACCGCAATCAAGCGACAATGGGTTATCTTCCCCAAACAAAGCTGTTTTGCTTGAAGGGTTGATTGCCTCTGATGTCGACTTTTTAGTTGCCTTTTTCGACACAGGCTTGGAACCGGTTTTCGTCATCTTATTATGTCTTCACCTAGGCACGATATTCAGTGCTATCATTAATATTGAACTGTACAGGTAAGATTAGACTGAGCTTTCGTCAATCTTTTCTTGCCAGTTTATCTATGCCAGCTCGACAATTTGCTATTAAGCGTATAATTCGTTGCGGCAAGTGTTCTGATATTGAGCAAGCCAAAACTATTTTGGCGTCCTGTCAAAATCAATGGAATAAAATTATGTCTAATGAAAATGCTCCGAAGCCAAATGAACAAGTTTTAAATATTGGTCGCTATATTCCCGGCGCCGATAAAGCCAATGGTGCTGTTAAAACATATAAATTGTCATCAAATGAGACACCGCTTGGAGCCAGCCCACATGTGCATGAGGCGATTGCCCAGACATTGTCGGAGTTAGAAATTTATCCAGATGGATCATCCACAAAATTGCGCAATGCGATCGCGTCTGCTCATGGTCTAAATGCAGATAATCTTTTATGCGGTAATGGCTCGGACGAATTGCTCGGGTTATTATGCCAGACCTATTTGTCTGATGGTGATGAAGCTATTTATTCAGAGCATGGTTTCCTTGTTTATAAAATCCAAATTTTAGCGTCTGGTGCGACACCTGTAGTTGTCCCTGAACAGGATCTAACGGCGGATGTCGATGCTATGTTGGCAGCTTTAACGCCCAAGACAAAAATGGTGTTTATTGCAAATCCAAACAATCCAACTGGCACATATTTGCCAATTGGTGAATTAAGACGGTTGCATGCTGGATTGCCAAAAAGTGTGGTTTTAGTGCTGGATGCAGCTTATGCGGAATATGTTCGCAAGAACGATTATGAAGCTGGCATTGAGCTTGTATCATCCAACAAAAATGTTGTGATGACCCGCACGTTTTCAAAAATTTATGGTTTGGCTGGGCTTAGAATTGGTTGGATTTATGCGCCCCCTGAGATGATTGATGCGATGGATCGTATTCGAGGTCCGTTCAATGTCAATGCGATTGCGATTGCTGCTGGCTGTGCCGCTGTTGGAGACAAAGCTCACTTGGAAAAAGCCATTGAGCATAATCAAATCTGGCTTGAAAAAGTCACAAGCGCGATGGAAGATATTGGCCTTGTGGTTACGCCTTCTGTTGGTAATTTTGTTTTGATCCATTTCCCACAAGGCTCATTGCGCACGGCAGAACAAGCGGACGCATTTTTGTTGGCCCGTGGTTATGTGCTCAGACGGGTCACCGGTTACGGTTTGCCCAATGCGTTGCGTATGACGATTGGGTCTGAAGAAGCAAATCTAGGTGCGATTAAAGTGCTTACAGAGTTTATGAGTATGCCATCATGAGTGAAGTTCTTTTCAATAAGGTCGCTCTGATTGGTATTGGTTTGATCGGCTCATCCCTTGCACGTGTTATCCGCGAGAAAAACCTCGCTGAACATATCGCCATTATGTCCCGCTCGCAGGCAACGCTTGATGAAGCACGCGCCTTGGATTTGGGTGATATTTATTCAACAGACAGCGAAGATATTGTCCGCCATGCAGATTTAATCATTGTGTCGGTTCCGGTGGGTGCATCGGGTGCTGTGGCAAAAGACATAGCGTTCCATTTAAAGCCGGGTGCGATTGTGACCGATGTGGGGTCTACCAAAGCGTCTGTTATTGAACAAATGTTGCCGCATATTCCTGAAGGGGTCCATTTTATTCCAGGTCACCCGATTGCAGGTACAGAACGTTCTGGGCCTGAGGCTGGTTTTGCTGAGCTATTTGAAGGGCGCTGGTGCATTTTAACGCCGCTTGAGGGTACTGACCCTGAAGCACAAGAAAAACTTTCGAATTTTTGGCGTGCATGTGGCTCAAAGATTGATGTGATGGAGCATGAGCATCATGATCGTGTTCTTGCCGTTGTGTCTCACCTGCCGCAAATTATCTCCTATAATATTGTGGGAACCGCAAGTGATCTTGAAACTGTGACCGATTCTGAAGTTATTAAATATTCTGCGTCTGGTTTCCGTGATTTTACCCGTCTTGCTGCATCTGATCCCACCATGTGGCGTGATATTTGTTTGCATAATCAAGATGCTATTTTGGAAATGTTATCGCGGTTTTCAGAAGATTTATCATCGTTACAACGGGCGATACGCTGGGGCGATGGGGATGCATTGTTTGATCTGTTTACCCGCACGCGTTCTATTCGCAAATCGATTGTTGAAGCGGGCGAAGATGTTGATACTGAGAACTTTGGCCGTAATTTACCACCAAGTTCAGATGGCCGGGATCATACCTAGTGGGATAAAGCCTGCTTGAACACGTCCGTTTTTTATCGTGAGGTTGATGGTGATATCGCCATCAGCATTGGATGAATTGAGCGAACTTAAAATAGAGATTGCTGTTGAAATATTCGCAGCGATTTCAGGCCTCAGGTTTTTCACATAAGTTTCAAAACCACGGATGTTTTTAACCTGTGCGGCTAGCTCCCCACTGATCAAACCCTGTCGGGATACACTAAGTGGACCTGATAAAGTCAGATGAGATCCAAGAATTGGCTCTATTTTCAATTCATGCAAAACGATCTCTGAGCCTTTGATGTCAAATTGATGTCTGGTGCCGACATGATCGAGAACGCTGGCTTGATCTATAATGGTCGAGATGAGGTTCACCCCTGCCATAGGAATGGTGATATCGCCGTTTGAGTTTGTGAACATAAGCGCAGCGCCAGAGACCGCAAAATCAAGATCATTGGCATTTTGTCTTAAATGAACCTGCGCATTTTGCGCGGTCAGTGTGCCAATTTCAGGGTTGTTGGGCAGGTCTAGCTTAACATTTAGATCTGTTGCCTCAATCGAGCCTTTGGTAAGGCTTGAAAGATCAATCGATGAGCTGGCACGCAAGTTGGTCCAGTTTGCTTCCAGTTGATTGGATTTATTGGAAATGCGCATCGGGCCTTCAAGCTCAGATATCATGCGACCGGGGCTGTAAATTTGCGCTGTGGTACGAAGTGCACCGGCTGTTATGCCCAACCGTTGTTGATTGCTATCAATGGAGGTATTGGAACAATGAACCCCAATGCGAAATGGATAGCCTTTGACTTCAAGATTGTTGCAGGTGACCGTTTGGCCGCGCGTTGCAATGTTCTCAATTTTACCTGTGATGAAGGTTTCAAGCTTTCCGGCACCCCAAAACCAACCAAATGAAGCAAGGCCAGTGATTATAAAAATGCTCATAATCAACCAGAGGATTTTGTTTCTTGGTTTTACACCATTATTTGTGGTTTTATTGTTCACTTGAATTGCCTCGGATCAGCATGCATTGCTATGAGTGTATTTGAATAAAGGAATCATTATCAGATAATATGGACGATTTTTGGGTATTCGGCTACGGCTCGCTTATGTGGCGCCCGGGCTTTGATTTTATTAAAAAACAACGCGCTCAGCTATATGGCTATCGGCGTACTTTATGTATTCATTCCTATGTTCATCGGGGTACGCCTGAAGACCCAGGATTGGTGCTAGGGCTTGATCGTGGCGGTTCTTGTAGTGGTGTTGCCTTTAAAGTGGCAGCCAACCATGGCGAAGATGTGATGGCTTATCTTCGATCTCGCGAACTTTCAACAAATGTGTATCTTGAACGTATGTGTAAAATCCAACTTGCGGATAAATCGCGGGTACAGGCCTATTGTTATGTTGCTGATACCAACCACATTCAATATGCGCCAGATATTACGATTGATAGAGCGATTGAAATTGTGCAGCATGCAAAAGGTCAATCTGGTGTGAATACTGAATATGTTTGTAGCACTGTTGAGCATTTGCGCACCATGAACCTAAAAGATGCATGGCTTGAGGAAGTTGCAGATCGTCTGGTGATTGACTAGGTTCTAAGCCGTTTTTGCTTTGATCAAAGCAATACGGGCTTTGACTTGATCGCTTAGTTTAAGATGCGGATTGTGTTTTATCGTTTGGATCAAAAGATCATCGCTTGCTTCTTCTGTCACATTGATGAGTTTTTCCATCACAGCTTCAATTGATAGGCCTGCTTCAATTGGCGGTAAAATTCTCGCTTTGAAACGACCTGGCTGACGCAAGAATGAATTGCGCGGCCAAAATAAGCCGGACACTAGTGCCACAGGGACAATGGGAACTTCGATCTCTTTGTAAATTCTGCCTACACCAAATTTATATTCAAAATCAGCACCCGCAGGTCGGCGTGTGCCCTCTGGGAAGATAAACAATTGGCGGCCATTTTCTGATACTTCGTGTTTTGCGCCTTTTAAAACACCAGCCATAGCCTTGCCACGGGCTTTGCGGTCCACGGGAATCATCTCAGTTTTGCGTAAGCAATGTCCAAAAAGCGGCACGCTATTGAGTTCCTTTTTATAGATGAAAACAGGGCTGCGAAGCAGCGGCATGAAGGCAAATGTGTCCCATGAGGACTGATGCTGGGCTGCAAAAATAAATCCACCTTCGGGAATATTTTCTAAGCCTTCAATTTCAATATGAGTGCCTGCAATTTTTGCATGTAACCACACCGATGTGCTTGCCCATTTTTTTGCAAGAGCAAGCGTTTGAGCTGTTGTTCCAAACATCATTGTTGGTGCCATTGCGAGCAGGCGGCCAATTGTATTGATATAAAATGCAATATTAAACAACGTAGAGCGTATAAACAACATCAAGTCAGGCTTTCAAAAGGGTCAAAATCCGAAATATCAGGGGTGTATGCTGCCTGATCAGCAATGATCTAAACGACTTACACTATCAGATCAAATGCTGGAAGATACTTTTTGCATGAAGGTCATCGTGCATCCTATTTATTTTTAGCAAATGCCCGAACTTTATCACGAAGTTTTTTCGCCATGTTTTTTGAGTTTTTGTAAATATGCAGTTGCTTTGTAACCTGACGCACATCACGATCGCTGTTGGTTTTAAGGCCAACAACCAAGGTTCCCATGTTGCATCGTTGTTGCCAGAACCGCGCCATGATCGGATGGTCAGGCTTTGCACAGGAATCTGTTTTGATGATGTTAAAATCATCCAACTGCCACTCAGTTGTTTCCTGCATCAAAAGCTTGCCCGGTGAATAGGCTGCATAATCTTCATCAAATGCGGTTTTCCACGTATAGGCATCACCGCCCATAATGAACACAATCAAAGAGGCAATCACTTGACCATTGAGCGATAAGTAATGGATGCGAACGCGATCTAAATCAGCAAGATTGTTGATAGCTTCGCGCGCAAATGCAGCCCGATGGCGATCGGCGACTAAAGATGTTTTTTTGCGCCCTTTCCAACCTTTGTTTTCAAGGTGAAGAAATTCTTCAAGCGATTCACGAATTTTATTAGGTTGACGGGCAACAACAAATTCTAATGTGCCATTATCAGCAAGACGACGACGTTGGCGGTTTAATTCGCGCACATGGTGTTTTGAAATTGTTGTCGGCAAATAATCAGGCGCATCAATGTCACTTTCGAGCATTGGACGTTCATATTCATTTGTTTCCATCAAGGGCAGGTTTTTGCTGAGCGCAACGCCGCGCAACATTTGTGCAAATGAACTATCAAGGCGAATGTCTGGAAACACCATGACTTGTGGCATTTTAAGCTTTTCATTGCCCATACCCTCGATAAAGTTATCGATTGTTTCAAGTGCGTTTTCGCTATCAACAAGCGGAGTCCCCAAAGGTCCAAAATCATTGGACCAAACACGAATGATTGGTGCACCAATACCAAATCCGGGATTTTCGATGGAAAATGGTAGCAAAAAGCGTAAACGAGAGCGTTTTTCGTTACGATCTCGGATCACCATCAATTGAACAGGACGATTATCTAGTCTTGGCATTGCTGGCGCTAAAAAGCTGCCCGAGAAGAAGATATTCTGTTCCATGGCTCTGTTGGACAAAAATTCGAGTTCTCGCTCCAATTCATAGCCAGATCGTGCTGGATAGATCGCAAGCTCACGACCTTGTGTGCCGATCTCAATTAATGCATCAGCAATGGGATCTTCAATATTGGAATTGAGATTTCCTCGTCCAGAAATATTTGGAGATATTTGCAAATTATTTGTCATGGTCTTGGTTCTCCGTTCGGGTTCACAGATGCGCTTTGGTCTTGCACTTTTTGAGAGGGTGCAAGCGCAAACATATGAATCCCCAGATGGGATTTAATTGTGAAAAACAGTAATATGGCTTCCAAAATCATGGCGCCTGTTGTCGCAAAAGCTGCGCCGGTAATGCCATAAATTGGTATGAGCGTGATGTTGAGTGCTAAATTGGCAGTCAGGGCTACGGCATAGACCATCACGCATACTTTTTGTTTGCCAGCCATGGTGAGCAAGACTTCGCCTGGGCCAATGAGTGATTTAGCAAGAATGCCGATAAACAAAATCATCATCACGGGATAGCCATCAATAAAGGCGCTTCCGAACATTGAAAGTAGGAATTGTCCGAGCAAAAGAACCAAGCCGCCCAATAAAATTGTTGGGATCAATGTCCAGCGAGCGGTTTGTTTGGCAAAGCTATTTAAATCATCCATCTTGCCTTCGGCAACAAGCTGAGCAAACGTTGGTGCAGCTCCCGCTTTAACAGCGAAATAAATGAAGTGAACCAAAGCCATGGTTTTGGCGGCTGCAAAATATACCGCAACTCTGTTGGGCTCCAAAAAGAAACCAACAATGATCACATCAGCATTGGTCAGGAGATAGTAAAAGCCTTCAATGATGAAAATTGGGAGAGACAGTGCGAACCATTTTTTTACGTCCCACTGACGAATATTTTTATCAGCGCTTTGGGTGCTGCTGCTCTCATCATCAACTTCTGAAAACCTAGTCTTTATTTTCCGCAGGATCATTACAAACTGACCCAATGTCGTTATGTAAGCTGCGGCCAATGCAGCTAGTAAGGCCGTTTTTGCATCCGGCTGTTCGCCAAAGAGCAGAACACCCAAAACGAAAATAATAATCAGGCTAGGGCGAATGATAAATGTCGGACTCATCGCAACAATTGGCCAATTATTGGCGCGTGCTGTTCCGTCCAACACATCTCCGAGCGCGATCATAGGTAGGGCGCAACAGCCCAAAATGATTGGAATGAGATAGTAGTAGGGGATGGTATCTTCAAAAGCGTAGATCGCTATAACACCGATAATAGCAATCAATGTTGCAACACCGAGCGCCACGATGCGGGATGTTGTGGTGAGACCACGAACAAGCGCATTATCCTTTGTGTTGATGTATTGAGGGATCACTCTGATCACCACAGTATGGAAACCAAGACAGGATAAATTGCCTGCAAGAATGACAAAAACCCAAACAAAAACAAATATTCCATATTCAAATTCACCCATGCTGCGGGCTAGAATAATCTGGGATATAAACGCTAATGCTGCAGAACCGATGCGGATGGAAAACGCTAAGAGTGCTGTGCGCTCTGCGTGTTTTGAGCCGTCTTTATTTGCCAATATACTTAGCAGTGCCAATAGCTTAGGCACAAGTATCGTACTCAGACGATCTGGGAGATATCTCTCCAATAATGTTACAAATGTCTCTGTCACAGGGTCACGCACTACAAGTTTCTGTTAATGAAACTATAGTCAAACAGCGTTAATAAAGTGTTGGGATTAACACAAAATTCAGCATAATTTTGCCTGTGTTACGAGAGAAGCTATTGCCTCTCTCGTATTATTTTTTGGCCTAAGCTTTGTGTTTAAGCTTGGGTTTCGTTTTGAGTATCGCTGCCAAATGAACCATGGCAATGCTTGTATTTTTTGCCTGAACCGCAAGGGCATGTTTCATTACGTCCGACTTTGCCCCATGTTGATGGATCTTCAGGATCGCGATCTTCTGGCGCAACTTGTTGCTCGATCACTGTTGCGATTTCGTCAGTTTCGCTTTGGACAGCGTCGCCATCACGGTTTGTTTCCATCTGTGCTGGCGGGGTAGGTGCTGGCTCTTCGGCTTGTTGGGCAAGTTCAACGCGCATCAACTGAGACGTCACCACTTGGCGCAAGTTTGCAAGCAATGCTTGGAATAGCTCAAATGATTCTGACTTATATTCCTGCAATGGATCACGCTGAGCATAACCCCTTAGACCAACGACTGAGCGAAGGGAATCCAAATTCACTAAGTGCTCACGCCATAGCTGATCAAGCGTTTGAAGAACAACAGATTTTTCAACATAGTTTAAGATCTCAGGGCCAAAACGCTCTGCACGATCTGTAGCTGACTTGTTAACAATCTCTGTAAGACGTTCGCGAATATTATCTTCGGCAATGCCTTCTTCTTCGGCCCATTCGTCAACCGGTGCATCAATGTTGAGATAGGTGACAACATCTTCGCGTAGCTGTTTGGTTGACCATTGAGCAGGATAGGCATTTTCAGGGATGTGCTGAGCCACCAAGTCATCAACAACGTCTTGGCGCATTTCGCCAATCATGTCGGAAATGCTGTCTGCATCCATAATCTCAATACGTTGTTCGAAAATTACTTTTCGTTGATCGTTTGAAACATCATCAAATTTCAATAGGTTCTTACGAATGTCAAAGTTACGGGCTTCAACTTTCTTTTGAGCGCGTTCAAGAGCTTTGTTGATCCATGGGTGTACAATAGCTTCACCTTCTTCAAGGCCTAATTTGCGCAACATGCCGTCCATACGTTCAGACCCAAAGATGCGCATAAGATCATCTTGCAGTGACAAGAAGAACTTTGAACGACCTGGATCACCCTGACGACCCGCACGACCGCGAAGTTGGTTATCAATCCGGCGGCTTTCATGGCGTTCGGTAGCTAGGATACAAAGTCCGCCAGCATCGAGTGCTTTTTGCTTTAAAACTGCAATTTCAGCACGGATTTTTTCTTCTTTTTTATCGCGCTCTTTGCCGTCTTCCATATCACCGAGCTCTTCGGCGATACGCATGTCGACATTTCCGCCAAGCTGAATATCCGTTCCACGACCGGCCATGTTGGTGGCAATGGTAATGGCACCTGGAACACCAGCTTGTGAGACGATAGACGCTTCTTGCTCGTGATAACGGGCGTTGAGAACGTGGAAACCTTCAAAGCCTGCAGCTTTAAGGCGTTCAGCTAGAATTTCAGATTTCTCGATTGATGTTGTTCCAACCAAAACAGGTTGGTTTTTCTCGCGAGCAATACGAATTTCTGCGATAATCGCATCATATTTCTCTTCAACAGTCCGGTAAACTTCATCATCATCATCAAGACGTGAGATATCGATGTTTGTTGGAACTTCTACAACTTCAAGACCATAAATATTGGCAAACTCTTCAGCTTCTGTTGATGCTGTTCCGGTCATGCCAGCAAGTTTGTCATACATGCGGAAATAGTTTTGGAAGGTAACAGAGGCAAGGGTTTGGTTTTCTGGCTGAATAGCCACGCCTTCTTTGGCTTCCAAAGCTTGGTGTTGACCTTCGCCATAACGACGGCCTGGCATCATACGGCCTGTGAACTCATCAATAATGACGATTTCACCTTCACGAATGATATAATCTTTATCAACAGTAAAAAGCTGATGGGCACGAAGCGCATTATTGATGTGGTGAACGATTGAAACGTTTTCTACGTCATAAAGCGAATCACCTTTTAGCAAATCGGCTTCCGTTAGAAGTTTTTCTAACTTTTCCGTGCCGATTTCTGTGAAGTTGGCAGAACGTTGTTTTTCATCAAGCTCATAATCTTCTGCTTCCAAAAGCGGGATAAACTTATCAACGGTGACATACAGATCTGATTTATCTTCCAATGGGCCAGAAATAACCAAAGGTGTGCGTGCTTCATCAACGAGAATAGAATCCACCTCATCGACGATGGCGTAGTTATGTCCGCGCTGAACCATTTGGTTGCGCTCGTATTTCATATTATCGCGAAGATAATCAAAGCCAAGCTCATTGTTGGTTGCGTATGTTACATCACAGGCATAGGCGGCACGACGATCTTCATCTTCAAGGCCGTGTACGATTGTTGCTGTGGTCAGACCCAAAAATCCGTAAACCTTGGCCATCCATTCCGCATCACGTGTTGCCAAGTAATCATTGACCGTGACCACATGCACGCCTTTGCCAGCAAGCGCATTGAGATAGGTGGGCAATGTCGCAACAAGTGTTTTACCTTCACCGGTCTTCATTTCGGAGATGGCGTTTTCGTGCAAAATCATGCCGCCGATCAACTGCACATCAAATGGGCGAAGACCCAAAACGCGTTTTGCAGCTTCTCGTGCTGTTGCAAAAGCGGGGACTAATAAATCATCGAGCGATTTGCCAGCTGCAATTTCAGCTCTGAATTTGTCGGTTTGGCCTTTGAGCTCGTCATCGGAAAGAGCTTGCATGTCTGCTTCCAAAGCATTGATCGCATCAACGCGTGGTTTGTACCCGCGGATGCGACGCTCATTTGAAGAGCCAAATATTTTCTGCGCTATAGTGCCGAAGCTGACCATGGAAATGGTCCTTTCTGGATTAACTGTACAAAGCTGACACTTTGTACGAACTCATTATTCGTCTTGTTAACAGTTGTTATTTCAATTTTGCCTACGTAAAGAGATCAAACTATAGACGTAGCTTTGCCTGACAGATAAGAGTGAGTTTGGGCGATGTCAACAGGATCAGGGTTTTCAAAAACCTCGCTTTATAAAAAAGGATTGATTTATGGGTTATTTTAAGCGTGCAGCAGGCTGTGCAGCGATACTTGCAGTATTTTTAGCGCCGACACAGATTTTTGCGCAAGATAGCGAAAATAAAGTTCTAGCAACGATTGATGGTGTTGAAATCCGTCAAAGTGATTTTGATCTTTTTGCGAGTTTGGACCCTCAGTTTGCGCAATTGCAAGGTGAACAAAAACAATTGGCGATTTTGGCGTCATTGATTGATGTCAAATCATTGGCCAAAAAAGCTGCCGCTGAAGGTTTTGATCAGAACAAAGATTTTAAAGTACAAATGGAATTGCTCAAAGAGCGTACACTTCATAATGCTTATTTTCGTAAAAACGTTGTCGACAGTATAACAGAAGAAGAGCTACGCGCTCGCTTTGATAAAGAGCTTGCTTCAGCTGTCCCGCAATCTGAATATCGTGCGCGCCACATTCTTGTTAAAAAACTTGAAGAAGCAGATGCTGTTATCAAAGAATTAGATGGCGGTGCTGATTTTGCTGAACTTGCAAAAACAACATCAACAGGTCCAAGTGGTCCTAAAGGTGGCGATTTAGGTTTTGCAACGGCTGGCCAAATGGTTCCTGATTTTGAAGCTGCAGCTCTTGCGCTTGAGGTTGGTGCCTACACCAAAGAGCCAGTTTTAACGAACTTTGGTTTCCACATTATCAAGCTTGAAGAAAAACGTGATTTGCCGTTTCCAGCGTTTGAAGCTGTTAAAGATCAAATGCAACAAGTTGTGTTTCGTGAGCGTTATTTAGAAGCAACAAAGCAAGCTCGTGAAGGTCTAAACTTTGAAATCATAGACCCTGCTTTGAAAGAAAATTACGGAAAAATCCAACAATAATAGAGACTTAATATGAAAGTATCTCCTTTGGCTCCCCAAGCGCCGGCTCAATTGCCAGCTCTTGAGGGCGCTCGCATGCAAACTGTTGAAGCTGGGATCAAGTATTCTGGTCGTGATGATGTTTTGCTGATGGTTTTTGATGAACCTGCATCTGTTGCAGGTGTTTTTACCAAATCAAAATGTGCATCCGCACCTGTTGATTTTTGTAAACGCATTTTATCAAAAGGTGTTGCAAGAGCGCTGGTTGTTAATTCTGGAAATGCAAATGCGTTTACCGGCACAAAGGGATCTCAATCAACGCAAGCCACCGCAGAACTTGCAGGCCTTGCTGTTGGTTGCTCGCCAGATGAAGTCTATTTGGCATCAACGGGCGTGATTGGTGAGCCATTGGATGCAAGCAAATTTGAGGGTGTCTTGTCTGGTCTTGCAGATGATTGCCAGCCGGATAATTGGCTCAAAGCTGCCAATGCCATTATGACCACAGATACCTATCCTAAACTTGCCACACGAACAGCACAGGTTGGAGACGATCTCATTACGATTAATGGGATTGCAAAAGGGTCGGGTATGATTATGCCGGACATGGCAACGATGTTATCCTTCATCGTAACCGATGCAGATATGTCGCCGGAAATTTTGCAAACTATCTTGTCAGAACACACGGAAAAAAGTTTTAATTCCATTAGTGTGGATAGCGATACATCAACATCAGACACGGTGTTATTGTTCGCAACAGGTAAAAAAGGTCCACCAATGCGAGAACATGATGATCCTGCAATTTCTGCCATATCAGTCGCACTAAAAGACGTTATGCATGATCTTGCGATGCAAATTGTGCGCGATGGGGAAGGCGCAAGCAAACATGTTCAAATTGACGTGATCGGGGCTGTTTCTGACCAATCTGCGAAAATTATTGCCCTTTCAATTGCAAATTCGCCGCTTGTTAAAACAGCTGCTGCTGGTGAAGATGCAAATTGGGGCCGTGTTGTGATGGCTATTGGTAAAGCTGGTGAAGAGGCTGATCGTGATCAGATTGCAATCTGGTTTGGTGATGTCCGCGTAGCTGTCAATGGCGAACGTGATCCTGATTATAGCGAAGATGACGCCACTTTAGCCATGCAAGGCAATGAGATCCTTATCAACGTAGAATTAGGGCTTGGTACTGGAGCAGCGACTGTTTGGACATGTGATTTGACCAAAGAATATGTTGCAATCAACGGTGATTATCGTTCGTAAGAAAGTCGATTTGGTGAAAAAATGGTAGATTTAGCAATGGTTCGACGTTTGGAGGCGATGGCATTTCGTGCTTGGCCTGCGGCGTCCGTGCATTATGACGGAAGTTGGTTGATCCGCCAAACGGCTGGTCATCCTTCAAAACGACTGAACTCAATTAATCCGCTTGATCCGTCGGACCATAAAAACATCGAGGAACGCATTGAACGCGCTGCACGGCGATTTAACGCTTATAATCGGCCGCTTGTGTTTCGCCAATCACCGCTTGCACCACCACAATTGGATAGTTTTTTAGATGCTCGAGGTTGGATCCGGTTTGATGATTCAATAGTGCTTGTTGCTGATATTGAGCATATGAATATGGACGAAGCTGTCGATCTACTGCCGGTTCAAGACGTGGGTTGGTTTGTGGATGCTGCGATCAAGATTCAAGGCAAAGATGGCTCATTCAAAGCAGGACTTACTGAAATTGTAAGTTCTATTAAGCTCAAAAACGGCATGTTTGTAATTGAAGATGAACAAAATGGCCCAATTGCTTCGACTTTATGCGTCAGAGATGTCGAATTTGCCGGATTATTGGAAGCTGGAACGCAAGAGAAATACCGCCGATTGGGACATGCGCATTCCTTGTTAATGTCTGCATTCTTGTGGGCGCGATATGATGGAGCTCAGAAAGTCTGGCTTCAAGTTGAGAAGAATAATATTGCCGCGCGGGCGCTTTATGAATCGCTTAATTTCAAAGAAATTTATCGCTACAGCTATCGTAAGCAACCGGAGCATTCATCATGAGTGAACAAAAACCAATTGTGTTGGTTGCTGCATGTGCGCTGGTTGATGCTGATAATCGGATTTTGATTGCCCAACGCCCCGAAGGTAAGTCTTTGGCAGGTCTATGGGAGTTTCCGGGCGGCAAAGTTGAAGCTGGAGAGACACCCGAAGCTGCACTTATTCGCGAGCTAGAGGAAGAAATTGGCATCAAAACAGAAGAAACCTGTTTAGCACCCCTCACATTTGCATCCCATGCCTATGAGACGTTTCATCTTTTGATGCCGCTTTATATCTGCCGCAGGTATTGGGGAACAGCCCATCCCAAAGAAGGGCAAGCACTTAAATGGGTGCGGGCAAAAGATCTCAGATCTTATGATATGCCGCCTGCAGATGAGCCGCTCATTCCCCATCTTATCGACTTTATCTAGCCGGTAAAAGTCCGGTTTTGGACCGTTTTTATTGGTTCCCAGTCCATGCGTTAATCTAACGTTTAGCAACTTGTGCAAATATGGTTGCAAGATGAAGCGAAATGGAAAAGATTATGGCAAATGATGAGTTGTGGGCAGTGAGTGACGAAATTAATTGGAATCCGCCTAAACGGTCAGTAAGTGCCGTTCATTTAACAATGCTGTTTGCCGTTGCTGTGGTTGCTGTTGCTGTTGTTTTAACACCAATTTTGGCTGACAATACCGATCTGAGTGTGGCCGATTCTGGTGGTCAGATTTACGATAATGTTGTTACAGGGTCTATTGGTTCGGTATCTGACGGTGTCCAAAAAAGTCCGTTTTCTGGAAGAAAACATTATACTATTCGACGTTCCATCACTCAGACCTCTGTTGAAGAGTGCGTCATTTACGATACCGGTGCTAAAACGGCTGGTTGTTAAATCAAGGAGAGCTTTTCATGAAAAGTTTATTTCATAAATTCATCAAAGACGAAAATGGCGCAACTGCAATCGAATACGGTCTGATTGCTGGTATTATTGCTGTGTCCTTGATTTCAGGCCTTGGTTTGCTTGGTAACACAATTAACGTCCAGTTTCTCTTTTTGTCAAATAAATTGGATAGCTTTTAAGCTTACTTAAAACTGCTAATTTTTAAGTTTTATCTCATCAACATTGAGCGCGTCTGATAGGCGCGTTTTTGCGCTTCCCGGGCGAAGTGGTTTTTGCTGGCTTTGGTGCGGTTTCCATCCGGCAAGATATACAATTGCAAAGCTAGCGCGAATGCGGCCATCAGGATCGCTGAACTGCTCTTTATAAACTTCATTAGCACGCTTAAAAAATGCCTTTGAAACTGGTTTTTTGGATCGCTGGATAAGCGAACTTGTCATGCCCATGGCCCGTAAATCCCACATCAACGCAAAAATATCATCATAACGAACGGTCAATACTTCGCCATCGATGACAGGTAGTGCAAATTTTGTGCGTTGGAGCAGGCCACCATAATCTTGGATATCGGCAAATGGGATGACGCGAACGCTTGCACCGCCATATCTCTCACTTTCGGCAATCAACAATGATTGTCTGAGTTCATTTAAAGTTCCTGCACCTAATGTTGCTGCCATAAACAATCCATCGGGCTTTAAAGCCTTGTGGATTTGCGCAAAATACCCTGGTGTATCATTGGTAAGATGAAGCGATAGTGTTGATAAAATGAGATCAGATTGCTCTTCGGTGAGTGGTAATATTTCATTTTCAATCAGGTCTGTATTCGTATTGATTTTCAAATTCTCAACAAATTTGAAGTTTTTGCCCTGACCACGTTTAGAGATGAGATCAGCAAGGTATTGGGTATACCCTTGAACTTGCACAGGATTTTCAAATTGTTTTTTGACAAGAGAAAGCCGTTCATCCATTTCATTTGCGGCATGTTTCAATAAGAAATCAGCACCTTTGATATTTGCTATCGCGGCGCGTTGGCGTCTTAGTTGAAATAATGCGTGATCTATGATGGGTTCTAAGGTCAAGTTTTTTACCTAAATGGAGCTTGCTGGGGTTTTATCACTCGCTTAACAGCCAATCTGCCGTTAATGTCAAGCTTATGGCAAAGATAAGCTCAAATTGGCGGAATACAACAGGCATAATCACGCAGCCCGTTTGGTCTGGTATGCGTTGGTTTTTAAACCTTTTGGATCACGTGATTTACCCACCTGTTTGTGTGGGATGTGGCGTGATATGCGAAAAGCATAGTGCTTTATGTTCGCAATGCTGGTCAGAACTGCATTTTATTGATAGGCTATTTTGTGATATAACGGGCAGACCATTTTCGCATGATTTGGGTGAGGGGATTATCTCAGCCGATGCGATTGCCAATCCGCCGCCTTACAAGCGTGCGCGTGCTGCGATTATTTACGATGGAAAAGCGCGAAAAATTGTCCATCGTTTTAAGTTTAAAGACCAATCAAATCTATCTCATTTGATGGCTGATTGGATGATTAGCGCTGGGCAGGATTGTATCAAGGACGCTGATTTTATTATCCCTGTTCCGTTGCATCGCTGGCGTTTGATATCTCGTAAGTATAATCAATCTGCTGATTTAGCGCGATTAATTGGACAAAAGGTCGATTTGGCTTACTTGCCGTCGATTTTACTACGCCAAAGACATACCAAGCCGCAGGTTGGGTTGGCAGCGTCTGAACGACAAAAAAATGTCAAAGGTGCTTTTAAGGTTCTGGATGAAAAACGGTCTGATATTTTAGGCAGCCACATTGTCTTGGTGGATGATGTTTTTACAACAGGTGCCAGGGTCAATGCGGCAACCAAAGCCCTCCTTAAGGCAGGTGCGCGTGAGGTATCTGTTTTAACGTTTGCACGGGTTGGTTCAGATATATAAATCAATGATTGATGTGGAGACATGTGATAACTATATGAAGATATGAACTTGAATACAAAGAATGGATAATATCTTGAAAGACGTAACTATTTATACTCGCCAATTTTGTGGATTTTGTACTGCTGCTAAGCGTTTGCTAGGCGATAAAGGTGTTTCATTTACAGAACATGATGCGACTTTTGATCCTGCGTTGAAAAAACAGATGATCAATAAATCTCAAGGTGGAACGACGTTCCCGCAGATTTTTATTGGTAAAGAACATATTGGCGGATGTGATGATTTATTTGCACTTGAGAAAAGTGGTGCTTTGGGCGTGATGCTCGAAAGCTAACAAAATAGATAGGTGATTGGTCATGATAAAAGCTGCACTGATACAAATGCGCTCGGGTTTAAACCCATCTGAGAGCGCAACTGCACTGGAGCCGTTGATAAAAGATGCGGCATTTAAAGGTGCAACTTATATCCAAACACCTGAAATGACCGGCTGCTTGCATAAAAATCGTGAGAGTTTGGCTGATGTTTTAACAGACCAATCATCGGACCCAATTGCAAAATTGGCACAATCTTTGTCACAAGAGCTGAATGTCACCATTCATATTGGATCCACAGCGATCAAAACCGATGATGATATGGTCGCAAATCGTGCGCTTGTTTTTGAAAAAGGCGTGTTGTGCGCAAGCTATGATAAAATTCACATGTTTGATGTTGATTTGGATAATGGCGAGAGCTGGCGAGAAAGTTCGACATATCTGCCGGGCAAAGATTGCGTTGTTGTTGAATTAGATGGCGTCAAATTTGGTTTGGGTATTTGCTATGATGTTCGTTTCCCGCGTTTGTTCACCGATCAAGCTGTTGCCGGTGCGCAGATTTTAACGGCGCCTGCTGCATTTACCAAACAAACGGGCGAAGCACATTGGCATATTTTGCAACGTGCTCGCGCGATTGAAAATGGTGCGTTTATGATCTCGGCAGCACAAGGGGGCACACATGATGATGGCCGCGAAACCTATGGCCATTCCATCATTGTTGATCCATGGGGCAAAATTATCGCAGAGATTAATTCTGATAAGCCAGGTGTGGCAATCGCCGATATTGATATTGCTCTATCTGTTGCGGCACGCGAAAAAATTCCGAATTTGAAAAATGCCCGTGATTATCAACTCAAGCCAGTGTAACCTATTGTCATGATTAAGTTTAATCTCGCCTGCGACCAGAGACATGATTTTGAAGCTTGGTTTTCATCAAGCGCCGATTTTGATGATCAGCAAACAAAAGCTCTGGTGACGTGTCCCGTTTGCGGCTCCACCAAGGTGGAAAAAGCATTGATGGTGCCTGCTGTTTCAACAGGCCGTTCACAAGATAAAAAACAACAAAAACTTGCAGCGGATGCGCGGCAAGAAGTGATGGGCAATATTCGCGAGATGGTCAATCACGTCAAATCAAACACCGAAGACGTTGGCACGCGCTTTTCAGAAGAGGCACGCAAGATGCATTATGGCGAAAGCCAAGCGCGCGGAATTCGTGGGCAAGCATCAATGGATGAAGTGTATGAATTGGTGGATGAGGGCGTTGAAATTGTCCCCATTCCAGAATTGCCTGATGAGAAAAACTGACGGGTACTCGGTTTTGAATAACACGTTTTCTCAGTAAGTTGACTTGACAAGAACGCTTAATATTTGGCACATATCATCCATGGGGTCGCGGGTACCCCGTGAGGCGTCAGCTTAATCCCGCATCTTTTCATAACAATCAAATATGAGGACGATGCATTATGACGTCACCAACTGAAATATCTGTTCAACAATTATCTAAACTTATTGGCACACATAACTGCCCAAAAATCATCGATGTTCGCATTGATGAGGATTTTAATGCTGACCCTTTTCTTATTCCTGGCGCTATTCGCCATCCGTTTGATGATGTGAGTTCACTTGCGCCAAGCCTTGCCGGGCAATCTGTTGTTTTATATTGCCAAAAGGGTTTGAAAATAAGCCAAGGTGCGGTCGCTATATTGCGCACTATGGGCATTAATGCGGAGAATTTAAAAGGTGGTCAATTTGCGTGGGCAGATGCGAAGCTGCCTCAAATTACAAATAGTATACTCCCGCCACGCAATCAATTTGGCCAAACTGTTTGGGTCACACGCCATCGTCCCAAGATTGATCGTATCGCATGCCCATGGCTCATTCGCCGCTTTGTTGATCCCAATGCACAAGTCTTGTTTGTGGCGCCGTCCCAAGTTGTATTGGTCGCAGAAAAGTTCAATGCAACACCGTTTGATGTTGAGGATGTCTTTTGGAGCCATAGGGGTGATGACTGCACGTTTGACACAATGGTTAAAGAATTTGGCCTTCAAACGGACGCCATGCTGCGGCTTGCCGATGTTGTTCGCGGCGCGGATACAAATTCTCATGAGCTCGCACCTGAATGCGCGGGCCTATTGGCGATCTCCGTTGGTTTGTCTCGTTTATACAAGGATGATCTTGAGCAATTAGAGGCAGGTTTAATGCTATATGATGCGCTGTATCGTTGGGCGCGAGATGGGTTTGACGAAGGTCACGATTGGCCAAATATGCGAGCAAAATCATGAATGTTCTAAGTGATGAGACACCATCACAAAGTGAAACATTTAGAGCATTCGGCAAAATTGGACTTTTATCATTCGGCGGTCCTGCAGCTCAAATAGCTTTGATGCACAAAGTTTTGGTTGATGAGAAAAAATGGCTGACTGAGCAGCAATTTTTAAATGCGCTGAGCTTTTGTATGTTGTTGCCCGGACCAGAAGCCATGCAGTTTGCGACATATTCTGGTTGGCGAATCCATGGTGTTTTGGGTGGTTTGATTGCTGGGCTGTTGTTTGTTCTGCCCGGTGCCTTTGTGATTTTAGCGCTCGCAAGTATCTACGCTTATTTTGGCAATGTGCCTTTGGTGTCCGCACTCTTTTTGGGTGTTAAGGCAACTGTTTTGATCATTGTGATCGAAGCGTTGCTCAAAGTATCCAAGCGAGCATTAAAGCAAAGAGTGCATTGGGTCATTGCAGCTTTGGCCTTCATTGGCATTTTCTTTTTGTCACAGCCATTTCCATTGATTATTTTTACAGCTGCTTTGTATGGATTTTTCTTTGCAAGCAATGTGGCTGATGAGGTGGTCGTGCCGCAAGCGTTGAGCAGAGCAAATCTATGGCAAAGTCTTCAAACGATCGTCATTTGGCTGGCGATTTGGGTTGTTCCAATTGTTTTAATTGATCAGTTTTCAAGTTCTGAAATTTTAATAACGTTAGGTGCCTTCTTTTCAAAGCTCGCCATTGTGACTTTTGGTGGGGCCTATGCTGTGCTGGCTTATATGGCGCAAGATGTTGTTGTCAATTTCGGTTGGCTGAGCGCTGGCGAAATGATGGATGGATTAGGTTTGGCAGAAACCACACCGGGGCCATTGATTTTGGTCACCGAATTTGTGGGCTTTCTTGCAGCTTTTCGCGAAGGTGGTTTTTGGCTGGGGGTATCAGGGGCTGTGATCACATTATGGGTGACGTTTGTTCCGTGCTTTTTGTGGATCTTTTTGGGTGCGCCTTACATCGAATGGATATCGGCCCAACCAAGACTAAATGGAGCTTTAACAGCGATTACGGCATCGGTTGTTGGGGTTATTTTAAATCTATCGATTTGGTTTGGTCTTCATGTCATGTTTGAAAACGTGACCAAGCAACAATATGGCGTCTTAACGATCTGGGAACCTGAACTGGTATCCATTGACTGGCGCGTTGTGGTCTTGTCGGTTCTATCGATGGTTTTATTATTAAAACTGCATTGGGGTTTGGTAAAAGTTCTTGTCATATCCGCTTTATTAAGCTGGTTGATGACCAGTTTTTTGTAAGATTTCACATAATCTTCGAAGCCAGCTTTGTTAGAAAGTTGGCTCCATCAGGCGTTAGAAAACACTATTACATATGATCATAATGATATCCGTTTCGAATGGATTTCCAGTCAAATTCAGAAGAATTAAAACCTACTTGGTTATCTGACTTTAAACCTGCGTCAGGCGTTTATAATTTCTTCTTTTAAATATTTGATATAAAATTAATTCGGGAAACCCTCATATATATCGGATTTTTGCTGACAGTCAGATTGAAATCTAGAGCAAAAGGAAACGGAAATATCTGAACAAATAAACGATTTAGCGTCCAAAATGAAAATTTACTAAAAGGGTGGGACTTGCCATTTTTTACTTCTGACCAATGGCCAGATACTGTAATATATTTCACTTCTTTTGATGAAAAAATGTATGTATCAAATCCAGTTTTTTCTAGCCATTCTTTCACCTTGTCCAAATCGCGAATCTCCAAAATTACATGATGTAAGCAAAGACTCATCTGACTTTCATTTTGAATGGATTCCCAATCAAAATTTGATATATCAAAAACAGCATGATTATCTGACTTCAAACAAGATTCCGGTTTAGGAAACTTTTTGAATGTCCTCCAATATGACCATTTCTCAAACCAATTCAAATTTTGTTCGGCGATTGGCTTAAAGAGAACATGAAACTGTTGCGACAAAGGCGGCGTAGTGAATGAATCGGCAACATGGATGCCACCATCTTTCCAATACATAGCTGCTTGAATTCCAACAAAAAGACAGAATATGCTAATGCTGTAAATCACAAACTAAAAACATTTTTTTAGCATTTTCATAAGCAAGTAAGACAACCTTTGTCTGCCAATATTGAATATTAAAATCAATTGTTACCAAATGTTGGGCGCAGTTATGGCGCAAAAGAATCGCTTGGTCTTCTTGATAGGCTGGATGTTGTGTCAGTGGTCTTGAGCTATTTTTTACGCTCAAACACCATCATGTAATTCACGTCCATGTCTTTGCTTAGGTCCCAGCGATCTTGCAGCGGGTTATAAAATACACCGGTTTGATCAACCAAAGACAAGCCAGATGTTGCAAGCGGTGTTGATATTTCTTCTGGGCGAACCAGCTTTTCATATTGGTGTGTGCCGCGCGGCAACCAGCGGAGCACGTATTCGGCGCCAATAATGGCGAGAAGATTGGCTTTCATGGTGCGGTTGATTGTTGCCATGAACATCAAGCCACCTGGTTTGAGCATATCTGCGCATGATGTTAAAAACAGATCTACATCAGCGACATGTTCGACAACTTCCATGTTGAGAATAATGTCAAACTTTTCGCCTTGTGCTTCTAAGGCTTCTGAAGTCTCAGCACGGTAATCAATCGACAGGCCGCTTTGTTCTGCATGTAGTTTAGCAATTTCAATATTTACCTCAGATGCGTCCGCTCCGGTCACGCTTGCGCCCATGCGGGTCATTGGTTCTGATAATAAACCGCCGCCACAGCCAATATCTAAAAGGCGTAAACCTTCTAACGGTGTTTGAGACTTTGGATCACGATCAAAATGCTCGGTCGTTTTACCTTTGATAAACGTCAGGCGAACAGGGTTGAATTTGTGCAATGGGCGAAACTTACCATCGGGGTTCCACCATTCTGCCGCCATTTTTGAAAACCGGTCGACTTCAGTTTGATCTATCGTTGTTTTTTCAGCGGCAGCCATAAAAATGTGTCCTAGTTGTTGTGTGATAGTTTACGCATTGAAATAGATTTTGGTTTTATAAGTCAAAAGAATTTGGGCGAAATAGCTGGTTTGATAGTGATATCGGCCGAGATGCCGCGGATATGTTATTTTTGAGATGGGGGAAATCAAGATTCAACTGCCTTGGATAGTTGCAGTTTTGTCATTTTTTAGATATGAAGCGGCAACCTCACTCCAAATGGTTGGTCGATCTCGAACGGTTATTATCGGGTGTGGTGTCTTATTGTTAAATTTATTGCGGCGGTTTTTATAAGTTCTATGGCGCGAATAGTAATGAAATTTGGTGGCACTTCGGTTGCAGATATTGATCGCATTCGCAATGTGGCACGACATGTAAAGCGTGAAGTTGATAATGGCCACGAAGTTGCCGTTGTTGTGTCTGCGATGTCTGGTAAAACCAACGAGCTTGTCGGTTGGACACGCGAAGCATCTGCCATGCATGATGCACGCGAATATGATATTGTTGTCTCCTCAGGTGAGCAGGTTACATCTGGATTATTGGCAATCACGTTACAATCAATGGGCGTCAATGCGCGATCTTGGCAGGGGTGGCAAATCCCCATCCGCACAAGTGGAACGCACAGCGCTGCGCGGATTGAAAGCATTGATGGCAGTGATCTAGTTCGCCGATTTGGCGAAGGTCAGGTGGCTGTTGTTGCTGGTTTCCAAGGTGTTGGCCCGGATAACCGTGTTGCCACACTAGGGCGCGGCGGATCTGATACAAGTGCTGTCGCAGTGGCGGCAGCTGTGAACGCTGACAGATGTGATATTTATACAGATGTTGATGGTGTTTACACAACCGATCCACGGATTGAACCAAAAGCAAGACGGTTAAACAAAATTGCTTTTGAAGAAATGTTAGAAATGGCGTCATTGGGCGCCAAAGTTTTACAAGTCAGATCGGTTGAACTGGCTATGGTTCACAAAGTGCGCATGTTTGTGCGTTCAAGCTTTGATGATCCAGACGCACCGGGAATGAGCGATTTTGACAATCCTCCTGGTACCCTAATTTGTGATGAGGATGAAATTTTGGAACAAGAAGTTGTGACAGGCATTGCCTATGCAAAAGACGAAGCACAAATATCGTTGCGTAGATTATCAGATTCACCGGGTGTTTCTGCGGCTATCTTTGGCCCGCTTTCAGAAGCGCATATCAATGTAGATATGATTGTGCAAAACATCTCTGAAGATGGCACGCACACGGATATGACATTTACATTGCCATCAGGCGATATGGAAAAAGCTCTTGGTATCCTTGCGCTTGAAAAAGAAAATATCGGCTTTGACGTTGTTCAAAGTGAAACTGGCTTGGTTAAAGTATCTGTTATTGGTATTGGCATGCGGTCCCATGCTGGCGTTGCGGCAACTGCATTTAGAGCCATGGCTGAAAAAGGCATCAATATTAAAGCTATTACGACATCAGAAATTAAGATTTCAATTCTAATCGACGGTGAATATGCAGAACTTGCTGTGCGTCACTTACATTCTGTTTATAAGTTAGACTAGGCTGTGTATGAGTTAGTTTAAGTTCTGTTTGAAGACCTCATTGACGCCCATTGGTGGAGATATTTCATGTTTGAAAGACATGAACATTTGATCAATCTTGATAAGAGATGTGATCTGTGATGCCTCATCAAACTGGGCCACGTATGCTGTTGCGCCGACTTCGCGAATTAATGGCCGAACCTCTTGAACCACAAGAACGCCTTGATCGTGTTGTGCGCCAGATTGCATCCAGTATGGTTGCGCAAGTGTGCTCTTTTTATGTTCTTCGTGCTGATGGTGTTTTGGAACTTTATGCGACCGAAGGCTTGAATGAAGATGCGGTTCACCAAGCCCAATTGAAAATGGGCGAAGGTCTTGTGGGGTCTATTGCGGCTACCGCCGAACCGCTTAATTTGTCAAATGCGCAATCTCATCCTGCCTTTGCTTATCTTCCTGAAACTGGCGAAGAAATTTATCATTCCTTCTTAGGTGTTCCGATCTTGCGCGCGGGTCGATCCCTTGGTGTTTTGGTTGTTCAAAACAAAGATCACCGCGAATATGCTGATGATGCTGTTGAAGCTATGGAAACCACGGCGATGGTTTTGGCTGAGATGATTGCAACTGGCGAGCTTAAAAAAGTCACGCGTCCCGGTCTTGAACTTGATATGACGCGTCCAATTTCATTTGATTGTGATGCTTATGGCGAAGGTGTTGGTCTGGGGCATGTTGTTCTGCACGAACCGCGTGTTGTGGTCACCAACCTTTTAAATGATGATATAGATGCCGAACTTATTCGTCTTGAAGATGCGATTGGATCGCTCAGAATTTCCATTGATGATATGTTGGCCAGACGCGATGTGCCGATGGAAGGCGAGCATCGTGCGGTTTTAGATGCCTATCGTATGTTTGCAAATGATCGTGGCTGGATCAGAAAAATGCAAGAGGCTGTGCGCAACGGCCTGACATCTGAAGCTGCGGTTGAAAAAGTGCAATCTGATACGCGCGCGCGCATGATCCACATGACCGATCCATATTTGCGCGAGCGATTGGTTGACTTTGATGATTTGGCAAACCGTTTATTGCGCCAGCTAACCGGCTTTACCCCAAGTGCGATTGCTGCTGGATTGCCAAAAGATGCCATTATTGTGGCGCGGACAATGGGTGCTGCAGAATTATTGGATTACCCACGCGATCATATTCGTGGGTTAATTTTGGAAGAGGGCGCCGTTACCAGCCATGTGGTCATCGTTGCAAAGGCGATGGGTGTGCCAGTTGTTAGCCAAGCCAAAGGCATTGCATCTCTAGCTGAAAATGCAGATCCTGTTATCATTGATGGTGATGATGGCGTTGTGCATTTGCGCCCTGTTGTGGATTTGCAAGGCGCTTATGCAGATAAAGTTCGTTTTCACGCTCAGCGACAAAAAGAGTTCTCAGCGCTCAAAGACAAACCATCGGTCACAATAGATGGTGTGACTTGCCGCCTATTGATGAATGCTGGTTTGGTGGTGGATCTGCCACAATTAACAGCATCCGGTGCTGAAGGTATTGGTTTGTTCCGAACTGAATTGCAGTTCATGATCTCATCCAAAATGCCAAAAGCGCGTGAGCAGGAAGCTTTTTATCGTCAGGTTCTTGAGCAAGCTGAAGATCTGCCGGTAACCTTCCGTGTTGTAGATATTGGCGGCGATAAAGTTGTGCCTTATTTACGATCTGCGGAAGAAGAAAATCCAGCACTTGGTTGGCGTGCTATCCGTTTCTCATTGGACCGACCAGGTTTGTTGAAAACGCAATTACGTGCGCTTTTATGTGCCTGTGGTGGAACTGAGTTGCGGATTATGATCCCGATGATTACCGAGGTTATGGAGCTTCGCGAAACGCGTAAGTTGATTGATCGCGAGATTGAATTCTTATCTCGTCATGGACACCAATTGCCAACAAAAATTACGTTTGGTGCTATGTTGGAAGTTCCTAATCTGCTTTGGCAGCTTGATGAGTTGATGGCGGAAGTTGATTTTGTCTCTGTTGGGTCCAACGATTTGTTCCAGTTTGTAACGGCAACGGATCGTGGCAATGCCCGTGTAGCAGATAGATTTAGCCCTTTAAGTCGATCATTCTTGCGGATGCTTAAGTCGATTGTTGATAAAGCACATGAAACTCAAACGCCGTTGACCTTATGTGGTGAAATTGCTGGCCGTCCGCTGAGCGCGATGGCATTGCTTGGTATTGGTTATAAATCGATCTCTATGTCGCCAGCTGCCATTGGACCTGTTAAATCAATGTTGCTTTCGCTAGATATTGGCAAATTGCAAGCCGTGCTTTTACCAGCATTAGCGGATATGAATTCGGAATTGACGATAATAGAAATTCTTACTGACTTTGCTAACGAACATAATGTCTCTATATAGGCTTTAGCTCGCCGTTGTTCGGCACAAATTAGATTGATTGATACCAAATATATGGCGAATTTACCTGTACAAAAAATGCGAGAGCTGGAACGTCGTTTTGATGAGATCGAAGCGCGTATGTCTGCTGGACCTGATTCTGAGACCTATGTGAAGCTCGCATCTGAATATTCAGAGCTAGAGCCTGTGGTTCAGACAATCCGGCTTTATAACAAAGCGGTCAATGAAATTCAGGATTTGGCTGAAATCATCACAGATAAAAGTTCTGACGCTGACATGCGCGAATTGGCAGAAATGGAAATGCCAGAGCTTAAAGCGCAAATCGCCCAATATGAAGAAGATATGCAGATTTTGCTTTTGCCAAAAGATGCAGCTGATAGCAAAAATGTTATCCTCGAGATTAGAGGTGGCACAGGTGGTTCAGAAGCTGCGCTTTTTGCTGGTGATTTGTTCAGAATGTATGAGCGTTATGCATCGGCGCAGGGTTGGAAAGTCGAAGTTATATCTGCCAGTGATGGCGATGTTGGCGGCTTTAAAGAAATTTCTGCGACGATTTCAGGACGTGGCGCCTTTGCGCGGTTAAAATTTGAGTCTGGTGTTCACCGTGTTCAACGTGTGCCTGATACAGAATCTGGTGGCCGCATCCATACCTCTGCTGCAACGGTTGCTGTTTTGCCCGAAGCTGAAGATATTGATATCGAAATTCGAAATGATGATATCAGAATTGATACCATGCGTGCCTCTGGTGCCGGTGGTCAGCACGTGAACACGACCGATTCCGCCGTACGTATTACCCATATGCCAAGTGGTATTGTTGTGACATCATCGGAAAAATCCCAACACCAAAACAGAGCCCGTGCCATGCAAGTGCTTCGCACGCGGTTATACGATCTCAAACGTCAAAAAGCCGATGATGAAAGATCTGCTGATCGCAAAAGCCAAGTTGGTTCCGGCGATAGATCAGAACGCATTCGCACCTATAATTTCCCGCAAGGCCGGGTTACAGATCACCGCATTAATCTGACTTTGTATAAGTTAGACAAAATGATTGTTGGTGAGATTGATGAAATGATTGATGCTTTGGTTGCCGATCACCAAGCCAGCCAGCTTGCGGCCTTGGGCCAGACCCATTAATTTTATGATGATCTCATGATGACTTTGACAAAAATGCTGCATGAGATGAAAGCTAAGTTTCAACAGCATGATATTTTTGATCCGGCCTTTGAAGCGCGCGCCTTGCTCACAGGTCTATTGGGTTTTGAAACTTTGGACATCGCGACCAAGGGAGATCAGGTTTTAACTGAAGATCAGATTAAACTTGCGCAGCGTGCAGTCAACGAACGTGTTTTGGGGAAGCCGGTTTATCGAATTTTAGGTTGGCGCGAGTTTTATGGATTGCGATTTGATTTGTCAGACGCAACGTTAGAGCCTCGACCTGATACCGAAATTTTGGTTGATGAAATGTTACCGCTTGTTGAACAGGTTGTCTTAGAGAAGGGCTCTTGTTCAATACTCGATTTTGGGACTGGTTCTGGTGCAATTGCATTGTCAATCTTGGCAAATAGCCAACATACGAGCGCACTTGGTGTTGATCAATCATCAGATGCTTTATCTGCGGCTATGAAAAACGCACAAAGCCTCGGTTTGGATGATAGGTTTTCAGTATTGCAAAGTGACTGGGCGTCTAACGTTGATGATCTCTTTGATATTGTGGTTTCAAACCCGCCCTATATTGTCACAAACATCTTGGAAGATCTTGCGATTGAGGTCAAAGACCATGATCCAATGCTCGCCCTTGATGGTGGGGCAGACGGGTTGGATGCTTACCGAAAGCTTGCAAATCAAATACCTAATGTTTTGAACCCTTGCGGTTTTGTAGGGTTGGAAATTGGCTTTGATCTGGCTGATTCGGTAACGAGGATTTTCAAGAATGCTGGTTTCTTGTTCATGTCTCTACAAAAAGATCTGTCAGGCCAAGATCGCGTCTTGCTCTTCCAGTGTAAAAAGACCTGAAAATGGGACTTTTTGAACTTAAATTGATCGAATTAGGGCAAGAAAAGGCTTGGAATTGAAATCGATTTTGGCTAAGGTGTTCTTGAAACAGGTTGAAGCGGTCTTGAGATCGTGCGCTATTTGATAGCTTGACCGACGCTCTTACAGAAATATGATTTTGAGCTAAAGATTTGCGAATATCGTAGATAGAATTTGATATTGTTACGGCACGAGGAGCCGGCTTTATTGCATCATGACATTTCACACTCGTTTGGGCTGATTGCGCACCGAACTAGACTTTTCACCACAGGAACATTTAAGTGAGTTATCTATGAGGCCTGGACAACAGCAGAACAACAATAATAAACGCGGACGTGGACGCAACAATAACAATAGCGGCAATAATAATAGTGGTAACAACAATGGTGGGAACAGAAAACCTTCCAATCCATTGTCGCGCTCCTACGACAGCACAGGCCCTGATGTAAAAGTTCGCGGTAATGCGCAAACTGTTGCTGAAAAATACATGACGCTTGGTCGTGATGCCCAAAGTTCTGGCGATCGCGTGATGGCTGAAAACTATTTGCAACATGCAGAACATTATAATCGTATTGTTGCACTTGGTCAGGCTCAAATGCAAGAACGCCAACAACGTGATGATGCTGTTCGCGAACAACAATTAGAGCGCCAACAGCGTGACGAAGCAGCAGCAGCAGCTGCCGCTTCCGCCGCTGCCGCTGAAAAGGAAACTGCGCCGAAAGATGATGCAGCTCCTTTGGAAAATGTTGCGGAACAAAGTGGAAATGATGCTGTTGTTGCTGATGGCGAAGAAAAACTGCGCCGTGCACAAAATCGCCGCCGCGCAAACCCGAGACCAAGACGTCCTCGCACGAATGAAAATGGTACTGAAGATCAAGCTGGATCGAGTGAAGAAGCACAAAGTTCGGCACCTGCACCTGAAACTGATGCGCCAAAAGCTGCACCTGTTGAAGCTGCACCTGCTCCAACTCCGGCACCAAAGCCAGTTGAAGCGGCTCCCGTTGAAGCTAAACCAGTTGATGTTGCACCTGCTGCAGAATAATATTTCTTATACATGATGATGAAAAGCCTGGATTATTCCGGGCTTTTTTGTTTTTTACAGCGCTTTGGCCTTTTCCAACTCTTATATCGTCCCCATATAAGGAGTGAACGAACTTGCCACTGAGTGGGAGTTTTTCCGGAACCCTTGTTTTCGTGCCGATTGGGCGAAGCATGATTTGGAGTAAGATATGAATTTAGAGAAATATTCAGAACGCGTGCGCGGATTTATTCAATCAGCACAAACGTTTGCACTTGGCGAAAGTCATCAACAATTCACCCCTGAGCATCTTTTGAAAATCCTGTTGGATGATACTCAAGGTATGGCCTCATCTTTGATCGAAAGATCAGGCGGTCGCGCAACAGAAGCAAAAATTGCAACGCAAACTGCGATTGGCAAACTGCCAAAAGTCACAGGTGGCAATGGTCAGATATATCTGGCGCAACCGATTGTGAAGCTTTTTGCCGAGGCAGAGAAAATATCTGATAAGGCTGGTGATAGTTTTGTCACGGTTGAGCGCCTTTTATTAGCGATGGTGACAGATAAATCAACAATTGTCGGTAAGATCTTATCCAGTAGCGGTTTGACCGCGATGGCTTTGAACCAAACAATTAATGCTATTCGAAAAGGCCGAACTGCAGATAGCGAGAATGCTGAACAAGGTTTTGAAGCCTTGAAAAAATATGCGCGTGATCTCACACAAGACGCCCGTGATGGACGTCTTGATCCTGTGATTGGTCGCGATGATGAAATTCGTCGTGCAATTCAGGTCTTATCCCGTAGAACAAAGAACAATCCGGTGCTGATTGGTGAACCCGGTGTTGGTAAAACAGCGATTGCCGAAGGTTTGGCGCTTCGTATTGTCAACGGTGATGTTCCTGAATCCCTTCGGGACAAAAAACTGATGGCGCTGGATATGGGCGCGTTGATTGCCGGTGCTAAATATCGTGGTGAGTTTGAAGAGCGGCTTAAATCTGTATTGAATGAAGTGCAGTCAGAAGCAGGTCAAATCATTCTTTTCATTGATGAAATGCATACTTTGATTGGTGCTGGTAAGGCTGACGGCGCCATGGATGCATCCAATTTACTAAAACCTGCCTTGGCGCGCGGTGAATTGCATTGCGTTGGGGCCACAACATTGGACGAATACCGCAAACATGTTGAAAAAGATGCAGCGCTTGCGCGCCGTTTCCAGCAAGTGATGGTTCTGGAGCCTAATGTTGAAGATACCGTGTCTATTTTACGTGGTTTGAAAGAGAAATATGAGCAGCATCACAAGGTGCGGATCAGTGATCGGGCTCTTGTTTCGGCAGCAACATTATCCAATCGTTATATTACGGATCGTTTTTTGCCGGATAAAGCTATTGATTTGATGGATGAAGCGGCCGCTCGCTTGCGGATGCAGGTGGATTCAAAGCCAGAAAAATTGGACGAGCTTGATCGCCGTATCATTCAGTTGAAAATTGAACGTGAAGCTTTGAAAAAAGAGAAAGATACCGCCACCAAAGAGCGGCTTGTCAATCTGGAGAAAGAACTCACAGGTCTTGTTGAAAGCTCAACCGCATTGACAGCAAGATGGCAGGCGGAAAAACAAAAGCTTGGCGTTGCAGCTGCATTAAAACTACGGCTTGAACAAGCACGAAACCAACTGGATATTGCCCAAAGAAATGGTGAATTTCAGCGTGCGGGTGAATTGACCTATGGCGAGATACCCGCTTTGGAGAAGCAAATCGTTGATGCTGAGAATAGAGAAGGCTCCCAGACTGAAAATATGGTCGAAGAGGTCGTAACACCTGATCATATTGCTCATATTGTATCGCGCTGGACAGGTGTGCCGGTTGATAAAATGCTTGAAGGCGAACGCGATAAGCTTTTGCGGATGGAGGATGAGTTGGCAAAACGTGTGATCGGGCAGGGCGAAGCTGTGCAAGCTGTGTCTCGTGCGGTTCGCCGCGCCAGAGCTGGCCTGCAAGATCCAAGTCGTCCCATCGGATCTTTCATGTTTTTGGGACCAACAGGTGTTGGTAAAACAGAATTGACCAAAGCATTGGCTGAATTCTTATTTGATGATGAAACAGCCATGGCTCGGATTGATATGTCTGAATATATGGAAAAACACTCTGTTTCGCGTCTTATCGGTGCGCCTCCTGGTTATGTTGGCTATGACGAAGGCGGCGTTTTAACCGAAGCTGTTCGCAGACGTCCTTATCAAGTTGTTTTATTCGATGAGATCGAAAAAGCGCATAAAGATGTGTTCAATGTGCTGTTGCAAGTGCTTGATGATGGTCGTTTGACCGATGGGCAGGGCAGAACAGTCGATTTTCGAAATGTTTTGATTATCATGACATCGAATTTAGGTGCCGAATTCTTAGTCAATCTTGGCGAAGACCAAGAAGCTGATGCCGCACGCGATGATGTTATGTCGGTTGTTAGAACGGCATTCCGCCCAGAGTTTTTAAACAGGCTTGATGATACGATCTTGTTTCATCGTTTAAAACGTAATGAGATGGGCGCCATTGTCGATATTCAGTTAGGACGATTGAGAAAATTGCTTGAAGACCGAAAAATCACGATTGATTTGGACGAGGATGCTCGAAAATGGTTGGCAGATAAAGGGTATGACCCAAGTTTTGGGGCTAGACCGCTTAAAAGGGTGATTCAAAAGCACCTTCAGGACCCGCTCGCTGAGAAAATTCTGTCAGGAGATGTGATGGATGGGGCTCATGTGATTGTCACCAATGGGTCTGACCGCTTGAATCTCAAAGTCAGGGCCAAACAAGAGCCAACTCACGAAGAAATGCCTGCTTAATCTGGCAAAAACAGAATATAAATGAAGGCCGATATGTTTTGTATCGGCCTTTTTTGTCTTATAATGTGATTGAGGGAGCACTTATATGACTTATGAGGAATTTGACGCGTTTTGTGATACGCTTTTAGGCACGACATATGTCAATCAATGGGGTGGTTCGCATGTTTGGAAGGTCGGCGGCAAAGTGTTCGCCATTGCTGGCTGGCATGATGATCCAAAATGGCCTCGAATTACCTTTAAAACGTCAGATCTTGCATTTGATATTCTAAAAGAGCAACCCGGATTGCGGCCTGCGCCTTATCTGGCGCCCCGTGGCGGCAAATGGATCCAGCATTTTGAAGAGCCAGGCTTAAATGATGAGGATTTGAAAGCTTATTCGACAGAAGCTCACCGTATCATCAGCTTGAAACTGACCAAGAAACTGCAAAAAGAACTTGGCCTCAATCAATAGCTTGTTACAAGCCGCATTTATAAGTGGCTTGTCGTGACGGATTGGAAGTCGCTAGTTTAGAGCGACTTCCGTTTCACCACCATCAATATCCAATAATGCATTGAGCTTCTTGCGATCTCGCTGGAATTGAGCCAAAGCTTCGTCCTTAAGCGTTTTACCACCTGGAAGTCTTACGCGTAAAGGATCGACCTTTGTACCGTTTACGATCAGTTCGTAATGAAGGTGTGGTCCTGTTGAAAGGCCGGTTGATCCAATAAGACCAATGACTTGGCCCTGTTTGACCCGTGCACCTTCAACCAAACCTCGGCTAATTTTTGATTGGTGTGAATAGGAGGACACATATCCGTTGGCATGGCGAACCTTAGTTTGTCGCCCGTAACCACCCGAATGCCAGCCTGCTTTTTCAACAATACCATCTCCTGCTGCCAATATAGGTGTGCCGCGCGGCGCTGACCAATCCACGCCAGAGTGCATGCGGCGGCGTCCGGTAATTGGGTGGCGTCTCATACCGAATGAAGATCGGAATTTTGCCGTTGGAACAGGGTTACGCAATAAGAACTGACGCGCGCTTCGGCCTTCTTCGTTGTAATAATCAACTGTGCCGTCTTCAGGGTGGCTGAATTTGTAAAATCTGGTGAGATTGCCGCTGAAATTTGCCGCTATATATAAGAGTTCTGAATTCTCACCAGCCTCATTGGTTTCATCTTGTACCGAGAAGAATGCTTCTATCTTGTCACTTGGTTTAATGCGCGCGCGGAAGTCGACACTTGCGGCCATCATTTTGATAACTTGCTTTAACATGTCTGGCGTTAAGCCATAGGATAGGCCAGCTTGGTAAATAGCGTCATAAACAGTCGGCATTTCACTGGGTTGTGGTGATACAGATGGAGAATCCTCCAGTAGCACTGCTAGATTTGGCGAATAGACAGGTTCATCTGCAATAATATAACGACCACGATCGTTTTTGGCCGCGGTTACGATGTGTTGGCTCTGCTCATATATAGATAAGCGCACAATTTGAGTATTAAGTGATGTTTGTTCAACGCCTATTCGCAGGGATGTGCCAGTTTCAAGGTTTTGAACATCAATTTCACCCGCAAGAAGGTCTTCATATATAAGAGCTTGTTCTTCGTCATATCCAGCATCCAGTAAAATGTCCTTTAACGGTGCTGAAGAACGGATAGAGCGGACATCTTCGTGGAAATCAACTTTATTGATATTTACCGCCGAATATCCAGCTGTCGAAACGTTCTGTGCAACAACACGGGCATTAATGCCTGTAGTGAAATCAAAGATGGATGCTGATTGGGTACCAAAGCGTCTTGGGTCGACATAATGAAGCGCTGCAATCTGACTATTTTGCCCAATAAGTATAGAGCCATTGGTTCGCACTGTTTCTTCTGCTTCATCTAAGCTCATGGAAGCTGCATATTGATAATTGGTATTAGTGAGCGGAAAGTCCAAAGTGCGTAGGGCAATCTCTGATTCAATCTCTGCACCATATATAGCGCCAGAACTAATAGGGATAGCTGCTACATCTTTATCGGATGCAAAAATCTGAAGAGGATTGAACTTAGGGTATTCGTCGGTAATGCTGTAGCCGGATGCTAATGGCATAGAGACAAAGACAAAGGGTTTGCGGCGCACAAACTGCTGGTCGCCCTCTTTAACAAGAGTGGGGACATCCATCACCAGTTTGTCTGGCTCTATATTGTTTAAGATACTTGTACGTATCCGAGCCATCTTTTGGCCTTGTTGATTAAAGGCTGATGGGCCAAGGTCACCAGAGGCAAGGGCTACGGCCGGTAAGGCCAATTGCTCTTTACCTTCCAGTGCCACAAATAATGCGACCCCCATAAGAGAGATAGAGGTAATGCCAGTCATAAATGTACTGGATAGCCAACGGAACGATACTTCGCGTCTATCAGGGGCACGGGTGCCACCTGCGAGAATTGCAGGTTCATCGCCCATGCGTTGTTCTTGATTAACGTTCAAATGCATACATACTCCCATGGTATAAGGATAAGGTAATGCCACATACAGACGTTTTGCAATAGATTGATTACTTTATAAAAAAGAACTTACTTATACACAGTCACACTAACCATGAATAAATGGCAGAATTAGGGCTTTTAGGGCCTAAAACCACGATATATAGTGTTATTTAGTGCGCTGCACCATGTGGTCAAAAATGATGCGAAAAAAAATCAAAAAACTTTGCATTTTTTTACATTTGTTTGTTGACTTGGTTTGGTTTTA
>CAXBCW010000019.1:0-55194 GCA_963974325.1 uncultured Rhizobiaceae bacterium
CGAGATTTTTGCGATAATCGAAAGCGTTTCGGATAGGCGGCCTTTGCCTGCCTCACCACTTTCTGCCATTTCACCCGATTCAGGGCCAATGAAATGCATACCATCATCTTGCAGCGTTTTTACATTTCGCTGGGTGGCATTATTGTTCCACATATGTGGGTTCATCGCAGGCGCAATGAGTATTGGCTTATCACTTGCCAAAAGCACTGTGGAAGCCAGATCATCTGCACGGCCGTGGGCCATCTTTACCATCAGGTTCGCGGTAGCAGGCGCAACGACAACGAGATCACATTCTCTTGCCAGACGAATATGCCCAACGTCTTGCTCGTCTTCACGCGAGAACAGCTCGGTATAGACATGATCTGCCGCCAACGCACCAACGGTTAAAGGGGTGATGAACTCTTGTGCGCTCGCAGTCATGATGGGCCGCACATCAGCGCCACGTTCTCGTAGTCTGCGAATAAGGTCCAAGGATTTGTAAGCAGCTATTCCGCCCGTAATAATCAGAAGGATTTTTTTGCCTGACAGTATCGAATTATCGAATGCATTACTTACTTGGTGCGTTATCCCTTGAATATCGGGTGAAATATCACCATTTAGCCCCGCCAGAAGTAAGCGCATCTCTTCTTCCATGGAATGGCCGTTATGGGCAGCACGTTCACGAAGTTTTTGCTTGATGTCTGGATCGAGATTGCGGATTGTGAGACTTGCCATTTAATTCACCCAATTTGATATTATTGCAATCAAATATAGGAAATAAATGCGATCATTGCAATCATCATTGTCAAATCACGTTATAAGCTATGTAAACCAATGTTGCCGCAATCAACCAAAGAGCATACCTGCCGCCACGGGCATGCCGCGCCTCGGCTCTGCCGATATTGTCGGCAGTCTCTTTATCAAACCGCAAACCGTGCTCACTCATATGGGAAATCTCTGATGACATTTTTTCAGCTTGCAGCGCAATTTCAGGCGCCATCTTGCCCAATCGATGAAGCGCAACAAGACCATCTTTCATATCCACAGCTAGGCGTGCCGGACCAAGATTTGATCTAATCCAGTCACTCACAACGCCTTCAGAAGCCTGCCACATGTTGAAATTTGGATTAAGCGTACGGGCAACACCCTCAACAACAACCATGGTTTTTTGCAACATGACCAGCTCAGAACGCGCTTCCATGTCGAACAGTTCGGTCACTTCAAATAACAATGTGAGCAGTTTTGCCATGGATATGGTTTCAGCGGACTGACCGTGAATTGGCTCGCCAATTGCCCTAATGGCTTGGGCAAAGCTTGCAACATTGTGATGGGAGGATACATAGCCAGCATCAAAATGAACTTGGGCCACCCGCATATAATCGCGCGTGATAAATCCAAAAATAATTTCTGCCAGAAAACGGCGCTCTTTAAAGCCCAAGCGCCCAACAATACCCATATCGACCGCAACCAGAATACCATCTGGATCGACGAACAAATTACCTTGGTGCATATCGGCGTGGAAAAAACCATCACGCAATGTGTGGCGCAAGAATGATTGGATCAGCGTTTCTGCAAGTGCATTGAGATCATGTCCGGCAGCTTTGAGCCCTGCAACATCCGACATCTTCGTGCCATCTATCCATTCCATGGTCAGCACATCACGGCCCGTGCGCTCCCAATCTACTTTTGGTACACGAAAGCCTGGATCTTGATCCGTATTTTCCGCAATTTCTGAAAGCGCGGCGGCCTCCAGACGCAAATCCATTTCAATCTTCGTGGTTTGCTCTAGCGTTTTGGTCACTTCAACAGGGCGCAATCTGCGTGATGCGGGAATAAATTTCTCCTGCAAATGCGACACGAGAAAAAACACTTCCAAATCATGCTTAAAGCGCTTTCGCACACCGGGCCGGATAACTTTTACGGCACGTTTTTGGCTTTGACCATCAACGAGCACGTCAGCTGGATGCACTTGCGCAACAGATGCGGCTGCAATTGGTTCGTCAAATTTGGTAAAAAGATCATCAATCTTGCGGCCCAATGAGTTTTCAATTGCGTCAATGGCTTGCGCTTGCGGAAATGAAGCCATTTGATCTTGGAGTAAACCCAAATCGCCAGCGATTTCCGCACCAACAAGATCGGGTCGGGTCGCAAGGAACTGGCCAAGCTTTACATAAGACGGCCCCAGTCGACCGATACCTTTAGCTAAACGATCACGTCTATTGGGGTTTTTGTCGCGTCTTCGCACCACAGGCGAGATAAGACGGCGCAGCCATTTGGCAGGCGCACCTAGCTCATCGGTTAAAACCTCGGAGATAACACCTTCGCGCGCCAACACCCAGCCATCTCTTGCGAGACGAAAATAAGACCCAATACCTGCCATTTAAATTTTCCAAGCAGAATGTAAAGCTGCAATACCGCCGGTATAATTTGTATATTTTACCCGTCCAAACCCTGCACGCGAAATCATTGCAGCAAAATCATCTTGATTGGGGAACTTGCGGATGGATTCAACAAGATATTGATAAGGCTCTTGATCGCCGGTGATCACGCCACCGAATTTTGGAATCGCATTGAACGACCAAGCATCATAAAACTTATCTAACAACGGCACATCAACTTCTGAAAATTCGAGAACAAGCAGGCGACCGCCACGTTTTAAGACGCGCAAAGCTTCAGACAATGCTTTGTCGATATCGGGTACATTTCGAATACCAAAAGCAATTGTGTAGGCATCAAAGCTATTGTTTTCAAACGGAAGCTCTTCGGCATTTGCTTCGACAAATTCTAAATTGGCGGACAGACCTTTGGCATCGGCACGTTCTTGGCCGACACCCAGCATCGAGCCATTAATATCAAGCACTACACCTGTGGCTTGGCGTTTGGAAGCTTCGGTAATTCTAAAGGCAACATCGCCCGTACCGCCTGCAACATCAAGGAAGCGGAAATCTGGGCTTTGGCGCGGGTTCAGCGCTGCGATCATCGCATCTTTCCAAACCCTGTGTAGACCCGCTGACATGACATCATTCATAATATCGTAGCGTTTGGCCACCTTATGAAACACGTCATTGACGAGCGTTTGCTTTTCGCCCTCGCCTACCGCTTGAAAACCGTACGATGTCTGCATTCCACCGTCTTGGGATGTGCGCTGTGTCGACATATCAACTCCTGTGGCAAGCACTTAAAAACCTACCTTATGACATAGTTGAAAGGAAGCCAAAGCGCTATGTGACATTGTGATCACTTCGGCAGATCAATTTGACGACTTAAACAGCATTATCAACTTCCAATCATTTCAGATCGCCTTATAAGATAAATAACGCTCAAACACCAAGAAAAAGCTGGGATACGGTAAATGCCTGAATTACCTGAGGTCGAAACAGTACGAAGAGGACTTGTACCTTCAATGGAAGGCGCAAAAATCGTACATGTTGCGCAAAACCGTGCCGACCTTCGCTTTCCCTTTGACGAGAATTTTGTTGAGGTGCTTGAAGGCAGCGTGATTGTCGAGATCAAGCGCCGCTCGAAATACCTTCTCTTTCACCTTGATAATGGGTATGTGCTCGTTGCCCATCTTGGCATGTCTGGCTCTTTCCGCGTTATTGAAGACACAAGTGAGGGCGATGAAGATCAACCCGGCGCTTTTCATCATGAAAAAGGCAAGAATGAGAAACATGACCATGTTGTCATGACAGTTGACAAGGGCGGAAAACTTGCAAAAACCATCTATAATGACCCACGCCGGTTTGGCTTTATGCTGTTAGTGCAACAGAATAAATTAGATGAGCATCCATATTTTAAAGATCTGGGGCCAGAACCCACTGGCAATGGCATCAGCATCGATTATTTGGCTGATAAGTTCTCAACCAAGAACACGCCGCTTAAATCAACGCTTTTGGATCAGAAAATAATTGCTGGCCTTGGAAATATCTATGTGTGTGAAGCTTTGTGGAGGGTAAAACTCTCGCCATTACGAAAAGCCAATACGCTTGTGAGCCCATCGGGCAAACCCAAACAGGCGCTGATTGATCTATCAAGACACATTCAAGATGTGATTGATGAAGCGATCAAGGCGGGCGGTTCATCCTTAAATGATCACATTCAAACAGATGGCAGCTTGGGATATTTTCAACATAGTTTTGCAGCATATGGGCAAGAAAACAGCCCTTGCAGGCACGAAGATTGCGACGGGACGATCGAGCGTATCACCCAAAGTGGTCGCTCAACATTCTATTGTGCCGATTGCCAGAAATAAATTTTGCTCTGATTGGAAATAAATACGCTTAGAAGATTGACCTTTCTTGTCATACCCCTTATACGCCAACGTTGAATAGATGAGTTTTTTGACCATCGAATAATTCTTGCTTTTATGAAGAATATAAGTGCCTAGGCACCGAGCCTTTGTGAGAGTTTGTTTTTGAATGAGAGATTTTTATGGCTAATACCACTTCAGCGAAAAAAGCTACGCGTAAAATGGCTGCTCGCACAGACGTTAATAAAGCACGTAGAACACGTGTTCGCGGCTTCATCCGCAAAGTAGAAGAAGCAATTGCTTCAGGTGACGGAAAAGCAGCTAGCGAAGCACTTCGTGCAGCTCAACCTGAAATGATGCGCGCAGCAACTAAAGGCGTTATGCACGCCAATACTGTGTCTCGCAAAATTTCACGCTTGTCATCTCGTGTTAAGGCTGTTTCTGCCTAAACCAATCTGAGATTTTGACTTACAATAATTAGCCCAGCTTTTGCTGGGCTTTTTGTGTTTATGCTCATTTTTTAGATTTTCAAGAGTCGGACTGAGCCTTCAAATTTTCTGCAACCGGAATCACTACTAGATATAACCCCTAACTTTCAGTAGGTTAACCAAACCCAAATATTGCAATGCGGCCGTTTTGATAAAAAATTTCGCTGAATTGGAAAATGCGAAAATAAATTCGTTTTTCTTCCGTTTACTAGAATCTTCTTCTAATGAATTGAATCATCAATGAATCCAATAGGCTAAATATTTTAAGGGGTTTAGGCTGATTTTAAAACAGACCTGTCAAGTAGGTTCCATTAAAATTTAGTAAAAATACCAGCTTGATCTTAGGGCCTCATCCTGCGTTAATAGAGAGAGCAATGATGAGGGGAACCTTGTTCCAGCGGCCACAAATCAACTGCTGATTACAGGGTCTTAATTCACAGCTAAACGTATCAATCCGGTATGTAAATATTTTGTAATTTGAGTAACCAAAATCTAGACTATGGGTCTGGCAACGTCGAAGTTTTGCCAAAGACACGAAGCTCTGGGTTTCTAGGAGTTTGAGTAAAAAATGCATTAGGGGCAAGCCAGTACCTAACCATCCAGCCAGAAGTCTGATGGTTAGGTGAGTAAAGTAGTTTTTTAGTACGAGTGGAGTAAGGATTTTGAGGGGATGAAAGTGGAAATGGCGAATAAAATTGGTGAAGATGCATGGAATGCATTGGGCGGTAATTTCCAAATTGATGAGAGTCAGACTAAGTTGAATGCAAACGAAGCCTCAGCGGCCCCAATTGCTAGAGAGCCAACTATTGAAGAAACAACAAAAGCCTTTGATCGCGTCAATAAACGCTTGAAAGCAAAGGTCGGTCATGAAGTCTATACGAGCTGGTTTGGCCGCTTAAAACTGCACTCAGCCTCAAGAAACGTCATTCGCCTCTCTGTCCCAACAACATTTTTGAAATCCTGGATTAACAACAAATACCTCGACATGATTACTGAACTCTTCCAAGAGGAAGATGATGCAGTTTTAAAAGTTGAAATTATCATTCGTTCTGCAACACGCGTCCCTGCCCAGTCTTTGATGGATGAAGCCAGTGCCGCACCGCGCCAAATCTCAAACGGTACAGCGCGTTCTGATCATGCAGGTAAAGTGGCACCAATGATGCCGCCGAACATGCAGGCTAACCACCCCCGCACAGACTTTAGCAATCAAAAAGTAATTGGCTCACCACTTGATGGCCGTTACGGTTTTTCAAACTATATTGAAGGCGCTTCTAATCGTGTAGCGCTTGCTGCGGCAAAAACCATTTCAGAATCTGGCCTTGGTGCTATTCGCTTCAATCCACTTTTCATCCATTCCAGCGTTGGTCTTGGTAAAACACACTTGTTGCAATCCATTGCAGCCGCTGCCAGCCGCAACAATGCCAATACACGCGTTGTGTATTTGACAGCTGAATACTTTATGTGGCGTTTTGCCTCTGCAATCCGTGATAAAGATGCGCTGTCCTTTAAAGAATCTTTGCGTGATATCGATCTTCTGGTCATTGATGACATGCAGTTCTTGCAAGGTAAGTCTATTCAAAATGAGTTCTGCCATCTTCTCAATATGTTGCTTGATTCTGCAAAACAGGTTGTTGTTGCTGCCGATCGTCCGCCATGGGAGCTGGAATCATTAGATCCACGCGTTCGCTCAAGACTACAGGGCGGCGTTGCTATTGAAATTGAAGCGCCTGACTTTGACATGCGTTTGAAAATCTTGAAAAACCGTTTGGAAGTTGCTCAGCAAACAGATCCAAGCATTGATATTCCAGAAGCTATTTTGAGCCATGTTGCTGGTACGATCACATCCAGTGGTCGCGAGTTGGAAGGTGCCTTTAATCAGCTTCTTTTCCGCCGTAGCTTTGAGCCTGATCTAAATATCGAACGTGTTGACGCGCTTTTGGGCCACTTGGTCAATACAGGTGAGCCAAAGCGTGTTCGTATCGAAGACATCCAGCGTGTTGTGTCTCGTCACTTCAATGTGTCGCGTCAGGAACTTGTGTCCAACAGGCGCACACGTGTGATCGTAAAGCCTCGTCAAATCGCAATGTATTTGGCAAAAACGATGACACCTCGTTCATTCCCTGAAATTGGGCGTCGTTTTGGTGGTCGTGATCACACAACAGTTCTTCATGCGGTTCGCAAAATTGAAGATTTGATGAATAAAGACACCAAACTTTCTCATGAAGTTGAGCTTTTAAAGCGCCTTATCAACGAATAGGCCTTTTGTGTTTCCCTGTGGCTGGCAAAATTTGCCAGTAAAACGGGGAAACCTTCCTCAAATCTCTTGTAGTCCTTGCTTTTTAGTAATGGAATTGGCAAATTGAAATCCCAATTACTAGCTGTCTTTGGGATGCAGTAAACTTGCTTTTTCTCAATCCATGGACTGGCCAAATCAGGTTTGTCCAGATTCACAAGATAATGGTATTTGATCATGCGTGTAACACTTGAGCGTTCAAACCTTCTTAAATCCCTCAACCACGTCCATCGTGTTGTTGAGCGTCGGAACACTATTCCTATTCTGTCCAACATTTTATTGCGCGCAAGTGATGCGAGCTTAGAAATGAAAGCGACCGATTTGGATTTGGAAATCACTGAAGCTACAGCTGCCATGGTTGAGCAAGCTGGTGCCACAACGGTTCCTGCCCATTTGCTATATGACATTATCCGTAAATTGCCAGATGGTTCTGAGGTACTTTTATCAACAGATGCTGATGGTAAAACGATGACGATTGCCTCTGGCCGTTCGAACTTTTCACTTCAGTGCCTGACAGAAACTGATTTCCCTGATCTTCCAGCTGGCGCGTTTTCAAATACGTTCCGTGTCTCTGCCACCGATGTTAAAATGTTGATTGATCGTACGCAATTTGCGATCTCAACGGAAGAAACACGTTATTACCTCAACGGTATTTATATCCACACGATTGATACAGAAAATGGCCTTAAGCTTCGCGCTGTTGCCACTGATGGTCACCGTCTTGCCCGCGCTGATATTGATGCGCCAAGTGGCTCTGAATCTATGCCTGGGATTATTATTCCACGCAAAACCGTTGGTGAGTTACAAAAGCTCGTTGATAATCCTGAAATTTCAGTCACCTTTGAAGTGTCTGACGCAAAAATTCGCCTGACAATTGGCAGTGTTGTGATGACATCTAAGCTGATTGACGGCACGTTCCCTGACTATCAGCGCGTTATCCCATCTGGGAATGACAAAAAGTTATCGCTTGATTGCGCAACATTTTCACAAGCTGTGGACCGCGTTTCAACAATCTCATCCGAACGTGGGCGTGCCGTTAAATTATCTGTTGCCAATGGCCTCTTAACGTTGACTGTCAACAATCCAGATTCAGGCACTGCAACTGAAGAAGTTGCGGTTGGTTATGATGATGATCCAATCGATATCGGCTTTAATGCGAAGTATTTGTTAGATATCACCAATCAATTATCTGGCAAAGATGCTGTGTTCTTGCTTGCTGATCCCGGCTCTCCGACACTTGTGCATGACACAGCAGGCGATGATGCGCTTTATGTGCTGATGCCGATGCGTGTTTAGATCAAGTTGATTACAGCATCTTTTGGATGTGGCGGGGTATAAAATGATCGGTAATAATGCGATCCAAATAGGCGGTCTATGACGGACAAAGTCTACATAACTCAGCTAAAGCTTGAAAATTTTCGAAATTATGAGACGCTCAAACAGGATTTTGACGGCCGACATGTCATATTGACCGGAGACAACGGCTCCGGCAAAACAAATCTCATGGAAGCGGCCTCCCTTATGACGCCCGGGCGCGGCATTCGGCGCAGCGCTTATATTGATCTTCCTAAAGCCAATACCGATGGTTCATTTTCCGTTTTTGCAAAGCTTGAAGGCATGTGCGGGCAAGCCAGTATTGGAACAGGATTAACCCCTGATGAACCTGGCTCTCGCCGCATTCGCATTAATGGCGCCAATGCAAGAACCAATGACGAGCTTTTAGATCATTCCAGAATGTTGTGGCTCACCCCTTCCATGGATGGATTATTTACGGGCGGCGCGGGTGATCGTCGCCGTTTTTTGGATCGTCTAGTTCTTGCCATCGACCCGCAACATGGCAGGCGCTCACTATCCTATGAGCGCGCAATGCGAAGCCGCAATAAATTACTGTCAGAGGGTCGCATAGACCCTGTTTGGTTAGATGGCCTTGAAGAGCAAATGGCCGAACTTGGTATTGCGATTGCATCAGCAAGACAAGAGTTTGTAAAAATGTTGATTGGGTTGATTGATGCTAATGGCGAAGATACAGTTTTTCCTAAAGCTATTCCTGGGTTGGAAGGCTTTGACCTTGGCGCAGGTGACGATGCAGCCGTTGATAAAGAACAAAATTATATCGAGCATCTGAAGCAAACCCGTGGGCGGGATGCAGCCGCTGGACGCTCATTAACTGGGCCGCACAAATCTGATTTGATTGTGTTTCATAACAAGAAGAACATGCCGGCAGCTCACTGCTCGACCGGTGAACAAAAAGCACTGCTTATTGGACTCATATTGGCCCATGCACGCTTGGTTCTAAACTTAACGGGCTTTGCGCCCATTTTACTATTGGACGAAGTTGCCGCCCATCTGGATGCAGATCGCCGAATGGCATTGTTTGATCTTGTTGAGAGTTTGAATTGCCAGTGCTTTATGACAGGAACTGATAAATCGATGTTTGACGCAATGGACACAAGAGCGCAATATTTCAATGTGTCTGATGGCAAATTGACGGAAACATCATGAGTAAACAAAAACTGACCCCAAACGAGATTGAACGCTATGCACGGCATATCATCTTGCCTGAAATTGGCGGTGCAGGTCAGCAAAAACTAAAATCAGCAAAAGTCGCCATTCTTGGCGCAGGTGGTTTGGGCTCCCCTGTCGCTGCATATCTTGCAGCAGCTGGGGTTGGAACCCTTGGTATTATTGATGATGACGTTGTGTCTTTATCAAACCTGCAACGGCAAATTTTGCACAGTACAGATCAAATTGGCGTTCTTAAAACCGATAGCGCTCAAGAGGCACTTGATAGAATCAACCCGTATATTGATGTGATTCAACATAATCTACGCCTTACACAAGACAATGCGCATGAGGTTTTGAGCGGATATGACATTGTTGTTGATGGTTCTGATCATTTTTCAACACGCTATGTGATTGCTGATGCAGCAGCAGACCTTAAAATCCCGATGGTTATGGCCGCCGTTGGCAGGTTTGATGGATCGATTACGGTCTTTAAGCCTTTTGAGAGCAACAACCCATCTATGTATGACCTATACCCAAATGCGCCACCCGAAGGTCTTTTGCCATCATGTGCAGAAGCTGGCATTATTGGCGCACTGACCGGCGTTATCGGCACATTGCAAGCGATGGAAGTTATAAAACTCATTGTCGGAATTGGTGAACCATTGATAGGTCGGTTAATGTTGTATGATGGGCTAAGTGCCCGTTTTGATGAAATATTATACGAGCGCCAAAGCTAATATTACCAATATATCCTTTAATCTTGCCTATTTGTAATGCTGTCTAACGGCTTTGTAACTTGAGGTTTTTGCCACAGCTCGTCATCTTCAAATGACCGGACAACGGCAGATAACTTAACCAGAGCACCCCGTATGATGACATACATAATCAACACATCGCACCAGACCACATCCATTGCGGGGCAAGGAGCTTAACATGACAAAGATCCAAGTTTTTATCACCACACTTATGGCAGGACTAATTGCAGCGACATCTGTAAGCGCAGCCACAATGAAACCCAATGATTCAAATCGCCCCGTTGCTGCGATATCGGCTGATCTTGGGATAACAAGCGAACAATTTGTTGCGTGTTTTGCAGATGTGAACCCTGCGCCCAAAGGCACCAAAGCGTCAGGTCAACGTGATAAAATGAATAAGGATATTCTGCTGCCTTGCCTGCAAGAAGCAAACTCAAGCATTACCAATAGCAAGCTTGATGCAGTGATGGATAAATACCGCCCAGAGGGTCGTGTTGCTGGAAACTAAGCATTCGAGAAAGTTGAATTTTATTCCAGATAAAACAGACAAATGGCCGCCACATTTGAGTGGCCATTTGTCATTTTGAATTTACAATTTAATTGATAACTTTACGGCATAACAGCGTGTTATTGGTTTCCAAATCTGGACCTCAAATCAACTTGGCACTTGTGTCCCAATTAATGCGATCATAGCCGTCTTTTGGACGTACGTCTGCTTGGGTATATTCATTGGCTTGTGCCCATGCGCTGTCATCAAATCCAGCTTTCATCCAACCTTCTGGCTCTGCAGCCGTTGTGAATGCGCACTTACCTGATCCCGCAACAGGATTTTCTTCCCTTGCGCAGGATTTATCAACTGGGCCATCATGGGTCACCATGCAGCGCCAACCGCTGTCTGTTGCAGTAATGAGATTGCCTGAACTATCTTTAAACTGAGCAATAAATCCGCCATCGCCCATTTGCTGTTTGCGAGAGCTGATATATTCAAGACCAGAATCGTTCTCTTTGAAGTCTTTCACTATGAAATTGAGCACAAATGGACGGCTCGCTTCGAATGAAAAGCTTTCGGCATTAAACGACCGTTCGGTGGTGATGGAGACAGAATCCTCTGCAATAGCAGTTTCGCCTGAATAGAATGAGAACCAATTGTCAGCCCAAACATCAACTTTGATTGTTTCGGCCATAGCTTGAGATGCGCATAATGTTGTGAATAGCGCACAAGTGGCAAGAAGCTTTTTCATAGAATATTATCCTGTTTTAGCCCCCACAATTCCCAACTTATTGTATTGGTAACGGGCAAGCAACGATTTATTTTCAACCGTTTAGCTCAGAATAAAACTTAACTACCAGATGATGGGAGCACCATTCCTGGTGGGTTGTGGCCATCGAAGAATGTGCGGATGTTGATGATGACGGCATTTCCCATATCAATTCGGCTTTCGAGTGTCGCCGATCCCATATGTGGGATGATGGTCACTTTGCCGGATTTTGCGAGCTGCACAAGTTTATCATTTAAAGATGGCTGATGCTCAAACACGTCTAGCCCAGCACCAGCAATTTTTTCGTCTTGTAAGGCTCTGATCAAAGCATCTTCATCGATCACTTCACCACGAGCGGTGTTGACGATGTAGCTACCCGGTTTCATATGAGCAAGGCGGTCACTGGATAGTAGATGGAACGTGTCTTTGGTCGATGGGCAATGCACGGACAGGATATCGACTTGTTCCAACATTTCATCCAGATCAGCCCAATAGGTGGCGTTTAGTCCATCATGGGTGCCTTGGTCGACCTGATCGCGATTATGGTAATGAATCTCAAGTCCAAATGCTTTGGCGCGTTTTGCAACGGCTGTGCCAATACGGCCCATTCCTAAAATACCAAGTTTTTTGCCATGAATACGCTGACCCAACATCCACGTTGGGGACCAACCCTGCCAAGGCTCACCGCTTGTTAAAACTTGGGAGCCTTCAACCAACCGGCGTGGCACAGCAAGAATGAGCGCCATTGTCATATCGGCGGTGTCTTCGTTTAAAACATTTGCAGTATTGGTGACAATAATGCCTTTTCGTTTGGCAGCAGCCACATCAATATTATCGACACCATTGCCAAAATTTGTGATCAGTTTAAGCGATGGTCCAGCTTGATCAATGAGGTCCGCATCGACGTTATCAGATACTGTTGGCACTAAAACATCGACTGTTTTGATAGCTGATAGTAATTCTGGTCGTGAACGCGGCTGATCGGTCACATTAAATTCGGCGTCAAAAAGCTCGCGCATTCTCGCCTCAACAGGGTCCGGAAGCTTGCGGGTTATATAAACTTTTGGATTTTGCTTCTCTGGCACGACAGATCAAACCTTTTGTAAACAACTCTTTAACCAAGATGCTAGATTAATAGGGCTGGTAACGACCACGTATACTATTCTCTAACAGACCTTTGCACAATGACAACAAAAACTAGCTTTATGAACTTCATTTTTTGCATAGCTGCCATCACAATTGTGTGCATGGCGCCACAGAACACCTATGCACAAACAACAACCAAGGGTGCCAGTGGCTTGCCAATACCCCGATTTGTCAGCTTAAAAGCCAAACGTGTCAATATGCGCGTGGGTCCTGGACAAAACTATACGGTATCTTGGCTTTATACAAAAGCAGCCATTCCGATGGAAATTATCCAAGAGTTTGATAATTGGCGGCGTGTGCGAGACTTTGAAGGTACTGAAGGTTGGGTTTTTCATTCCTTGCTCAGCGGCGAACGAAGCGCGGTTGCTGCGCCTTGGATGCGCGGAAAAGCGCCTTTAAGCTACATTAATCTGCATGTAGACGCGACACAGAATAGCGCGATCCGCGCAAAACTTGAGCCGGGTGTGATTGCAAAAATTTCGCAATGTAATGGTGATTGGTGTGAAGTTGTGACCGAAAAGGTCAAAGGCTGGGCATCACAAAATGAGCTTTGGGGTGTTTATCCCAATGAGGCATTTAACTAGAGATCAATTTTTAAATTTATTATCTAGCATTGTTTATTTAGCGATGGGGCGTAACCGAACGATGACGTCCACATTTGCAATTTCCATACCTTCTGGAACATCGGGCAATCCCACAACATTAATATCGCCAGACTTGATATCTAAAACTTCATCTGAACCTTCGACAATAAAATGGTGGTGGTCAGAGACGTTAGTATCAAAAAATGTCTTGTTGGAATCAAGTGATAAAACCCGCAGCATACCCGCATCAGTGAACTGATGAAGCGTATTGTAGATGGTCGCCAATGAGCACGAAACACCGTTAGCAGACGCATCTTCTTGCAAGGCTTCAGCGGTTAAATGCCTGTCGCCACGCTCAAAAATAAGGTCTGCAAGTGCCACGCGTTGGCGCGTTGGACGCAAGCCGGCTGCGCGCAAGCGTTCAGCAGACATGCATTTGCAATCTGCAATCACAGCGCTATTTTTTGAATTTCCACATGTTGAAGCCATAAACTTCAGTCCTAAAATCATTTTCTTTGTACATAGCATATAACTTTTCTGGGAATAGCTTGCAATAGTCTCTATTATTTCCCAAATTCATAGCTGAAACACTGGCTTCAAAGCTCATGTTCGGCTATTTGGTAGGCTAAGAATTTGGCTTTAGTATGTTTGAAGTACGACTTGGCCAGTATTGATAAGACTGCAAGGCTTTTTAAAAGCTCTACGGCCCCCAAGGTTCATCCCGAAGGTTCATGGATCTTTTGAAACAAAAGATAAAACGGGAGAGATTTTTTTGACCACAGATAGGCAATCAAGTTTTACATATGAGGAAATCCTCACATGTAGCCATGGCGACATGTTCGGTGCGGGAAATGCACAATTACCATTGCCACCAATGTTGATGGTAGATCGCATTACCAATATTTCTGAAACTGGTGGTGATCACGATAAGGGTGTTATTCGTGCTGAGTTCGATATCCATCCTGACCTTTGGTTTTTCCCATGCCATTTTGAAGGCGATCCGGTTATGCCTGGTTGCTTGGGTCTTGATGCGCTTTGGCAGTTGACTGGATTTTATCTTGGTTGGCTGGGCGAGCCTGGCAAAGGCCGCGCGATCTCAACTGGTGAAGTTAAGTTCAAAGGCATGATTACACCGGATACAAAGATGATTGAATTCGGTATCGATTTCAAACGCGTGATGCGTGGACGTCTTGTTCTTGGTATTGCTGATGGTTGGGTTAAAGCAGATGGCGAGATTGTCTTCACTGCTAAAGACCTTCGCGTCGGATTATTTAAAGAAAAAGCTGCTTAAGCTAGATTAAATTTTTGGACCTTTGATGGTCTGTATGAATAAGTTACCCAAAGGAAGGGCACCATATGAGGCGTGTAGTTGTGACAGGAATGGGGATTATATCCTCAATCGGCACTGGAGTTGATGAAGTACGAGCATCACTTAAAGAAGCAAAATCAGGCATTACAGTCTCTGATAGCTTTGCAGAACACGGTTTTCGCAGCCAAGTTTGGGGCGAGCCTAATCTAAAAGATCCAAGTGATTTGGTTGACCGTCGTGCCATGCGCTTTTTATCACGCGCTGGTGCGTGGAGCCACCTTGCCATGAAGGAAGCTATTGCTGATTCTGGTCTGGAAGATAGCGATGTTTCAAACGAACGCACAGGTATCATTGTTGGTTCTGGCGGCGCCGATACAAATCAGATCTTGATGGCGGCAGATATTGTGCGCGAAAAAGGTAGTCCAAAACGGATTGGACCCTTTGCTGTTCCAAAAGCTATGAGCTCAACAGCCTCTGCAACACTTGCTACTTGGTTTAAGATTTATGGTGTGAACTATTCTATCTCATCAGCATGTTCAACATCTGCACACTGCATTGGAAACGCGACTGAGCTTATCCAATGGGGCAAGCAAGATGTGATGTTTGCTGGGGGCCATGAGGACCTTCACTGGACCATGTCAAACTTGTTTGATGCCATGGGCGCAATGTCATCTAAACACAATGATGATGGTGTTCGTGCATCTCGTGCCTATGATAAAACGCGCGATGGATTTGTGATTGCAGGTGGCGCTGGTATTGTGGTCCTTGAAGAGCTTGAGCATGCCAAAGCACGTGGCGCAACGATTTATGGTGAAGTTGTTGGTTACGGCGCGACATCTGATGGCTATGATATGGTGGCACCATCAGGCGAAGGCGCTGTGCGCTCCATGAAAATGGCGCTCTCAACTGTTGATACAGACATTGATTATATCAACACACACGGCACATCGACAGGTGTTGGCGATGTGAAAGAGATTGGTGCTATCAAAGAAGTCTTTGGCGAAAAAATGCCACACATTCAATCAACAAAATCACTGACGGGTCACTCACTTGGCGCAACAGGCGTTCAAGAAGCGATCTATACTTTGTTGATGATGAATGCCAACTTCATTGGTGAAAGTGCTCACATTGAAGAATTGGACCCTGAATTTGAAGGTGTTCCGATTGTTCGCAAACGAATTGATGATGCAAAACTTGATACAGCTCTTTCCAATTCATTTGGATTTGGCGGCACAAATGCCACATTAGCGCTTCGTCGCTATAACGGATAAGGGGGAATCTGGCATGACAATGAAAGGCAAACGCGGGCTTATTATGGGCGTCGCAAATGATCATTCTTTGGCTTGGGGCATTGCAAAAGCTGTGGCCGAAGCCGGCGCTGAAGTTGCGTTCACCTATCAAGGTGAAGCTTTTGGCAAACGGGTCAAGCCGCTTGCAGAATCGATTAGCTCAGACATTCTTATTCCTTGTGATGTGGGAGATTTGGACACAGTGGATGCTGTGTTTGAAACCATTGAACAAAAATGGGGTGGTTTGGATTTCATTGTGCATGCAATCGGGTTTTCAGATCGTAACGAGCTTAAAGGTCTTTATGCGGATACCTCGCGCGATAACTTTAGCAAAACCATGTTGATTTCCTGCTTCTCATTTACCGAAGTTGCACAACGTGCAGCCAAGTTGATGAAAGATGGCGGCTCAATGCTGACGCTGACTTATGGCGGCTCAACACGCGTTATGCCGAATTACAATGTCATGGGTGTCGCAAAAGCAGCCCTTGAGGCTAGCGTTCGCTATCTGGCTGCTGATTATGGTCCTCGTGGCATTCGCGTCAATGCGATCTCTGCAGGCCCTGTGCGCACACTTGCCGGCGCTGGCATTGGTGATGCCCGTGAGATGTATTCATGGCAGGAGCAAAACTCTCCATTACGCCGCGCTGTTAACATTGAAAATGTCGGTCAATCTTCGCTCTATCTACTGTCTGATATGTCGCAAGGCGTGACGGGCGAAGTTCACTTTGTTGATTCAGGTTTCCACATCACATCGATGCCGACGCTTGAGACATTGAAAGCTAGTAAAAATAAGTAATTTTTTGAGCCTCGGATTTTGAGATATTCTTAAAACCCCAGGCTCATAATCTACCAATAGTCTTTGGTTATGATGATTTTAAGTCTCTACCAAGATAACCAAATATCCCATCCCGTAAAAAGTTAAGATCCATGACTAAGGCTTTGTGTGCATCTGGTTAAAACACCATGATAGCAAACCGCCCAATAGGTCAGCGATATGCTTAGGTTTTTAAGACTGTAAAGCTCTTAATAGCCCTGAGTGCTCTCCCAAACGAAATAATCTGCCAAATTATAATCATTCGAAATTGTTAAGCTCAGCATAACTTGAAACAAAAATACCCCAGACTTTCATCTGGGGTTTTTCTCAATTTATATGGTGTTGAAGACTATTCGTCTGCAGCGTCGCCAGCGATTTCTACGCCAGTTTCTTGATTGACAACTTTCATGGATAGGCGAACTTTTTTCCGCTCATCAAAGCCCATCAATTTAACAAAGACTTTTTGGCCTTCTTTAACAACGTCAGCAGTTTTCGCAACACGTTCTGCAGCAAGCTGAGAAATGTGTACCAAACCATCACGTGGTCCGAAGAAGTTTACGAATGCACCAAAGTCAGCAACTTTAACAACTGTACCCTCGTAGATCATGCCAACTTCAGGCTCATCAACGATTGAGTGGATCCATTTTTTAGCAGCTTCGATCTCTTTACCAGAAGCAGAAGCAATACGGATTGTACCATCATCTTCGATGTTGATTTTCGCACCAGTTTTTTCGCAGATTTCGCGAATGATTTTACCGCCAGCACCGATAACATCACGGATTTTATCAACCGCAATATTCATCATTTCGATGCGTGGTGCAAATTCACCCAATTGTCCACGGCTTTCAGTCAGTGCATTTGCCATCTCATCAAGGATGTGCAAACGACCGTCTTTAGCCTGACCAAGAGCAATTTGCATGATCTCTTCAGTGATGCCGTCGATTTTGATATCCATCTGAAGTGATGTGATACCAGCGTCTGTGCCAGCAACTTTAAAGTCCATGTCGCCCAAGTGATCTTCATCACCCAAGATGTCAGAAAGAACAGCGAAATCGTCGCCTTCTTTAATCAAGCCCATTGCGATACCAGCAACTGGTTTTAGCAACGGAACACCGGCATCCATAAGCGCCAATGATGTACCACAAACTGTCGCCATTGAAGACGAGCCGTTTGATTCTGTGATCTCAGACACAACGCGAATTGTGTAAGGGAACTTATCAGCAGCAGGCATCATTGGGTTAATCGCACGCCAAGCCAATTTACCGTGACCAATTTCACGACGACCAGGAGAACCGATACGACCAGCTTCACCAACAGAATATGGAGGGAAGTTATAATGCAGCATGAATTTTGCTTTTGTCGTGCCAGTTAGACCATCGATGAATTGCTCATCTTCAGCAGTACCTAATGTTGCAACAACAAGTGCTTGTGTTTCACCGCGTGTAAAGACTGATGAACCGTGTGTACGTGGAAGAACGCCAACTTCAGATGAAATTGCACGAACCGTTGCCAAGTCACGACCATCAATACGGACCTTAGTTGACAAAATGTCACCACGAACAACTTTGGCTTGAGCTGATTTGAATACAGCACCAATTTGTTCTGCAGTATATTCAGGCTCGACGCCTTCTGCAGGAGCAAGTTGCTCTTTCACAAGCGCTTTAACGGCATCAATCGCATTGTAACGATCGCCTTTGTCAGAAATTTTGTAAGCAGCGCGAAGGCCTTCATCAGCAATTTTGATGATTTTTGCTTCTAGATCACCGTGATCTTCAGGGATATATTCGCGTGGCTCTTTCGCCGCAGCTTCAGCAAGTTTGATGATCGCATCAATAACAGGCTGGAAGCCTTTTTGACCGAACATAACAGCGCCAAGCATGATATCTTCAGGCAATTCTTTTGCTTCAGACTCAACCATCAAAACAGCGTCTTGTGTACCAGCAACCATAAGATCAAGAGTAGACTCTTCCATCTCATCAATGTGTGGGTTCAAAACATATTCGCCATTGATACAGCCAACACGTGCGCCACCGATTGGACCCATGAATGGAATACCAGAAATCGTTAGTGCAGCAGATGCAGCAACCATTGCCAATACATCTGGATTGTTTTCCATATCATGCTGAACAACAGTTAGGATGATTTGTGTTTCGTTTTTGTAGCCATCTGGGAACAATGGACGAATTGGACGATCGATCAAACGACACGTCAATGTCTCATTTTCGCTCGGGCGACCTTCACGTTTGAAGAAGCCACCTGGGATTTTACCAGCAGCAAATGTTTTTTCTTGATAGTTGACAGTTAGCGGGAAGAAATCTTGACCCGGCTTTGCTTTTTTAGCTGAAACAACTGTCGCAAGAACAACAGTCTCGCCGTAAGTTGCCATAACAGCACCGTCAGCTTGACGTGCAATTTTACCTGTTTCGAGAATGAGCGGACGACCGCCCCATTCAATTTCCACTTTGTGGGTATCGAACATATTTAGTCCTTCATGTGGGAATGCTCCTGCCATAACATCGGCAGCCTTAGTCATTCCATTTCAATTGGTGCGCTCGCGGGCAAGACAACAAGAAGCTTTAAAGTTTCAAAGCATCTGGCAATCCTGCCCCCCGGGCAGACCACCGGTTAAACTCAAATTCTGACATTTCCAGAACTTGGTAGGCTTCAGACAATCCGCATATATTTTGCAATAGGTGCTGATGTCTAAATAATGAATTGGCGCCTTACAAACGCAAAGCGCCAATTTATAAAGATTAGCGGCGTAGGCCGAGTTCTTTGATCAAAGCAAGGTAACGTGCGTTGTCTTTCTTCTTAAGATAATCAAGAAGAGAGCGACGTGTTGATACCAAAGTTAGAAGACCACGACGTGAGTGGTTATCTTTCTTGTGCTCTTTAAAATGCTCAGTAAGATTTAAAATGCGCTCTGTTAGAACAGCAACTTGTACTTCTGGAGAACCAGTGTCACCTTCGTTCGTAGCAAATTTGCTGATAAGTTCAGCCTTACGTTCTGGCGTAATCGACATCGTATATCCTTTCTAGGAATGTTTAGGATTTCAGGTCGCCCACCGCCAAGATGTCGTCCAGCGCGGGCCATATACAAATAGCGGGCCAAAAAAGACCCGCTATAGGAAGGCTATAAATGAAAATGAACTAAAAAGCTAGTCTTTTTGCAGCGCACATAGTCTGGTCACGAAAGGCTATCTTGCTAAATCTAAACACCTTAATTGGCGCACTTAAATTGCTAGGTTCATAGATGGGGTTTTATGCGTCGTTGAACACGCGTTTGGGCAGGAATTCACCGTTTAAAACTTCGCCAACTGCAATAAGTTTGCTACCGATTGTGGCATAGGCTTCGGCTTCATTGGCTGGTGCAGAAGCGCCTAAAAGCAAGATTGGATTGCCGAATTTTAATCGCTTCGCTTGATCTGAATTAATCTGAATTTGCGGCAATGCAGATAAAGCTTGGCTTGAACCAATGAGAAAAGCATCCAGCTTTGCAAGACGTTCTTCTTCATCTTCAATCTCTTCAAATACCACTAGATCAGACAATGCAACAAGCTGGCTTTCTTTGAACGGCAAAACGCAGTTTCTTCGCAGATATGCAATATGGCCGTAACACCCAAGGTCTCGACCCATATCTCGCGCTAATGACCGCACATAGGTTCCTTTGCCACATTCAACTTCAAAAGTAGTTGCATCGGGATCAGAACCTTCTGTGATTTTTAGATCAAAAATCTCAACTTCACGCGCTGGGATATCGATCGTTTCGCCACCACGGGCAATGTCGTAAGCGCGTTCACCATCAATTTTTATGGCGGAAAACTGTGGCGGAATTTGATCGATCACACCCACATATTTGGAGAGAATTGCTTCAATGTCTGTTATTGTAGGTCTTGCATCAGACGATTGAATAACATCGCCTTCAAGGTCATCTGTGGTGCGCTCTTGCCCCCAGCTGACGGTGAATTGATAGACTTTTCGCCCTTCCATCACGTAGGGAACGGTTTTTGTTGCCTCACCCAAAGCAATCGGTAACATGCCAGACGCCAAAGGATCTAACGTGCCTGCATGTCCGACTTTTTGGGCTTTGAACAGCCATTTAATTTTGGAAACAGATTCTGTTGAGCCGAAATCAAACGGCTTATCTAAGACCAACCAACCAGAAATTGGACGACCTTTTTTCGTGCGCTGACGACCCATAGTCTAATTCTCTATCTCGTTATCAGTTGATCCAGAAGCGTTGTCTGCCTCATCAATAGGATCATCCTTGGCCACAAGATCGCGCGCAACTTCCGGACGACTGAGAAGTTTCTCAATCTTATCGAAATTGTCAAAGCTCGTATCTTCAAGAAACTTAATCTCAGGCATGTATTTCATACGACGAAGCTCTGGGCCCATTCTTTTGCGAACAAATTTTGAGCTTCTATTGAGACCTTTAATGGTTTCTTTTTGATCATCTTGGCCGACGACCTTGATGTAGGCGCTGGAAAATCTAAGGTCGGGTGACATGCGCACTTCAGACACAGTAATCATTGCGCCTTCAACTGCAGGATCGCGAATTTCGTCACGTTGCAGAACTTTCATAAGCGCGGCACGGACCATTTCGCCAACACGCAGCATTCTTTGCGATGGCGCAGACGTTGTTGCTTTTACCATTATGCTATCTCAGACTGAAAGGTTTTGTCTGCTGATGAGCTTGCCAACAGCAGACAGTGTTTAACCGTTAAAGTGTTCTTTCGATGTGTTCCACACGGAAACACTCGATCACATCTTTTGCACGAATATCTTCGTAATTCTCAAATGCCATACCACATTCTTGACCTGAATGAACATCAGACACTTCATCTTTAAAGCGTTTGAGTGTTTTCAACTTGCCTTCATGGATCACAACATTATCACGAAGAAGACGAACACCTGAACCGCGTTCAACCTTACCTTCGGTCACACGACAACCAGCAACTTTACCGGATTTGGAGATGTTGAAGACTTCAAGAATTTCTGCATAACCCAAGAATGTCTCACGACGCTCTGGAGATAGAAGACCGGACATCGCGGCTTTTACGTCATCAACTAGATCGTAGATGATGTTGTAGTAACGAATTTCGACGCCAGCAGCTTCCGCTGCATCACGAGCCTGACGGCTTGGACGTACGTTAAAGGCGATAATTGGCGCTTGTGAGGCTTCGGCAAGTGAGACATCAGACTCTGTGATACCACCGGCACCAGAGTGCACAATGCGTGCCGCAACTTCGTCAGTTCCAAGTTTGTCCAACGCACCCATAATCGCTTCGACAGAACCCTGCACATCACCCTTGATCACAAGAGGGAATTCGCTTAGGCCATTTGTCTGCAATTGCATCATCATTTGCTCAAGTGAACCTTGAGACCCTGATTGACGAGCAGCAGCTTTATCACGGGCAAGACGTTGGCGATATTCAGCATATTCACGAGCGCGAGACTCGCTTTGAACAACTGCAAAACGATCACCAGCTTGTGGCGGACCATTAAAGCCCAAGACTTCAACTGGGAAGGCAGGACCTGCTTCTTTAACATGATCACCACGATCATTGACCAAAGCACGCACACGACCCCATTGATTACCAGCGACAATAATTTCGCCAGGATGCAATGTTCCCTTGCTGACAAGGACAGTTGCCACAGAACCGCGACCGCGATCCAATTTGGCTTCAACCACAGTACCTTCAGCTGTTCTCGTCGCATTGGCTCGAAGATCAAGAACTTCAGATTGAAGTAAGATCGCTTCCAATAGTTTATCAAGATTAGTGCCATTAAGAGCAGACACTTCAACTTCAAGAACGTCACCACCCATAGATTCCACAAAGACGTCGTGCTGCAAGAGCTCTGTACGTACTTTTTGTGGATCAGCTGATGGCTTATCCATTTTATTGATCGCAACAATGATCGGAACACCAGCAGCTTTTGCGTGGTTGATGGATTCAATTGTCTGAGGCATCACGCTATCGTCGGCTGCAACCACCAAAATGGCGATATCAGTCACGTCAGCACCACGGGCACGCATAGCCGTAAAGGCTGCGTGACCTGGCGTATCGATGAAGGTGATTTTTTGACCACCTTGTTCAACTTGGTATGCACCAATATGCTGAGTGATACCACCGGCTTCACCAGACACAACATTTGCATTGCGCAAAGCATCAAGCAAAGATGTCTTACCGTGATCCACGTGACCCATGATTGTCACAACTGGCGGACGGGCTACCAAATCGCCTTCAGCATCAGCAATATCGAAGATACCTTCTTCAACATCAGACTCCGACACGCGGTTGACTGTGTGACCAAATTCAGCGGCAATCAATTCAGCTGTATCTGCTTCAATAATATCGCCCGCTTTCATCATCTGTCCCTCTTTCATGAGGTACTTGATAACGTCCACAGAACGCTCAGCCATACGCTGAGACAGCTCTTGAATCGTAATTGTTTCCGGCAAAATAACTTCACGCGCAATTTTTTCGCGAATCTCAGGTTCCATTTGCGAACGGCGAATTTTTTCCTGACGACGACGTGTCGCAGCCAATGAACGAGAGCGACCCGCATCATCATTTAGCGCTGTTGAAAGCGTTAGCTTGCCACGACGGCGATCATCTTGACCGCGTGCATTGCGTGTTGGTTTTGGCGCTTCTGGACGAACCGGCTTACCACCACGAGGGGCAGCTTTTGCAGGCGCACTACTATTATCAGACGGCGGAGGATTGCGGCGCGTATTATCCGCAGGCGCATTATTGTCAGCAACTGGAGCTTTTTTGCGTGCTTGTTCGTCAGCACGTTTTTTCTCTTCAGCTTCTTTTTGAATGCGTAGATCGTCTTCAGCCTGTTTGCGAGCCAAAATTTCAGCTTCTGCAGCGCGAACTTTTTCTTGCTCGATACGGCGGATAGCATCTGCTTCAGCGCGTTTACGATCTTCAACTTCTCTAACACGAGATCCTTCAAGCGCGCGACGGCGTGCTTCCATCTCATTTGCAGACAAACGAATACCAATAGGCGCCATTTGTTTTGGCGGCCGTGTTGGTGATGGTGCTGGCGGAGGCGCGGCCCGAACAGGCGCTGCCTTTGGTGCTTCAGCACGTGGTTTGCCCGCAACAGGTGCAGATGCTGGTGCAGCAGGTGCCGCGGCAGCTGGAGCTGCGGGTGTTGCCGCTACAGGTGTTGCAGCTGGCGCTGGAGCAACTACTTTTTCTTCATCGCCTGGACGAGAAATACGACGCTTACGGGTCTCAACCACCACAGCTTTTGAACGGCCACGGCCCATATCTTGACGTACCGTGCCTTGTCCTAAGCTCGGTCTATTCATTGTAATGGTCTTTTTTCCGCCAGCGTCGTTCTTGTTATCGTCGTTACTATCGTTCATTTATTTTCCGTTCCTTTTGGGCCTTTGACCCCGAGCTGCTTCCAGCTTTCAAACTCCGTTACACCACATCGCAAGCAAATGCATTAAAAACCCGACAAAAACGGGTTTATTTTCGTCAATGGGGCATTTCCCTATAGCTTGCTAGCGCTTCGCAACGTTTCAATACACTTTCACCAGCTTTGCCATCAAGCGCCGCTGCATGAATATAATTACCATCACCTAAGGTGTCAGACATCTCTTGGCTTGAGAAAAGTTGGAATGATGGGATCATCTCAACTTCAACCATTTTAGAGTAATATGTCCTCGCCTGGTTTATTTTACGCACACCATCTTCTGCAGCATCTGTTGCATGAAAACTGGCTAATGCATCACCACCGCGCACCGCATGATCAACTTTTGCGCTTCCGGTGATGAACTGCCCCGCTTTGCGAGCCATATTGATCATACCAAGAGCTGACTTTGTCATCAAGTGATTAACTAGAACCGACATATCGTCTGGCACATCTGGTTTGGTTTGAAGCGCACGCGCAAACAAACCCTTCTTTTGAGCTTGCTCTATATATGATGATTTTGCGGTTACCCAGCAACCCCTGCCGGGTAATTTTTGTTTTATATCTGGGACAAGATCTCCAGATGGCGACAAAACGAACCGAACCAGCTGATCAGCTGCCAGTGTCTCTCTTGTGACTATGCACATGCGTTCGTTCATATCGTTCATCCCAGCTCATCACCTTAAACACGGGGACTAAGAATCAAACACTGATGCAACAGTGACTTCTTTTTCCGCCAAAGGAGTTTCGTCAACTACCTCTTCAGGAACAACAGTCATTGCATCAAGTTCTTCTTGCGTAATCCAGCCTGCTGACAGACGTGCTGCCATTACAATTATTTCTGCTTCTTCACGAGACATCTCTTTGGCTGAGAATAGACCTTCAAAACGTTTTGTTTCTCCGTCTTTGCGCTCAGTCCAACCAACAAGATCATCGGCTGCACAACCAGCGAAGTCTTCGATCGTTTTAATACCATCTTCACCAAGAGCAACAAGCATTGCTGTTGTCATGCCATCAAGTGATAGCAAGTCATCAGATACACCCAACTCTTTACGTTTGGCATCAAGTTCGCTTTCAACACGATCAAGATACTCACGAGCACGTGTTTGTAGCTCTTGCGCAGTTTCCGCATCAAAGCCTTCAATAGCTGTGATCTCATCAAGCTCAACATAACCAACTTCTTCAACTTGGCTAAAGCCTTCAGATGCAAGAACCTGACCAACCATTTCATCAACATCAAGAGAGTTCATGAACAATTCAGTGCGCTCGTTAAATTCTTTCTGACGACGTGTAGATTCTTCTTCTTCCGTCATAATATCAATGTCCCAGCCAGTGAGCTGAGAAGCAAGACGTACGTTTTGACCACGACGGCCAATTGCAAGTGACAATTGATCATCAGGCACAACAACTTCGATACGCTCGGCATCTTCGTCCAAAACAACTTTGGCAACTTCAGCCGGCTGCAACGCATTCACAATGAAGCTTGCTGGTGATTGTGACCAAGGGATAATGTCGATTTTCTCGCCTTGCAATTCGCCAACAACAGCTTGCACACGAGATCCACGCATACCAACACAGGCACCCACTGGATCAATTGAGCTATCATTTGAAATCACAGCGATCTTAGCACGGGACCCTGGGTCACGCGCAACAGAGCGAATTTCGATAATGCCATCGTAAATTTCTGGCACTTCCATCGTGAACAATTTGACCATGAATTGCGGGTGTGTACGTGATAAGAAAATCTGCGGTCCACGTTGTTCGCGGCGCACATCATGCACATAAGCACGAACACGATCACCATAACGTACGTTTTCACGTGGGATCATTTCATCACGGCGGATAATACCTTCGCCGCGACCCATATCAACAATCACATTGCCGTATTCAACACGCTTGACGGTACCATTTACGATATCACCAATGCGGTCTTTATATTCTTCAAACTGACGATCACGTTCTGCTTCACGTACTTTTTGCACGATAACTTGTTTGGCAGATTGCGCTGCGATACGACCAAAGTCCATTGGTGGGAGAGGATCACTCATCTCATCGCCAACTTTAGCATTTGGATTACGATCTTGCGCAATCATCAAAGCCATTTCCGTTGAGTAGTCTTCAACAACTTCCACAACAGTTAAAACACGAGTCAGTTTGATTTCACCAGTTTTTGCATCAATATTAACTTGGATATTTGATTCTGTACCATAACGTGAACGCGCCGCTTTTTGGATCGCATCAGCCATCGCTTCGATCACAATTTCACGATCAATTGCTTTTTCGCGCGCAACTGCGTCTGCGATTTGCAAGAGTTCTAGCCTGTTTGCACTGATTGCCATTTGTATCTCCATGTCTTTGAGCGGTGAGCCCGATAGATCATTTACGTAAAGGTATCGACTTATTCTTCATCAGCCGCTTCATCTGAAGCGGTATTTTGATTTGCTGCTTTTTGCGCTTTTTTAGCTTGTTTGTCTGCTTTCAAAGCCGCATCGATCAGCTCATCTGTCAAAATCAACTTGCCTTCTGCAAGCGTATCAAAAGGAATTGTCACTTGTGCAACTTCGTCCGGCGCGGGATCATCGCGGTCAATTACAAAGCTTGTTTCTGTTACATCCGAAATCCAACCGCGAAATCTTTTGCGGTTTTCAACAAGAACAGTTGTTTCAATCTTCACAAGATGGCCATCCCAACGAGCAAAGTCACCTTTGCGAACCATTGGACGATCAATACCAGGTGATGAAAGCTCAAGATGGTAAGCGCGCTCAATTGGGTCTTCAACTTCTAGAACCGGTGAAATAGCGCGTGAGATTTCTTCGCAGCCTTCAACAGACATCGTGCCATCAACGCGCTCTGCCATGATTTGCAAAGTCAATCCGTTTTCACCATTCGTGCGAATGCGCACAAGCTGGAAACCCATTGCGTTAATAACAGGCTCAATAATTGCAGCAACCTGACCTTCAAGTCCTGTTTCAATGATAAGACGCGGTTCTGGAATGGTCTGCTCTAAATCGCTCATAAAGTCCAAATCTTGTTCAAAAGTTTTATCAAAAAATACATCCTAAGTAACAAAAAAGAGCGGGTCCGGTGGGGCCCACTCTTGTTCATCAGATCAAGATTTGTACCCTTCTTAGTCTTATTCGCATTAAATTGCAAGCAAGTTGCACCCGCTAAGAAAGTTGATCATTTTTGCACGGGTTTGAATATATTGTAAAACAGTATTCCAATGGTCACATAGCGCCAGTGACCCTATAGTCAATCACCCGAAACTTATAGAAGAGTAATCTCATGGCTTATGACGAAGACCTTACAAATCGATTTCGTGATGCTCTTGGTTTTAAGGATGCGGTCAGTGAGAAGAAGAAGATGGGCGGCATTTACTTTATGTATCAAGGCAACATGATCGGTGGTGCATCGCGGGACAAGAAAACTGGTTTACGCCAATTTATGTTTCGGGTTGGCAAACAAAATGAGCAGGAGGCTTGCGATAGATATTCCGCCGAACCCTTATCGTTCACAGGTAGACCAATGGGCGGCATCGTTGAGATAATAGATGAAGGATGTGATGATGAACAGCTTAAAGGGTTGATTTCGCTATCCCTTAGTTTTGTGACGCAGCTCCCACCAAAAACACCTAAACAGAAAAAATAGAACCGTTGTTTTTGTATTCAATCAAGACTTTCAATTGACCATGTTGAAAAACTAGCGCACAAGTCAAATCCCAATTGAGAGTATATTTATGTCTGCATCCTATGATCTAACGCAAGGGTCTATCCCCGCGCATTTTAAAAAAATCGCTATTCCAGCAGCCATCGGCATGGTGTTTACAACGCTTTATAACGTTGTGGATGTGTTCTATGCGGGACTGTTATCCACCGATGCGCAAGCGGGTCTTGCCATCGCATTTCAGGTGTTTTTCATCTTGATTGCGCTCGGAATTGGCCTTGGATCGGCGATGAGTGCGCTTGTCGGAAACGCGCTTGGGTCCAAAAATGATGTGCTTTCCAAACATATTGCATGCCAAGGCTTGGGCTATGGCGCCATTGCTTCTGTGATATTTGGCTTGATTGGTTTGGCTTTCGGTCCAGACCTGATCGACATCATTACAGAACCCGGCGATTATCGCCAAGCGGCGAAAGATTATCTTTTGGTGATGTTGCTTGCAGCTCCTGGCTTTTTGATGACGTTTGGCGCAAATGGTATTTTGCAAGCCCAAGGCGATACTGTGTCGATGGAACGTGCGCAGATCGTTGCTTTCTTTGCCAATCTTGCGCTCAATCCATTATTCATTTTTGGTATTCCAGGATTTGTCGATGGCATTGGTTTTACTGGCCTTGCCCTCTCAACTGTGGTAAGCCAAACGGGCGTGATGATCTTTATTCTTTATCGCGTCTGGACATCGCCTTTGATGGCTGATGAGAGCCAAGCTAAATTCATACCAGACCTACCAACCTATAAAGACATTACAGCCCAAGCTCTGCCGTCAAGTTTTACCATGGTTGTGATGATGATATCTGGCTTTGTTGTGCAGTTTTATCTCAAAGATTTTGGTGGCGATGCTGTTGCGGCCTATGGCGTTGCCTTGCGAGTTGAACAACTCTTATTGCTACCAGCCTTTGGTTTGACAGGTGCCTTACTGCCAATTGCGGCACAGAATTTTGGTGCTCAAAAGTTTGACCGCGTTAGAGAAGCATTTTTCTTTTGCTGCAAAGTCGGCGTTATCATGATGTTACTTGCATCGGCGGTATTGTGGGTAGCTGCCGAATTCCTTGTGGAGATCTTTACTGATAACGAAGAAGTTCGCCGTATCGGCGCGCAATATTTGCGCGTCGATGGCTTTATTCTGCCGGTTTATCTGGTGTTATTTGCGATCAATTCATTGCTTCAAGCGTTCAAAAAACCAATTTGGACACTTGTGATTGGTATCTATCGTCAAGGTATTGCTGTTGCTTTGTTCCTTTATATCTTCGTTCACATATTTGAGTTTGATACCTTAGGTGTTTGGCTTGGTATTGCATTGAGCGTTATTACTGGTTTTATCGTTTCGGCTATCGTGGTCAATCAAATCGCCAAGAAGTATATTGGTGGTTTGTTTAATCCAAAATCCATGCCTGATAAAATGCCAGAAAAAACAACTGATATTGCTGAATAGCAATCAGGTTTTAAAGACATCCAATGCGATACGGGGCCATTTGACAGAGACAACGGCCCCTGTCGCTGGGTAGGCATTGTTTGAAAAACTTAAAACAGCGCCCGACCGTTCGAGCAATGTTTTGGCAATGAACAATCCAAGACCCAAACCACCTGCTTTATCAACTTCAGATCCTGTGCGGTGCTTCATGTAAGGTTCACCGATTTGCTGGAGGATATTTGGGCTATATCCTGGACCATCATCAGTGATGATAATCTTGACAAAATCTTTGTCATAATGGGCTTTGAGTTCAACTTTGGTATTTGCAAAATCTACTGCATTTTCCATGAGGTTGCCAAGGCTGAATAAAATCCCAGCATTGCGACGCCCGATTGGTTCTTGGGTTGTGCCTGCTGCAATATGACTTTCTATTTCGATGCCAAATTCGCGATGAGGCGCCACAACTTCTTCAATCAAGGAGCTAAATGGCAAGCGCCGCATATGCTCTTCATCTTCGGCAGATAGGGTTGTTAAGCGCCTTAAAATATCTCGACATCGTTCGCTTTGACTTGTCAGTAGCTGCACATCTTCGCGCATCGGATCATCATCTCGCAATGCGCGTTGCATCTCTTTGGCAACAACTGAAATTGTTGCCAAAGGTGTTCCCAATTCATGGGCAGCGGCGGCGGCCAATCCATCAATTGCCGATAGGTGTTGTTCGCGCAACAAAGCAAGCTCTGTTGCTGTGAGCGCATTTGCAAGCTCATTAGCTTCAGCTGAAACTCGGTGTGCATAAAAGGCGGCAAAAGCTGTCGTTGACATGATCGCAATCCAAACCCCAATGAGATAAATACTTGGAATATCGAGTGCAAAATCTGGATACCACGGCAATGGAAGAGAATAAAAACCCAAAAACGTAACGCAGATAAACGTGACCAAACCCAAAAGCAATGTCCGCTTAACGGGTAGTGATGCCGAGGATATAATCACTGGAACACAAATCAGAACCGAAAAGGGATTTGCCAATCCACCTGTCATAAACAACAAGCTCGATAGTTGCAGCACATCAAACCCAAGGACCAACATTGCTGATTTTGATGATAATCTGCGGGTTGAAGGGTGTCGGCGTGCTAAAAATATATTAAGTGCGACTGAGACAGTCACCAATGCCAAACAAAACAATATCGGTAAGGGGAAGCCAAGCATTTGTGACACAAACAAAATCGTAATGGTTTGTCCGGCAACCGCCAGCCAACGCAAGCGAATAAGCGTTTGCAAACGCAGCATCCGCGATTGGGAATAATCATCTAATTTTTTATATTCGCTGAACATATCTTTATCGATCATATCTTTTTCGTGGAATAGGCGGTTTAGCATCTACTGGATTGTCTGGCCAATCATGTTTTGGGTATTTGCCGCGCTGTTCTGCGCGCACGTCTTTCCACGACCCTTGCCAGAATCCTGGTAAATCTCGCGTAAGCTGAATGGGCCGCCCTGCTGGAGACAATAATTCGAGTAGTAAAGGCACTTTTCCAGACATGATTGAGGGATGAACGGATTGGCCATATAATTGCTGAACGCGGATAGATAATAACGCATCGCCGTCCTTATATTGGATCTCAATTAGCTTGCCATCTGGGAATGTGAAATGTATCGGAACTGTCTTTTCAAGTTCTTTTTGCAGCTCCCATGCCAACAAGCTTTTCACACCATTTGTCAGGCTATCAGCCTTGATATCACGAATGGCGTTTACACCGTCTTGGAATGGTAGGAACCAGTCTTCCATACTGCCGAGCAAGCCATCGTCGGACATATCCGGCCATTCTTTCTCTGAATGGGTGCCTGAATGTGTCCGGTGGAATTCTGATCGATCTCGATATTGCAAGATAGCTTTTGAAAACGGCAGATGACTTAAACCGCTATTATGGCCAAATTGACGAATTCCATCAATCAGCGCCTGTAGCGCGGCCTCGCCTTTTGGTTTTGACATTGGTTTTTCTGACAAGGAAATCGCGCCAAGTTTTCGCACGCGCCTGCCCCTGACCGACATGCTTTGGCGATCAAACCGACATTCTTCAATCTCTAAAACTTGATGGCTTGCAAGCGTATCAATCGTTTGCACATCAAACCTGCAAGCCGATAATATTCGCGGTGCATTGGCCCGTCCCGTCAGGTCCGCAATGACCAACATATCCTCGTTAGCCATCGGGTCTAACTCATCCAAATTTGCACCACGGCCATTGGCCATGGTGTAGACACCAATTTGACCACGTTGCTTGGCAATACGGTCTGGGAATGCAACTGCCAAAATCTCATCATTGGCGAATTGACCCATATCTGCTGGGATCGATTTTTTGGGTATGGATTTAGCAATACGTTCGGCAAGTTTCATCGCCGATTTAGCGCGGATACCTTTATCATTATTAAAGTGCTTTAATCGCACTTCAATATCAATCGATGGGCCGCCCAAACCTTGTTCGGTTAAAAGCACAGATAGTTTTGCAGCTTGTAAACTCGCCCCTTTTTCATGGGCGTTTAAAACCATGGCTGATAATCGAACTGGCAAAGGTAAATCGCGCATTTTCTGCCCGAGATGGGTTAAGCGGCTATGGTGATCAATGGCTCCAAGTCTTCTTAAAAGCTCAAACGCAGCTTCCATTGCTGTTTCGGGTGGAGTTGTTATAAATGCTAATTGGCTGATGTCTTGTACACCCCACGCTAAGCAATCTAGCAAAAGCGCCGAGAGATCGCTGGTCAATATTTGTGGTGGTGAGAATTCTGGCAATCCCGCTTGCTGTTCTTTTTGCCACAAACGGAGTGCAATCCCGGGTGCTGTGCGCCCGGCGCGACCTGCTCTTTGTGTTGTTGCAGCTTGTGACGCGCGAACGGTTTCAAGTCGGGTAATCCCTGTTGCTGATTCAAAAAACGCCTGTCTTTGCAGACCTGCATCAATGATTATTCGAACCCCATCAATGGTGATGGATGTTTCAGCAATCGAGGTCGCAAGAACCACTTTGCGGCGACCCACATCTGATGGCTTGATCGCATTATCTTGTTCTTGCGGACCTAACGAGCCATAGAGCCTGTAGACATCTGTATCATCGCCCAATTGACAATCGAGACGCTCAAACACACGATTTATCTCTCCCATCCCTGGCAGAAAACACAAAAGAGATCCCTCTTCGCTACCATGCATGTTTTTAACCGCTGACACGACAACATCTTCAATTCGGTCTGCCGGGCGGCGCGGTTGGTAGCGGATATCGATGGGGAAACTACGCCCTTGACTGATCACAGTTTTTACATCCACCAAGACCTTTGAGATCTCATCAATATCAAGCGTTGCTGACATAACAATAATCTTTAAATCTTCACGCAAGCCAGCCTGCACATCTAACGCAAGAGCCAAACCAAAATCAGCATCTAGCGCCCGTTCGTGAAACTCATCAAAGATAACACATGCTATGTTTTTCAGCTCTGGATCATCCAAAACCATCCGCGTAAAGACGCCTTCGGTGACGACTTCAATACGTGTTTTGGCGCTAATGCGGGTATCAAGCCGCATCCTGTAGCCAGCCGTTTGGCCTACATCTTCACCCAGCAATTGCGCCATGCGGCGAGCCGCAGCACGGGCGGCCAATCGTCTTGGTTCAATCAGGATAATCCGTTGTGCAATATTTTCAGATGTCATCCATGGACTGGATAAAAGCGCAAGTGGAATGAGCGTTGTTTTACCTGCACCGGGAGGCGCCGCGATGATCAGCGATGTTGCCGTTGATAAGTGAGCTAAAACATCATCAAGAACATCGCATATTGGCAAAGTGGGGAGCGTGGGGGAAGTCTTCATCATCGACTGCTCATTGTGCCCCATCAACTATTTAAAACATGATGAATGTGACCGCCAGCTGCATCGGCATCAGCTTGATCATGGGTGACCAAAATCATTGGCAGGCCCGCTTGCTTTGCCATATCAAACACCAAACGACGCGTGTGATCACGAAGCTGCATATCAAGCTTTGAAAACGGCTCATCAAGCAGCAAAAACCTTGGTCTGGACAATAACACCCGTTGAAGTGCGATACGTGCTTTTTGTCCGCCGGACAACGTATCTGGATCACGATCGGCAAAATCTTCAAGGTTAGAGTTTTCTAACGCGTTAAAAGCTAGTTTTCTACGATGGGCTTTGCCCTTCTCAGATGGCGGTATAGATAAAAGCAAATTTCCTAAAACTGATAAATGTGGAAACAGCAAAGGATCTTGAAACAAAATACCCGCGCGGCGTTCGTGCGGCGGCAAATCAGTTAAACACAGATCACCATAGGCCACAGTGCCGGAGGCTGTGAACGCCTTGTCCAAAAATCCGCCAATATAGGCAAGTAATGTTGATTTACCCGAGCCAGAAGGCCCCATAATGGTCAACACATCGCCGCTTGTGACGCTCGCATTTATGTCGATCAATCTTTTGCCATTTAGATTAATTTTTATATGATTAAGCTCAAGCTTATCGATTATTGTGTTTGATTTTTTATCCATCATTAAACTCGCATAGCCCGACGGTTTCTAAATAGCAAAGCTGGAATGATGGATACAAGCGTAAACGCAAAAAACGGCAACAGCGTTTGTAGAAATGCATATACCCCAATTACCCGCCGGTTTCCACCTGAGGCAAGGGAAATTGCTTCTGTTGTTATTGTATCAATGCGCCCAGCACCGATTAAAACGGTCGGTAGATACTGACTGATAGAGACCGCAAACCCGACAGCTGCAGCAGATAATATGGCGCGTGTTAAAAGCGGAATACGGATCGACATCAGAACCTGAAATCTATTTTTTCCAAGTCCTGTTGCGATAATGTCATAGCGCTTATCCAGCGCGCGCCAACTATCGCTGAGCGATAAAAATACATAGGGCAGAACGAAAATAAGATGCACAAATGCCAATGTATAAAACTTGCCATCAACACCAAACCCAATGGCAAAAACTTGCAGTCCAAACACAAATGATAATTGCGGAATAATCAGCGGGAGATAAATCAAAGCAAGCGCTCGATTGCCGCCTGTTCTGCCTGTTTGGTTTTCTCGCTCTAAACACAGAATTGTCAAAATAACGGCAACTAAAGTTGAGATAACCCCGATAACCAATGTTGTGATTAGTGGATCAACAATCCGAGGCAAAGAGCGCATCCAGCTTCTTGTTGTTAGGTTTTGCGGCCATAAATCAGGGAATTGCCATAGGCCAGAAAACGACCAAATTGCCAGCATGATAATGCCGCCAAATACCAAAATTGCTGACATGCTGATCGCCGATAAAAAGCCAATTCTAAAGACCTGATCACGTGCGCCTCTAAACCCTCTGTTACGCATAAAGGCGGTTAAACACCCACCTAACCACTCCATGCCAAACCAAACAGCCAGCGCAAACAATGTGACACCCAATTGGAAGACAGCACCAGCGGACGCTAAAAATCGCATAGATAGGTCAGGATCGCCCATCCAATCGAGCAGTCTTATCGGCAAGGTTGGCGGCAGATGTGGTCCCAAAATCGCAGCAACATCAACAACGGCTGTCGCATAGGCAACCACAGCGTAAACGGCCAATCTGATCTGTTTATAAAGCGACGGCCAAACAAGAAAAATAAATCCTGTAATACGGCCAAACCCAATGGATCGCGCAAACACCATTGTTTCTGAAAACCGTAATTGCGGCAAAGCTGCAAGGGAGACCAAAAATAAAAACGGAATTTCTTTAATCACCAAACCTGCGGTGAGCGTGATGCCCCAAGGATCATTGATAATGAGTAAATCTGGTGGGCGATCAAACCCTGTCAGCCATGGGGATGCGGCACGCATTAAAAAACCCGATGGTGCGATCATAAAGGCAAAGCCGAATGCGGCCGCAGCATGGGGTACTGATAAGAGTGGTGATGTGAGTTGGCGAACGCGCCGAAAAACTCTGCTTTGACCAAAACCGCCAATAAAGCCCATGACGATCATCAAGGATATAAACGCTGCTGACAGCCCGCTCGCAAGGCTTAAAAATGCTGATTGCCAAAGGCCCGTGACGGCAAACAAATCTTTAAAAGATGTTAGTGAGAACTCCAATCCACCCAAAGAGGGGAGGTAGCCAAAGGCCGGAGCAAAGGTGCCAAACAAACCAAAGCATATGGGCCCGATTAACAAAATAATCACAAAAGGCGGTGCAAATCGAGCAATGTTTAAATGTTTGAGCATAATGCCGCTTTGCAAAAAGTGAGGTCTGAATGGGCCCTTTGCCCATCCAGATTTTATCAGTCTGAGTGTTTAATCAAAAACACTAGTTTGCAGTACCATAGCGTTTAAACCATTCACCTTCAATTTTTGTCATCCAATCAGGATGCGGCTCATCAATGGCGGGACCAAGCTCTTCAGGTTTAAGCGTTGCGATACCAAGATCAAGAGAGGCAAATGCTGCCTGATCTGCTTCTGGTAATTTTGCAATTGAAAGCACGGTTGGATCGCCCCAAACTTCAGGATCTTGCTTACGTTTTTGTGCTTCTGGCGAGATCAGGAAGTTTGCCAAAACCAATGCACCCGCTTTTGCTGTTGAATTATATGGAATTGCCACAAAGTGGGTATTGCCCAATGTGCCTTTTGAAAACACAAATGAACGGACACTATCTGGCAACTCACCTGCGGAGATAGCCGCAGATGCTTCTGATGGGTTAAACGCAAAGATGATATCCAATTCACCATCAGCAAGTTTTTGCTTCATGTCAGGATAATTTTGCGGATAAGCTTTACCCGAACGCCACATATTTGGGTGCAATTGGTCTAAAAACGCAAAGAGAGGCGCGATATCTTGATCAAATGTTGCATCATCAACGGGCTTAAGAAGTTTTGATTTATCAACCATGACTTCAGACAAAACTTGTTTTAAAAATGATGAGCCTACAAAATCCGGCGGCTGAGGATAGGAAAAACGTCCAGGGTTTGCAGCAGCCCATTTGATAAGGTCAGCGCTTGAATCTGGAAGATCCATTTGCTTGGTTCTAGCACCATCATAGAAAAAGACCATTTTCCCGCCGCCCCAAGGGCTTTCAAGCCCATCGGTTGGGATTGTGAAATCAGTTTGAATGGTTGGTTTGTTTTCAAAATCAACATAAGTCCAGTTTGGGAGCTTTGTTGTCCAATCTGGCGCGAACAAAAGCTCTTGGCGTTTCATCGATGCGAAATTTTCACCGTTGATCCAAATCAGGTCAACAGAGCCGCCTTCATTTTTGCCAGCCGCTTTTTCTGCAACAACTTTACCAACAGCATGAGCTGTATCATCAAGTTTAACATGGACAAGTTTAACGCCATAATCTTCGTTGATGCGATCGCCAGCCCATTCAATATAAGCATTGATGTTTTCAGATCCGCCCCATGCGTTGAAATAGACAGTTTGTCCTTTAGCTTGGGTTTTAATGTCGTCCCAATTTTCAGGCTTCACATCATTTGCATTTGCTGAGCCGATCAACAGAGTTGCGGCAAGAAATGTCGACGTGATGAGTTTTTTCATTATAATTGTCAAAAGAGTACTCCCGATACGATTATTCGACCCTGCTATGCTCACAATCTCATAAGATGGTCAATGCAAGAGGCGGTAATGTCATGTCACATTACTGTGACTATGAATCTATAGCATACATAAAAGGGGCTTGCGTATTCCCCTTTAAGACCAATACGTTAATGGGCTTCGTCCCAATTATCGGCAGCACGCGCATCGACTTTGAGCGGAACAGACATAGACAAAGCCGGCATGGATGCATTTTCCATCACATCTTTTATGAGCGTAATGCTTGCCTCAGCCTCTGCTTTATCTGTCTCAAAAATCAACTCATCATGGACTTGCAATAGCATTTTAGCCTGCAAATTCGCATCGGCCAAAGCGCCATCCATACGCACCATGGCGCGACGAATAATGTCTGCAGCCGAGCCTTGAATAGGCGCATTGATTGCGGCGCGTTCGTTAAAAGCCCGCACTTGATGGTTTGATGATTTAATGTCGGGATAGTTTATCCGGCGACCAAATATCGTTTCAACATAGCCCTGTTCGCGCGCTTCTGTTTTGGTGTTTTCCATATAGTCTTTAATGCCGGGGAACCGCTCAAAATAGGTTTTGATATAATCACTGGCTTCACCGCGAGAAATACCCAATTGATTGGCTAATCCAAATGCTGAAATACCATAAATAATACCAAAGTTAATGGCTTTTGCATTGCGGCGGATATCGCTTGGCATGCCTTCCACCGGCACTCCGAACATTTCAGATGCCGTCATTGCATGAATATCAATTCCATCGGCAAAGGCTTGTTTGAGCGCACCAATATCGGCAACATGGGCCAAAACGCGCAACTCAATCTGGCTGTAATCGGCAGAAATCAAAACATTACCTTGTTCAGGAATAAACGCTGTTCTGATTTTTCGGCCCGCTGCGGTTCTTATCGGAATATTCTGTAGGTTTGGATCATTGGAGGACAAACGTCCCGTTGTTGTTGATGCCATTGCATAGGATGTATGCACCCGCTTGGTTTGCGGATGAATGTGAGTTGGCAATGCATCTGTGTAGGTTGATTTTAGCTTGCTTAACTGACGCCAATCCACGATCTGGCGTGGCAGAGCATGACCTTCGGCTGCAAGATCTTCGAGCACTTGAGCGGATGTTGACCATTGCCCTGTTTTGGTTTTTGACCCACCGGGTAAACCCATTTTACCAAACAGAATTTCACCCAATTGTTTTGGCGAACCAACGTTGAAATTCTCACCCGCAAGTTCATAAATACTGGCTTCAAGTCCGGCCGCACCTTGTGCAAGTTCGCCAGACAAACGAGAGAGAATTTGTCGATCAACTGAAATTCCGCGCGATTCCATATCAACCAAAACTGGCACCAATGGACGCTCTAGACGTTCATAAACAGAGACAAGACCTTCGGCGGCAAGGCGTGGTTTTAACACATGCCAAAGGCGCAAGGTAATATCAGCGTCTTCGGCTGCATAGGCGGTTGCTTTTTCGATATCAACCAGATCAAAGGTGATTTTAGATTTGCCTGTACCAGCTACTTCTTTAAACGGAATTGGCGTGTGACCAAGCCAACGATCTGACAACGCATCCATGCCATGATTACCGACACCAGCATCCAGGACATAAGACAACAACATCGTGTCATCGAACGATTTAACAGCAATGCCAAGCTGATTGAGCACCAACATGTCATATTTCAAATTCTGCGCAATTTTCAGCACAGATTCATCTTCCAACACATCTTTTAAACGTGCGAGCGCTTGATCGAAATTCACCTGATCTTCGACAAAACCACCGCCTAAAAGATCGCCAACGCCACTTTTATGGATCAGCGGCACATAGGCTGCTTTGACGTTAAGATCACTATCTTTGCCGTCAAACAGTGCAAATGAGAACCCGACAAGTTCGGCTTGCATCGCATCCAATGATGTTGTTTCGGTGTCAAAGGCAACAATGCCCTTTTCGCGTATCATTTCAATCCAGCGATCTAGGTCAGCAAGCGTGCGAATGGTCTCGTATTTTGAATGATCAATCTTTGCATGTGCTAGTTTTTCAATACGGGCATTGACCAACGCTTTTGGTGAATGCTCAGGGGAAGCATCTGTGCTTTTGCCTGCATTATCACCAGAACTCGCATCACTTGATCCACGATCAAGATCGGGACCACGGGCGTTTTCCCATTCAATCACAAGGTCTGCCGGGTCGATATTGGCGGCATCGCTACCTGTGGCTTCAGCCACACGTTTGGTCAGGCCAGTAAATTGCATAGCTTTAAGGAACGCGATCAGTTTCGGCCCGTCGGGCAGCTCTAGGAATAAACCGTCTAAATCAACATCAAGTTCAACATCATCACGAAGGCGCACCAACTCGCGAGAGATAAGGGCTTTATCGGCAAATTCTATCAGGTTTTCGCGGCGTTTATTCTGTTTGATTTCACTAGCTCTGGCCAGCAATGTATCAAGATCACCAAATTGTTCGAGCAATTGCGCGGCTGTTTTGGGTCCAATACCGGGGATACCTGGCACATTATCAACCGAATCGCCAGCAAGTGCTTGCAGATCAATCATCTTCTCTGGCGGAACGCCCCATTTTTCAATGACATCTGGCACTTTGATGTGCTTGTTTTTCATCGTGTCATGCATAAAGACCTGATCGCCCACAAGCTGCATGAGATCTTTATCTGATGAGATAATTGTGCAATCGGCCCCTGCTTCACGCACCATTTTGGCGTAGGTGGCGATGATATCATCAGCCTCAAAGCCAGCTTTGTCGATACATGGCAGATTAAACGCTTTGGTCGCCTGTCGAATAAGCCCAAATTGCGGCCTTAGATCTTCTGGCGGTGCATCGCGATTAGCTTTATATTCTGGATATAAATCATTGCGGAAGGTTTTTGACGAATGATCAAAAATCACGGCAAAATGAGTTGGCGTCACGCCATCATTTTCATCCCGAGCGGTTGCAACAAGCTTCCACAACATATTGCAAAAGCCGGAAACGGCACCCACAGGAAGACCGTCAGTCTTACGTGTAAGAGATGGAAGCGCATGATAAGCCCTGAAAATGTATCCAGAACCATCGACGAGGAAGAGATGATCACCTTTTTTCATATGACAGAACTACCTTCTCAAAGCGCCAAGGTCTATGGGGGAAAATTGTTTTCAACGGCACATTTTCAAAACCTGATATTCTTCGCCTTGTTTGATTAAAAACCTAGCCAATACTATACTGTTGATATTGTCATACAAATATTACAAAAAATTAATATTGTGGCCATTGTTTCGCCGCTTTCGTAAACCCAAATGTTACTTATCGGCAGACAAGCCGCTATCTGAATTTAGGTTCCCCTGCCTTGTCAGATAGAAGAGAGCCATACCTCCCCCCCCTCAGAGGTTTGGCTCCAAAATTACGCCATCATGATCACCACCCGATCATGGTGGCTTTTCTTTTTGCTCAAAGCTGATTAAGTCTGCAATCAAGATCTACTTAAAACATTGGGATTCTCGACATGTCTGATATCAAACCTATTCTTAACGCAGCAGATGCAAATCTGGACACAAGCTTGGAAAAACTATTCGATCTTGTCAGAATTCCGTCGATATCAACTGATCCCAAATATAATGATGACTGCCAAAAGACCGCTCAATATCTGTCAGATTATTTAAATGAACTTGGATTTGATGCCTCTGTTCGCCAAACAACTGGCCATCCAATGGTTGTTGGACATCACGAAGGGGCACATAAAGATGCGCCTCATGTGTTGTTTTATGGCCATTATGATGTTCAGCCCGTCGATCCGCTTGAATTGTGGGATTATGCACCGTTTGAGCCGCAAATCATGGAACGCAATGGCCGCAAGGTGATTGCAGGCCGTGGTACCAGCGATGATAAAGGGCAGTTGATGACATTTGTTGAAGCTTGCCGCGCTTATAAGCAGATCAATAGATCGTTGCCGTGTAAAATCACCATCTTGTTTGAAGGTGAAGAAGAATCAGGGTCGCCATCATTGCAGCCTTTCTTGGAAGCGAACAAAGATGAGTTGAAAGCTGACTTTGCGCTTGTGTGCGATACATCGATGTTTGATCCTGAAACACCTGCAATCCCAACAAGTCTTCGCGGGCTTTTGGGCGAAGAAGTAACCATTCATGCCGCATCGCGTGATTTGCATTCGGGCCTTTATGGCGGGGCCGCGGCCAATCCAATCACGATCTTATCGCGCATCATTGCGGATCTTCACGATGATGAAGGCCGCATTACGATTGATGGTTTTTATGAAGGTGTGCATGAAACGCCTGATCACATTAAAGACATGTGGAAAGCTGTTGGCAAAACAGATCAAGAGTTTTTGGGCGAAGTTGGCCTATCAGAAAACTTTGGTGAAACAGGTCGCTCGGCACAAGAGTTGACTTGGGCACGACCAACAACTGAAATAAACGGAATTATTGGTGGTTACACGGATGCCGGCTTTAAAACGGTCATTCCCGCTCTTGCGAGCGCAAAAATTTCTTTCCGTCTTGTGGGTGATCAAGATGCGGATGCTTTGCGCATTTCTTTCCGTAAATTTGTGACCGATCGCCTACCAAAGGATTGCACAGCGAGTTTTCAGGAACACGGCGCATCAGGGGGAATTCAACTGTCATTTGATTCGCCGCTTATTCAAAAAGCGACCAAAGCATTGTCCGATGAATGGCCAAAACCAACTGTGCTTGTTGGCATGGGTGGATCGATCCCGATTGTTGGCGATTTCCAAACATTCTTGGGTATGGATTCGCTGCTTGTGGGATTTGGCTTGGCTGATGATCAGCTACATTCGCCAAATGAGAAATATGAACTCACCTCGTTCCATAAAGGTATTCGCTCTTGGATCCGTATTTTGAACGAATTGGCACCTGAATAAGCTGCTTTTCATCAAATGTGACATATAAAGTCCATGGTTAATGGAAAGCTTAACGTCCCTTTAAAGCGTCATGCGTAAAATGCCCCCATATTGTAATGAGTAATGGTGGCTTTGCGCGTCATGGCAAAACAAAAAAAGACAGCTGCTCGTGTTGAGCCGAGCTTCAAAAAAAAGCAGACGAAAGCGAAACCAGCCGCGACATCGCGATCTGGCGCGAAGCGTCGCACGTCAAAAACAGCGCGTGGCAAGGCCAAAAGCTCCAATCTTTTTGTTCGCTTTATCAAATGGGCCTCCTATTGGTGCTTTGTCCTTGGTCTTTGGGGCGCCATTGGTGTGGGTGCAATATTTGCCTATTACGGCGCAAAAATGCCCAATGCGACCAGTTGGGCCGTACCATCTAGACCACCCAATGTGAAAATTGTCTCAAGTGACGGCCGCACAATTGCCAATCGTGGTTTAACCGGGGGCCAGGCGCTTCTTTTATCGGATATGTCGCCTTACATTCCACAAGCGGTTATCGCAATTGAAGACAGGCGTTTTTATTCTCATTTTGGTATTGATCCAATTGGTTTGGCGCGTGCTGTATATTCAAATTTTGTGGCTGGGCGCACGGTTCAAGGTGGATCAACGCTGACGCAGCAATTGGCAAAAAACCTCTTCCTATCGCCAGACAGAACCATTGAGCGTAAAATCCAAGAAGTCATGCTGTCGGTTTGGCTGGAACAAAAATTTACCAAAGACCAGATTTTGGAAATGTATCTCAATCGGGTTTACTTTGGCTCTGGCGCCTATGGCGTTGAAGCTGCAACCCGCAGATATTTTCAAAAACCGGCAAGTGAAGTCAATTTGGCAGAATCCGCGCTCATTGCAGGTCTTTTAAAAGCACCATCACGTCTTTCGCCCGCGCGAAATCCCGATGCTGCTGAAGCCCGTGGACAAGTTGTTTTAGGCGCTATGCAGCGCGCAGGGTTTATTACCACCAGCGAAGCAACATCTGCTTTAACGCATCCGCAAACGCGAGCAAAAAGCTATTGGACAGGGTCTGAGAATTTTGCCGCTGACAGAGTGATGGATGATCTTCGTGATTTGATTGGCGATGTCAAAGAGGATCTGGTGATTGTCACGACACTTGATTACAGCTTGCAAAAGAATGCTGAAATTGAATTGCGTGCGGCTTTGGATAAAAATGGCAAGAAATTCAATGTTAAAGAAGGCGCTATGGTGGCGCTTGATGGTTCTGGCGCAATCCGCGTTCTGATCGGTGGGCGAAACTACGCAACCAGCCAGTTTGACAGAGCAAGTGAGGCTTTGCGCCAACCTGGATCTGCGTTCAAACCTTTTGTCTATACAGCCGCCCTTGAACAGGGGCGCACACCTGATTCCATTCGCAATGATGCACCCGTTCGCATTGGCAAATGGACACCACAGAATTATGATCAAAAATATCGTGGCCCTGTGACCCTGACTGAGGCTTTGTCTAAATCGCTGAACACAATTGCGGCCCAACTGGTGATGGAAGTCGGTCCAAAAACAGTGACCAGAACAGCGCGACGTTTGGGCATTGAAGCAAAACTTAAATCAAATGCATCTATTGCGCTTGGCACATCGGAAGTGACACTTCTTGAGCTGACGTCCGCGTATGCACCGTTTATGAATGGCGGGTTTAAAGCCACGCCTCATATTATCAAACGTATTTCCACCGCTGATGGTCAGTTTTTGTTTGAAAATACATTTGATAATCCCCCACGGGTTTTATCGCCAAATGTTGTGACACAAATGAACGTGATGCTAACTGAGGTCGTACGATCTGGCACGGGGAAAAAAGCGCAAATTGATAATTGGCAAGTGGCGGGTAAAACCGGAACAAGCCAATCATTCCGCGATGCATTGTTTATTGGATATACGGCAAACCTAACCGCAGGTGTATGGCTTGGAAATGATGATGGAAAACCAACCAAAAAAGTAACAGGCGGCGGATTGCCTGCGCAAATTTGGCAACGCACCATGTCTCAGGTCCATCAAGGAACACCGGTTGCGCTTTTGCCGCCGGTCACTATACCTTCTGGTTCTATCGCTTCTGGCTCTATTCCAGCACCCGCTGATTTTATGCTAAATAATGACGAAGGTTTGGCGACACTTATTGATGGTCTTGAGCCTGTTCCATCCTTGGATACGACAAGCTCAATTCCCATTCCAGTGGCACGTCCGTTAAGGCGTCCTGTCGAGAGAGCCAATGATCGTGCGTCAAATAATAATCAACCTAAAACTCAAAAGACTATTCTAGATGTCATTTTAGGGAATTGATTCACCCATAATAAAGTGTGGGATGTTGCAAAAACATCGAATTCTTATCCAAAACTTGCAAATCAATGTCTTGCAGTATTGCGCAAGCCTTCCTATATAGTCCCAAGACGAAGGGGCGATTTCCACTAGCCACGGTTATCAACCTTTGATAAAAACCCGCCTCGGCGGATTACCAATATTATATGTCCCGTTAGGGGTTGCATCGGAATGCTGATTTTCGGTTCCGTCAACTTGCTTCAAGGAGAAAGAAGAAACATGGCGAAAGTAATTGGAATTGACCTGGGAACTACAAACTCCTGTGTCGCAGTAATGGATGGCGGCGACGCGAAAGTTATCGAAAATGCCGAAGGCGCGCGTACAACGCCGTCAATGGTCGCATTTTCTGACGATGGCGAGCGCCTTGTTGGTCAGCCTGCTAAGCGTCAGGCGGTTACAAACCCAACCGATACTCTGTTTGCTGTAAAGCGTTTGATCGGCCGTCGTTTTGACGACAAAATGGTCAAAAAAGATAAAGACCTTGTGCCATTTGAAATCGTCGAAGGCGAAAATGGCGATGCTTGGGTTAAAGCATCAGGCAAAGCTTATTCACCGTCTCAAGTTTCAGCAATGATCTTGCAGAAGATGAAAGAAACAGCTGAAGCTTATCTTGGCGAAACTGTTGAGCAAGCTGTGATCACGGTTCCTGCTTACTTTAATGATGCGCAACGCCAAGCAACAAAAGATGCTGGTAAAATTGCTGGTCTTGATGTTCTACGGATTATCAACGAGCCAACAGCTGCAGCTCTTGCTTATGGTCTTGATAAAAAAGAAGGCAAAACTATTGCCGTATACGATCTTGGTGGCGGTACATTCGATGTGTCGGTTCTTGAGATCGGTGATGGCGTGTTTGAAGTTAAATCAACCAATGGTGATACGTTCCTTGGTGGTGAAGATTTTGATATGCGTCTTGTTCAATATTTGGCAGATGAGTTCAAAAAAGAACAAGGTGTAAACCTTAAGGGTGACAAGCTAGCTCTACAGCGTCTTAAAGAAGCTGCTGAAAAAGCTAAAATTGAATTGTCATCTGTATCGCAAACTGAAATCAACTTGCCGTTTATTACAGCTGATGCATCTGGTCCAAAACACTTGACCATGAAGATGTCTCGTTCAAAGCTTGAAAGCTTGGTTGACGATTTTGTTCAGCGTACTGTTGCGCCATGTAAAGCGGCTCTTAAAGATGCTGGCCTGACTCCAGCTGACATTGATGAAGTTGTTTTGGTTGGCGGCATGACACGTATGCCTAAAATTCAAGAAGTTGTGAAACAGTTCTTTGGTAAAGAGCCTCATAAAGGTGTGAACCCTGATGAAGTTGTTGCCATGGGTGCTGCCATTCAAGGCGGCGTTTTGCAGGGCGATGTTAAAGACGTTCTTCTTTTGGATGTGACACCATTGTCATTGGGTATCGAAACATTGGGCGGTGTCTTCACACGTTTGATCGATCGCAACACAACAATCCCAACAAAGAAAAGCCAGGTTTTCTCAACGGCTGATGATAATCAGAACGCTGTGACAATCCGCGTTGCTCAAGGTGAGCGCGAAATGGCATCAGACAATAAAGGCCTTGGCCAGTTTGATCTTGTTGGTATTCCTCCTGCACCACGCGGTATTCCACAAATCGAAGTTACTTTCGATATTGATGCCAACGGTATTGTGAACGTGTCTGCTAAAGACAAGGGCACGGGCAAAGAGCACCAAATTCGTATTCAAGCATCTGGCGGCCTGTCTGATGATGATATCGACGCGATGATCCAAGAAGCTGAAAGCAATGCTGAAGCTGATAAAGGTCGCCGTGAGACCGTTGAAGCTAAAAACAATGCTGAAAGCTTGATCCATTCGTCTGAAAAATCTTTGGCTGAATATGGTGACAAAGTTTCTGAAGAAGATCGCACTGCTATCTCTGATGGTATTGATGGTCTTAAAGAAGCGGTTGCTGCTGAAGAGCCAAGTGCTGAGACAATTGGTGAGAAAACTCAAATATTGATGGAAGCTTCCATGAAGCTTGGCCAAGCAATGTATGAGAGCCAGCAAGCTGAAGAAGAAGCTGCAGCCGCAGCGGATGCTTCTGCCCATGCAGCAGCTGACGAAGACAATGTTGTCGATGCTGACTTTGAAGACGTTGATGCCACAGATGGCGACGACGACGATAAGCGTTCTGCTTAATAAAAAGTGACATCCTATTGGCGGCTTGATATGCAATTATTAAGCCGCCAATAGCGCACACACGGGTATATCGCATATGGCAAAAGCTGACTTTTATGAATTGTTGGGCGTCTCTAAGAGCGCAGACGAAAAGGAACTGAAAAGTGCCTTTCGTAAGCTTGCGATGAAGCATCATCCAGATAAAAATCCGGATAACCCAGATGCTGAAGTAAAATTTAAAGAAATCAACGAAGCGTATGAAACGCTCAAAGACCCTCAGAAGCGCTCTGCTTATGACAGGTTTGGCCATGCAGCATTTGAACAAGGTGGTGCTGGTGGCGGCGCAGGCTTTGGCGGTGCAGGTGCAGGCGGTGGTTTCCACGATATTTTCGAAGACATATTTGGTGATATGATGGGCGGTGGCGGACGCCAACAACGCCAATCTAGCGGCCGCGAACGTGGCGCTGATTTACGCTATAATATGGAAATTTCACTCGAAGAAGCTTATGAAGGAAAAACGGCTCAAATCCGCGTTCCAACATCTGTTTCATGTACGACCTGCACAGGCTCTGGTGCAAAACCGGGCAGCTCGCCAACAACATGTTCAACATGTGGTGGTATCGGCAGGGTTCGTGCTGCACAGGGGTTCTTCTCTGTTGAACGCACATGTCCATCATGTCAGGGCGCAGGACAAACGATTTCTGATCCATGTTCTAAATGTTCTGGTCAGGGACGCGTTTCTGAAGAAAAATCTCTTTCAGTCAACATTCCAGCGGGCATTGAAGATGGCACACGCATTCGCGTTTCTGGCGAAGGTGAAGCTGGACAACGCGGTGGCCCAACGGGCGATCTATACATTTTCCTATCAGTTAGACCACACGAGTTTTTCCAACGTGAGGGCGCTGATCTCTACTGCATGGTGCCGATTTCAATGACCAAAGCTGCTCTTGGTGGTAAGTTTGAAGTCACGACGCTTGATAATGCTAAATCACGTGTGACGGTTCCAGAAGGCACGCAATCTGGCAAAGAATTACGTATGCGCGGCAAAGGCATGCCTGTGATGCGCTCTAGCCAGATGGGTGATTTATATATCCGTCTTGCTGTTGAGACACCGCAAAATCTTAGTCGTCGACAAAAAGAGCTTTTGGAAGAATTCCACGAGATCTCGTCGAAAGAGAACAGTCCAGAATCATCGGGCTTCTTTTCTAAGATGAAGGGTTTTTTCGATACTCTGGGTGAATAAACGCGTGTGAACAACTCTGTTGTTTTTTGACATGATTTTGACGATATTTGCGCCTAGTTAAGGTTTTAAGAAATCCGTTGAACCAACGGAAAACTGGTTGTATAGTTTTTTTAGTAATTTAAAATATGCATATAAGCCGTGGGGGATTGTTATGCGTCTCGGTATCGCAAATAAAATTGTCCGTCGCTTTGATGACGAGATTGTATTTTTAAAAGGCATGATTGCCTCACCCGATACGGTTGGCTCAATTATTCCGACCTCGCGCGTCACCGCAAACTGCATGGCAAGCCAAATCGATCTTTCTTCAGACCTACCTGTGCTTGAACTTGGGCCCGGAACTGGCGTTATCACCAAAGCTATTTTAAGACATGGTGTTGCAGCTAAAGACCTTTTTTGTGTTGAATTTTCTGACGAGTTCACCCGCCGTTTGCGAATCATGTTGCCTGATGTCAACATCATTAATGGGGATGCTTTTGCGCTCAAAAATGTGCTGGGCGATATGGCAGATGCCAAGTTTGATACCATCATCACCTCCATGCCATTGCTCAACTTTCCGATGACTGCCCGCAAACAATTGATCAATGATCTCTTGGATCGTGTTCCACTTGGGAGACCTATTATTTTGTTCTCTTATGGGGCCACTGCACCTGTTCCCGCAGATGAAGGTAATTACGAAGTGACATCTATTAAATGGATTTTGCGCAACGTACCGCCTGCACGTATCTGGTCTTATCACCGCCTAGCAAAATAGGCCTTCCTCTTCCCTTTCCCACCCCACATGTGATCGGACCTTTGATTCATGGCTAAGATTCTCATCATTCCAGGTTCAAATCGTTCTGGTTCATTTAATGTAAAATTGGCCGCCGTTGCAGCCAAGGAATTCGCAACATTGGGCGCGGATGTAACGCGCATTTCATTACTGGATTATGCGCTGCCCCTTTATGACGAAGACCTTAAAACAAGCGATGGAATTCCCAAAACCGCAATGAAATTGGCAGAGATGATATCAAGCCATGATGGGATATTTATTGCCAGCCCCGAATATAATGCGTCACTCTCGCCGCTGTTAAAAAATATGATCGATTGGGTCAGCGTTATTCGGACTAAAGATGGAAAACCGTTTACGCCATTTAAAAGCAAAATGATTGGTTTGGGCGCAGCATCTCCCGGTAATTTGGGCGGCGTTCGCGGGTTATCGCACTTAAGAGATGTTTTGACGAGCATTGGCAGCCAAGTGATTGCAGAACAGGTTCTTGTCCCAAGTGCAAAAGATGCCTTTGATGAAGACGGATCGCTTACAAGTGACCGATCATCAAAATCATTGACCAATTCCTGTCGTTCGCTCATCCGCATGAGCCATATTGGCTTATAGCCCTATAAAACAGACGCCAAAAACAAAGACTTGTGATTTTATCATCAAACTGTAAAACCTGTTTGCAAGTGAATTTGAGTGTTTTTTGTAGATGCTGATATAAACACTGGCATACCAACTAGCAATGGAGCAAAGTTTGAAACCTAACCTTAATGTAAGAGATCAGTTGATTATTGCTCTTGATGTTGCATCTGTCCATGAAGCTGAAAAGATCGTGACTGAGATTGGTGATGAGGCAAATTTTTATAAAATTGGCCATCAATTGGGCTTTGCAGGTGGTCTTGCTTTTACTCAGGATCTCATTGCCAAGGGCAAGCAAGTATTTCTGGACATGAAATTGCTAGATATTGATAACACTGTTGCAAAAGGCGTTGAGAGCATTGCCAAAATGGGTGTGTCCATGTTGACCATCCATGCGTATCCCAAAGCAATGAGAGCCGCTGTTGCAGCCGCATCTGGTACTGACCTTATGCTTCTTGGCGTAACAGTTTTAACATCGATGGATGAAGGTGATTTAAAAGAAGCTGGCTATGGCATTACTGATCCAGTTGAGCTGGTAAAAATTCGCGCGCAACAAGCAGCTGACGCGCAAATGGGCGGCGTTGTGTGTTCAGCGCAGGAAGCTGCAATTGTGCGCAATATTGTTGGACCCAATATGGCAATTGTGACCCCTGGTATTCGGCCAAAAGGGTCTGATGCTGGTGATCAAAAACGTGTCATGACACCCATGGATGCGATCAAAGCAGGCGCAAGCCATCTGGTTGTAGGACGGCCAATTGTTGGCGCTGATGACAAAAAACATGCCGCCAAAACAATTGTCGAGCAAATGAGCAATAAATAAGTATAAAAGCCTTATCGATCTAATTGATCAATAAGCATTGAGGAGGACACTATGTCAGAAGGCACACAAAGCACACCTAAAGGCTATTGGATTGCGCGCGTTGACGCAGAAGAAAATAACTCGGCCCGTTATAAAGACTATGTGGATATGGCGTCGGTTGCCTTTAAAGAATATGGCGCTAAATTTTTAGCCCGTGGCGGCGAAATTGACCGTGCGGAAGGTGATTGTCGCGCTCGTAATGTGATTATTGAGTTCGAATCATTGGCAACAGCAAAAGCGTGTTTTTATTCAGAACAGTACCAAAAAGCGGCGCTCATCCGCCAAGAAGTCTCCGCTGGTGAGATTGTTCTTGTTGAGGGCGCCGAATAGGCAACGGTTTGCAATCGGCAGGCCTTCACCTTGGCGATAAGTTTTGCTAAGGCAGATATAGATTTTTAAATTCAGCTGATCTTTTGCAGCCAAACCATCCTTGGAGCATTCTCATGGAAGTGACCAACCAACCTAAACTCGTAACTGTCTTTGGCGGATCCGGTTTTCTCGGACGCCATGTTGTTCGATTGCTGGCAAAAAAGGGTTACCGAATTCGCGTTGCGTGTCGCAGACCAGATCTTGCAGGACATTTGCAGCCTTTAGGCAATGTTGGTCAGATCGTTGCAATCCAAGCAAACCTTCGCAATCGCGATTCTATTGATCGTGCTGTTCATGGTGCTGATTACGTGGTCAATTGCGTTGGTATCCTGTTTGAAAAAGGTCGCAATACATTTAATGCCGTGCAAGGCTTTGGTGCTGTATCAATTGCGGAAGCTGCAAAATCTGTCGGTGCCAAATTGGTTCATGTATCTGCTATTGGCGCAGACAAGGATTCAGATTCAGATTATGCCCGCACTAAAGGCAAGGCTGAAGCTGATATTTTGACGACACTTAACGATGCCATCATCTTGCGTCCATCGATTATTTTTGGACCAGAAGACAATTTCTTCAACAAATTCGCTGATATGTCACGCTTAGCGCCTGCCCTTCCACTCATCGGTGGTGGCCACACAAAATTCCAACCGGTTTATGTTGCAGATGTTGCAGAAGCTGTTGTCAAAGCCGTTTCAGGTGAGCTCGAAGGTGGGCAAACTTACGAGCTTGGCGGCCCTGAAGTCTTGAGCTTCAAACAGTGTTTGCAAATCATGCTTAAAGTTATTTCCCGTTCGCGGCCATTGGTTAGCTTGCCGTTTCCGATTGCTTCAATGATTGGCAGCATTGCATCAATGATCCCATTTATCGATCCACCTTTGACGCCAGATCAAGTTGAGCTGCTGAAAAAGGATAATGTTGTATCTGATGATGCTATTTCTGGACAACATGATTTAAAATCAATGGGTATTTCACCAACAGCGGTAGAAGCAATCCTACCAAGCTATTTGGTTCATTTCCGTCCTGCTGGCCAATATACAAAGCTTGGACCCAAGACCTAAGCTTTGATATTCAGCATGGTTGTGGAAAAGATGTTTAAAGCTATAGATATTATTTTCGTAGCTTGCCTTTCCTCGCGGTATAGGTCAAAAGTTCATCTCAAATTATCAAACCTTAAAATTATTAGCGCACCAATGTGCCGATAATTCATGTGACCACGGACTGTCGAACTTATGATCAAAGCTGTTACCCCTGCATTCATCCTGGCAACTATTGCAATTCTGTCTGCTTCAGCATTCGCTCCGCGCGATACAACGGTCACCGCATCCGGTTGCGATCTTGGTTATGGTGTAGATGTTGATACCTGTGGCTTTACCCAAGCGACATTAGCTAAATAATTAGCTCATTACCCAACGACATAAAGGCCGATAAGGCCAACGGTTCCGATGAAAATACGCCAGATAGCAAATGGTGTGAAACCGTGTTTTGACACAAAATCTAATAATCCACGCACAACAAAAAGGCCTGCAATAAAGGCCGTGATAAAACCTGCGCCGATGATGGCGACATCATCTGATGTTAGCAGGTGAATGTTTTTATAAAGATCAAACGCAAAGGCCCCAACCATGGTCGGCATTGCGAGAAAAAATGAGAATTCTGCGGCAGAGCGTTTGTCTGTTCCCATTAACAATGCGCCGGCAATTGTTGCACCTGAACGAGATGTACCCGGCACCATAGCTAGGATCTGACAACAGCCTATTTTGAACGCCAAAGAAAGTGGGAAATCCATGATGTCATTATAACGTGGTTTCAGCGGCATACGGTCAATCACCATGAGGATAACACCACCGATAATCAGCACGATGCAGATCAGCGTTGGGGCTTCAAACAGTACCGTTTTGATAAAATCATGGGCAAACACCCCAACAAAAGCTGCGGGTAAAAACGCTAACACAATCGCAAAAACAAAGTTTCGAGCTTTGGCGCTTTTGGGAAGGTCCAACATGAGCTGCCATAATTTGGCAAAATAGACGGTCAAAATGGCAAGGATTGCGCCAAGTTGAATCAAGATTTCAAAGGTATTTCCGGGCGATTGAAAGTCCAAAAAATGGCCTGCAAGGATGACATGGCCGGTCGATGACACGGGGATAAATTCGGTAAGGCCTTCTAACACGCCGAGCAAAACTGCTCCCACAATTGTTTGATCCGCCATTTAGTATCCCTCATTCGCTTTTTTATCTTAATATCATGATTAAATTCGTCAAAACAGAAAAGAATTAGTCGCGATATCATTTTATAAACATGGTTGCTTCATATAGCTGTTGCTAGATTTTATGTCAGTGTTAAATTAAGCTACCGTTAGCGAAAATCACTTTTTGACCAAATTTTTGAGGTTAATTCAATTCATGCCCGTTTTGTACCATTACCCATTGTCACCAGCGTCGCGTTTTATCCGCCTTTGTTTGGGTGAGTATAATTTGAAAACTGATTTATCAGAAGAATATCCATGGGAAAAACGACGTGATTTTTTGGCGCTCAATCCAGCGGGAAACTTGCCTGTCTACGTTGATGACACGATGCGCGCCTTATGTGGTCCCCACGTCATGGCTGAGTATTTGGATGAAACACACGGTATTTTGCTCCGCGAGAAAAGATTGCTCGCCGAAGATCCATTTGATCGCGCTGAAATCCGGCGCTTGATGGAATGGTTTTTGGTGAAATTTGAAAATGAAGTTGCCAAACCTATCCTGCAGGAACGGGTTTATAAACTGTTTATGTCCTCGTCTCAGGGCTCATCGGCGCCTGATTCTAAAAAGCTTCGCACAGCTCGCAGCAATATCCAGCTGCATATGAAATATTTATCGTGGCTTGCTGGCAGTCGCAGTTGGCTTGGTGGTGATCGCATTAGTTATGCCGATTTGGCAGCGGCTGGATCGATTTCGACACTCGACTATTTGGGCGAAATTCATTGGTCGCATTTCCCTCAGGCCAAAGAATGGTACCAGCGGGTTAAATCTCGACCATCATTTAGAAGCATCTTATCTGAACGTATCAGCAAGCTGCCGCCAGTTGCGCACTATACTGATCTTGATTTTTAATCAGGCTCAAATCTAAAGGTCGGTTCCGTTTGACAAAGTTCCTTGGCAAAGAAAAATTAAAACAGTTTTTGCAAGATGATGCAGCGCGTCTTGGGTTTTCTGATATCAAGATAACTTCTGCTGATAAAAATGCACTCCTCAAAGAACGGCTGACCGATTTCGTGTCCAATCATTACCATGGCGATATGGCATGGATGGAAGAAACCATTAAACGACGAAGCGCACCAACATCGCTTTGGGATCAAGCAAAATCTGTGATCGTGTTATCGATGAATTATGGTCCTGATTCCGATGCGTTGGATAATTTGACGTCGCCAGATATCGCCAATATTTCAGTTTATGCCCGTCACCGTGATTATCATGATGTGATGAAGGGGCGTTTGAAAGAAATGGCGGGGCGTTTTGCGGCTAAATCTGGCGCAGATGTGAAGGTTTTTGTCGACACGGCCCCTGTGATGGAAAAACCATTAGCGCAACAGGCGGGGCTTGGTTGGCAAGGTAAGCACACAAATTTGGTTAGCCGAACCCAAGGGTCTTGGTTTTTTCTTGCCTCCATTTTTACCGATATTGAGCTTGATCATGATCATGCTGAAACCGATCATTGTGGGTCGTGTTCAGCGTGTTTGAGCGCGTGTCCAACAGATGCATTTCCAGCACCTTTTAAAATAGATGCAAGACGTTGTATTTCTTATCTCACCATTGAGCATAAAGGCCCGATTGATATTGAGCTACGCGCTAAAATGGGTAACCGTATTTATGGTTGTGATGATTGTTTGGCGGCATGTCCGTGGAATAAATACGCAAAAATGGCAAGCGAGATAAAACTACAGGCACGTGATGATTTACGCTCGCCAAAACTTGAAGATTTTCTAAGCTTTGATGATGCAGCTTTCAGGCAGTTCTTTTCGGGATCGCCCGTCAAACGCATTGGCCGTGATCGGTTTATGCGAAATATATTGATAGCAGCGGGCAATAGTGGCACATCAGCGCTCATCCCGCATTGTAAATCGCACCTTGTGGACCCAAATCCAATTGTGCGCGGCGCAGCCATTTGGGCGCTGTCACAACTTGCACCATTCAAGGACTTAGCCGCAATGAAAAACCCTACAGAACAAGATCTAGATGTCATTGCAGAGTGGGATTTGGCGCTGACGAATATGCAGGAGCAACTCAATTGAGAACTATGATTTTTGGCGCAGGCTTTTCAGGCAAAGCCATTGGAAAAACCCTCAGCAAAAGTGCAAGTTTTGTTGGCGGTACAACGCGCAGCCAAGAAAAATTTACCGCGCTCAGAGAACACGGCATTTCACCATTTGAATTTTCAGGAGAGACATTTTCTGATGCGCTTTTGGCAGAACTTAAAACAGTCACACATTTAATCCAGTCCATATCACCTGATAAAACAGGCGATCCGCTTTTACCGCTTTTGGGCGATCAAATGCAGCACATCATGCCAAATCTTCAATGGATTGGATATCTGTCAACGGTTGGCGTTTATGGCAATCATGATGGCGCATGGGTGGATGAAGACACGATATCTAAACCTGTGTCTGCCCGATCTATTGCGCGGCTTGACGCTGAAGACAAATGGCGCAAGCTTGCAGCGTCTCATAAGCTTCCTCTTGCTATCCTACGATTGTCAGGGATTTATGGACCGAGGCGCAATACGTTTGAAAACTATATAAAAGGCACGGCACGGAGATTGGTCAAGAAAGATCAGGTGTTTAACCGCATCTTTGTCGATGATATTGCAACGGCCACCAAGTTATTAGCCGGCAATTTATCGCAAGGGATTTACAACATAACCGATGATGAACCTGCACCACCGCAAGATGTTGTTGCCTATGCTGCACACTTATTGAACATTGATCCACCGTTGGAAATTGATTTTGAAACAGCAGACCTATCACCAATGGCACGGTCGTTTTATGGCGAGAATAAACGGGTTTCAAATGCCAAAATCAAACAACTTGGTTTTGAGTTTAGCCAACCCAATTATCGCGAAGCACTGAATTATCTTTATGCAAATTTTTACTAGGGTCAGGACCTATTAAAAGCAGGGATTCCCAAGATGCCTAATTTATGATT
>CAXBCW010000020.1:0-54340 GCA_963974325.1 uncultured Rhizobiaceae bacterium
CGCCAACCTTTAAATCACCCAAAACACCAGATTCAGTCATAACTCTCGTTGTTATTTGTTCACCTTTTAAAAACACGCATCATTTTTAGTTTCCATCTGTCGTTCAGTTTTTGTAGGTGACTTTTTTGAAAGGGATATATTTCATGCTGTATTGATGCACAGCTCAGGTCGTCATTCCAACAAACGAGAGTTGAAATTTCAATTTAGGGGCCCAATTTGTAGATGCGGCATAACTAAATTTATCACGATTGCTATGCAGATATGAAAAACTGATTCTTCAGATCATCATCAAAATTATGGTTTTTAGAAATGTCATTTAAGCACATGCAAATGATAGACCTAATAAATGGCCAAATACGTCTTCTACAGCCTTGAGATTACAAATAATGTGCATCAATGTCTGCTTTGAATATTTTCTTAACCCAAACTTAGCTTTCTGCTTGCATTTTGGCTTCAGCTTTCGTAATCACCAGACATTACGAAGGTCTAGGGGTATAGCTCAGTTGGTAGAGCGACGGTCTCCAAAACCGTAGGTCGAGGGTTCGAGCCCTTCTGCCCCTGCCATTTTTGGTAATAAAAACAATAACTTACCTTCGTAATAAATAATTTATCAACTTGACGTTTTACAGAAATACCAATCTTTTACACTTTTGTTCTTTTTAGGGTGGCGTTAAGATAAATCTAGTAGCTCTATAATTGTATCTTTCTGGCGTAGTGCGGCGATAGCCATTGAAGCGTCAAGACGATCATTCTTTAATCTCATTTTATTCAAGGAGTCGTTTGCGTGTATGTCTGCGCCACCAACAGAATACCCAGATGAGAGGAGGCAACAGCGACAAGCCTTACCTGCGTTTACAGCTTCATAATAGGGTGATGATCGAGAAGCACGCACAGAAGTTTTGGCTGCAAATTTAGCATAAAGGTTGGTGTAATTTAATGAATCATCATCATAATCTAATCTTTCATAATCGTCGGGCAATGTGTCACCGCCTGAAAGTAAATCCATTTCTGCAATTACACGGGCGATGTAAGGGCGCATCTTAATTGTAATGCGCTTCAAAGAAGTCAATTCCATTGATAATAATTTCCAATGAATTTTTGACAAATCTTTTCCATTATCGCCAATGACAATTGGTATTTTTTGCAAAAAATCAACGCCTTCATCTTCGGGGATATGCAAAACTACACTTTTGCAAATATTTACCAACGAATCGGAAAGTCCAAAATCATAAAGCTTTTCTATGTTTGTATTCCTACCAACGAACATAATATTCTCCTAAATTCCAATTTTGTAATCTTGCACATTATCAATTAAATCCGCTGCAAAATAGTGGTCTGTTAATATCCGTTCGGCTTCTTTCTCAGAATGGCCGCTTGCTTGGCATATCTCTTGAACTGAATAGCCTTTAGACTTTGCGAGTGTTACGAACGTTCCGCGTAAATCAGTATAAGCAACGGTTTTTATATTTAGCTTATTGCGCCACTTATGGAATTGACCTCCAAAGCCAGATCCCCATGGCAAACCATGCTCATTGGTTAAAATCGTGATTGCCTTGCGTGGCATATTATCAAGCATTTGTTTTAGCTCTGGTGATACTTTAATGCGTACCCGTTTAGAGCTTTTCGATTGCTTTAATGATATCACATCTCCGTCATAATTGGACCAAGAAAGTGATAAAATATCGCCTTGTCTTTGCCCTGTCCACAAGCCAATCATAAAGGCTTGCTTCAATGGTAACGGCGCACCATCCATGAATGTTTCAATCTGATCAGGTTGCCAGATTATATCAGCGCGTGAACCTTTGTATAAATTAGACATGTGCTCTAGCCGGTGCATCTCGATTAATTCCCGATCCTTGGCAAAGCTTACCAGGCGAACAAATGCCGATTTTAATTGATCCGCTGTTCTCGGCGTTGCAGCCATGCTGTCGTGCCATGCTTTAATAACGGTTCGGATTCCCTTTTCATCCAAAGCAGATATGGGCAGGTCTGCAAACTTATCTAATATCCTTGATAGATTACCGTCATAATCCTTGCGTGTGCGCGTTCTAAGTGATTTGTAGTCTTGGCTGTCCTTAAACATGCAAACCAAGTGTGTGATGGTCTGTGTGCATTTCTCGCCATCTCTGCCATGTGTTGCCTCAACGTATTCAACAAAAAACTGGCGTGTGTTTGGCTCTGCATGGATTCGGGGACCGCCACGCCATGCATAATGGTACGTTTTAACCGTCCCATCTGAGAGCTTTCGTTTGTTCTTATGAATCCCCATGATGTTCGCCTTCATTATCTAACCATCCCGATAAATCTTTTGGAATGTGGAACGGGCCCGACTTTGCAGCCTTTGGAGCCTCATCAATCGGCTCCATGGTAATCGATCCATCAATTCCAAGCGTTACGCGCATACCAAAGTCCTTGGCTGCTTTCGCGGCATATAGGATTTCGTTTTTTGTATGGCGTAAAGGTGCGGTCATTTGGGGCTTTCAGTTATACAGGGGTTATTAACAGGCAGTTATCGTGCGACAACCTCACCATTTATTTTCTTTTTTAGGTTTGAATTGCCCCATGATTTCGATTTAGGTTTTGCACCGATATGCGCAGCTTCACGGCGCTTGCATTTAGCAATGTCTTTAACGTCTTTCTTAGTCTTTGCCTTGTGGCATTTGACATGAGCTGGCTTGCAATTTTCATCGCTATTATCGCGCGTCATTTCAAACGGAATTACGTGTTCGACCTCCCATTTTTCACTAATGCCATCGATCTTACATTGACAAATATGACAAGTGCGCTCATGTAGGCTAAACAATCTAACGCGCTCGGTTCTTGAAAATGATTTGCGTTTTGTCATTTGCCAGCCCTCAATAGTTCATTCATTTGGTTGCATTGCTCTTTAACTAACAAGCTTGATTTGCCATGTTGCTTTCGAGCCATGCGGATTGATCGGCGGCGCTGTCTTGTCTCATTGGGAAACTTGCGGCGGTTTTTCCAATCCTGCCATTGCCAAAGTGCTTTTCTGATAATGCGCTTCATGCTGCATTTGCCTCATTTGGGTTTTCACTAAATTCAACGCCATGTTGTGCGCCGTACCAATAAATATATTCGATCAAATCATTCATCTCTGGAACGGTTAGGCGTGATGAACTATAGCCAACGGGAAACGGCTTATTGTTCAATCCAATTTCAAACTGGACCTCATGATTTAACGCCTGCATAAACGCCATCTTCCAAACGTCCGTTGTCATGGTTCGGCCTTCTGGTTTGGCTCTGGATATATCGCTTAACAGAACCCACATCATATCGTTTTGAGATATTGAACGCTTGCGCTCTTGCACATTAAAAACGGCATTGAGTGGGGCAAGGTCAATTAATCGCTTGGCGTGGTTTCGTTGCGTCTGACCGCACAATATGACTGTTTGCCCCCTCATGGTTATTCGCTCGTGTCTTGCGGCAACATGCCAAGGGCGGCCATGTAAGTATCAAGTACAGCCTCTTGCTCTGCACGTTCGTTTGGATCTAGCTTGCGAACTGAAATAACCTTGCGCAGGATCTTCGTGTCATAGCCGCTTGATTTGGCTTCGTTGTAAATCTCACTGATATCATCGGCGATGGTTTTCTTTTCTTCCTCCATGCGCTCAATTCTTTCGATGAATGCGCGGAGTTGGTTTTGAGATGTGTCAGTCATGTTGTTTCCTAATCGTGAATTTGTACCCATTGAACAAAGCGCCTCATATTGGGCGTGTCTGGTGTTGTAGTCGAAACAAAGCTTCCATCTTGCTGGCGTATTTTGTAATGAATAATGTCGTTCTTGATATTCAGCTTTGTTGTGTCATTAATGTTCATCAAAACGGAATATCATCATCCATGCCATCGCTATATCCAGCACCCTGCGAGCCTTGACCGCCTTGTGATTGGCCGCTGCCTTGGTTGCTAGATTGACCGTTCGCACCATCAAGCATTGTCAACGTGCTGTTAAATCCCTGCAAAACAATCTCAGTTGAATATTTATCAACGCCGTTATTGTCGGTCCATTTTCTGGTCGCAAGAGCGCCTTCAAGATAAACCTTTGAGCCTTTTTTCAAATAGTTCTCAGCAACTTTGCAAAGACCCTCTGAAAAAATAACAACACGGTGCCACTCCGATTTTTCTTTGCGTTCGCCAGTGTTCTTGTCTTTCCAAGTGTCCGATGTTGCAATTGATAGATTGACAATTGGGCGACCATCTTGTGTGCGCTTGATATCTGGATCTGCTCCAAGATTGCCCACTAGAATTACCTTATTTACACTGCCTGCCATGATTAAATTACCTTTTCTTCTGTTATGTTAAATCCGTCTATTTCCGTTGCGCCTGCACGAACAGCTTTTTGCGCACGATCTAAAACGTAAATCATGAACTGCTCACGTTCGGCGGGGTCTAGCCAAACCCAACGTGCGGCAAGCTTTTTATCTGCAATCGAAATTTTGGTGACTGTTTGCAAACCAACGGCGCGACCTTCACCCTTTGCATGGGCCTTTTGCTTTGATGCTCTGTTTGCATCGGCTGCTGATTTCTTCGCGTCTTCTGCGAGTCGTTCGGCGGCTTCTCTGGCTTCCAGATTGTCGCGGCTGGCTATCATTGCCTCTGTCGCAAGGCGCTGCTTCTCATCAGCTTCTTGTTGCGCAATCCTTGCAGCTTCTTGCTGTTGCCTGTCCAGCTCGATTAAAAACGGTTTTAACGCTTGTTTAATGCAGTCAATGGCCTGCTCTGTTTTGGCTTTGAGCGGGTTAAACTGCGCTTGAATGGCCTTCTTTTCATCATCAATCGGCTTTACGGTTTCTTTGCGCAAAGTCTCTGCTGTCTTGGCTGCATGTTTGATTTGGGCTGATAGCGTATTAAGTGCATCGGCTTGATCTTGTGTTTCAATCTTTTCGCCATCTAGCCATTGTCGGGCCTCATCAAATAGATCGTTGATTTCCCCTTGGATATCGTCAAATGGGGTAGGTGGGGTGTTGTGACCAATTGGTGCTACATTGTTCATTCTGCTGCCTCCTGGAATGGGTGATCTTGAGCAAATCCCGCTTCTTTTTCATTAAACAAATTGATGAAGTAATCCTGCGTTTTTTGCGGGAATGTACCTATTTCTTTTGAATTATCAGCCCAGAATGATTTAAATCCTGCTTCGGTGGTAATTGCCTTTAGCTCATCGGATAAACTCTTGGCCTTGATCTGTTGCGGTGTTTTTTCCGGCGGCTTCTCTTTTGCAGGCGCTTCAACATTTGCCCGTGTCTTATCGTAAAGAGCCAAGCCAAACTGATTGCCAAATGATCTCAACGCCCGTTTAAGTGCATCGGTGCAGGCTTCTTTTGTTGCGCTTTCGTGTGCATCGCCAATGTTTCTAGCAAAGCCCGATCCAAAACCCACATCCTCACGGGTAACACTGCCTACAATGACTTTAATCTGACATATGTATGAAACAGACCAATTGCCCTTTTGATTTTTCTCGGCTTGACCAACTTCATTCAGTTTTGCAACTTCATAAGACCAGCCACCAAAACCAAAGATGCGGTTTGCTTCATTGATGGCATGCCAGCCTTCTATGTAGTCACCCTTTGGGCCATTGTTGCCAGATGCTGCTAGTTTGACATTGTTTGGATCAAGTGGCTTTTCCAGAGCGTCCGTGGCTTTATCCCAATATTCTTGGTTTGTAACACTCATAATATTCACCATTTCCTTGAGAGTTTATAATTCTCAAATGCATCTTGTTTTAAGCGGGTTATTTCATCTTTCAGAAACTTAACGCGCGGCTTAAATTCTTGTGTTTTCAGCTCATCAATATATTCGTTAGCAAACCGAATTTGTATCTTTGCGAGCGATAATAAATTTCTACTCATCGGTGATTGGCCGCTCATAATGAAATCCAATCTTTAAAATATAAAAACGTTACCAAGCCTATTGCGAGGCCAGAAAATACAATCTGACCAACGCCAACAAGTTTGCATGTGAGGCTTTTTTCGCGGCGCAAGTATTCTTCGCGGGCCAGCTCTTGTGCGTGTAGGGTGCCGATCATGATTGACCGCCTTTCATGGCTTCTGTTTTACGCGCTGCTGCCTCTAAAGGGTGCAATGCGTCATAAGCCTTTTGCATTGAATCAAGTGCGAATGAGTTGCTGTTCTCTGCCCCATCAACGAGGCGTTTGAAGAATGCGATTTGCTTTTCCATCACGCGCCCTCCAAGCCATATTCAAAGGCGCTGAATTTGTGTTCATCATTTGGGTTTGTGCGGGGTGTTTCAATTGAACGCTGCGATAGGTCAAAGAACAGATCATTAACACCATCAACAATAGGCTCTGCCATTGCTTCAACATCGCGTTTGAACTCAATACCAGCTTCAACGTTTGCAGTCTCTGCCATGTCAACAAGGGCATGTGATGCAGCTCTTGCAACAGCTAGTGCATTTAGTTCGCTTGAATGTGATTTGGTTGCGTAACGGATCTTGATCAATTCAGATACCAGATCATCAATTGCGGCTTGTTCTGTTGTTCGGGTCATTGTCTATCCTCAGTGCGTTTGTTCGCTTTGTTGAGAATAGTTATATACACAAAATCTGTACTTGTAAAGTGTATAATACAATATTTATGTAGTTTTGTATTGAAGGTGTTTAATTTTAATAAAATATCGTGTGTACCAAAACGCCGGAAAAAATACAAAATATAGGGGTTTGACATAGGTCAACTAATCAATACACTTATTAAGTATAGTGCAGATTATTACTTCCATAGCGGTAGTAGCTAAATGTAGTTGTGAAACTTATGTGGGGGTTTAGGGATGATTGTAGCTGAATTTAGGCTAAGTGTACTAATAGAGTTATCGATTAAAACTAATATCTCACTTGATCGGCTTTACTTATCGTCTTTACGGTTAAAGACAAGCCAGGCGCTTCTCATTTGGGCCGGTAAAGTATCGTATCGATTTAAGAATAAAAAATCCAACGTCACTCCATAGACCTCAACGATAGCTAGCGCACCTTGAAGCGACAGTCTGTTCCTCGCACTTTCCCAATTAGAAACGTGCTGAGCTGATGTATTTAGATCAATTGCGAATTGCTTTTGAGATATGCACAGGTATTTCCGAAGAAAAATCAATCTTCTTGCTACGTTTTCAGCGCTGGAATCGTCGTGTTTTAGCATGTTCTCATATTGCATTATAAAATATTCCTGTAAATTAATTATATTTGTATTTGACTTGATACAGAATTTGTGTAGTATGGGGATATGAAAAACAAACTTACAAATTTACAATCCGTTGCTGATGTACATAAAAATCTAACCCTTGCAGGCATTAAATCTGCAACGGGCCAGGGTTCTAATTTCATCACCAACGCTAAGGCATGTGGTTACTTCCCGTCTATTTACGCAAACGTCATGCGCGTTGAAGCTAAAAGACGCGGTTTCCTAATCGATGATTCAGTATTCAATTTCGTACAGGCCAAGGAGTCTGCGCGATGAGAAATGAATCTAAAGTCTCCCAAGGCGCCTATCTATTTCTCCTCCCTAGATAGGCGCTCAACTGGCGGGTGGTTTTTCCTCCCAATTACGACCACCCGCCTTTTTTTATTAGATAGCTTCAACACAATACCAAATGAAGCATCTCCAATAGTTACTAATTCGCCGTTTTTCTCAAAAATTTGCGGCGGGTTGAGAGCAAGGCCGGAAGCACTCTGAGTCGCCGCTACGTGCATTTTAATCTTGTCTTGCTCTTTCAAATTACTGTCCTTTGTTCGTTTCGATTGTGTTCGTCGCAGAACATCAATCACACAAAGGAAACGTCATGAGCGACCTAATGAACGTAACGCGTAAAGGAAAATCCGTCATGCAAGACGTGAGTTTAAAAATTGAGTTAAATCCGAGTGGTGCGCAGGAAATGGCAACCATCTTGGTTAACAAAGAGTTTAGAGGCCGTGGCGACACGTTAGATGCAGCATTCCACAGGCTTCAAACTCGTTATGGCGTTTCAGCTTCATTGCTAGACCGCCTCACAAGCACTTACCGCGATATCAACGACATGAAGCTTTCGAGCTACGCCGCCGTTTTTGCCGCCTATCAAGCAGCAGGACTATGGATCGATGAGAACTATGAGCATCAAAGAGAACAACAAGCACCGAACTCAAAAGCTGCTCGCATTGCTGATATTTTGGTTGGCGAACAAGATCAGGAAGTTAACTAAATGACACAGATCAGCCTCCCAATGCCTCCAAGCGTAAACGCGATGTATTCAACAGTGAATAAACGCCGTGTGAAAAGCAAAGCCTATGCGATGTGGGCTAAAGAGGCTGGTCTAGTTCTCAATACACAGCATCCTAAGCCCCTCTTGGGCCGCGTTAGTGTCTCAATCGCACTCGTTGCCCAATCAAACCACAGACAAGACGCTGACAACCGCGTCAAGGCTATTCTGGATCTACTCACCAAGCACAGCATCATTGAAGACGATAGCAATAAATATGTGCGTGAGGTTCGTGTTCGTTGGATGGATCAGGGTTTGCCTTGTGTTGTCAATATCAATGCATTGGAGCCGGTAGCATGAGCATAGTCCACGTTGCATTTTATCCGTCTGATTGGCTAGCAGGAACACGCGGGTTAACTGATGCTGAAACGGGTGTTTATATCACTCTGATTAGTCGCATGTATGAGATGGCCGCACCTATCGAAAGAGACGACGATAGACTTTCCAGATTATGCGGATGCAAGTCAAAAGCATCGTTCGTAAAGTCCCTAAAACACCTCCTTAGTGAGGGCAAGATTATTGAAGTCGATGGCGCTTTATTCAACGAACGTGTTCAAAAAGAGATCAAAAACACGACAGAAAAGAGTTCAAAAGCGAAGACAGCCGCGCAGTCTCGTTGGGATAGAAAGCCCAATAAAAACAATGACACACCACATGCGAACGCATCTCCCAAGCATATGCCCCAGCCATGCCAGTCAGAACCAGAACCATATAACCCTTCGTTTCACTCAGGGTTAACACCGAAAACTGAAAATCGATTTGATGAATTCTGGACGGTGTTCGCAGACAAAAGAGGCAAGCAAGCAGCGCTGAAAGTCTGGAAGAAAAAGAAGCTAGACGCAATTGCCGATCAAGTTATTTCTGGAGCCAAAATATATCTCCAAACAAGAGGTGCTGACCAGACGTTTTGGAAGCAGGCGCAAGGATGGCTCAATGACGAACGCTGGACTGATGAAGTAACGCAAACTCAAAACACGATTGATCAGTTTGGTAATCCGTCAAAGGTCATTGGCTTCCTACCGTCAGGAAATCAAAAACGCATGTCTGATGTTGAAGTCATGATTGCACGGGGAAACGCATTAAGGGAACGAGGACTATGAACGATATAACCACCACCACCGCCAGCTCAACAGCAGTGACCAGAGTCGAAGGTGGGTTTTTCTACTTTCCAAAAACTGCGTCCGTCAGAGATATTTACAGATCGATACCAGCGGCAACGCAATCAGAAATCAACGATGCGATTTTGCCAATGATTGCGGGAATGCCATCCAGAGACCAAGGCGAGGTAGGCATGATGCTAGCGGCCCAGGGTTATGAGATAGCGGTTGAAGGTTCGCCGCAATTCGCAATCAAGGCGGCTGTTCGGGCTTACATGCGCAATGAGGTCAAGGACCAACACCCAACGTTTAGACCATCACCGCCGGCGTTTATCACCGAAGTCAAGCGCCAGATATTTTTGAAGGTACGCAGAGAAGCCAAGCCAGAGCCTGTTGAGCAGATCGACAGACCAACAGAGGCAGACAGAGCCGCCCGAGTTGAGAAGGTTCGCAAGCTCTTAGCAAGAACAACCACGGAGAACGCAGCATGAACAAATACAACCGAACAGTCCCAAGCACAGAGATAGACGTTTACGATGTTCTCGTTGCTTTCAACGTTACCAATCCAGCCACAGCCCACGCAATCAAGAAGTTGCTAGCACCAGGCCAGCGCGGATCAAAAGACAAGCTAATGGATCTTATTGAAGCAGGTCAAAGCATTGAACGGGCGGTCCAGATTGAAAAGAACGAGGAAGACCAACGGACAAATGACCAATGGAAAGTAGTACTCGCAGCGAAGGAAGCAACATGAACCAGATAGCAATCCACAATGCATTTGCATTGCCTGAATTTAACAACCACGTGACGTTATTCGATTACAACGTTCGCACACCTCACACCCTGGCTGCAACGGAATACAAGCGCAAGGCAAGACGGGCGCGCATGAAGGCGGCGGCATATGTTCAGCCAGAGCCAGTCAAAATTCCAGTTGGGGTAAATGGTGTCATTTTCATCAAAATTAATAAGCTTGGTAAAAAGCATTACTTGAGAGATCACAAATTTGATCATCATGTGAAATTGCAAATCCTTCATTCAATTCAAAGACCAAATTCAGGTAGTTGGAGTGTCGAGAAAATACAAAAATGGTGCTTATCATCAGACTTGAGCAACGGAGTGGTGACGGTCGAGGCTGGCAAGTTCACGATAACTGACATTAAATCAGAACGTCAATTTCGTGAATTGGTTCTAGTCCGACAATTGGCAGTTTATTTTTCTAAAAAATTCACGTTGCTGTCAACGCCTTCGATTGGTCGGATATTCGGGAATAGAGATCACACAACTATTTTGCATTCAATACGAAAAATTGAAGGGCTTATCGAAGATGGAAAGCTAATCATGAATGGTGAAGTTGTCACCAAGTCAACAGAACTCTAGGAGATAGCTATGTTTATACTCGTTATACTCGTTTTTATGGGTCAACAACCAACAGAAGATAGTTTTGTATTTGTAGATAGAACAGAGTGTGAACGAGCGAGTAGTATGCTCAAGGCGATTAGTAAATTCCCAGCAATTATTGAATGTCAACAGGTGGTTTAATGGCTAGAATTAAAAAAGCAAAGACAACAGGAACACTAGGCGATGGCTTCGTTATGATCAATGTTCCAAATCCATTGGGCAATGATATTGTTCGTGTCGTCAAGCGCATGACAGGTGATCCAATCGGTGAGATGCACAACAGGCGGCAAATCACAGAAGCCCAAAAGCTTGCGGCTGATCGTTATTCCCATGCTTATGTCATATCATCTGGGCAATCAAACGCGGCTATCGATTATAGTGCGGTTAAGGTGGACACATTCGGCGCACCAGATGCTCTATCAGTTCATCAATTGGATGCAATGCGGGATTTAGCCTCTGCAAACAAAGAGCTTGGCTTCCAGAGCGTGTTACGTGTTCGAAAGGTAGTAGGTGAAGGCGCAAGCATCAAGGACTATTGCAAGGCCATGCTAGGCAAGCACGACACACGAACATTAGTGGCTCAAATGAACATGCTTAGAGCTGATCTAACGGCACTGGCGATATTGTGGAATTACGAGAGCAAGGCGAGGGCGGCTGCATGAGTAAAACCACAGAAATATGGAATCAAGGAATTGGTTCTGTTCATGGCTCTGATGTCACGATGGCTCTTTGTTATCGAACTGCAAATGATATGGCTGTTTATGCACGAAAGCTTGAGGCTGAAACCGAGGAACTGAAAGATAAGGTTGATGCAATTGATAGTGAATTAAATATAGTTATCGAGACTGCATATAACCGTGGAGCCAAAGAGTGGGTTGCATTGAACTTCCCAAGAAAGTATAAACAGCCATCAACACTTGGTTAGCACAAAGCAAAAACATCTGTGCACAAAGCAAGTACAAAGTAAGCACATAGATTGACAATGTGAACCCGTGTTATTATTGTGTGTACAATAGAACATCTACGCCACGCCCCCTGCATCATGTATGGCGTGGCTTTTTCAATTCAGGATAGAGGTTAAGTTCATGAACAATGAACAAGTTATATCGGCGATGCTAGTAGGCGTGGCGATTGGCATGATCGCGTTAGGTGTCTTGTTTTTTATCATTGAGCTTTCCGCAAGTTCATGATCTCCCAAGCCCCTAAACCATTAACACCACAACAACTAATAGAGCTAGCAAGACAAGAGCGCTCAAAGGCAATACTCAATGGCTGACAAGCTAACACAAAAGCAAGAGGCATTTGCTCAGAAGTATATAGAGCTTGATAACGCCTCCGAAGCTTACAGACAGTGTTATGACGTTAGTGAGGACGCTAAACCAGAGACAATTTGGTCTAGAGCAAGCGAGCTTTGCAAAAACGGTAAGGTGGCGGCAAGGATTGTTGAGTTGCAGTTAGGCCACGCTGATCGCCATAACGTGACGATTGATAGCCTAACGAAAGAGCTAGACGAAGCAAGGCTTGTTGCAACAGAAGAAAAGCAGCCAGCGGCAATGACGGGCGCGACAATGGGCAAAGCTAAGTTGCATGGCTTGTTGGTTGATAAGGCTGAAACAAAGATTGATGCTACGGACACGTTTGCGGCCCTTGTATTGAAGGCAGTCGATGGAAAAACCAGAACTACATGACGCTATCGAGTTATTTTCTGACCGTAAATGGCGTTTAAATAATCTATATAGCATTCAAGACAAGCATGGGCGTGTTGTAACCTTTAAGCTTAATCAGGCCCAAACAAGGCTTTTAGATGAGCTACATACGCTAAACATTATTTTAAAAGCTCGTCAAATGGGCTTTAGCACTTTCATATTAATCTTGGCGCTTGATTGCTGCCTGTTCAACAGCCATTTCGACGCGGGTTTGATTGCAGACACGCTGCCTAATGCTAAAGGGCTTTTGTCTCGCATTAAGTTTGCCTATGACAAATTAGATCCTGAGCTTAAAAAGGTGGTGACCGTCAAGACGATGAACGCAACAACGGTTGAGTTTAGCAATAGCAGCTCAATTGAAGTTGGTGTTTCATTACGGTCAAGCACAAAAAACTTTTTGCATATATCAGAATACGGTAAGATTTGCGCGAAAACACCGGATAAGGCCTCTGAGATTAAATCAGGTGCGCTTAATACAATGGCTAAAGGTCAGCTAGGTTTCATTGAGAGTACGGCAGAGGGTCGCGGTGGTGACTTTTACGACAAGACAAACAGCTCAAGAGCAATCAACGATTCAAAGCGTGAATTAACGCAGATGGAATGGAAGTTCCATTTCTTCCCATGGTTCGATGATCCAGAATATACGACAGACGATGAGATTAACTTTACGGCTGATGAAAACAAGTATTTCAACGACCTATTAGAAGGTCATGGAATTGAATTAACCGATCAGCAAAAGGCTTGGTACGCTCTAAAGGCTAGGGAGCAAGGCGAGGCAATGATGAAAGAATACCCGTCCACACCGGATGAGGCGTTCTTGGCGGCCAGAGATGGCGCATACTTTGCCAAGCAGCTTACAGCCTTACGTCAACGTAGTAAAATTGGAAAGTTTGAGTTTGAGACACGTAGTCCGGTCAATACGTTTTGGGATTTGGGTCTAAACGATAGCACATCAATTTGGCTTCACCAGGTTATCGCAGGCAAACATAGGTTTGTTGGGTTCTATGAGAACTCAGGCGAAGGCTTGGCGCACTATTTAAGCTGGCTTGATAAATGGCAGGTAAGACATGGGGCGATGTGGGGTGAGCATTACGGCCCTCATGACATGGATCATAGGCAAAACAGCTCAAACGGGTTTGTGACAACACGCAAAGACATTGCTCAAGAGCTTGGCTATTCGTTCAGGATCGTTCCACGAACACTAGACAAGCAAACATCAATCCAAAAGGTCCGGTCAATTCTACCTGAGTGTGAATTTGATGAGGGCGCGTGTGATCTTGGCCTTAAACATTTAGAATCATATTCCCGCGAATGGGACGACAAATACGGCGTTTGGAAAAGACAGCCACGACATGATGATCACTCCCATTGTGCGGATGCTTTCATGACGTTTGCGGATGGCTATGAAATGCCAACAAATGAAAATTATGACGAACAACCAGATCAGAGCTGCTATGTCTAATGGATGAATTAAAAATCAAAAATCTGGTTTCGTCAGGTATCGCAAACGCGAAGAAATATGACGCTGACGAGTTAAATAAAGACAGAACAAGAGCGCTTGAGTATTATCGCGGTGTAATGAATGACACGACGGCATTGAAAAACCGTTCAAAAGCCACGTCTCATGATGTATCTGATACAATCAATTGGATCTTGCCGAGTCTAATGAGGGTGTTTGCCAGCACAACAACGCTTGGAACATTCACACCTAAAAAGCCAAACGATGAGCAGTTTGCAAAGCAAGCATCTCAATACATCAATCACAAGTTTTGGAATGATTGGAACGGCTACCAAATCCTATGGGACGCTTTCTTTGATGCATTAATCGCTCGCAATGGCATTATTAAACATTGGTGGGATGAATCAGAAGATTGTGAATATTCAACACATTCAGGTTTGAATGAATTGCAACTTACTGATTTAATATCAGATGAGGGTGTTGAGGTTCTAACACAAGAGACAAAAGAAGAAGGCGACGAAACGCTTTATTCTGTAAAAATCAAACGTGTGATCGGCGAGAAGGGATTGCAGGTTAAGGTTATCCAGCCGGAGCAATTCCTCATCGACGAAAATGCAGATTCTATTGACGAGGAAAATGTAAGTTTTTGCGGTCATATTGACGAAGTGACCCGATCAACGCTTATTCAGATGGGCTTTGATAAAGACAAAGTTTACGACCTATCAAACAGCAATGACAACACAATCAACTCTGATGATTTTGCACGCGGAAAAGACAAGGCAAGCAAAGAGAACGAAGATAAAGCCTCTGAGCTTGTTGATCTATACGAGTGCTACATAAATATAGATGTTGACGATGATGGAGTGTCAGAGCGTGTCAGGGCTTATATGGCAGGTGATGGCGAGAATGGAACGCTATTAAGTTGGGAAGTTTGGGACGACGATCTACCATTCACTGATTTGGTGGCTATGCGCCTTCCTCATAGATTTGATGGGCGCTCTGTTGCCGATGATACGATGGACATTCAACAGGTTAAAACTGTTCTTATCCGTCAGGCAATGGACAATACATACGGCCACAATAACCCACAAAAAGAAGTTGAAAAGGGGTCTGTTCTAAACCCTGAGCAGCTAACAAATCCAAAGTTTGGCGGTATTCTTCACAAGAAGCCTGGGTCAGCCCCAATTCATCCTCATATTGTCCCATATACAGCCGACAAGAGTTTCATGGCGCTTGAATACTTTGACAAGATGATTGAAAAACGGACAGGTGTTTCGCGCTCAACAATGGCGCTTGATCCTGATGCTTTGCAAAATCAAACAGCGACAGCCGTTCAAGCCAGCAAAGACAGCTCTTATTCAAAGATTGAGGTGATGGCGCGTAATCTGTCCGAGATGGGCCTAAAGCGCTTGTTTAAGATGTTGTTGCGCCTTGTAGTCAAGCACCAAGATAAAGAAGATATTATTCGTTTGAACGATGATTTTGTAACAATGGACCCGCGCCATTGGAATGCAAGCATGGACGTTAATATTGAAATCGGACTTGGCACAGGTTCACGCGATAGAGACATGGCGATGCTTGGTCAGGTTCTACAAAATCAAATGCTGTTAATTGATCGTTTAGCTGGCGGCGGCTTTGCAAGTGAAGCTGTCCAAATGTTGCCAATGGTCAGAACTACGCTTGTCAAGCAAGCTGAATCAGCCGGCATTAAAAACCCAGACGATTTCTATCCAGAGGTTGGCGAAGACAAAATCAAAGCAATGGCTGAAAAAGCGGGAGAGCAAAAGCAAGATCCAAAAGCGGCAATGGAAGCGCAAAAAGCCTCTCAAGCAATGCAAATGCAGCAACAGAAAATGCAGCAAGACATTCAAATCAGTCAACAGAAAATGCAACAAGACGCACAAATGCAACAAGCCAAGATGCAGCAAGAAGCATCATTGCAGCAGCAAAAACTTGAAAACGAATTGATGTTAAAGCGTGAGCAAATGGCGGCTGAGATGGTTTTAAAACGTGACCAGATGATGGCCGAAATTCAGCTAAAACGTGAGTCAATGTATCTTCAAGGCGAGTCAGACACAAACATGACTGACATTAGAATGGGTGGCGAGCTTGGTTGAGTTATCTAAACAAGAGCGCTTACACAGAGCCGAGGAAGCCGACAGAATACTAAATGACGACCTTTGCAAAGAGGTTATGAGCGATATCAGATCCGATGCATTAAATAAATTAAGCATTGTCGATGCTGATAACAAAAACGAGATTATAAGACTACAGGCTGTTGTGCAGGTAGTTGATAGTTTTCAAGACGGTCTATCCAACTTCAAACTTGATGCGGATGGCCTGAATGAGAAAAGCGGCCCTATTTAGGCACTCCGCTTACACACCCACAAAATGGAAAACTAAAATGGTAAACGAAGATTTCGACACCTCGCAAGAGATCGATGAAGGCATTACCGAATCTGATGCGGAAGCGTTGGGGAATTTGTTTGAAGACGACGAGCCAGCCGATGAGGTCACGGACGAACCTACAAACGAAAGTGCCGAGAACGACGAAGACACTCCCGATACGGACGAGCTTGAAGGCGGTGAAGTAGAAGACCAGGAGCAGGTAATCTTTGCGGATGAAAGTCACAGAGTTAAACTTGCCGATGGTACTGAAACAACCGTTCACGAACTCACAAGAGGGAATCTGCGTGAAGCTGATTACACTCAAAAGACAATGAAACTGTCTCAAGAGCGTGATGAATTGCAGCAGTTTGAACAGAAACTTAATGATGCTAGAAACATCATTGACCAAGTAGCGCGGGCAAATGAGCCGCAAAAGCCTCGACGTTCAGACCCAGAATGGACAAATGATCCTTATGGTTTTGACCTCGCAAAAGATAAATACGAGGAAGACAAAGAGGCTTTCGACCAAAACGTTGCTAACCTTCAACAACAACAGTTGGAGCAACAGCAGCAATCCCAATGGCAAGAGGATCAATATCTTAAACAAGAATATAATTCTCTAATCACAAAAAACCCTGAATTTTCCGATGGTGCAAAGCTTAATGAATATTGGAGCCAAGCAACAAAGGTAATGGGTGAATATGGATTTACGCCAGAGGAATCAGCAAGGTTTACAGATCATCGATTTGTTCCCTTAATGAAGGCCGCAATGGAGCTTAAACAAATCAAAGCAAAGCGCTCTGATACAGTTAAAGATATCCAAAGTAAGCCGAAAATGGTCAAAGGCTCAAACCGCAAATCAAATCGTGGTCAAGTTTCTAAAAATGTTCAAAGCCGTATATCTGCCGCACAAAGCAGCGGGAACGCAAGAGACGTTTCTGATATTCTTGGAAAACTTTTAGAAGGTTAAATAAAATGGCTCAAGTAGCAAACACATACTCATCCTATGACGCAGCAGGCAACCGTGAAGACCTTATCGACAAAATCTTCGATATCTCCCCAGTTGATTGCCCTGTAACAAGCGCAATTGGCTCATCTAAAGCCAAGGCGAAAAAGCACGATTGGCAAATCGATATTCTAGCCACAGCAACAGCAAACAACGCGGCTGTTGAGGGTGACGATTATGCATATACAGCACCAGACGCAACAACCGTTGTTTCAAACTACACGCAGATTTTCCGAAAAACATTCCTTGTTTCCGGCACTCAAGAATCCGTTGATTCAGCAGGTCGAGCATCTGAGGTTGGTTATCAGGCTGCAAAGAAAGCCAAAGAGATCAAACGTGATCTTGAAGCCTCTGTTTGTTCTAACAATGCATCTGTTGCAGGTAATGACACAACAGCTCGTAAAATGGGCGGCTTACGTGCTTGGATTGCGTCTAATGACGTTCTAGGCGCTTCGGGTTCTCCTGCATCTGGCGGCTTTAGTTCAGGTATTGTCACGGCGGCCACAGATGGTACAGCAAGAGCGTTCACCAAGACTTTGCTAGATACTGCCATCAAGTCAGCATATGACAACGGTGGCGAGCCTAACATGCTTTCCCTTGGTTCAACTAACAAGCAAGTATTTTCTGGCTTCATGGCTGATTCCGCTGTTGCCCAACAACGCACAAACATTAGTGGTTCAAAGCAAGCGGTAATCAATGCGGCGGCTGATATCTATATTTCAGATTTCGGTGAGATTGCAGTGAAGGCAAACCGTTTTCAACGCGCTCGTGATGCGTTGCTGATTGATCCAGAATATGCCTCTGTTGCCGTATTGCGTAAAATGGTCGTTGATAAGCCTGCAAAAACAGGTGATGCAATCAAATACGCAATGATCCACGAATGCACATTGCGCGTGGATAATGAAGCAGCACATGCTTGCGTTGCCGATCTAACGTCATAAACTCAAAACACAACGAATAGAGAAGGGGGCTTAACGGCTCCCTTTTTCTATGGAGAAACAAAATGTCTAATCAAAACCAAAATCAAGCACCTAAAAAAATACTGGTTAAAATTCTCAAGAATTGCGTTCCAGAATTTCCGGTTGATGCAAAAATTTATGATGCATTGGGTCGTGTTCCCAAGGATTCGCTTGTTGAGCTTGATTCACGAGACGCAAGAAACTTTATTAAATCAGGCGTTGCCAGTGCGGATGCTGCAATCTGATGCTTGCTAAAAAAGCGCTCCCACAAAAACCCGCTGAATGGGATGGAAACTGGCGGCTTGTTGAATACGATCCGTTCAGTGATCAATCTGAATGGTATCTATACAACAACGACAACACGGTAACATTCCGCAAGATACAGCATAATGTTGACGCTTTACTCGATAGCAATACTGAGCGGTTTAACGATCATCTTAATTCACGTTGGGGCGATGGCCGAATTGTTGCGTCAATACCCACAACAGTTTTTGAAGATTTGGGGCTTGATAAAGCTTTCGCTCAAAAAGATCAGGCTTTCATCAAGAAGGTTTTGAACAATAGCGACAACGCAAGACTACGCACATTTAAGGGGAATATCTAATGGCAATCACGACCTATGCAGAGTTAAAGACAGCCGTTGCTACATGGCTCGATAGGTCCGATTTAGATGCTTATATGTCGGATTTTATTACGTTGGCAGAAGCTTATATTTGTTACAATAGCGGACGTGGCGAGCCTTTGAGGGTTCGTGATATGCACGAAACTGCAACATTATCGCCAGCATCAAATGAATACACTTTGCCTGGTGATCTATTGGGTATTTTATCAGCGACAGCGTTAACAAGCCCACGTCGAGAACTAGATAAAATCTCTATTTCAGGCGCTAACAGGTTATACCCAACACGATATGCTTCAACGCCAGCCAATTATCAAGTCGTTGGAAATACGTTGACAGCCTTCCCATATACATCAGCAGATATTGAGCTGGTTTATTTCAAGAGATTACCCGCTCTTGCGGATGATAATACATCAAATTGGTTGCTTGTTAAAAATCCGGCTATTTATCTTCGTGCGACACAAATGATGGCGGCTGAATTTATCAAAGACGCGGGGCAGGCGGGTGCAATGAAACAGCTTGTCGATCAATACGTCTCACAGTTAAACGATGCAGAAGCATTTGACGATTATCGAAATTCAGGCACGACATTAGAGGGGATGGTAGTTTGATCCCATTTCCATCTTTTGAGCCTGACAAATCACCATTTAACTATATGGCGAGTGAGGGCGTATTGAACGTATTGCCCACGGCTGATGGTCATAAGCCTATGCCATCACTCGTTGAGGTATCAGCGGCGCTCCCTTCTGAATGTTTAGGCGCTCGATTTATTCAAGGTGCTGATGGTGGGATAACTATCATCGCAGGCACTGTTGATGCTCTTTACAAGCTTGATACATCAACAAGCCCTTGGAGTTTTATTGATATCAGTAAGGCCGGCGGCTATGCGGTCCCAACTGGTGATCGATGGTCATTTGCTCTATTCGGCAACAATCTAATTGCAGCCAATCTTGGCGGCGTTCTTCAATCTTATGATATAACCGGATCTGGTTCATTTGCTGATATTGCGGGTTCACCTGTTTGTCGCATGGTTTGGGTATCTGGCGATTATTTAGTTTGTGGATATTTAGACGGTTTAGCCTTAACGATCAAATGGTCAGGCTTGAATGATTCAAGTTTCTGGACAGCCGGCAAGCGTGGCAGCGACACACAGACATTCCCTGATGGCGGTCCAGTTCAAAGCGGCTTTGGCGGTCAAACTGGCGGCGTAGTCATGCAGCGCGATAAAATGCGTTATATGAATTTCGCCCCTAATTCAGGTATGACGTTCACATTTTCAGAGGCTAACAACGAACGCGGGATATTATCACAATATTCTGTTGCCAATGTCGGGCCTAGTCAGTTTTTCTATCTTAGTAAAGATGGTTTTTACATGGGCATCCAAGGCCAGCCAATCGGGGCAATTCGTATTGATGAATGGTTCTTCAAAGAAGTTGATTCAAACTATCTTTATGATGTTCGTGCTGTTCTTGACCCATATGAGAAGATCGTATGGTGGTCATATAGAACGATCAACGGGACAAAGCGTCTTTTAGGCTATAACTGGCAAGTAAATAAATGGTGTCATTCAGATCAAGACTTGACAGAAGCAGCGGCATTGCTAACGCCTGCAAGTGCATGGGATAGCCTTGACGCTCTATATCCAACTATCGATGATATTGATGTTCCATTTGATAGTCGTATCTTTAAAGGTGGTTCGCCAGCATTTGCAGCGTTTACCACAGATCACAAGCTTGCATATTTCACAGGCGCACCATTGGCGGCAACGCTAAAAACGGCTGAAATTGAACTATCAAAAGGCACAAGGTCATTTGTTAATGGCGCGCGCGCAGAGGTTGATACAATTGATTTCACGGCTAAAGTTGGTCAGTCTGATTATCACGGAGGCACAATCACCAATGATACGGCGGTTGCACCATCTCCTAGATCGGGCAAGATCCCGTTTAGATCATCGGGGCGCTTACATCAATTCACAGTGAATATCCCTGCGGGTACGGCTTGGACTTCAATCAAAGGCATTTCGCCTGATTTTGTAGCAGAGGGCGAGCAATGATAACTGCAAACTATGTGGGTGGTCTTCAAGAGACTGATACTGTTGAGCTTACAACAACAAATGCAACGGCTGTTCATACTGCAACCGATAACCAAGAAATTCTAACCGGCTTTTCGATAGCAAATATTCACACAAGCGCGGTTCTTGTGACATGCTATCTTAATAAAGGCTCAGACGTTGTTGTGTTCGTCAAATTAATGGCTGCAACATCAACGCACGTTGAAACTGAAATGCCTTTGAGATTGCGTGAAGATTATATTTTCAAGGCAACGGCTGCAACGGCCAACATGATTACAATTACGCCAATTGTTACGAGGTTCGATAATAATGTCCCTACGAATAATTGACACAAGCCACGTTGATGCATTCTGGCCTTTGGTCGCAGATGATCTCCAAGCAGCTTGCTTGCGGTGTAATGCGGAAAATCTAAATTCTGGTGCTTTATGGCAAATGTGCCGATCCGGTCAGGCTTCCTTGTTCTTGTGGGTTGTCGACGGGGAAATCCTTGTCAAGTCAGTATGGCGGTTTGATACACCGAATTACCCGCATTCGTTTCGATGCATGATGTTATCAGGCAAAAACATGGATCAATGGGTATCTGAGTATAGCGATACTATCACGCAGTTTGCCAAGAATTATGGCGCCACGCAATTAGTCACAACGGGCCGCAAGGGCTGGCTTAAATTATTTCCCAAAGCTGAGAAAATCGGCGCAAATTATGAAGTGGATATTTAAATGGGCGGCGGATCATCACCAGCACCACAGACAACAACAAGCTCAAGCAATTCTGCTCCATGGGATGCAGCACAGCCATATATGAAGACAGGCATGGCAAAAGCTGATGAGTTATTCAAAGCAGGAACGGGCGCTGAAGTCTATGAAGGCTCAACGGTCACACCTTGGTCAGATCAAACCACAGCGGCTTATGGTGGCTTGGATCAGATGGCCAACGACAACATGGGCGGTCAAGGTTTATCGGGTCAATTCCAAAATGTGATTGATAGCGGCGGTTATAATCCAAACCAACAACAGGCGGTTGATTCATTCACAGCCACAGCAAATGGCACTGCAAATGATGATGCTTATCAGTCAATGCGAGCCAATACGCTTGCAGATGCACAGCACGGCGTAAATGAATCATTCTCAAGCGCAGGTCGTTATGGCGGTGCAATGCATCAAGGCGCGGTTGCTGATACCTTGGCAGATGCAGGCGCACAAATGGATTATGGTCAATTGCAACGTCAAGACACGGCCAATCAGAACCTATTCAATATGGGTCAACAAGCTCAAGGCAATGTCAGCAATGCTTATCAACAAATGCAATCACCATATGATACGCAGTTGCAAGTTGGCGCAGCCCATGATCAGCTTGCAGGTCAAAATCTCAATGATGAATTGCGGATCTGGTCTGAAACACAAAACAATCCTTGGCAACAGCTAGGACAATACAACAGCGCAATCACTGGCGTTGGTTCTGGCTATGGAACGCAATCGCAAACAGCACAACAGCCTGGACAGCCCGGGGCAAACCCTTGGGGGCAAGCGGCGGGTGCTGCTATGGGCATTGGCTCACTATTTGGAGGCTTTTAAATGAATAATCCTTGGGGACAACAGCAGCCAATCACACAGCAAGGTCCAATGGGCGGCTTTCGTCGCGGTATGCGCAGTGCATTTGGTGATCGTGGCAATATGATGGCAACTAGCCTTGGTTTGATGTTCGGGCAAAACCCACAACAGCAAATGCAAGCGGCTCAAAACGGTTTGATGAATGGCGGTCAAATCCGCGCTCAAAACGCTGAAACGCAAAAAGCAGAGCAGCAACGCAACGCAACAATGGAATATTTCAAGGCAAATCGTCCTGATTTAGCGGCGCAAGTTCAAGCTGGTATGCCTATGTCTCAAGCGTGGTCTGAATTAAAAGCGCAGACTACAAAGCGCGATACGATCAAGGGCGCTGATGGTTATCAATATTATCAAGATGATCAATCCCGCGTTTTACCTGATGTCGGTCAAGAAGCTCCAAATCAAACAACAGGCATTCAAGAATACGAATACGCAAAGCAACAGGGCTTTGAAGGTGATTACATCGCTTATCAAAACGCTAAAAAGGGCAAGGGCTTTTCTGTAACAACAGCAGACGGAACCGTTATTGAAATGGGCGGCGGTCAAAATGCTGGCAAGCAAGACATGAAGAACGTGGCTAACCGCGTTACAGATGCTCAAGATATAGCTGCGTCAGGTTCAAAGCTCAAACAGACCGTCCAAATGCTTAGAAAAGCCAATGAGAACACAGGATATTCAGGCGTTGGGTCTGGCGCTTATGATGCTATTGATGGCACATTAGAGCAATTTGGATTTGGTGGGCTTCCTGGAACATCGGAGGCTCGATCAATGATGAAATCTGGAGGGCTAGATATGGCATTGGCGCAAGTTCAGAAAACAAAAGGCGCAATATCCAATACTGAAATGAATCTATTCATGTCTGCATCTGCGGGGCTTCAAAATACTCAGCGAGGCAATGCAGCTTTGCTTGATATGGTTGACGCTATCGCTGATAGAGATATTCAGCGGGTTGATCAAATGGAGCAATGGCGACAACAATATGGAGTGCTTGACGGGTTTGAATCCGCTTGGGGCGATTATATCACACAAAATCCAATCATAACCGAGGAAAAATTGAATGCGTTGCTAACTGGTGAAAAAGCCAAAGAAAACAATAAAACTGAAAGCGGCGTTTCATGGAGCATTGAGCAATGACAACAATAAATATTCAAGGTAAACGTGTTAAAGTTGATGATAGTTTCATGTCGTTATCACCAGAGCAGCAAAATGCCACGGTTGATGAAATTGCACAGTCATTAGGTAATCAAGCACCAGAGCAGCCAGAGGCTCGTTGGGATCATAAAGTAGGCGCTGCAATTGATGGTGTGGCGCAAGGCCTAACATTTGGCTACTCTGACGAGATAGCGGCGGGTATGGCTTCTGGTGGCGGTCTATGGGGCGATTATGACGAAGAATTAGCATCCGAACGTGGGCGCATGGCTGAAAACAAAGAATTAGCAGGCGGTTACGAGCTTGGCGGTCAAGTAGTTGGCGGTCTTGCTGGTGGTTTGGGTCTTGCCAAGGGTGGTTTGACTATGCTTTCCAAAGCCCCAACGGTGGGTAAGGCAGCATTAGAGGGGGCAGCATATGGTGCTGCTCATGGATCGGGAGCCGCTGTTGAGGGTAATAGGCTAGAAGGCGCGGCAATTGGTGGCGTTCTTGGAGCGGCAACGGGTGGTATTGCTCAAAAAGCAGGCAATGCCATAAAAGGCAAGTTTGCACACAAAGCGGTTTCTAATCCTGCATCATCTCTTGATGAACTAACACTAAAAACCAGTGAAATTTATAAGCAGGCAGAAGCGGCAGGGATTCGAATTAACAAGGCGGCAACCAAACACCTTTCTAAAAATTTGAAATATGCGGCTGGCAGTTTAAACAAAAAACTTAGGGCAAATACTTTTGGAGTAGTTAAAGATTTAGACGATGCTCTAGGCAAAGAAATATCGCTAACACAACTAGACGAATTAAGACAAACAATTTCTCTTTCAATGAAAAGAGCGCAGCCTCAAGATGTTCTTAAACTTCAACGCATGAAAAAGATTATCGATGCTTTTGAAGATAATATTCAACCTAAAGATATCACAGGCGATATTCGTGGATTTGATCTGATCAAACAGGCGCGTCAACTTAATGTTCGCAAGCAAAAAACGAAACAGATCGAAAATTTGATTGAACTTGCTAGCGTGAAAGGCGAAGGCCAATATAGTCAGGCTGGTGCTGTTCGGGCTATTAGCCAAAAGTCGGAGGCGTTATACAAAAGAATTGTTGACGGTAAGGAAAAGGGCTTTTCTAAAGAAGAAGTTGAGCTTATTCGCCAGATGGCAACAGGCAAAACAAGCAGCGCAATCATGAGAGCTTTATCAAAGCTAGCCCCAAGAGGTATTGTTTCGTTTGGTGTTGGTCAAGGTGTTGGGTCAATGATTCCAGGTGGCAATCTTCTGTTGCCAGGGGCAGGTCATTTTGCAGCTAATAGCGTAGATAAAAGCATGATCAAAGCTGCAAACACATTAAGAGACAATGTTTCAAGAGGGTCTTCTCTCGCTCCTAGTCGGGCAGTATCATCAACACCAAGACACCTAATCCCACCACTATCGCAGCAATCAGCAAACCAAACGAGTCAAGCAACCAACTCGAACCGTAAAAACCCACCCAACCAGCAACGAACATACCGATAAACACGATAGCATTTTGCTTGAATGTCAACGGCTTGTGATTGTCGTTGCTTGGTTCGTTCATTGGCTATCGCAAGAATGAAAGTATTCAACACCATTTACTAGATAAACCATACTATCGTGACTTTTTTGAAGGAAGGCATCCTCGCTGGTTTCGTCATTTATCCCACAAACGCCAGATATTCCACTTCCGCAGCCAAGCGTTATGAACTTCTTATCGTCAATAACAAAAAAACCTTCGCTCAAAGACAGACTGAGTAAGCTATTTTTAGCCTCTAATGTAAAAATTTCACATTCGGCGCTCACTGCTAAAGCAGGAGAGGCTATTGTTAAAAGCAAAATCAATATTTTTTTCATACAAACCTCATGGTAATAAAATGATAGCAAAAACAGTTGTAGACGTGATTCTAGGCGAAGCTAAGGCAGGATCTTATGAAGATATGCTTGCCATTGCCAGTGTTATATCAAACCGCGCCAATGGTGGTCAAACTTCATGGGATGATGTCGCGTTAAGAGCGTCTGAATTTAACGCATACAATAAACCGTTGCCATCTGGCGTTGATAAATACCGCGCAGAAGCACAAAGAGCAATAGACCAAGTTAAAAAAAGTGGTCCTGTTCATAATGCAACATTCTATGCGACTCCAAAAGCGCAAGGAAATCTCCCAAAAGGCTTATCAAAAGTCACATCAACCGATGGACATATTTATTTTACTGATCCGCAAAAGCGACCTATTTATACTGCTAGTGGCTTAAAAAAGATTGATTACAGCTCGCTTTCAACTCCCGCACCTCAAATGTCGTTTAATGATGCTGGCCTGCCTACGGGCTTAGATGTTCCACTCCCTAAAGGTTACGACACACCAACAGCGCAAGCATCAAGCCCGTTCGATGCAATTATAAATGAGCAAGCAAAACCGCGTGGATTAGCAGTATTAACTCAGAAAACAGATCAGAACAATTTTGAGGCCCAAAGGCAAGAGCCAAAAACAGACGGGTTGCTTGGATATCTTACGGCTGATAAAGACCCATCGCATGTCACAGGACTTGATGATGATTACAAATCTCGTTTAGAGCCGTTTTTGCGTCATAACGGAAACACAAAGATTTTTAGTGGATTTCGTAGCAATGAACATCAAGCAAGGTTGTTTGATGCAGCCGTTAAAAAATACGGTTCACCACAAGCCGCAAGAAAGTGGGTGGCACCTCCAGGCAAATCAAACCACAACGCAAAGGCTGGTGAAGGTGGCAAGGCCACTGATTTAAGATACGGCAGCGCGGCGGCTCGTCAAAAAGCTCATAAGGAAGCAGAAAGCTTTGGCTTAACGTTCAGAATGGGTCATGAGCCTTGGCATATTGAGCCAATTAAAGATTGGAATAGGCAAGTTAATTCTGAATATGGGAAAACACCTGCAAACCCGCCCAAGCCATCATTCCGCAATGAATCCCAAACATACGCAGCACCAATGGGCAATGTTGAGCGCGGTGGAAACCTACCCGCACCAATCGATCAAAACACAAATCTCTATGGTGCAAGCCCAAGCGACTATGCAAACTATCAATCAAGCAATCGATCATCAGCATTGCCGCGCGGTGATGTTGCTCCAAAGCCATCATTTAGACCGCAAGTCAGCCAGCAAGAAAACCGTGGATCATTATCAACTAGTATGCGCGGGGCACCATCAAGAACGCAGCCACGAACAGATGCAATGCCTGTATCTATGCCAGCACCTAAACCAGCTTACCAGCCAAAGGCTAGCGACTATTCAAACTACATGATGCAGGCACCAGTAAAGACGCAACCAGAATATGCGCCTAAAGCAAGCGATTATGCAAACTACATGATGGGCGCACCAGCACCAGCACCACAGCTACCACAAACCACAATTGCAGGCCCGATCGGTCAACCAATGGCAGGCATACCAATTCCAGCACCACGGCCAACAAAGATCGATCGCTTCAAACAAAAGGCTGGAAGCAAATTAAAGCAACATTTCAAACCGCAAACAGTCGCAGCTCGTATGGCTGGCGGTCTAATCGGTGGCCCGTTGGGTGTAATGGCAGGGCCTAAAATCGCGCAGTTTATCAATCAGCGTGGATTTAAAGGGAATGGCTTCTCTATGCCTAAATTTGGCAACAAACAGCCTCTTAACCAATTCCAATCACGGGGCAATAACTCAAGCAACCGTATGCAGAACGCAATGAGCGGTCCACGCGGCGCAACCAATACCGCAAGCAATGGATCACAAGCAACCTCATTGGGTAACGGTCAATACACATATTACAGCCCCAAATCTGGCAAAACATCGGTCAAGGGTGAAATCAATATGAATAAATCAGCGGATTTACGCAGCTTCTTTGGAAATTAAGGACACAAAATGAGCAAAGATAAAATATCAGACTACGATTCCACAGCGGCTAGCAATACAGAAGTTGGCGGAATTAATATTGAAGGTAACGCACCACCAAGCAATTTCGATAATGCTTTACGAGAATTTGCATCACATCTTGCCGATATGAACGCTGGAACATCACCTATTGATGATACGTTTACTCTTGCTGATCCAGCGGATAACACAAAGCGGGTTCGAATTGATGTGGGTTCTGTCGCGGCGGGACAAACGCGGATCATAACAATGCCTAATCAGGATATAACGCTTGGCGATGGGCTTGAATTACTTGATCAAGACGATATGGCAGATAATAGCGCGACCAAGGTCCCAAGCCAACAATCCGTAAAAGCTTATGTTGATTCGCTGTCACTTGAATTACTTGATGAAGATGATTTTGCAGGTGATAGCGCGACCAAGGCACCAAGCCAACAATCTGTAAAGGCTTATGTCTTAGCAAATGCAAGCAAACCTTCCCCAGACGTAATCCTTGCTGACCAAAAATCCTCTGGAACAGCGGGTGGGACATTCACTTCCGGTTCATTCGTTACGCGTGTTTTAAACACTGTTGTCACCGATCCCGCCAGTTTGGTTACTTTGGTAAGTAACGCGTTTACTTTTACCTCAGGCGGTTGGATTGAATGGCAATGCCCAAGTTATAACGTAAATGTAACGAATACAAGATTGTATAATGTAACTGATAGCGCTGTCGTTGAGTATGGCTCAAATCACTACTCAGGAACCGGAGCAAATTCGCTTGGTGGCTCTGCGGTTGTATCGGGTAAACAATACCGAATAGAACACCGCTGTCAAACCACCAAAACGGGCAACGGCCTTGGTGTGAACACAAGTTGGGGTACTGAAACGTACACAACCGCTAAATTTTGGAGCGCTTAATATGAAATATGCAAGCATAAATGGATTAACCGTAGGCGTTGTTTATATTACAAAACCTATTGGGGCAACTACCATTGAAATCCCAGACGATGTTTTTAGCCAATTTACGCAGAACATTGACGGAACATTTACCGCGCCAACATCACCGCCATCTGCACGACGAGACACAGGATCAGCTCGTGAGTTCATGGACCTTTTCACAAATGATGAGAAGATTGCAATTGTTACACTCAGCATGTCAAGCGCCACAATTAAGCTTTGGTATGATGAAGCGCTTGCTGGTCATGTGTGGTTAGGCCATGCCAATGTTAATGCTGGCCTTTTAGCATTGGTGGCACTGGAAGCAATAACCAGCGAGCGCAAAGCAATTATTCTTGCGACTGATTTTGACACCTGATCTTGAATGCACCTTATGGCCGGACACTTGGTTTGGTATCAGCATAACCGACCTATGCGCAAAGCACGATTTAGGCCAGCTCACAGATTGGGGCTTGGCTATGGCTGTTGCAGATCGTCACCCAGTTCTTGCGGGTGTGGGCGTTCTAATGGGGGCAGGGTTAACCGTTTTTGGCCCCATTTATAAGCGTTTTAGACGCAAGCAATAAACAATAAAATATATCAAAATATGCCCTGCTTATGCGGGGTTTTTTTATGGAGTAATGAAAATGAACATGAATTTGGGCTTCTCTCAGCTCATCATCAACGAGTGCTTGAAATTTGGTTGTCTACGCAATCAAGCGGCGTACATCCTAGCAACAGCTTATCATGAGACTGCACACACAATGAAGCCTGTTGTTGAGGCTTATTGGCTTTCGGAACAATGGCGTAAAAGCAATCTGCGTTATTATCCATATCACGGACGCGGGTTTGTTCAACTAACATGGAAAGAAAACTACATTCGAGCTGGTAAAGAGCTTGGCCTTGATTTTCTAAAATCGCCTGATCAGCTTCTTGAGCCTAAAAACTCTGCAAGGATTCTCGTTACTGGCTCTATGGAGGGTTGGTTTACTTCCAAAAAGATTGGCGATTATGTCACCTTGCAAAAGTCAAATTTCAAAGGCGCTCGACGTGTAATCAACGGAACAGACAAGGCTAATGAAATTGCGCGTTTGGCGATTAAGTATGACGCAGCTCTGAAAGCAACAGGATATGGCGTTGATCAATTGGTAACACCAGATGTTGTGTCCGTTCCTGTCGTGCCTCAAGGTCTTGATAAATCAATGCTAAAATCAAAAACCAATTGGATATCCACAATACTTGGGGGCGCAACCTCTGTTGGGTCGTTTTTTGTTGGACTTAACCCATATATTCAGGCAACAATTCTACTATTAGTTGCGGCTGGTGTTGGGTTTTTGATTTACGAGCGCAAGCGTTACCGCGATGAGGCTAGAGAGATTAAGGCGGCGTTATGAGCTTGATATTAACCTTTTTGAAAAACCCCAAATATCTCGTTTTAACGGTGGCTTTGATTGCCGCTTCATATGTCTTTTACATTGCTGTTGATCGCGTAATCCTACAGCAAGAGATCAAAAACGTCAAAGCAACGGAGGCGCAAAACCATGAGCGCAACAAAACAAATCAAACGATTAATCGTTCCTCTGATGCTGATAAGTGCAAGCTTATTGGCGGGGTGTTCGCAAACGGGTCGTGCATCTGATGGATCTGGCTATTCAGGGCAAACGCCAAACTCCAAAACACGGACTTTCATCACCAAAAACGATCAACCATTTCGTGATCAGGTCGCGGCGCATAACCTGCAATGTTCAAAAGATCCAGGCTGTCGCAAATAAACCGGACACCTGAGAAGCTATAACTTCCCAAGCGTCCTAACCATCAACGGTGCATAAACACACGAAGGCGGCTAGCTACTCAATAGCTGATAAAGATTAATGATGATTGAATTAGATAAATTATGGGGCGCGATTGCTGTTGCTATAGTTGGCGGCGGACATTGGCTTATTCGTCGTGTGCTTACAAACGAGAAGCAAATAGCATTGATGGAGGCCGATATCAGGCGGCGCGATGAAGACATAAAGGAAATCAAATCGGATATCAAGTCACTCATTGACCGCAGATAGGATTCAATTATGGCTAATCGGCCCATATCAATTGACGAAGCACAGGAAGCCAAAGAAGCACTAGACAAGCATGGCACTTCACATGCAGCAAGTCATGCTCTTGGCGTATGCCCTAAGACGATTAAACGGCGCGTTGAATTTGGCAAGGTTAACGGCTGGTTTGATAGTGACCCTGAAATATTAGCGGCTGCAAGTGCAGGCGGCATTCAAAACGCAAACAGCTTATCTCATTTCTGGAAAATTGCCAAAGATGAAGATGGCAACGGCTACAGCTTATTTGTTAAGAATCCAAACGGTGGCGAACAAAGCCTTGCAGATATGGTGCGTGATGCAATAACAGCATCAATCGGTGATAAGGCTCCCAAATTCCCCAAAAGACAATTCAAAAAAGAAAACAGCTATTTGCTTGTGGTGGATCTTGCTGACGTTCACTTTCAGAAGCTTTGTGTTAAATCCGAGACAGGTTATACGTACAATCGCGAAGTTGCCCGACACAGAGTAATTGAAGGCACTAAGGCTCTATTGAAACTAGCGGAGCCTTTTGGCATCCACAGAATACTATTTGTTTTAGGCAATGATATCTTGCATACTGATAACGCAAGAAACAGCACCACAGCCGGAACACCTCAAGATACAGAGGGTTCGATATTCCAAGCGTTCAGTGATGCTAAAAGAGCCATATCTGACGCTATAGAGCTATGCGCAGAGGTTGCAGACGTTGATCTGGTGCATTGTATGTCTAATCATGATTGGACGCATGGGTGGGCATTGTCTCAAACCATTGGCGCTTATTTCGAAAATCATCCGCACGTTCATTCCACAGAATACGGGTTATCAGAGGCGCATAGGAAATATTATCGTTTTGAGGAAAATCTATTCGGTTTGACCCATGGTGATGGCGCTAAAGAAGAAAAACTTTACGGGCTAATGGTAAAAGAAGCTCGCCAGCATATCAGCGACACCAAAAACCTATATTGGTTACTTCACCATGTTCATCATAAGGTGAGAAAATCCCGCAATGGTGAACAGCCATATACCCGCGAAAAAGATCATAACGGCATGACAGCAATCATGACAGGCCAAACCCGACAAGAGGGTGAGAGCTTAGACATTGAATATGTTCGGTCCCCAAGTGCGCCTGATGGCTGGCATGATCGAAACGGTTATGTAAACCGCCAGGGCGTTGAGTGCTTTATCTACCATCCATATGACGGGCAAAAAAGCCGGTTTACAGAGTGGTTTTAATGAGCAGCCCAACAATCAAAGCCAAGCCAACTCAAAACAAGGGGATTGTGTTCAGCATGTCTGTTGATGGCAATGAATACACCTTCAAGGATGCTAACGAGCTTCTAGCGTTATTGCAGCAGGGTTTATCCTGTTTGCAATTTCGTGCGCCTGACAAGCTTCGCTAGCTCCCCTAAATTACATTTACGTTGATTGCATAAACCTGCACAGGCTCAGTGCCAAAATGCGGGTGTGTTATCGTTTGTTTTTCAAAGCCATTCCAAGGGCGAGTTATGCGCCTTTCTTGATCGTCGCGCTTTGGATATCCTTTAGTCAAAACGATTTGATCATATTCACGGCCCTCAAGACGCTTTGCCCAATATGCAGTCTGCAAGCGGAACTCACGCACCTTTTCGCCGGACTTTATTTGATCAAAATATTCGCTTTTCAGCGGCAAAGTTAAGGTACTCATCTGACTTCCCCTAAATTACATTTGAAATGTGAATGGTCACAGGCTTGATACTGCCACCATATTGATTGGTTTTTTCTGTATACAAACTAGCAATATGGTTATCGCTGTCTTGCTGATAAACAGGCTCCCTAAACAGAGTAACTAACGTATTGACCATGGCAGCTCTCTTTGTCTCTGAAACCGTCTTCACAAAGATTTGACCTTTGTTATCTGTATGGGCGTAGGCGGTATTATTCATCTGACTTCCTTATTATGTTGTTATCTTTGCAAGGCCAAAGCACTCTTCACAGAGAGGAGCATGACCATCAATTTCAAGTGTGTCTTCTTCACATCTACCGGTAGGCTCGTCGCATTCAAAACAGAGTTGACGAGTGCCTGGGTATTCATTCGAATTAATTTTTTCGTGTGTTGCTTGGTCTAGTGCTTTACTCATCTGACTTCCCTATTATGTTGTTGTTTCAAGAGCCACTTTTGCAGCATCTCGATAGTCGTTGCGACCCATCTGATTGTCTCTATATTTACTAAATTCTGGGATAGCGTCTCCGCAGTCACAATTGAGCCCCTTTTCGGATGTGCAACAGCACTCCCAATTCTCGCCCCAATGTGTGCAAAGAGCTTTTGCAGCGACTTCAATTTGTTCTGCTGTAGCCATTATTCATTCTCCCTTAGATTATTTAGGTTTATGTCGCGTTCCACGACCATTGCATGTTGTGCATTTGATAAAATTCAAAAGCCTTGATTCAGTTGGTCGCAATAAACTTCCTGCGCCTCCGCAGCGTTTGCATATTTTCAAATCAACAACGGTTTGAATAGGCCATTTCATCTGACTTCCCTTTGATTATACTGCATCTACAAACAAAGATTCTTCTGCATCTTCGAATGTAGTAAAGCGTTCGAGTTGACTTTGCGGGGTGGGCAAGTTGCCCATTCTGACGGCATCAGCGGTGTAAGTTCCGTCTGTCTTCTTTGATATCATTAGCTGGACTACCAGTAAGCAAGCGCACGTCCAAAAGTCGGTGGAGGTTTCTTGCCATTCTGCGTGCTTACCTAGTCTAATTTCGTTATGCATATTCATTCTCCCCACGATTCAATTTCGTTGCCCACAAGGACACCTACCTCAATTTCCCGTCCACACATTGGAAAATCTTCATCTTTCCAATCTTCTAATTCTACTGCATTTTCTGGCATATTCAATTTCCCTATTGTGTTGTTGATTTAAAACGACTTCGATCAACTAAATCTATTGCGCAGTCGACAAACTTATCTAGGCCATCATAGGGGCAGTTCTTGCCAGCTAAATAAGCGTGTCCGAACCCTTCCTGATATGATTTCGTCATGTTGTGTTTATTCGTCTTGTGCGTTATGAAGATTAACACCGCGCAAAAGATAAGCCATATTCCTGCCGTAACCACGTGTTTCATCTGACTTCCCTATTATGTTGTTGGCTCATCGATAATTTCTTCGACCCAAGAGTCGACCCGCTCAACGGCCCATTGATGCGCGATTTCTTCCGCTTCTGTTTCGTTGTCAGCCTCTACTTCGTCAAATTCTTCGTCACCTGCAAAACCGTATGAGCGACCTATTTTATATTTTATCATATTCAACATCCCTATTATTTGGTTAAAGATTGTATTCTGGGTCTTGTTCCAAGGCATCAACTAAATCGCCGGTAGTGTCTGTACATCTTTGTGCATTTATCCACTGAACCATTGAGCGCAAAACAGCGCCGCGAGTAACAGGTTCTAGCAGTTGTCTTGCTTGGCTTGCTGTTGCTGCGTTGTCCAGCATGTGCTGGGTGTCCATTCTTTTAATATCCATATTTATTCACCCGTTTTTTTCTCTAATTTCTCTAATTTTTTTTTTGATTTTATTGCTAAATCCGAGCGCTAAAGAGCTATTCAAAGTTTCAAGCTTTTTGTGATCGTCACACTGCTCAATTGCATCGTACAGATCGGATAGAATGCCCTTCATTTGGTTGTCTTCAAGGCATTCTATCCAGTACTTATTCATGCTAGGCCGCTAGCACTCTTTCGAGTTTTTTAGCGTGTGCAACCAATTCACTAACTCTGTCTTTTTTCTGCAAATCCTCTGAATAGCCAAGCTCTTTACTAATCATTTGGTTCGTCTCGTTCAAAGATGATTGAACACGACCTTTATACGTTGCGTTGCTTTTAACTAACTTAATTAGGTTTGCTTCATTCATCATTTCGATACGTCCCTTTGATTTGTAATCTTGTACCTAATCTATACCAACACAATAACAAACACAATAGCTAAAATATAGTTTGACATAATTAAATTAATCACCTATTGTTCGTGTATGGAAAAAAGCACAAATAATAAAGATCGTATGGTCGGTTACATGAGAGTGTCTACGGACACTCAAGACTTTGCGATGCAGCACGATGCACTAATTAAACACGGCGTTCACCCTGATCGTATCCGCTCTGATGTCATGACAGGCGCAAAGATGGATAGGAAAGGTCTTGAGCGTGCGATTAAGATATTGCATCCGGGGGAAACACTTGTCGTTTGGAAGCTTGATAGGCTCGGACGCAACACAATCGGAGCGCTGCAACAGATTGAAGAACTCACAAACGCGGGTATTCATATTGTCTCCCTGACTGAGAGTATTGATGCCACTACGCCTATGGGTAAGCTGATGATCACTATCCTTGCAGGCGTTGCCCAATGGGAACGTGATTTGATTGCCGAACGGACTAAGGCTGGCATTGCCGCTTTCGTTGAGCGTGGCGGTAAGATGGGTCAACCTCATCCGGTGCTTGATCGAGAAAAGCGCCTTGAAAAGTTTAATGAATTGGTAGCCGTTGGCGCGGTTCGTATCGACAAAGAAACTAAGGGTGGCCTGCCTGATGAGTGTATCGTTGATCTGTTAAACGACACTGATACAAGGGCTGACAAGCTTAAGCCAATGTCGCCACAGTCCTACCGTAATTGGAAAAGCAAGGGCTTTAAGGGCTACCAGATACCCAATGACGATGATGTAATTAAAGCAAATAAGGGGGAATAAAATGGCTAATAAACAAGATGTTAAGCAGGCATTTAACAAAGGTTTACTCGAAGCACTTGTGATTGTCAGAAGAGGACTTGTTGGCGGTGACGATCACGTCAGAAATGCGCTAATCACGTTTGATGTTGAGTCGACTAACGACCTTTACCATATGGACCCAGAAGGTGAGCATGTGGACGAGTTACGAGACTTAATTTACTAAATCCAAGGAGAATTAGAATGGTTGAAGTAGGCCAAGAATTATACTACATGCCCTCCGATAATCAGCGATCAGGACTTGCTGGATCGGATGATGGGCATTATGTGACTGTTTCAAAGGTAGGGCGCAAATGGGCTGCGCTAGATTCATGGCATAGCCGCATCCATAAAGATGAATTATGGGCTGATGGCGATGGCTACGCATCACCCGGGCATTGCTATCTATCTCGCGATCACTACCTTGATTCTGTTCAAGCTAAGAAGGATTATCGCGAACTCTCTACCGTCCTTGGTAGCTATGCGATAAATAAAAAATTCACACGAGATCAGATTGATGCTGCACGACTTGCGCTTGAACTTCCTGTATATGATCGACTAACTTAAACAACATAATAGGAGTATTTTAATGGATATTTGGAAGTTGTGGGTAATCCCTTTTTTACCTTCCGTAGCTTTGTATTGGTGGTGGGGTACTCCATGGGTGGTGGCTCCAGTCTTTGTAATTGGATGCGCCGTTACTCTTGCCTTCATGGTGACGGTAGGCTGGCGAAAAGTAGAAACAACATAATAGGAGAATTAAGTGACCCCGCAAGAGATGATATCAGACGATAAAATAGAAAAAGTACACGCAAATGCGAACTTTGGTGAAATGGATAAACGGGACGTTTTGCGCGAATCTATTTTAAAAGTAGCTGCTGGCTATCACATTAGCTACACCGCGTTGCATATTCTTTTTGATCACAAATTAGTCTGCGCCAAATGTGAACGCCCAACACTAACCCCGATGGGGAAAAAGTATCTATGGGCAACGTACAAAACTTATTCAATTGAGAATAGCTAAGTAAGTAAAAAACCAGCAACATAATAGGAGCGGTCCAAATCATGCAAATTATATTAGATTTCAAAAGCGGAATACCTGATGTGCCCGCAGGAACCTTCACGGAATACTATGTGATTAAGAGCAACGAATATGGACATGAAAAGCATCCTAGTCAGGCTTGTTATCTCAATGAGTATCTTGAAGATGGCGAAAAAGAAGTTTTGACGGGGTGGTTTTACGATAACGATATTTACGGGATGGGGATTCCTGTCTTCAAAGATTGGAGTTGTGATGTCCTGATGTATGCAGAAATTCCAATCATCAATTATGATGAAGTTCAACCAATAATCCAACTTAAATAATAGGAGCGATAAACTTTGATCGCATATTTAGGATTTCATAGAGATACTGAAATTGAAGTCACGCCTATAAATAAGGGATGCGGAGCTGGTCAAGTAACATGCTTTGAATGTGGCGGTGATGGTGATTGGTCTAAGTTTCATCCAGACCCAAGCATAACAACAAAAGAGCATTGCCCCTGTGTAGATTGCAAAGGCACTGGCTTAATTTACATTTCAATTTAAGGAGCGATCAATTGTATATCTGCATAAACGAAGACGGGCAACATATCGTTAAATTAAATCTATTCGGGAAAGTTGTTGCCCTTGTGTTTATGATTGCTCTTTGTTCGATGGCAGTCTTACCATATTTAATTTCTTTTGGCGTTATTTCAAAATAGAAGCCTCTAGCCCTAGTTATCCACAGCCCAAAATAAAGGCGGCTACAGATAAACATTAGGGCTTGCACTGCTCATCTGCCCAATGTGTCGGGTTCATCTCGCAATCGTATTCATTGTAAAACACGCCATGTTCTTTATCGTAATAGCACAAGAATTGTTTGCTCTCGGTTTTATCGTCATACCCTAGAAACGGTTTCCCATCTCTGGGGTTTGTTGTTATTGGCTGTTTCATTTTCATCCGCTTTTCATTTTACACTTGGTTCGGTTTGATCGGATATAACGGGTTCTACTGGGATAGGCGATCACAATGAATTGATGTAAGTCATTGTTTTCATTGGGTTATATTGGGTAGACCGACGGCCTCCAAAACCGTAGGTCGAGGGTTCGAGCCCTTCTGCCCCTGCCATTTTTATTAAAAGTGGCTTTCCTTTGTAAAAAACATCCCAAACAGCCTATTTCGGTTCATTTTACACCTTGTGTGATAATTATGAATACTTGGATCAACTCTTTTGATGGGTTTGATGCTTTTCAATGATTGATCATGCCTGTATGTATTGGCCTGTATGTATTGGCCTGTATCTATTGGTCTCTACATTTGTGCGATGCGCAGCAAATGTTAAGAGCGCAAATAAGCACATGTGAGTGCAGGGGATCCAATTTGTTTCATTCCAAACTTGAAGTATCGTTGGTAGACGCTAAGGCGTATCCGCTTTGGAAACGGCCAGAAGCACTTTTGGTGCTGATGGCATTTGCGTCCATGATGACCTTTTCTACGTGGATGGCGGTTGCTGCTAATTTTGTGATCGAAATTGTTGGCTTTGATGGCTCTGACAATGGTTGGATGCACACAGTTCGAGAAATCCCAGGTTTCATGGCGTTCTTGGCGATTTTCATCTTTGCTATTATCCGCGAGCAGACATTTGGTTTGATATCATTGTTCTTGCTTGGGCTTGGATCGGCGCTCACCGCTGAATTTCCGACATTGCAAGGCGTTTTGGTCGTCACCTTCATTTCATCGCTTGGGTTTCATTATTATCAAACTGTTGCGCAAAGTTTGGAGCTGCAATGGCTCGAAAAACATCGTGCGCCGCAAGTCTTGGGATGGATTGTGTCAGCCGGTGCCTTTGGCGCGATGATCTCCTACGCACTTATCATCGGTTTTTTTGAACTGTTTAGCCTTGATTATCGCATCATCTATTGGGCCTCAGGTGGCGTATCGATGGCCGTTGCGCTTTATTGCTGGTTCGCATTCCCTAATTTTCGCTCAGATACCACCCAAAGCAAGAAGATCGTTTTGAAAAAACGCTATTGGCTCTATTACGCATTGGTGTTTATGGGCGGTGCGCGCCGTCAGATCTTTGTGGTATTTGCAGCCTTTATGATGGTCGAGCTATACGGCTTTCAACTCCATCACATTGCAGGTCTCATGTTGGTCAATCATTTGGCGACCATGGTCACAAGCCCGCTTGTGGGTAAAATGATTTCTAAAATGGGTGAACGTTTCTCATTGATTGTCGAATATGTTGGTTTGATCCTTGTTTTTATAGCTTATGCCGGTCTGTATTGGTTCGGATGGCCGTGGGAAGTGGGGGCAATGCTCTACATTATCGATCATATTTTGTTTGCCATGGCCTTTGCGCAAAAAACCTATTTTCAAAAGATCGCAAGCCCCGAAGATCAAGCGTCAACGGCAGCTGTTGCCTTTACGATCAATCACATTGCGGCTGTGTTCTTGCCAGCCTTTCTGGGATATTTGTGGCTTGTTGATCCTGCATCGGTGTATTCACTTGCCTCTGGCATGGCCTTTATATCGCTCGGTCTGGCCATTCTGGTTCCGCGTCATCCCCAAGAAGGTGCTGAGACTATTTTCACGATACGAAAAACAACTGCCAAAGCATAATTTGGTAGCTGAATAACGCTGAAAACGCGGATTGTGTCGCAGTTTTCATTGTTTTTTGACAAAACGCGCCTCGCACGGTAATTTTAATTCATAAAGTGTAAAAAATTCTAGATTTTCGCGTCATGTTTTTGAGTATTCTTTAGGAATACATTTAACTGAGGTCATAAAAATGTTGAGATATTTTTCCATTGTTTTAGTGTTGGTTGCATCTGTGATGGCGTGGCCAAAATTTACTTTTTCCCAAAATTCAAATTTGCATATTCCAGACAAGGTTCTGATCGTAGATCAAGGTATCTAAGTCAACCATAGCGAAGAACCTATGAGGGGTTGATTCTGTTCGCACCTAAATGGCGAACATTTTCTAAGTTACAGCCAGAGTAAAACAACTAATTTGTCTAATTTCAATTAAATATCCGTTTTAGTGATTCCCATAGGTGTCCGAACACGCTATTTCTTCGTGCATAATTAATGACGAATCGCGTAATATATGCATGGGTAATCTCGAATTTTTATGGGAATTATCCGAGTTCAGTTTACTTTGCGTGCGCCAGATGTGCCCAACTTTGCTCACATTTTGACGCTAGTTGTTGGTCAAGTTTGGTTTCCTGTCCGTTTGCGTATAAAATTGTGAACAGTGATTTGGTTCGGGGGCATAGTGCAAACCGCAATGTGCAAAAATAACAAGGGTTGATACTAGTCAAATGATGCGTCTTATTGGATATTTTTTCGGCATTGGCACCGTGATGTTTTTTCTCGTTGCTGCGGCTGTTGTTTGGTACATTTCAGACATTTCCAAGGATCTGCCCGATTACGAGGTGCTAGAGAGCTATTCTCCACCTGTTATGACTCGTGTTCACTCATCAAACGGTGAGCTGATGGCAGAATATGCCCGCGAACGTCGATTATACCTGCCTATTCAAGCGGTTCCTGATCGTGTGAAAGCGGCCTTTATTGCGGCCGAAGATAAGAATTTTTACAAGCACTCTGGTGTTGATCTCACAGGTCTTGCCCGTGCTGTTGTTCAAAACATTCAAAACTATGGCTCAGGCAAACGCCCAGTTGGCGCGTCAACGATCACGCAGCAGGTTGCGAAAAACTTTCTTTTGACCCGTGAACAAAGATATGAACGGAAGATCAAAGAAGCGATTTTGTCGTTTCGTATTGAACAAGCCTACAGTAAAGACCGTATTTTGGAGCTTTATTTGAACGAAATTGGCTTCGGATTTGGCTCTTATGGGATTGCAGGTGCGTCGCTTGCTTATTTCAATAAATCGGTCAACGAACTTGCCCTCCATGAGATAGCCTATCTTGCAGCGCTGCCGAAAGGCCCTGCAAACTACCACCCATATAGAAACACAGAAGCTGCCATTGTGCGCCGCAATTATGTGATCGATCGTATGCGGGAAGAAAGCTATGTGTCTTTTGAAGAGGCAAACCTTGCAAAAGATCGCCCCCTAGATGTGAACCCGCGTCCTCGTGGAAACTATCTTGCAGCATCTGAATATTTCTCAGAAGAAGTCCGCCGTCGATTGATCGGTCGATATGGCGATGAAGCGCTTTATGAAAGTGGCCTATCTGTTCGCACAACGCTTGATCCGAAAATTCAAAGAGCTGCCCGTCAAGCTTTACAAAACGGACTGCTTAAATTTGACCAAGCACGTGGATATCGCGGGCCAATCACAACACTCGAAGCGGGTGCTGATTGGGGCAAAGAGCTTTCAAAGCTCACAGGCCTACGCGACATGCCAGAGTGGAAGCTTGCAACAGTTTTGTCGGTTGATAGTAAAGGTGCCGAACTTGGCTTGCGCCCGGGCAAAGATGTGTCAGGCACAATTAAGACATTGCGCGACACAGTTTCGATCAGCGGCAGCGATATGAAATGGGCCTACACTGTTGCGCTTCCCGACACCAAGCGGAAGAAAGTCAAAAATGTTGATAGCATTTTGGCCGTTGGCGATGTGGTCTATGTTGAGAAAAAACAAAACGACGAAGGGCAAGACTATTGGCGTATGCGTCAATTGCCTGAAATTCAGGGCGGCTTAGTCGCCATGGATCCCCACACTGGCCGCGTATTGGCAATGGTTGGTGGGTTCTCGTTTGCGCAATCTGAATTTAACCGCGCAACGCAAGCCCTCAGACAGCCCGGTTCCTCTTTCAAACCATTTGTATATGCCGCAGCTTTGGATAATGGTTACACGCCTGCATCTGTGGTCAATGATGCACCTATCGAACTTGTTTCGGGTGGTAAATTGTGGAAACCTAAAAACTATGGTGGCGGGTCTGCCGGTCCATCAACCTTACGTTTGGGGATTGAAAAATCTCGTAACTTGATGACAGTGCGTTTGGCAAAAGACATGGGCATGAACCTTGTTGCCGAATACGCAAATCGCTTTGGTATCTATGACAATCTATCGCCAGTATTGGCAATGTCATTGGGCTCTGGCGAAACCACAGTGATGCGCATGGTGTCTGCTTATTCAGTGTTGGCCAATGGCGGCAAGCAAATCACGCCATCCCTCATTGATCGTATACAAGATAGATATGGCAAAACCATTTTCCGTCATGAGCAAAGCCAATGTGATGCATGTGCAGCAACTGCATGGCTTGGTCAAGATGAGCCAGAAGTGATCGACACGAGAGAACAAGTGCTTGATCCGATGACAGCTTACCAAATCACATCGATGATGGAAGGCGTTGTAAAACGCGGCACGGCCGCTGGCAAAATCAAACTTGATCAACCAACCGCTGGTAAAACAGGGACGACAAACGACGAGCGTGACGCTTGGTTTGTGGGTTACACACCTGATTTAGTTGCAGGAATTTACATCGGTTACGACACACCGCGCCCAATGGGTCGCGGGTCAACAGGTGGCGGTATTGCGGCTCCAATCTTTAATAACTTCATGTCTGAAGCGCTTAAAGATGCCCGTCCTGTTGAGTTTCGTATTCCAAAAGGTATGAAATTCATCCCAATCAACCGCAAGACTGGCATGGAAGCCTTTGCGGGCGACAGCGATGTGATCCAAGAAGCATTTAAACCTGGAACTGGTCCTGCGGACATCTTCTCGGTGATTGGCTTGGATGAATTTGCAACAGGTGATGCGATCTTAGAAGTCTCGCCGCAAGCCAATAGAGCCGTTGGTTCTGGCACAGGCGGTTTGTTCTAGCTTTCATTTATTTGAGCTTTTGAAATTCAGCTTTGTCGCGCTTTACTTTGATGTGAGGCGCGACTAAGTTCTGCAAAACTATAAGCCCTTATCAATCTGTCTATATCCAAAAAAGAATCGATCACATGCGCTCAGAAATTCAATCACTCGTTACAGATATCGAGCAAACAATTGGTTTGCTGAGGAGGCATCTTTGACTGGGATCAAGCTATCAAACGGTTTGGGTATTTAAACAGTAAAGCTGAAGATCCAACCCTTTGGGATGATCCAGCAGAAGCACAAAAGCTTATGCGTGAGCGCCAGTTTTTGGAAGATTCGATCAATGGTCTCAATGGCCTTGAAGGTCAGATTGCAGAAAATGTTGAGCTGATTGAATTGGGCGAAGAAGAAGGCGATGCTGAAATCGTCACAGAAGCCGAAGATGCGTTGCGCAAATTGCAGGCAGAAGCTGCACGCCAGCAGTTGGAATCACTCTTGTCAGGCGAAGCTGATGGCAATGATACCTATATTGAAATTCACTCTGGGGCAGGTGGTACCGAAAGCCAAGATTGGGCCAATATGCTCATGCGCATGTATACGCGCTGGGCTGAGCGCAATGGCATGAAGGTTGAATTGCTAGAGCTCCATGACGGCGAAGAAGCTGGCATAAAATCAGCGACGCTCCTGATCAAAGGCACCAATGCCTATGGTTGGGCAAAGACAGAATCAGGCGTTCACCGTTTGGTGCGTATTTCACCATTCGATAGCAATGCCCGTCGCCACACATCGTTTTCCAGCATCTGGGTTTATCCGGTAATTGATGATTCGATTAATATCGATATTGCCGAAAGCGATTGCCGCATCGATACCTATCGTGCCTCTGGCGCCGGTGGTCAGCACATCAACACGACCGATTCTGCCGTTCGTATTACCCACGAGCCAAGTGGCATTGTGGTCCAGTGTCAGCAAGAGCGTTCCCAGCATAAAAACAAAGCAAAAGCATGGGATATGCTGCGCGCACGTCTTTATGAAGCTGAGCTTAAAAAGCGCGACGATGCCGCAAATGTTGAAGCATCATCGAAATCCGACATTGGTTGGGGTCATCAAATCAGATCCTATGTTTTGCAGCCTTATCAACTGGTCAAAGATCTGCGCACAGGCCATGAAAGTACAGCGCCACAAGATGTGCTGGATGGAAAGCTAGATAGCTTTATGGAAGCAACATTGGCCCATCGTGCCTTTGGTGGCGATAAAGTAGTTGAAGATATCGAGTAGACCCAAAGTTTAAAATTTAAAAGCCGCCGAATAACAGAGCGTAACTCTCAGTATTCGGCGGCTTTTTGATATCTAGTAAAACGATCAATCTATTGAGTGCTAAAATGCTCTAGTTGGACGCTGGTTCAACATAAATACTATCCAAATCATCGATATAAACCGAATATGTTTCAGGTTCTGACGAATTTGGGTCTGTCTTTAAAAAGACATAGGCAGCAAATCCTATTTCATCTGATGTATTATTGGGATTTTCCAACCGAATATCGGTGATATAGGCATTGAGCGTCGAAATTTCTTCAAGCTCGAGCGTAAAGTGTTGGGTCAAACCTTCATCATTACGCGCGATTTTTTGCAGAAAAACTATGCTGGTTTGATCGGCTTTTTCAAACGCTGATAGACGATAATAGCCCTCGATAAGTTTTATCTCAACTTTAGTCTCACTATTTTGGGGGCTTGCGCTATCAGGCGTTGTAGCTTCATCAGGCTTGATAGTGGTGTCTTCTGATGAGCCTTGTGCGGAACCTTGCGTTGAATGTGTCGCTTTATCTGCAACAAGCTCAATCTCTTCGCTCCAAGAACCTCCCGTTACACTAAATATAAGCGCATTGGGAAGTGCAACAGCTTCTTCATAAGTTTGCGCTTGTAAAGAAGCAGTGAACGCCAGAAAGCTGACAAAAAGACCGACAGTGAATTTCTTTAGCATGTTGATAAACCTTAGCTATTAACCGTAACATTACGAACAAAGACTAGCATGGTTTACATGAAAGGCAATTCTTACCGCTTTAACGTGGCAAATGACCTATCAGCTTAACTGGCTTTAAGGTCAATCTTCATGAACGCTGGAACTTCATCGCCAAATCCAACAGGTGTCGGCTCACTATCATGGTGATGATTGCGTGGTTTACGTTTGTTGCGATTATTGCTTTCGTCATTTGCATGACGCTTAGGCGCTTCTGCTTGAACTGGTTTTTGCGCCTGAATAGGAGCCTGAACAACAGCCTGAATAGGGGCTTGTGAAGACGAAGGTACTGAAACCGGCGTCTCAGGTGTTGGAACAACAACAGTCTCAACACTCGTCGGATCAACCACAGCTTCTGGTGCCGCTGTTACTTCTTTAGCTTTACCAGCACGACTACGACGAGGTCTTTTTGTCGTTTTAGCATCGGTTTCATCAGGTGTTGCCGAGGCAGGTGGCGTATCAACCCACTCAATTTTCGTATCGATCAATTTTTCAATAGCATCGATATATTTCTTGTCTGATTTTGCAATCAACGTAAATGCAGCGCCTGAACGTCCGGCACGACCTGTACGGCCAATCCGGTGAACATAATCTTCTGCATGAGTTGGCACATCAAAGTTAAACACGTGACTAACAGCTGGAATATCAAGTCCACGAGCGGCCACATCAGATGCAACAAGCAATGTGATTTCATTATCTTTAAACGCTTGCAGCATAGACATGCGCGAGCGCTGATCCATATCACCGTGCAATGCACCAGCAGAAAAACCATGGCGCTCTAGCGAACGATAAAGATCGGCTACAGATTTTTTGCGGTTACAAAAGATAATCCCGTTTTGCAATGTTGATTCTTGCGAACGAAGAATGTCGCGCAACACAGAACGCTTGTCATAATCTTTTGACCCTGTTGAGACCAAACGCTGTGACACGTTTTTTGCCGTCGATGCAGGTGGTGCAACTTCAATACGGGCAGGGTTCTGCAAGAACTGATCAGCAAGCTTTTGAATAACAGGAGGCATTGTTGCCGAGAAGAACAATGTTTGACGTGTAAAGGATACAAGTTTTGCAATGCGCTCGATATCAGGGATAAAGCCCATATCCAACATGCGGTCGGCTTCATCGATAACCAAAAGCTCAACGCCCGTCATCAACAATTTGCCGCGCTCACAATGATCAAGCAAACGGCCAGGTGTCGCGATCAAAACATCAGCGCCACGTTCAATTTTTTTATCTTGTTCATCAAATGAAACACCACCAATAAGAAGTGCAATATTCAGTCGATGGTTTTTACCATATTTATCGAAGTTTTCAGCAACTTGAGCAGCTAGTTCCCGAGTAGGTTCCAAGATCAACGTTCTTGGCATCCGGGCACGCGCACGACCGCGTTCTAATAAGGTCAACATCGGCAACACAAATGAAGCCGTTTTACCAGTTCCCGTTTGCGCAATGCCAAGCACGTCGCGACGTTCAAGAGCTGGCGGAATTGCGCCGGCTTGAATAGGAGTTGGTATCGTGTATCCCGCATCAGTAACTGCGGATAAAACTTTAGCGCTAAGGCCAAGATCTGAAAAAGTGGTCAAATGAAATAAACTCTCAATCTGCTTTATTATTAAAACAATGATCATCATTGTGCTGCAAATTAGAGCGTAAATAGTGAAATTTGGGGAAAAAGTCAAGAAATTGCTAGTGTTGGTACCATTCTTTTTATCAAGTGTGACCACAAGGAGACAGGTTCAACAGGGAAAAAAATGTGAATATGATATAAATGAGACCAATCCACCACAACATATACGAGTGTCTTAGCTAGGGTTTTTGTCTAACTAATTGAAATATATGGAGATTTTATATGTGCTGCTATGATATTTATGTTCAATTTAAACTAAATTTGAACAACCTAAGATGATTTCAATAATGGGCGTAATTTTGAGCCAACATTGAGATATCTTGACGGGTTCACAGCTTTACCAAAACGGCGAATTTCATAATGTAGGTGCGGCCCAGTGGAGCGCCCAGTGCTGCCAACCTTGCCAATAACCGTATCAGTATTGACGTATTTTCCGACACTCACTGAGATGCGCGACAGGTGCGCATAGCGTGTTGTTGTGCCATTTCCATGGTCGATTTCAACCATCTTGCCATAGCCACCTTTCCAGCCTGCAGAGATCACTTTACCTTTGCCAACGGACCGGACGCGTGTGCCAGATTTTGCTTTAAAGTCCATGCCCGAATGAAAGGCGCTTCGGCCCAAAAATGGATCACGACGTGTCCCAAATTTGCTGCTAATTTTTGCGCCAATAACTGGGTATTTCAAAGGCAGGTTTGCAACATGTGTTAGCATTTTATCAAACTGCTGTAGTGCTTCATCAAGACCACGCAGCGAGTAGTTGAATGCTTCGCCATTTGGGGCCAGCATAAACGGTCCGCCAACGGCATTGAGTGCCTGAGCATCATTCATTTTTGGTGCAGGTAACTTAGACCCTTTAAGGATTTTAGTGATCTCAGCTGTCTTGCGGCTTGTGTTAAGCGCCAGCAGCTGAATGCGGTCAATCTGCTCTTGTTCTATATGTTCAAGCGATAAGGCAACTGTGCCAAACAGACGTTGTGTATCATCAACAAGCAATGCGTCTTTGCGAGCAATCGACGATGTTGTTTGTAGGTCTGGTGATTTGCTATCGAACAACATTCCACCAACAAAGGCTGTTTTGATGCGAGATTGTTTGCCATCAATTGCAAGGTTGGCTTGATCATTTGCGCGCACAGCAGGAATTGGAATTTGTGCAGGGTCTGTGGACAGCAAGCCTGCACGGTCCAAAATAGGGGAGATCTGACCATGACGAGAATTAAGTGTTGCCTGACGTTGCATCAGTTCAGCGACTTTGTTTTGTACCACTTGTTGGTTGAGCAATTGTCTGCTGGTTGCGCGATCAAGTTCAGAGCGAAGTTTTGCAATACGATCTTCATAGGAATGCTGAAGGCGTGCGTGTCGCGACATAGACGCGCCAATAAGATCATCACGCATGACAAGATAAGTTGTGGCCATAAGATAGCCAATGGCCATAACACCGATAAAGCTTGCCGCAATGGCAATCATCCATGGACGAACGACCATATGACGAACGTTATCACCATTCGCAAGAATCAAAATATGTTTAGGTTCCCGCTGACCGAAAACTGTTTTGCCCTTATTTTGCACTTTATCACCACCCGATTATCAACTTCACTTGGCTTTTTAGCCGTGTTGATTAGACTTTATTAAGGTTAACAAAGTCTTTTGGCGGGTGGGTTTGATGTTAATAAATGCACTAATTATGTGCATTTATCGTGATTTTGGGTCTTTTAAGGGCCTGTATAACTGAATTGGCGTTTTTTGGAAGTGTGTGAGCAGAAAAGATTTCAAAAATTCTAGCTTCCGCTCAATCAGTTTTTAAAAAGGGGATCGATTCGGCCAAACTGGATAGCCAAGTCTAGTCTTTGACCAGACTAAAGGTCCTGTGTTGCTTTTAAGACTTCATCCACATGGCCGGGAACTTTGACTTTGCGCCATGCTTTTTGCACGACACCTTTTTCGTCAATGAGGAATGTTGAGCGCTCAACACCCATGTATTTCTTGCCGTACATGCTTTTTTCTTTCCAAACATTGTAAGCATCCAATGTTGTTTTCTCTTCATCAGAGACGAGAATCACTCCCAATTCATGTTTGATAATGAACTTATCGTGCTTTTTCACAGGATCAGGCGACATACCAAGCACAATAGCGCCAGCTTTTTCAAATTCAGCAAGGTTTTGTGTGAAATCGATGGCTTCAACCGTGCACCCAGACGTATCATCTTTAGGATAGAAAAATAAAACAACCTTTTTGCCAAGATAATCAGATAATTGCACAGTTTCGCCACCATCTCTTGGTAAGGAAAATGTCGGGGCTATCGTGTTTTCAGTAATGATCGTCATAATTTAAGTCCCTTTTAAACTTTGGGTTCAATTTGTCGCTATTTCATATTGATCAGCGCTTTTCATGTAACTATTAGCTATGTATTATCTACAAGATACGGCGGGAGATAGTGGTTAGATTTTCATATGGGGATTGATCAACAAAAAATTGAAGAAAACCCCGTTCGCTAGAGGAAAGAAATGTCGCAAAAAGAATCTAGAGGTTCATTTTTTGGGCTGTGCTTTGCATGTGCACATGTGATGTCATGGCTCGTGATTGGCCTATTTGCGGTTATTTTCCTGAGCGTTGCAGCCCTACAAACGGGTTTAGCTGATCCCTTTATTTCAAATTACGCGCAAAAAGCATTTCAAAATGCCGTAGGCGGTCGCTCAAATTCCCGCGTTGATCATACCGTGCTGAGACTAACCAGTGATGGTCGATTGGCTGTGGAAGCGCGAGATGTGGAATTTACGCAAGTGCAACAAAGCAAGCCACAGATCGCAGATAATACCGGAGAAACTAAAAGCGAGTCTCCGGCGATCAGCATGGTCATTGCAAAAACGCAAATGAAATTGGATCCTATCGAACTTGCATTTGGAAACGCAAATATTTCCGCTGTCGAGATTTCCGATGTTGCGATCACATTTGCAGAACAAAAAGCCTCTGAGGTCAAACCGCTTAAGCTGCCAAAACTTGTATTTATCGAAACTGTCATAGAGGCGGCATTCACATCTCTCGATCAGTTTGAAAATATGCGGGCGTTAAAAGGTGTCGATGAAATTAGCGCCAGCAACATTGAAATTTCCCATCCTGCGTTCAACAATCTTGGCGGACTAACAATCAAGACCATTGAAATTGTCAAAAAAGACGGTGCAGTCACTGGATTGAATGGCACTGCAATGTTAGGCGATGAAGAGATTGTGCTCACCGCCAACCAGTTTCGCTTTGGTAATCGCCGTGTGTTAAAAGCCAGTCTGAGCGAGATAAACGTTGATTTAGAATCCAATGAACCTGTGGAAGAATATCGCTCTGGGCTGAAGACATCCATCACCACTGAAATTGAAATGATCAGAGGAAGCGATGATGTTAAGCCGTCAGTTTCGGTAAAACTAAACCTTGAGCTGGGCTCACTTAAAATGGGTGGTGAAGAAACACCGCTTAACCGTTCATTTATAAACCTTGCCTATGACGCTGACAAAAAATCCATTGAGCTCAAACCATCTCGTATTGGAATTGCTCAATCTGTATTTCCATTATCTGGCGGCGTAATTGATTCTGCAAACTTTGAAGATGGCATGGATACAGGTCTTGTGTTTGATCTCTTGGTCAATAATGGCCGCTTAGCCCCCACGGATACCAGCGAATCTGCTGTTGATTTTGGTGCAAAAATATTTGGCTATTTCGATCCCAATGCGCAAGAACTCAATGTCCAAGAATTAACCGTGACCACAGGTGATAATTATGCAGCTGGCAATGCCGTTATACGTTTTAAGCCTGGAATTTCGCCGGAACTAAATATTGGCATGAATGTGCCGCGTATGAAAACTGCTGTTGCCAAACAGTTCTGGCCGTTTTGGCTTGGCCGTGGCACGCGTCTTTGGGCAACAAATTCCATTTATGGTGGCGAGTTAAGCAATGTGCGCCTTTGGTTCCATGTTGATGCGGGACGTTTTTCGAGTCCAATTCGCCCGATCCATCACAAAGTTGAAGACTTTCAGGTCGATTATGATTTCAAAAATGCGCGCGTGAATATTGTTGGCGACATTCCACCTGTTCGCGGTGCAAGTGGCAGCATGACATTGCGCGGTGAAGAAGTTGTTGTTCGCATAGACAAAGGCGCTTCTTATTTCCCGTCAAACAGAAAGATGGATATTGTTGAAGGGCAGGTTCTGATTGCCAACACCAATGAGATACCGCTGATGGCGGATGTAGATTTGAACTTGACTGGTTGGGCCGATGCTGCAGCTGAGCTGATTAGTTTTGAGCCAATCGATGCTTTGGAAGGAATTGGTATCAAAGCTGATGAGATTTCAGGCTTAGTTGATGCGCGAGTAAAAGCCAGATTTGGTATTATCGAAAATCAATCACCGCCTGATCCTGTCTGGGATGTTCAATTGACGCTAAATGGAGTTGATCTGGCGGTGCCAATTGATGGCTACACGCTCACCAATATAACGGGCGATTTAAATGTAAATCCGATGCGCGCCATCCTCAAAGCCAAGATGAAGGCAGATGGCGTTGCAATAAATGCCAAGGTTAGAGAGCCAGTGCAGGATTCGGATGTCAAAGCTGAGCGAATACTCACCGGAAATCTAACCGCAAAAGATCGAATTAAGCTTGGTTTGGATATCGAAGACATTGTGTTTGGCACAACAAGTATCAAAGCCATAATGCTCAACGAGACCCAAGACAGTGTGACTGTGAACCTAAAAAACACCAAAATTGTCGCCCCTGGCACGGGTTGGATAAAAGCAAAAGGCATCCCTGCATCTGCCAAGTTTTTATATACAAATAAAGGAGATACGGCAGATATTACTGACTTTAAATTCTCAGGTTCTGGCTTTTTAGCCAGTGGATCCATGAGCGTTGATAAGGCAGGCGTAATATCGGCCAATTTTGATCGGGTAAAACTTGCGCCCAAAGATGACTATAATTTCAAGCTCACACGCAAATCTGGAAATTATTTTATCACTGTCGGCGGCAAATCATTTGATATGCGCCCGCTGATAACGGAGTTAACAGAGAGCGACACAAAACCTCGTAAATCAATCAAGAGCGAGCCAAGCTACAATATTAGCGGCAGCATTGGAACTGTGTATGGCTTTGGCGGTGAGGCACTCACCAAAGCTAAGATCAAGTATAACGAAATAAGTTCGATCCCACGTTTGTCTGAATTTACCGGACGAACGCGACGGGGTGGTTCAGTCGCAGCACGTCTTGTTGGCTCAACAAAGGGTGAAAAGATCACGGTAGCTTCCGATGATTCTGGTAGCTTTTGGCGGTTCTTTGATATTTATGCCTTTGTTCAGGGTGGTTCGCTTGATTTGGTTTTAGAGCAAAATGGCAGCGGTCCGCATAAGGGCAGTGTGCTGATCCGTGACTTTAAGGTGATTGGTGATGAACGCCTTAAAACGCTCGTGTCTGCGCGTGCCAATGCAAAAGAACGCAGTTTAAATGATGCCTTGAAAAATCGCTTAGATGTCTCCCGAATTACCTTTAATCAGGCTGTCATCGAGGTTGAGATGGAGGATGGCGTTCTCAGAGTAAAAGATGGTATTGTTCGTGGTGCTCAAATTGGCGCCGCATTCTCGGGGGTTTTGTACGATAAAAAAGACAATACCGATATGGCAGGAACATTCATGCCAGCCTATGCGCTCAATAGATTCTTCGGCGAAATCCCGATTCTGGGTGCGCTCTTGGGAAATGGCAAGGACAAAGCATTGTTGGGCATCACATTCAGGGTGAGCGGCAATTCATCTGATCCACGGGTGCAAGTGAACCCGCTATCGGTAATAGCGCCCGGTATTTTCCGCGCGATCTTCGAGTTTAATAAAACCCCGCCCAAAAAATCATAGGGCGGGATGGATGTGCTGAACGGTAGATTGTTCTTTAAACTGGCTTAATCAGAATATGTTTCTTTTTACCCATTGAAAGCTTGATCACGCCTTCATCGCTTGCAGCGTTATCCGTCACCAATAAACGCTCATCATTGACAGCTTTATCATTGATTTTAATCGCACCACCTTTGATATGACGGCGAGCTTCTCCATTGGTGGATGCAAGACCGGCCGTCACAATCAATGATAACAACCCAATGCCGTCTTTCAGCTCAGACGCAGCCACATTCACACTTGGCAAATCTTGTGCTAATGCGCCTTCTTCAAATGTTTTGCGCGCAGTTTCCGCAGCTCTATCAGCAACAGATCGACCATGAGCCATGGCCGTGATTTCAGTTGCCAAAATCTTCTTAACCTCATTGATCTCAGAGCCACCAAGAGCTGCAAGGCGTGTAATTTCATCCATCGGCAGTGTTGTGTAAAGCTTAAGGAATTTCTCTACATCAGCATCTTCGGTGTTGCGCCAATATTGCCAAAACTCATAGGGCGAATACATGTCTGGGTTAAGCCAAACAGCACCATTAGCAGATTTACCCATTTTTGCGCCTGATGATGTGGTCAACAAAGGTGAGGTGATCGCAAAGAGCTGCTTGGTGCGCATTCTATGGCCCAAATCAATCCCATTAATAATGTTGCCCCATTGATCTGACCCGCCCATTTGCACGCGGCAATCATAACGCTTGGCGAGCTCTACAAAATCGTAGCCTTGAAGAATCATATAGTTGAACTCAAGGAAAGATAATGATTGTTCACGATCAAGGCGCAATTTCACACTATCAAATGCCATCATACGGTTGACGGAGAAATGCTTTCCCACATCGCGCAAGAAATCAAGATAGTTCAGCTTGGCAAGCCAATCGGCATTATTGATCATCAAGGCATCGGTTGCGCCATCGCCATAGGTCAAATAGTTTGAAAACACTGTTTTGATACTAGAAATATTCTCTTCAATTTTCTCAACGGTCATTAATTGACGTGATTCGTCTTTAAACGATGGATCACCAACCATGCCAGTGCCGCCGCCCATGAGGGAGATCGGCTTGTGGCCTGTTTGTTGGAACCAATGCAACATCATGATTTGAATGAGCGATCCTGCGTGCAAACTAGATGCTGTCGGATCAAAGCCTATATAGGCTGTCACAGTTTCCTCTTGAAACAGTTTATCAAGGCCTTGATCATCGGATGTTTGATGAATAAAGCCGCGTGTTGCGAGTGTGTGGAGGAAATCGGATTTGAACTCAGACATGATTTGCCTTTAGGCCTTTTCTTGGTTGAAACGAGATAAGTGCAATGCACATCAACGCGCATCGACATATGAGAATTGATATTTATGTCTGGCGCGTTTAACATTGTTTGAGGAATATTTCACCCCTTCTTTATATAAAGCGTGAATCACGGATCAAAAATATGCCTGGCAAAATGTCCAACACAGTCGACCCAATACCCAACCAGTTCAATGCAATTGGTTTGATGAGCGGTACTTCATTGGATGGAATTGATGTCGCTTTGTTGCGAACAGACGGGCAAAGTTTTTTAGAATGTGGTCCGTTTATGAGCGTAAGCTATTCAGATGCGATGCGCGATAGGTTGGCAGGGGCACTGGAAACCGCAAAATCCATTGTTGACCGCAATGATCGGCCAGATGATTTGGCCGAGATCGAGCATGAGCTTACAATCCTACATGCAGACGCAGTTCATAGCTTGTTGGCAGAACATAAGCTTCGAATATCAGATGTCGATCTTATTGGCTTCCATGGCCAGACAGTGCTTCATAGACCAGACGCTGGTGTGACTGTGCAATTGGGTGATGGCGCTTTTTTGAGCCAAATGTTGGGTGTTCCAGTGGTCTATGATATGCGCGCCAATGATATGGTCCATGGCGGGCAGGGCGCTCCACTTGCACCAGCCTATCATCAGGCGCTTGCTGTAAATCTTGGTGCAGAATATCGCGATGTCTCTCCCGTTTGCTTTGTTAATATTGGTGGCATATCAAATCTTACCGCTGTGGCAAATCAACAAGATCATAATACGGACCCAATCGCCTTTGATTGCGGCCCAGGCAATGTATTGATTGATCAATGGGTGTTTGCCCATACTGGAGCCCATTTTGATAAGGGCGGCGAGATAGCGTTACGTGGCAAAATCATCCATCAGATTGCAGATCAATATATTGAGCCAATGGTTGAGAAGATCAATAATGGTCAATCATTGGACCGTCTAGATTTTATACCGTTGGAAAAAGGTGTGTGCTCATTAGAAGATGGCGCACGGACACTTGCCTATATGACCGCAAAGATGATTTCCCATGCTTATGACAAGTTATCAAATGCCCCTAAACTATGGATCATTTCTGGCGGCGGAAGGCTAAATCAAGCCATTATGGATGAATTATCATCAGAATTGCCAAATAATTGCAATATTTTAAAAGCCGAAGATCTAGGGATTTCTGGCGATGCAGTGGAGGCACAAGCTTGGGCTTATCTGGCTGTTCGTGCACATAAATCACACCCATTGACCTATCCATCAACAACAGGTGTCAACCACGCGGTGACAGGTGGTGTCATCGTAATGGCTCAGTGATTCTCGTATTTTTAGTTAACTAATTTTCAATTGTTAAAGCTCATTTTATTGATACTCCCACGCCTGAATTGACCTAATTTCAGTTGTTTATCCGAGTC
>CAXBCW010000021.1:0-47048 GCA_963974325.1 uncultured Rhizobiaceae bacterium
TAGAGTGAAGCAAGCACAAGCATCAAAAGAAATGATCGTGATCGCTGATCACACCAAGGTTGTCGACACATTGGGCGCGTTTGCTCTTCCAATCGAAGTTGTTCCGTTTGGCTTAAGCTCAACAAAATTAGCCATTCGTGCCTTAGCCAATGCACTTGAGCTTGTCGGGGCGCTGAAATTGCGTCAAAATGCTGATAATTCCACATTCATCACAGATGGTGGACATTTTATTTTGGATGCATCATTTAGCCGTATTTCTGATGCAAAGCGCCTAAGTGAAGATTTAAACAAGATTCCAGGCGTTGTTGAAAATGGATTATTCATCGGCATGGCCTCAAAAGCAGTGGTTGCAACGCTCAATGGCGTTGAAATTATAGAAAAAGATTAAAAAATGGAGCGTAAGAGTATGAGCACTCGGCATTATCTAAAAATTATGACAATCGGCGTTGCTCTGGCAACATCCGGAGTTTCTCTAAACCTTGCATCAGCACAGGATATTAGCGACGAACATCTAAAAGCGGCAAGAACTGCGGTTGGTGCGCTGAAAGTGACTGAGAGCTTTGATAACATCTTGCCAACAGCGGCAGAACGCCAAAAAGCGGCCCTTATTCAGGCCAACCCAAACTTTTCCGATGTGATTTCGCTAACAGTTGACGAAGAAGCCATCAAATTGGCAGGCCGTCGTTCTGACTTAGAAACAGAAGCGGCTACAATTTATGCCAAAAACTTCAGCAAAGAAGAACTTGCCGTTATTGAAGAGTTCTATCGTTCTGAAGCGGGTATAAAACTTCTTAGTATCGGCACAAATGTCGGTAGAGAACTTATTCGTGCAGCAGATATCTGGGGAAGCGGCATTGTGCGCGATCTTGATGTTGCGGCGGGCAAAGCTCTATCTGTGAAGCTAAATCCACCAAGTGAAGAAGCTGCAGAGAAACCAGCAGAATAATCTTCAACAATAGGAAAATTGTCTATTATTTTTCTGGTAAACTCGACTGCACACACCCATATGCACAACTATAACTGCATATGATGACGTGTGCAGCAGAGAATAAACGCATGGAGTGCACCGATGGCTGACTATGATTTTGACTTATTTGTAATTGGTGGTGGCTCCGGCGGCGTTCGTGCTGGCCGCACGGCAGCAGCCATGGGCAAACGCGTTGGTGTAGCCGAAGAATATCGCTTTGGCGGCACATGCGTTATCCGAGGCTGTGTTCCAAAAAAACTACTAGTATACGCATCATCTTTCCCAGAGCATTTTGAAGATGCAGCTGGCTATGGTTGGACTGTGGGCGAAAGCAGTTTTGACTGGAAAAAACTTATCGAAAACAAAGATAAGGAAATTACGCGTCTTGAAGGCCTCTATCAAAAAGGTCTCGACAGCAACGGCGCAACTATGTTCCGCAGCCGTGCAGAATTGATCGATGGCCACACAGTGTGCCTCACAGCAACTGGCGAAACGGTCACTGCCGAAAAAATCTTGGTTGCCGTTGGCGGTCGCCCTAATCCGATGTCGGATTTAGAGGGACATGAGCTTTGCATTTCATCCAATGAAGCGTTTGATCTTAAAGACCTCCCTAAATCAATCTTGATCGCAGGTGGCGGATATATTGCTGTTGAATTTGCAAATATTTTCCACGGGCTTGGTGTTGAAACAACTTTGATCTATCGCGGCAGAGAAATCTTGTCTCGTTTTGATGTTGATCTTCGCACTAGCCTGCAAACGGCAATGATCGACAAGGGTATTCATTTCCAATTCGAAGACACGATCGAAAAAGTTGAACAAGGCGCGCAAAACGAGCTTAAAGTCACAACAAAGCTTGGCGATGTCAGCAGCTATTCTCAAGTGATGCTAGCTCTTGGCCGTATTGCAAATACTGAGGGGCTTGGCCTTGATAAAGCTGGCGTTGCAACAAGTTCTCGCGGCGCGATTATTGTGGATGACTATTCAAAAACCAATGTCGATAGCGTTTATGCTTTGGGCGATGTGACCGATAAAGTTCAACTCACACCGGTCGCGATCCACGAAGCCATGTGCTTCTTGGAAACTGTCTACAAAGACAACCCAACCTCCCCCGATCATGAATTAATCCCAACAGCTGTGTTCTCCCAGCCAGAAATTGGCACTGTGGGTCTAAGCGAAGAGCAAGCTGGCAAACAGTTTGATGAGCTTGAAATCTACCGCGCTCAATTCCGCCCTATGCGTCACACATTGTCTGGCCGCCAAGAAAAAATGATGATGAAGCTCGTTGTGAATTCTGCCGATAGAAAAGTAGTCGGTGCGCATATTTTGGGACCAGACGCTGGTGAACTTGCCCAAGTTTTGGGGATTACCCTGAAAGCTGGCGTCACAAAAGATGATTTTGATCGCACAATGGCTGTTCACCCATCAGCGTCAGAAGAGTTGGTGACAATGTACAACCCAACCTACCGCGTTAAAGGTGGCGTACGAGTATAGCCAAAGATGGATCTTATATGTTGGATCGCTCGCGTTTTTTCTCCTTTTTAAAAAACGAGCAATCTGTTTTATTTGAAAACGGATTGAGCGATAGCCAGATCTCTGGCTTACACATCAAACTGGATGTTTGGGCAAAATGGTATGCGCCCAACCATCCGGTGACTTATCTTGCAGCAGCATTAGGCCAAATTTATCATGAAACTGGGGCCTATATGACCCCAGTTCTTGAAGCCTTTGCACCCGACCGGAAAACCTCAGTTCTCTTGTTGGATAAAGCCTTCCAAGAAGGCCGATTAAAATGGGTTAAAACACCCTATTGGCTGAGCGATGAAAGCGGAAAACATCCTGTTGGCTGTGGTGACATCCAAATCACCCATCGCAAAAACTACATCAATGCGGAAAACAAATTGCGAGACAAATTTGGCGTTGAGGTCAAACTCTCTGAGGATTATGATCTTGCACTCAACCCAATTATATCAGCCCATATCGCCTTTAGCGGCATGATTGATGGCTGGTTTAGACCCTGCAAACTATCGGACTTTGAACACAACGGAATGATTGATTATTGCGTCGCACGAGATATCGTCAATGGTGACACAGGTCTCATGGGTGAAAAAATAAAGCTTTACTGCTCAACATTTGAAGATGCCCTGATCGATGCAGGCGCCGCTGATAATTTTGGACCTCCCAACAACACAATAGACTGGCCCAGTTCATGACACCTGCAATTATCAAAACACTCATCGAGCACGCAGAACAAGAGCCCATTGTTGGCTATTTTGGCTATGGCTCACTGGTCAACGAAGACACGTTGCGTACCAAATACATCGCATCAATCCCTGCCACACTTTTGAACTGGCAACGCATGTGGGATATCCCCATCGGCAAAAACTTTGATGATCTTGATATATCACTTTTAACGTCCAGACCGGTTGAAAAATCCATCACTACAGGTGTGATTGTATTTGATAGAGCCTCAAACTTGCCCCAAGTCGATGAACGCGAGACCAATTATGATCGCCATAAGCTAGATCTTGATGGCTTGAACAGCTCTGTGGATCTATCCCAGATACCATGTGATTTTTATGTTTATGAAGCCCAGAAGAATCCAATGCAACCAGATCCACGTCCGCCAATTCTGCAATCCTATCTAGATGCTGTTTTACAGGGCTTTTTAAGAATATATGGCAATAAAGGCGTTGAGGATTTTGTCAATGATACAGCCAACTTCCACACCCCTATTTTACAGGACCGAAATACACCAAAATATCCCCGTTCCGTCCAATTGAAGCCTGAAGAACGAGATTTAATCGATTATATTTTGCACTCACGCTCAGATATTTCTTTCATCCCGTTTAAACAGGCGCTATAAGCCCGTCATTCTATTATTTTGTACAAGTAAATTATGAAGGCAGGACCACATCATGGCACAGAACTGGAATCCAGCGAGCTGGCGCAATAAGCCAATCCTACAGGTGCCTGATTATCCAAATCAGGAAAAGCTTGAAGCGACGGAACAGCGCCTTTCAAAATTTCCGCCACTTGTATTTGCAGGTGAGGCCCGGGCGCTCAAGGCCAACCTAGCCAAAGTCGCAAATGGTGAAGCTTTCCTTTTGCAAGGTGGCGATTGTGCAGAAGCATTTGCTGAGCATGAAGGCGATAACATTCGCGATTTCTTCCGTGCATTTTTGCAAATGTCGGTTGTGCTGACTTACGGTGCGCAAAGCCCTGTTGTTAAAGTTGGCCGTATTGCTGGTCAGTTCGCAAAACCACGTTCAAGCAACATGGAAACAAAAGATGGCGTTGAATTGCCAAGCTATCGCGGTGATATCATCAACGGTATCGAGTTTAACGAAGAAGCTCGTATCCCAGATCCTGAGCGCCAAGTTATGGCTTACCGCCAGTCTGCAGCAACGCTGAACTTGCTCCGTGCATTTGCCCAAGGTGGCTATGCCAACCTTATTAACGTTCACAGCTGGATGCTTGGCTTTGCCAAAGGCAGCCCACAATCTGAGCGCTATTTGAAATTGGCAAACCGCATTTCTGAATCTATTCAATTCATGAAAGCAATCGGCATCACACCTGAAACCCATCCTGCGATGAAAGAGACTGAGTTCTTCACAAGCCATGAAGCTTTGCTTTTGGGTTATGAACAGTCCCTCACCCGCGTTGATTCAACATCTGGTGATTATTATGCAACATCAGGTCACATGATCTGGATTGGTGATCGTACACGCCAACCTGACCATGCACATGTTGAATTCTGCCGCGGCATCAAAAACCCATTGGGCCTTAAATGCGGACCATCATTGGACCCTGAAGAGTTGATCGAATTGATCAATATCTTGAACCCAGAAAATGAAGCGGGTCGTTTGACTTTGATCTGTCGTTTTGGACATGACAAAGTTGCAGATCATCTTCCAGCTCTTATTCGTGCTGTTGAACGCGAAGGCAAAAAAGTTGTTTGGTCATGCGATCCTATGCACGGCAACACAATTTCAATGTCTGGTTATAAAACGCGTCCATTCGACCGTATTTTGGCTGAAGTTGAAGCTTTCTTTGACATTCACAAAGCTGAAGGCACCCATGCTGGTGGTATTCACGTTGAAATGACTGGTAAAGACGTGACAGAGTGCACAGGCGGCGCACGCGCATTGTCTGGTGATGATCTTTCAGAACGTTACCACACGCATTGTGACCCGCGTTTAAACGCTGAACAAGCACTTGAGCTAGCCTTCTTGGTTGCCGAGCGCATGAAAGAGGGTTCAACCCTCATGTCAGCTGCAGCCTCTGCATAATTTAATTAGATTCTGCGCATCTAATCTATATCAGACGAACACTGACCCCAGGATCTTTCAGGCCTGGGGTTTTTTTATACCCCTATTGCAAATGAGCCTCTTGCAAACAGCCCAAATGCCTGAATAATCAAGATACAGATTTTCTGACATAGATGGTAGAGCACCTGCAATCCGCACAAAAAGACGAACACACAGGCAGTTGCTTATGTGGAAAAGTGAGTTTTAAGGCCTATGGCGATTTGCGTGATGTCATTGCATGTCATTGTCGGCAGTGCCGAAAACAAACCGGATTATATTATGCAGCAACTGATGTTAAAACTGCAGATCTTGAGATCAAAGGCGAAGAAAATATAAGTTGGTATGCTGCCTCTGATACAGCCAAAAGAGGCTTTTGTACAACTTGCGGCTCTGCGCTCTTTTGGAAACACAATGAACTTGATCGGATATCAATTCTGGCAGGTTCGTTTGATGAGCCAATAGGATTGAAAATGGCGGTTCACATTTTTTGTGCTGATAAAGGCGATTATTATGACTTAACCGACGACTTGCCAAAATTTGATCAAGGCGACGGCTAGTTTTTTCATAATATTTGTCATCATTGACTTGTTGTTTAACGCCAAAATAGCTAAATCAAAACCATGACCAAAACATCTGAAAAAGCACCTGATACACTCCGCATCGCAACAGCGCAATTAAACCCAATTGTTGGCGATATTTCCGGTAACCTTGATAAAGCTCGCGAAGCCTACAAAGACGCTGAGCGTCATGGTGCTGATATTGTTTTGTATACAGAACTATTCATATCAGGCTACCCGCCAGAAGATTTGGTTTTAAAACCATCATTTTTGGAAAAATGCGCCGAAGCCATTGATGAAATGGCAACAATCACTGCCAATGGCGGCCCTGGTATTATTATCGGATATCCGCGCGACAATAACGACAAGCGTCACAATTCGGTTGCGATTATCGATGGTGGTGAAATCATAGCAATCCGCGATAAAGTCGATCTGCCCAATTATGGTGAATTCGATGAAAAACGCGTATTTGATGCTGGCGACATGCCAGGCCCAGTCAACTTCCGCGGCATTCGCCTAGGTGTACCCATTTGCGAAGATATTTGGGGCGATTTGGATGTGTGTGAAACCTTGGCCGAAAGCGGCGCTGAGCTTTTGCTATCACCCAACGGCTCTCCCTATTATCGTGACAAAGTCGATGTGCGCCATCAGATTGTTTTAAAACAAGTTATTCAAAGCGAATTACCGCTCATTTATGCCAACCAATTAGGTGGTCAAGATGAGCTAGTGTTTGATGGCGCAAGCTTTGCCATGAATGCGGATAAAACGTTGGCTTTCCAAATGAGCCAGTTTGAAGAATCGGTCAGCATCAGTACTTGGAAGCGTAAAGATGATGGCTGGACCTGTGCCAATGGTCCAAAATCAGTCATTCCAGAAAATGAAGAAGCTGACTACCGTGCCTGCATGTTGGGCTTGCGTGATTATGTCAACAAAAATGGCTTCAAAAATGTCCTGCTTGGCTTGTCTGGCGGTATTGATTCGGCCATTTGCGCAGCTTTGGCAGTGGACGCATTGGGCGAAGAACGCCTTCGCGCCGTCATGCTGCCCTATCGCTATACATCTGAGCTATCGCACAAGGATGCAGAAGACTGCGCCAAAGCACTCGGCTGTCGCTATGACATTGTGCCCATCGAAGAGCCGGTTCAAGGTTTCTTGAATAATCTAAGCGAACTATTTGAAGGCACAGATGAAGGCATAACAGAAGAAAATTTACAAAGCCGCGCCCGCGGTGTGATTTTAATGGCCATCTCCAACAAGTTTGGTTCCATGGTTGTCACAACAGGTAATAAGTCTGAAATGTCAGTTGGTTATGCAACATTATATGGCGACATGAATGGCGGATTTAACCCCATCAAAGACCTGTATAAAATGCAAGTCTATGCGCTATCTCGCTGGCGCAACAATAATGTACCATCAGGTGCATTGGGACCATCTGGCGAAGTTATACCATCGTCAATTATCGACAAAGCCCCCTCTGCAGAACTTCGCCCAGACCAGACAGACCAAGATTCGCTACCGCCATATCCGGTGTTAGATGATATTTTGGAATGCTTGATTGAAAAAGAAATGGCAACTGCCGACATCATTGCGCGTGGCCATGATATTGCTGTTGTCCACCGTATTGAGCATCTTTTATACATTGCTGAATACAAGCGCCGCCAATCTGCACCTGGTGTTAAAATCACCAAAAAGAACTTCGGGCGTGACAGACGCTATCCGATTACCAATCGTTTCAGAGATCGCACAATCGATTAGGCTGCCAAATAAACAGACGCAGTGGTTCAACAAGCATAAGAATTTGATTGACGCGGGTAGGATCTCACGTAACATGATCTTTTGACACGACGCGGAGAGAAGCGTCATACATAGAGTTAGCTGCAATGACACATGATCCTGAAACCACAATGATTGACCCCTTTGGCCGGATGGTTGATTATTTACGTGTGTCGGTCACCGATCGTTGTGACTTCCGCTGCACCTATTGCATGTCCGAAAACATGACATTTCTGCCGAAAAAAGACTTGCTGACGTTGGAAGAGTTAGAGCGCCTTTGCATGATTTTCATCCAAAAAGGTGTGCGTAGACTTCGCCTCACGGGCGGTGAGCCGCTTGTCCGCAAAAACATCATGCAGCTTATCAATGCGCTCGGGAACCAAATTGAACATGGTCAGCTTGATGAGCTGACAATCACAACAAATGGCTCTCAACTTCATAGATTTGCAAAAGACCTTTATGCAGCAGGCATGCGCCGGATCAATGTATCGCTGGATACGTTAGACCCAGAAAAATTCAAATCCATCACCAGATGGGGTGATTTAGATCGCGTGTTAAAAGGCATTGAAGCTGCGCTTGATGCAGGCCTTAAAATCAAAATCAACGCTGTTGCGCTGAAAGATTTCAACGAGCACGAAATTCCCGACATGCTGAAATGGGCCCATAGCAAGGGCATGGATATGACGGTGATTGAAACCATGCCAATGGGTGAGATCGATGAAGATCGCACAGATCAATATCTTCCTTTGTCCAAAGTTCGTAGCGATTTAGCATCCGCTTTCACACTCCAAGACATCCCCTATAAAACAGGTGGTCCTGCCCGTTATGTTGAGATTGAAGAAACCGGCGGTAAGCTTGGTTTTATCACGCCGCTGACCCATAACTTTTGTGAAAGTTGCAATCGCGTTCGTCTTACCTGTACTGGCACGCTCTATCTGTGCCTTGGTCAAGATGATGCAGCTGACCTTAGAACCCCATTGCGAGCCTCAGAGGGTGATCAACTCACATCAGATGCCATTAATGAAGCGATAACCCGCAAGCCCAAAGGCCATGATTTCATCATTGACCGCACACATAATAAGCCAGCGGTCAGCCGCCATATGAGCGTAACAGGCGGATAAACGTGAAAACCTCTGACAATTTAAATGGTGCGATTTTTCTCGTTCTCGCCATGTTTTGCTATACGAGCGGTGATACGCTGGTAAAATTCATGACGGGGAACCTGAACCTTGGTCAAATCATTGCTGTGCGTGGTATTATTGCATTTTTTATTGTTGCAGCGATTATTCATTATAAAAAGCAATGGGGCGGAATATTGTTTCTCAAAGACAAATGGGTCATCTTGCGAACAATTGCCGAGACGCTTGCAACCTTTTTCTTTTTCACAGGACTATCCAAAACCCCAATTGGCGATACCGCTGCGATCATGCAGGTCATTCCATTGACGGTAACATTGGGCGCGGCATTATTCTTAGGCGAAAGCGTTGGCTGGAGACGTTGGATAGCGATTCTCATTGGCCTGTTAGGTGTGATGATCATTATCAGACCGGGCTTTGAAGGCTTTAACACCTATACATTATATATCGCAGCGGCAGTTATGATGGTGACTTTCCGCGATTTGGTCACAAGACGCTTCTCAAAACAAACCCCAACTTTAATGGTCAATCTGCTGACAAACCTGGCAGCAATTCCATTGGGGTTGTTAATGCTTGCACCATCAAGTGGCTGGCAGCCAATGAGCAGTCTAGACCTTGCTTATATTGTCTTAGGCGCCATCACTATTATTGTTGCAAGCCAAACCATCATCCTTGCCATGCGCACCGCCGAAATTTCATCAATCGCACCACTGCGCTATATAGCACTGCCAATTGCTATTGCTTACGGGTTCTTAGTATTTGGAGATGTGCCAGATATTTGGATGATAATAGGTAGCGCGATTGTTGTTTGCATGGGCATTTATACGTTCCATCGCGAACGCATCTTAAAACAAAAAACTCAGGCTAAACTTGTATGATTCTGAACGAGCAACAACCGAAATATCTTAGTCGTTTATCTCCGGAGCAGCCTCAATAACATATCCTTCGCTATCGGCTTCGTCTTCCAGCTGAACCATCAAATCATAATGGCCACAAACGCCCCAACCTGCATTGCAAAACGGACAATCTTGTTTAACCTCGATTTCAATCATGTCTTAGTGTCTACTCTTTGCCCAAACTTGCAATCAAAAAATATCGATTTAATTCAAGCTAGCTGAAAACTATTCTTAAAGCTATTGCAACTCAAAAGTTTTGGTGACAAAACTAATACATGAAATCCAGAAAATTTTTAGACAAAAATGATCCACCTAGCATATTTACTCTCGTAATAATTGCGAGCATTTCTGTGCTTAGCATGAACATGTTATTGCCATCTCTGCCGTCAATGACAACTCATTTTAACACTTCATATTCAATCATGCAGTTCACAATTACCGGCTATCTTGCAGCAACAGGATTGCTACAACTGGTATTTGGACCTCTTTCCGATCGCTATGGCAGGCGACCAATTATTTTAATTGGGTTTGGCATTTTCACCATTGCATCCATCATCTGTATACTTGCGCCAAATATTGAAACCTTCCTGATTGGCCGAGTTTTACAAACATCATCTGCGGTGGGCATCGTCTTATCCCGCGCCATTGTCCGTGACTTGTTTGAAACAAATGAAGCGGCATCAATGATTGGCTATGTCACTGTAGGAATGATGGTTGTGCCGATGTTTAGCCCACTGATTGGCGGATTTTTGGACCAATATATTGGCTGGGAAGCAAATTTTGCCTTCATGATTATTCTGGGTGCTTTATGTTTTTGGATCATTTATTTTGATTTGGGAGAAACCAATCAAAACCGCTCCACATCGATATTAAAGCAGATCAAAGACTATCCCGAGCTTTTCAAATCAAGACGGTTCTGGGGCTACACACTGACAGCAACCTTTACCTCAGGCGCCTATTTCTCACTTTTAGGTGGCGGCCCCTATGTGGCAACAGAGCACTTTAAACTGGAACCAATCACCTTCGGCTATTTGTTTTTGTTTATCTCCACTGGCTATATAACTGGCAATCTTATGAGCGGGCGTTTTTCCACGCGTTTTGGCATCAACAAAATGATGTTATTTGGCGGCTGTGTATCGGCATTTGGATTATCTTTGTCCGTGACGTTAATTGCATTGGGCTATATTAATCCCTTTACTTTTTTTGGACCAATCTTCTTTTTAGGCTTCGGAAATGGTTTAACTCTTCCAAGCGCAAATGCTGGCATCGTTAGCGTCAGACCGCACCTTGCTGGCACAGCATCTGGATTAGGTGGCGCTGTCATGATTGGTGGAGGTGCAGCAATGGCAGCTTATTGCTCCTCAATCCTGACGCCTGAAAGTGGTCCATTGCCGCTTGTCGCATTCATGCTGATAACAAGCCTGCTCGCGCTCGCAAACACAATATATGTAGTCTCAATCGAGAAAAATTCAGAAACAAAAATAAGTGCATCCGCTTAGGCTCTTATAATTCACTCAACTTATAAAGGACTATTTGACATCAACTAGGTAATGTAGAACATGGAAGAAGAACAACTCGTCGATGCCTATAATAAAGCACTCGATTTAGAAAAATCTGGTGATTTTGATGCAGCAGCCAAGGCCTATAAACTCGTACTTGAGCTAGACCCAGATGATCATGGTGGCGCAAGTGTAAGATTAGCAAGCATGGGAAAAGGCAAAAGTCCAACACGCGCACCACTTGCCTATGTTGCAACTCTATTTGATCAGCATGCGGAAGTCTTTGACAAAGTTCTTGTCCAAGACTTAGGTTACGACGTGCCAAAAATGACCTTTGACATGTTGACAAAACAGTCTCTGACACACTTTGATCGCCTGCTCGATCTTGGGTGCGGCACAGGGCTCATGGGTGTTGCACTTGCAGATTTTGCAGATCAAATGATTGGTTTAGATCTGTCCGAAAACATGGTTGAGATCGCCTATGATCGCGATATTTATGAAGCTTTATATGTCGCCGATGTTGAAGATTATTTAGATGATAATGATGAAGACAAATGGGATTTGATCACAGCGGGTGATATGTTTCCCTATATCGGCGATGTAGATAATTTGATAAAAGGCATGACCGACAACCTCACCGCAGGCGGGCATGTTATCTTCTCAACAGAAACCCTGCCCGATGAGGCGTTTAGTGAAGAAGGCTTTGTGGTGGGGCAACATCAAAGGTTTGCCCATACCTTTGATTACATCAATTTGATGCTAACAAAACATGATTTCAAACCGTGTACATCAAAAGACATTACCGTGCGCTTTGAACAAGGAAAACCTATATTAGGTCACCTTATTCTAGCGCAAAAACAAACATAATTTCACAACGTAATTGGAGAATTTGAAATGGCAAAAGTTGCATTCATCGGTTTAGGCGTTATGGGCTATCCTATGGCAGGACACCTTAAAACAAAAGGTAACCACGATGTCAGCGTTTATAACCGTACAACATCAAAGGCTGAAAAATGGGCTGCTGAATTTGGTGGCACTGTGGGTCTAACACCTGCGCAAGCAGCAGAGGGCGCTGACTTTGTGTTCACTTGCGTTGGAAATGACGATGACTTGCGCTCTGTCACCATTGGCGAAACCGGTGTTTTGAGCACTATGAAATCTGGCAGCATTCTGATCGACAACACAACAGCATCAGCAGATGTGGCTATGGAAATTGCAAAAGTTGCAAATGCGCAAGGCTGTGGTTTTCTTGATGCCCCAATTTCAGGTGGTCAAGCGGGCGCAGAAAATGGCGTGCTGACGGTTATGGTTGGGGGCGATGATGATGTGTTTGCAAAAGCAGAACCCGTGATACAAAACTACGCAAAAATGGTTGGTCACATGGGTAAAGTTGGCGCAGGACAATTGACCAAAATGGTCAATCAGATTTGCATAGCAAGCCTGGTCCAAGGCCTATCAGAGGGGATCAACTTTGGTAAAAGCGCGGGTCTCGACATCGAAAAAGTAATCGAAGTCATTTCCAAAGGTGCCGCAGGATCATGGCAAATGGAAAACCGCTACAAAACAATGAATAAGGGCGAATACGAACATGGTTTTGCGGTCGATTGGATGCGCAAAGATTTGGGTATCGTTCTTGATCAAGCCAAGGCAAACAATACCAGTGTGCCAGTGACAGCGCTTGTCGACCAATTCTATGGTGATGTACAAAGCATGGGCGGCAACAGATGGGATACATCATCCCTATTGGCTCGTTTGGAAAAATTTTCCAAAAAGTAAATTAAGCAAGTGCTTAACCTTAAATAGAAGACTAATCGGTGGATCGACCTTGGTCCACCGGTAAATAATCCAACGGAAGTTCTGTCGTATATTTAATACGCTCCATCGCAAAAGCAGATGACACATCGCGAATTTCAATCCGCTCAATCAGGCGGCGATAAAACTCGTCATAAGCCCCAATATCTGGAACAACAACGCGCAGCAAATAATCCACATCGCCGCTCATCCGATAAAACTCTACAATTTCTGGGAAATCTACAATAACCTCGGAAAATCGCTTGAGCCATTCGGTGCTGTGAGAGTTGGTTCTGATGGACACAAAAACAGTGACTTTAACATTCACTTTTTCAGCATCCAAAAGCGCAACACGCCCACGAATAACGCCATCTTCTTCAAGTTTTTGTATTCTACGCCAACAAGGTGTTGTCGACAAACCAATTTTTTTTGCAATATCAGCAACAGCTAGAGTCGTATCTTCTTGAAGAAGACGAAGAATTTTCCGGTCTAATCGATCCATAAACTACTATCTCGCAGGCTGTAAAAATGGACAAGGTAAGCATTAGGTAGAATTAAACAAGAGTTAAATTTAAAGATTTATGTCGTTTCATGTATAAATAATTGTATATTTAGGTCTCAATTATTGTTTTCCTAACTATATGTGGCCGTGGACAAAGCTTGTTTCAAAGATGATTCTTTGATTCACAAATTTTAAAAACCCTTTTTCTAGAATCAGAATAAGTTCTTAAACTTTGATGTATATGGTGGGCTATATTTGAAAAAAGCTGAGTAACCATGTCCCATTCTGAAACGCTTAATCCTGACAAAAACATTGTTGATCGCACTCAAAAGAAGCCAAATAGCGCTGTGATGAGTACGATCAAGGACAAACGCGAGCAGCTCCAACATGGTGGAGCGATGGATCATAATTACGCGCGCGAAATGCTTATTTTGCATACTCAAAGCTTATTACAAGGTGCTGCAATTGGGCCATTTTTGGTCGTTGCCACAGCTATAACAAGTTACTATTTCCAAAATTCGATTCGAATGATCATCTGGGCAATTCTTGCCTCCCTCACCTATACATTTTTGACATTGCTTGCGCGAAAAGCTGCCCAAATTCATCCGTCTGAAATTGATACAAAAAAGTGGACTCGTCGATATTCATTTAGCTATCTTTTGATCGGTTTTGCTTGGGCCAGTTTTGTAATAATGCAAGGTTATTATATCGCCACCGACGGTAACTACATTTACTACGCTGCAATCCTACTTATCTTAACAGCCACAATCGCAACATCCACGTTTGCACTGCGTGGCGCTGTCTACTATGTGATGGCACCTGTGATGTTGGCTGTGGGGACACACGCTGCAGTGACGCAAACGATGGCAGATATTGGCCATTTTATTTTCCAAGCTGTAGCTGCAGGTTTTTTTATTCTACTGAGTCGTAAACTCTACAAATCTAATATTACGGTTCTTGAGCACCAGATTGAAAAAGATCATCTCATTGCAGAACTTGAAGTCGCAAATGCTGTTTCAGATGAAGCAAGACGTCGCGCTGAGGAAGCAAATCTTGCCAAATCTCGTTTTCTGGCATCCATGAGCCACGAGCTGCGCACGCCTTTAAATGCCATTTTGGGTTTTTCTGAAATCATGAAAAATGGCGTCATGGGCAAGATCGAAAACCCAACATACCTTTCCTATATGGGCGATATCCATGGATCTGGTCAGCATCTGTTGAACTTAATCAATGAAATTTTGGATCTGTCTCGCATTGAAGCAGGTCGTTATGACTTATCTGAGCAATCTGTTTCTTTAGCCGATATCGTCACCGATTGCATGAGCATGGTGCAGATGAAAGCACGGAACAAACAAGTCGCACTCACAGAGATGTTTGAACCTGGCCTGCCGATGGTTTGGGCTGACGAGAAAGCTATGCGCCAGGTTGTCTTAAATCTATTATCAAACGCTGTGAAATTCACCCCTACTCAAGGTGAGATCAAAATCAAACTGGGCTGGACAGCTGGCGGCGGTCAATATTTGTCCGTTGCAGATAATGGTACAGGCATTCCAGAAGAAGAGATCCCAATTGTGTTATCCGCATTTGGGCAAGGCTCTATCGCGATTAAAAGTGCCGAACAAGGCACAGGCCTTGGTCTACCTATCGTGCAAGCGATTATGAAAAAGCACGAGGGCAATTTCTTGTTAAAATCAAAATTACGCGTTGGCACAACAGCAACTTGCGTGTTGCCGGCAAAACGGATCATGCAATCCGTTTCGCCTGAAGCTCATAAATTTGTTGAGCCGATTAAACAAAGACTTGGTGCGCGTTAAAACTAAAGATTAGTCTTTATCGCTCACACCAGCTTGTTCAAATGTTGCCATGCCTGAATGACATTGCGCCGCAGCTTTGACGATACCCGCAGCTAAAGCTGCACCTGTGCCCTCACCCAAACGCATGCCCAAAGCAAGCAATGGTGTTTTGCCTAGCTTTTCAATCACTTTCATATGTGCAGGTTCTGCTGACACATGGCCAATGAGGCAATGATCAAGTGCTTTTGGGTTTGCAGCGTGCAATACGGCAGCGGCAGCTGTTGCCACAAAACCATCAATGATCACAGGAATCCCTTCCATGCGAGCCGCTAAAATAGCACCAGCCATCGCAGCAATTTCACGACCACCTAAACGGCGCAAAAGCTCAAGCGGATCTTTGACATGATCTTTATGAAGCGCAACAGCTTTTTCAACCGCATCAATCTTGTTTTGCAGCACATCACCTTGCGCGCCTGTTCCTGGTCCAACCCAATCCTCAGCCTTACCGCCATACAGCGCAAGATACATAGCAGCAGCAACGGTCGTGTTGCCAATGCCCATCTCACCAATACATAAAAGATCAGTACCACCAGCAATTGATTCCATGCCAAATGCCATTGTTGCAGCACAAGCTTGTTCATCAAGTGCAGCGCCTTCGGTGAAATCTGCCGTTGGGTGCTCCAAAGCTAAATCAAAGATTTTCAATCCAAGATCGTAAGCTACACAAATTTGGTTGATCGCAGCGCCACCAGCGGCAAAGTTTTCAACCATTTGAGCTGTCACCGATGGTGGGAACGGTGAAACACCTTTGTCTGTCACGCCATGGTTGCCTGCAAAAATAGCAACAAGAGGACGTGTGACAGCAGGTCTGCGGCCAGTCCAAGCTGCCAACCAAAACGCGATTTCTTCTAAACGGCCCAAAGCACCTGGAGGTTTTGTCAATTGGCTATCGCGTTCGCGTGCCATATCAACCGCCTGAACATTCGGACCCGGTAGGTTCTGAATTAATTTCCGAAAATCATCAAAGGGTAAACCACTTGCCGACATAACTATCTCCAAATCACATAAATTGTTCCTATAAGACTCTCATCTCATCTTGCTTAGTGCTAGTAAAGATCGCTCTTAATGATTACAACTGCACAAAGCAGAAAAAATGGGTACACACTTATTTTTTAATAAGCTCTGAACCTAGACGGTAGATAAAATGGAATTTGGTAAAACAATTGATCACATCGCCCAATCCGTTGGGTTTTTAAGCCGCCTCCCCGTACCCAATCGTTTTTTCGAAAACGATGATGGTGAGCTTGATGAAACGTGCGGATATTTTGTCTTTGCAGGTCTTATTATCGCAATCCCTATTGGTGTTATTGCAGCTTTATTGAACTTGATTGACGCAAATTCAATGATCATGGCAGCTGTGATATTGGCAGCGGGCACGTTCATCACTGGCGCCCTGCATGAAGATGGATTGTCCGATAGCGCTGATGGCCTGTGGGGTGGCCGTGATAAGGCAAAAATGCTGGATATCATGAAAGATTCCAGACTTGGCACCTACGGAACGCTTGCGCTGATGTTCACCATTTTAATCAAATTTGCAGCCCTATCTCATATCGTGGCAAATCTTAATACGTTCGAGACAATCACAGCTATTGCAACAATCGCAGGCCTTTCGCGTGGCACCATGGTTTGGCATTGGAATCATCTACCTGCTGCAAAAACATCCGGCCTTGCCGCAGACTTTGGCGCACCTTCAAACTTGGCCATGAAAATCACATTAATTACCTGTGCAATATTGAGCTTTATTTGCCTCTTGATTTTAGGCACCGCACCCACCATCTTCGCTGTCATAGGAATGCTTGTGTTTGGCTCTAGTTTCACACGGATTGCAGAAACAAAAATCCAAGGCCATACAGGCGATACCATCGGCGCTACTCAACAACTCAGCGAAATGGGCTTTTTGTTGGGTCTCGCTTTAGCACTTTAAAGAAGAACAGAATATATGAGCGTTATCCAATCCCCGTGCAACTTGATCTGCTCCATTGATATGACAACTGGACATTGCTTTGGTTGCGGTCGAACAAGCCAAGAAATTGGTGCGTGGACTATCTATACCCATAAACAACGCCGTGACATTATGGACGAGCTGCCAGAGCGTTTAGAACAGATCGAGCGTAAACCACGCAAAGAAACACGTCGCCAGCGTATGGCACGCGAAAAAGATGAGACGTCGTAAGTAAAGCCACTTTAAACAAGGCTGATAAAGAAGCGCACAGCGACGATGATCAAGAAGATGCCAAAGCCAATTTCAAGTTGACGTTTATCCATTTTATGAGCAAGTCTTGCGCCAATAGGCGCTAGGAACAACGTCACCGGAATAATCAATAAAACACTTGGCCAATTGATAAAACCCGTTGAAAACGGCGGCAAAGCTGCCTGCCCCCATCCGGCCCAGATATATCCAATCAATCCGGGAATAGAGATCAGCACGCCAACACCAGACGATGTCGCCACGGCCTGATGCATCGGCCGATTAAACAATGTCATAAATGTATTGTTGAGCACTCCGCCACCAATCCCCATAAGAGCAGATAACAAACCAATCACAACACCCACCGCAGATCGCCCCAAACCTGTTGGCAAGTCTCCAGCCAATCGCCATTCTGGACGGTTAAACAACATCCAAAACGCGATCAGAATTGCAATACAGGCAAAGATCAAACGCAATGCTTCGCCAGATGCATAGGCTGCAACAAATGAGGCAATGAAAACACCAAACGGCACGGCAATGACCCATTTTTTCAAGACATCGAAATCAACAGCGCCATGTTTTTTATGTGTGAGAAATGACCGTATTGATGTGGGAACAATAATCGCCAATGAGGTTCCGACAGACACATGCATGACAATTGACGGGTCTACGCCCCAAGCGCCAAAGGCTTGAAAAAACACAGGAACAAGAACAGCCCCACCGCCCACGCCAAAAAGGCCAGCAAGCAATCCTGCGACAACGCCAGCGGCTAAAAGAATGAGAACAAAATAGATTATGTCAGGCGAAAGCACAGCAAATATCCATATCAATAAAAAAGCAGCACAAACACCACAATTGTTAAGTGTCATATGCCGCTTTTTATCAAAACACCAGCATTCTAGAATGCGCTATTGAGCAAAGCATATCGTTTATAGATCACAATGCCGATAAGCAGTTTTGCGTTGGCGCAAATCAAAATGGAAATGATCAGCGTGATTAACATCACTACCCGGTCCTAAAACCGTAGTGAAATACTTGCAACTCTCAGCGCGAACATTGTTAAGCAGGCTCTTTTCGCGGAAAGCAAAAAGACCAGGTCTTTTAACAACGATAGATTTGCCATTATTAAGCTTGATCTTGCCAATATCGATTGCATTGCCCTTTGAGTGCTCGGACATGGGTGCACCACGTTTTGAATTCATGGTTCGGCAAGAATATGACGACATTTGATGGATGCTTTTAATGCCCGCAAAATATCGAACACGAGCGGCACTTGCCAACTCGTTCTTAACCCATTTTGCAAAAGCAAGCGCCATCGGACAATTGAGCGTTGCATCTGGCACAACATCAATTCCACCCGACAATGACTTCACTTTTATGGGTGATGCTATCCCACAGGACCCCGGCCCAACAATAGGCGCTGGCGTGTTAAACTGCACCCCTAACCGTCGCAATTGGCGCTGACAGGCAGTTTCTGCACGATTACCACCAATCAAAGGTGTTCGAGATAATAATCCCGCAACAAGATTTGGCTTTTCCTCTTGAGCTTCTTCAGGCCCCATAGGAGCAGCAACATTCGGGCTTGGTTCCAATGGACGAACAGAAGACACCACCATATCCCCCGGCGGCAACAAAACACCTGCGGGCGAACATGCAGTCAGCACGAAACTTGGCAATAAAATCATTGTGATGACAGCAAACCGAAAACGGGACACCGTCTTAAACATCGAAAAACCTCGCATAAACGCAAATACTCCATAGCGCAAGGAAACATGACATTCATTATGCATGATTGAGGTAAAGGAATTATGAGTGTAAAATTAACCATTGATTCCAAAACTGAGTAGGAAGAGACGAAATGGCAAACGCGGACATAATCACAGATATTACACCTGAAACACCAACAGGCGATTTAACCCTGCGCACGCTTGCCATGCCGGGTGATGCAAATGCAGCAGGTGATATTTTTGGTGGCTGGGTGATGGCGCAAATGGATTTGGCATCTGGTATTCGTGCCGCAGAGCGTGCCCATGGCCGCGTTGTCACAGCAGCCGTGAAAGAAATGGTCTTTAAAAAACCCGTCAAAATCGGCGATACATTGAGCATTTACATCGAGATTGTAAGTGTCGGCAGAACATCAATGACGTTGAAAGTTGATGCTTGGGTACAGCGCTATTTGACTGAAACCGTTGAAAAAGTGACAGGTGCATTGATTATCATGGTCGCAATGGATGAAAACGGCAAACCAAAACCTATTCCGGATGCCTAAATTATTCGGCGGCAATTGCTGGGGTTAATACCGCATCAAAAGCCCGCTGAAAAACATCTGCCGCATCATCGCTTCTCACAGCATCCGTTGATAGAATCTGGCGGTAACGGCGAGATTGAGGTTTTCCATGAAACAAACCAACCATATGACGCGACACATGGATTAACCGCCCGCCCTGTTTGATATGGTTATCAGCATACAAAATCATAGCTTCGCAAACCGCTTGCCAATCCGTTTCCGCATCATCATCGCCATAAATCATGCGATCAACATCGGCTAAAATACCCGAATTTTGGTAGGCAACCCGCCCCAACATAACACCATCAACATGTTTGAGATGCTCTTTGGATTGCGTCAAATCTTCAATCCCGCCGTTAATTCCAATGAACAGATCGGGATTTGCCGCTTTTAAACGATACACACGATCATAATCGAGCAGCGGAACATCTCTGTTTTCTTTGGGAGACAGGCCTTTAAGCCAAGCTTTGCGCGCATGAACCCACAAAGCATCAACTTTGGCATCAATCAGCCCTGATGTCATTTCATCCAGTGCTATTTGCGTATCTTGCTCATCCACCCCAATCCGGCACTTAACCGTGACAGGAATATCCGTGACAGATTTAATCTTAGCGATACAAGCTGCAACCAATTCAGGCTCGCGCATTAAACAAGCGCCAAATGTGCCCGACTGCACCCGATCTGACGGACAACCAACATTTAAATTGATCTCGTCATAATTAAATTTGGAACAATGTTCCGCGGCCATCGCCAATCGATCAGGATCAGAGCCACCGATTTGAACCGCGATCGGATGCTCAACGCTGTCATTATATCCCAACAAACGATCAAGATCGCCATGAAGAATAGCTTCAGCCACAACCATTTCTGTATATAACAAAGCCTTGCTGCTCAATTGACGATGCAAAAAACGGCAATGCTTATCCGTCCAATCCATCATTGGCGCAACTGCGAATACTTTTTCGTTATTTTTCAATGACTTTTGATACATGAGAACAGACTAAGTTGAGTACGGTTTGCATGAAATTGGCGCAGACATATGAGTGCGCGCGGGATCATAGCGACAATGACCAGATTTAAAGAAAACACGTGGCAAATTCAAGTCTACTGTAACAATAAAGATGGATGCCTATCATTTTGAAATTACCCTGCTGAGGGTTCAGTCTCCAAGTTTGCGCTTGCTTCCTTGATACGCTTGCAAATCAATTCTGTATCGCCCAGATCGTTGGATAATAACAATACGAGTTTTGCAAGTAATAGGTTCTGTCGATCCTCACCAACAATATCAAGCGCAATGGTCATGGCACAACGTACATCCTCTGATGAGGCTTTGGTCCATCTAGCTGCGATATGAGTATCCGGACGTATGAGATAAGCGCTCTGAGGGCTCGCTGATAGCATTTTACCAGCGTCCGAATCATAAGGAACGATCACATGCTTCAGACCTAGGTCTGACGCTGTTTTGGCCAGCGCATTATCAAAAGTAATAAGAGTAAAACCAATGCAAAGTTGCTCTGAAAGAAAGCCATCTAAATATTTCACATCTGGTAAAACAGCACCAGCAACCGGCCCACCTGAAAAGGACAAATCGTCAGGCAAAACTACTGGGCTGTCTGCGTAGGTATAGGGCGTCATTTGACGTGGATTCGCAAGGTTACCCGCAAATGGATGGCTCAAAGCAAGGTTCAATGCGGCGTCTCGCATCAATTGCCAGCCAGAAGTTGGCGGTGTCATGAAGCGCGCTGATTTTGTCGCGTTTGCAAAAACATCCATCGTTGCTCCACGTCTTTCAGGCGTATAGCTATCTAACAACGTTTCGCTAGCCTTAGCCTGAAGAACCCAAGCCAGTTTCCAACCAATATCATATGCATCGGCAAGACCGTTATTAAGGCCACGCACCCCAAAAATAGGAACGATGTGCGCACTGTCGCCGATAAAGAAGATTCGGCCATCTCTGTAATCATCTAGCGCCAAAGTGTTCGCTGAATAAACGCTCCACCACTCCAAATCCCATTCACCATCATAGCCAATTTCTTTCAAAACTGCATCTACAGACGCACGAACTGTATCCTCACGAGTGGCGGTTGCTTCATCTTCATCATCATCTAGCTGGTAATCAATTCTCCAGATATCATCCGGTTCCTTGTGAATCAGAATTGTTCCCCCTCGGCGGCACTCTGGATCAAAAAGCGCGCGGCGGATTGTTGGGAAATCATGTTTCATTTGAACATCGGCAATAACATAGCGGCCCTCATAATTCTCACCCTTTAGACGCAGGCCACGGAGTTTGCGAACTGTGCTACGTGCACCATCAGCTGCAAGTATCCAGTCGCAATCTAATTCATAGGTATCATTGGGGTCTTCTACTTTCAGTGTAACTTTGTTGGGGTGGTCTTTTATTCCGGTAACTTTGCTTTGCCAGCGGACTTCAATCAATGGTTCCTGACAAATCGCATCCCAAAGGTATTGTTCGATATATTGTTGCTGGATATTGTACATCGGTCGAAATTTTTCGTGCGGACTATCCGGCATTTGAAATTCGAGTATCTGCTGTCCACGGTAAAAACTACGACCCGTCGTCCAAGGTAATGCCTTCTTTAGAAAGGGTGCAACAGCGCCAATGCGCTCCAGTATTCGAAAGCTTTGCCTTGCTACACAAATCGCCCGACTACCATCATTAAACGTTGATTTTGCGTCTAACACGATGGAACGAATACCGTTTTGCGCTAACGTGAGTGCGGCAGTCATGCCAATTGGACCAGCTCCAACAATGGCAACAGCTGTGGATTTAGTAAGATTATCGCTGTTTTTGGGTGGTTCAAAATGTGGATAGGTGAAATAGAGCGATTCAGTATCGCCACGTCCAGATGGTCTCATAACTATTTCCTTCAAATATAGGGAAGTTTATTGAACTGACTGAGCCAGAAGCCCTTAGCTTTGTGTTACCAACGTGTCACGACATTTCGAGGATGGCGGCAATACCGTAAACCTCAACATTAAGAAAAATATTGAATTTTGTTGTCGCAGATCTTTTGCATTGTGTTCAAAAAATCCTGTTTTTCCTTGTCATCAATATTGGATAGTAGTTTTTGTTCAACGTCTAATACGTCCCTGACGATTTCGTGGTAGGTGGCTTCACCTTTTGAACTCAAAGTCAGCAATTTGCTTCTGCCATCCTCTACGTTTGTTTTAAAATCAATCAACCCTTTGATATTCAAGCGTGTCACCGCCCGACTAATCGATACCTTATCCATACTAGATTGTTCGACAATTTCGTTTGCGGTTAAAGAACTACCCTTGCCAATAATTGCAATTGTGCGCCATTCCGCTGGAGATAGGTCATGCTTGGTGACATATGTTGATGATATCGCTGACGTAACCTCAGAATAAAACACGCGTACTAAGTAAGGGAAAAACTCTCGAAGTTCGAATTCATCAATTTTCTCTGTTTTGCTTTTGGTCACTATAAATCTAAGGCCTTTTTCTTAAAAATGCTGAAAACATAAATACTGCCATTTAGTTTCACTTGCAATTATTTATTGACATAGTTTCAAAAGAAACTAAGTTGACTGGCAGTACGATTGGTTTATTCCAATCGCCTGGAGGAATGAATTGGAGGATCACATGAGAAATAATCTTATGAAACTATACGTAAAAATGTCCGCATCGGCACTTATTGCTGGCGGTTTGCTAGCAGGATCAGCCTCAGCAGCTGAATTGGTGATGTCATCTTGGTTGCCACCGCAACACCCAGTTGTTGCTGGTATTATGAAGCCATGGGCTGAAAACATAGCAAAGGCAACAGATGGTCGTGTGACTGTACGTATTTTGCCAAAACCGCTTGGACCGCCGCCTGCTCACTATGATTTGGCTGCTGACGGTATCACAGATATTACCTATGGTTTGCACTCGTTTACAAAAGACAGTCGCTTCTTGCGTTCACGCATTGGGCAGTTCTCATTTATCGGCGATAACGCTGAAACAACATCAACTGCTTATTGGAATGTTTATTCTGATGATTTGGATGCACAATCTGAGCATCAAGGCACAAAACTTCTCGGCCTATTTGTACATGGTCCAGGTATGTTTCATAACAATCAACGCAAGATCGAAAAGATTGAAGATTTCGCAGGGCTAAAAATCAGAACGCCTGGTGGCTATATTGCAGGACTTGCAGAAGATTTGGGAATAACAACCCAATTTATGGGCCCAGGTCAAGTTTTTGAAAAACTGTCTACTGGCGTTATTGATGGTGTGACATTTCCAATGGAAGCCTTGAAAGCATTTAAGCTCACAGACCATATTACCCATTCAATGAAGATCCCAGGCGGTATGTATAATACATCTTGGTTCCTTGTTATGAATGAAGGCGTTTGGGACGGCATAGATGCAGCCGATAGAACTGCAATTGAAGCCCTATCTGGTGCGGCATTTGCTGCCGCTGCTGGTAAAGTATGGGATGCAGCCGATGCAGCAGGTGCTGAATATACAGCTGGTACAAAAGTTGAAGTTTATGATGCTCCAGAAGCAGTTGTTTCGAAAATGAAAGAACTTGCTGCAGTTCGCGAGCAATCTTGGGCTGATGAAGTTCAAGCGACCGGTAGTGATGGTGCAGCTGCGTTGCAAAAGCTTCGTGCAGCAACAGGCAACTAGTCTAAATGCAAGATAGTGCAAAAAACCCGATAGCGAATAGAGTTAAAAAAACCGCATTCGCTGTCGGAAATATCTGTGAAATCATGGCAATCATTGTTTTGTTTGTCATGATGTTTGTGACGGGATGTGATGTCGTTGCACGTTATTTTTTCAACAGCCCAATTAGTGGTGCTTTTGAATTAACTGAGATCTTTCTTGGCGTGCTTGTCTTTTTGTCACTTCCCGTGGCAGCACTGACCGATAGCCACATCAAAGTTGATGTATTTGAAAACGTTGGCGGAAAACTCACAAAACGAGTTATCCAAGCGTTTGCATCTGTTATCGGCATTGTTGTTTTTGCCGTCCTTACCGTTCAGCTCTGGAAACATGCCGTAAAGCTAGAACGCTATGAACAAGTGACAAACTCGCTTGAGATCCCGCTTTATTTGGTTGGAATGCTCGCTGCATTTTGCTGTTTTATCTGCGTAATCCTGATGGCTGTGCAGTCTCTTTCTTCCAAAAAGGAATAAGCGTTTGATCGAATCCCTTATCTGCTTTGCGGCTTTATTTGCATTGATCGCAGCCAGAGTCCCAATCGCAATTTCAATGATATTTGTTGGGACTGTCGGTTTTGCTCTGATGCGCAATTGGACCACAAGTTTTACACTCTTGGGAAATGTCGCGTTTGATACCGTTTTATCATTCACACTTTCGGTCATCCCTTTATTTGTCTTAATGGGAAATTTACTTACGATTTCTGGCGTATCAAACGCACTCTTTAGAGCAGCTCACAGAGCGCTATACCGCCTTCATGGTGGATTGGCGATGGCAACGATTGTGGCTTGTGGCGGTTTTAGCGCTGTCTGCGGCTCATCGCTGGCAACTGCTGCCACAATGTCAAAAGTTGCCATGCCGCCAATGAGAGAAGTCGGATATGCCGAAAGCCTTGCCAGCGGCTCTATCGCGGCAGGCGGAACCTTGGGAATTCTCATTCCACCATCGGTTATTTTAATTATCTACGGACTTATTACTGAAGCCAATATTGCACATCTGTTTATCGCTGGGATCATTCCAGGTCTTCTTGGCGTATTGTTTTATATCGCAACAGTCGCAATTGTTGTCAAAATTAAACCTGTTCTTGCACCCAAAGACGCTGGCAAAATGATCATTACCAATAAAGACTTGTTCGGTGTTGTTTCTGTTGTCGGCCTGTTTGCGGTTATCATGATCGGCATTTATGGTGGGTTTTTCACCCCCTCAGAAGCTGCCGCAATTGGCGCTATTTTTTCGCTCATCATCGCCATATGTATGGGTGGGTTAACTTTTACAAAACTGCTGACTGCCGGACGCGATACAATCCGAACAACGGCAATGATTTTCGGATTGATTATCGGCGCTGAAGTATTCTCAAATCTCATTAGTTATTCCGGTTTTCCAGATGAAATTTTAGCATGGGTTACAGCACTGGATCTCAACGCCTATGTCGTGATTTTAGCAATTGTACTCATATATATTTTTCTTGGTGCTGTGCTCGAAAGCCTGTCTATGATCTTGCTCACCGTGCCGATCTTTTTCCCATTGGTCACATCGCTTGATTTTGGAAGCGGTCTTTTGTCAGACCCGGCTATGGTTGCCATATGGTTTGGGATAATCGTGGTTGTGGTCACAGAGATCAGTTTGATTTCTCCCCCCATCGGATTAAATGTTTTCATCTTAAAATCGGTGTTAAAGGACATCGACTTGATGACAATTTTCAAAGGTGTGATGCCGTTTTGGGTGGCTGATATTTTCCGACTTATCCTACTCATTGCGCTACCTGTTTTATCACTATGGCTTTTGGATTGAGAATATGATGAAATTATATTCATATTGGCGATCCACCACATCTTATAGGACGCGCATTGCGCTCAATATGAAGAAGATCCCCTATGAGACCGTCGATGTAAACCTTGTAAAGGGTGAGCAACGTAGCGAAGAGTTTATGGCAACCAATCCGTCAAAAGGCGTACCCGCTCTTGAGTTGGCCGATGGAACCATCCTAACCCAAAGCATGGCAATCATTTCCTATTTGGAAGCGATCAAACCTAAACCTGCCCTACGTCCTGAGAACCCTGTATTTGCAGCCGAGGTAAATGCTGCCGCCTACGTCATCGCTATGGATATCCATCCCATTAATAATTTGAAGGTAACACGTTATTTAAAGTCTAACGGAATGACGGATGATGATGCAAAAAACTGGATGAAACATTGGATGAGTGAAGGCTTTACAGCCTATCAAGAACTCATAGATTTAGATGGGGATTATAGCTTTGGAAACACGGTCTCCTTGGCGGATATTTGCCTCATACCACAATTATACAATGCACATAGATGGGGCGTTGATCTTACCCCTTTTGCACGCCTGTTGGAAATAGAGCAAAATTGTTTAGCCTTGCCCGAGTTCAAAGCAGCCTTCCCCGAGAACCAATCAGATGCAAATAAATGATGCACTCATTTACTTTGCCTATCTAAATTAGCCACCGATGAAAGTCTTTCTGATCACGTTGGACAGCCGGTGCATATTGCAATCCTATTTCGCTGAGATTTATAGCCCCTTTTCTTATAATAATGGAAATACTTGCTTTATAAATGAAAATTTGGAGCGGCATAAAATCGTTTGCAATTTTGTCATTTTGACATCACACTCCCACCCATAACTTGGCCTAAATGCTTGGCTTGCAGGCTTGGTTTGTAAGCTTGTATTGAACGTCAATCACCATCCCAATTCAAATCACAGACCGAGACAAAATGTCAGCTGTCACATCGCACATAAAATCTGGCACCATAGATGCATGAAATCAGGCCCTATTCGGAAAATAATTGCGGCCATAAGATCAGGTTAAATAATAGGAGGGTCCATCATGGACGGCATGAATAATCAAAATAATTTCGAAGATGTTGTTGAAAATGATCGTAAGCATGTTTGGCACCATCTCAGCCAACATAAACGTTTTGAAACAGATGATCCTTTGATCATTATCGAAGGTAAAGGCGTTCGCGTTTGGAACCAAGCTGGCCGCGAGCATCTTGATGCTGTGTCTGGCGGCGTTTGGACTGTCAACGTTGGCTATGGCCGCGAAAGCATTGCAAATGCTGTGCGTGATCAACTTGTTAAAATGAACTTTTTTGGCGGCACAACAGGTAGTATTCCTGCAGCCAATTATTCTGAGCGCTTGATCAGCAAAATGCCGGGCATGTCTCGGGTTTATTATTCAAGCTCTGGCTCTGAAGCCAATGAAAAAGCCTATAAAATGGTGCGCCAAATTGCACATAACAAATATGGCGGCAAAAAACATAAAATCCTGTATCGCGAACGCGATTATCACGGAACAACAATTACGGCCCTTTCATCGGGCGGACAAGAAGAGCGCAGTGCGCAATATGGCCCGTACACACCAGGTTTTGTATCCGTGCCGCATTGCTTGGAATACCGCTCACAGTTTGGCGATGTTGATGATTACGGCATTCGTGCTGCCAATGCGATTGAAGAAGTTATTCTTCGCGAAGGTCCAGACACCGTTGGCGGCCTTATTCTAGAACCTGTGACAGCTGGTGGCGGCGTGATTGTTCCACCTGAGGGCTATTGGCCACGTGTGCAGGAAATCTGCAAAAAATACGACATCCTATTGATATTAGATGAAGTTGTTTGCGGCATGGGTCGCACCGGCGAATGGTTTGGCTATCAGCATTATGGCATTGAGCCAGACATGGTCACAATGGCCAAAGGCGTAGCATCTGGATATGCAGCGATCTCTTGCACCGTTACAACAGAAGCCGTGTTTGACCATTTTAAGTCTGATCCATCCGATCACATGAGCTATTTCCGCGATATATCCACGTTTGGTGGCTGTACTGCCGGACCTGCGGCTGCACTTGAAAACATGCGTATTTTGGAAGATGAAAATCTTTTGGAAAACACAAATGTCATTGGCGAATATATGCTTGAGAAGCTTCTTAGCCTCAAAGGTAAGTATTCCGTTGGTGGTGAAGCTCGCGGTAAAGGTCTATTCTGTGGCTTGGAGCTTGTTGCTGATCAAGATACAAAAGAGCCATTGCCTGAGCACATGGTTCAAAAAATCGTTGCGCGTTGCATGTCAGAACATGCAGTGATTGCCGGCATGACAAATCGTTCGCTTCCAGGCTTTAACAACACATTGTGCTTTAGTCCTGCATTGATTTCGACCAAAGATCACATTGATGAAATCATCGCAGCCGTTGATGAATCAATTGCCTATGTAACTGCATAGTTTGTGACCCGATAAAACAATGAAAACCAGGCTTATTAGCCTGGTTTTTTTATATCTATTGCACAAGATAATAAGATCATGCATTCTTTGGCTATAATCATGATTTGTTTGGGAGAAACCATGGCAGAAATTTATCAAAACCCACTATGTGGCATCGGCTTAACAGATGATCTGGGTGGCAAATATCCTCAAACCAGCATAAATGCCGAAGCACCAACAGCATTGTTAAAGCACTGCCCTCAGCATGCGGCCACACCACTGCTTGATATGGCAGAGTTAGCAGCCACATTGGGTGTGAAAAGCATTTCACTCAAAGATGAACGTCAACGCATGGGCCTTGGCAGTTTCAAAGCACTTGGTGCAGCTTATGTCATTGCCACACATGCCATGCAAAGCGGCAATGATTTAGCGTCATCTCCGCTCAAAGGTAAAACATACGTCACCGCAAGTGCTGGCAATCATGGATTATCAGTTGCAGCAGGCGCGCGCATATTTGGCGCAAACGCTATTATTTATCTGTCCGAAACAGTGCCTGAAGAATTTTCACAATTACTTGAAAGACAAAACGCAACGGTCGTTCGTCGCGGCGATGATTATGAACAGAGCATGCAAGCCGCTCTTGAAGATACAAAGAACAATAGCGATTTAATATTGCTGTCAGATAGTTCATGGCCCGGATATGAGGACCTACCTTATCTATTGATGGAAGGTTATTTGGTTCTAGCTGCTGAAATGCATGAGCAAATAGCGAACCCGCCAACTCATCTATTCTTGCAGGCTGGCGTTGGTGGATTGGCATCAGCCATTGCAGGTTATGCACGGCATGTATTCGGTGACGCATTAAAGATCATTGTTGTGGAGCCAGATTTTGCCCCTGCTTTGATTGAAGCGATCAAAGCCAAGAAAATCGTCGACACATCTGGCCCTGTGTCTGAAATGGGACGGTTGGATTGTAAAACGGCATCTCTCATTGCCCTTAAAAGCCTTGCCAAATCTGCCAATACATTCATGACAATCACAGAAGCTGATGGCGATCATTGCGTGGCAAAACTGGCTGAAATTGGCATATCAACAACAGCATCTGGCGGCGGCGGCATTGCGCCGATATTCATGGATGCGGATATCAAACACGCATTGAGGATCGATGTGAATTCTCGAATTGCAGGAATTATCAGCGAAGAATTGTCAGTGTGAGCGGTATGAGCGATAAGACGCAACCAGCACGCGGGTTTTCAGATGATGAATTCGCAAGGCGTTGCCAAAATGCGCAAAGCCCTATGATCGAGCAAAACATCGACGCCATATTGCTGACATGCGAGCCGGACGTGCGATATTTTACTGGATATTTCACGCGATTTTGGGAAAGCCCGACGCGGCCTTGGTTTGTCTTGCTGCCAAAAATAGGCAAACCCATCGCAATTATTCCAGCAATTGGCGCAGACCTTATGTCCAAATGCTGGGTAGATGATATTCATACATGGACATCACCCGATCTTATTGACGACGGCGTGACATTGCTCAGCGACATCATTATAAAAACCATTGGCAAAAGCGGAAACCTAGGCATACCAATGGGGCATGAAACCCATTTGCGCATGCCATTGGCTAGTTTTTTTAAACTGCAAAAACTCACACCAAACATAAGCATCACGGATGCCAGCGCATTATTGGTTTCCCTTCAGATGATAAAATCTGATGCCGAAATCGCTAAGATCTCACATATATGCAGGATCGCAGACCGAAGCTTTGCGCGGGTAAGTGAGATTTGCGAAAAAGGCCGTTCGATCAGTTCTGTCTTTCGCAATTTCCAAAGGCTTCTGCTCGAAGAAGGCGCCGATTGGGTGCCATATATGGCAGGTGGTGCAGAACAAGGCGGATATAGTGATGTCATCTCACCCGCATCTGATGCCCTGCTTCAAGATGGCGATATCATCATGATTGATACGGGTGCTGTCTTTGACGGATATTTTTGTGACTTTGATAGAAACTTCGCAATAGGATCTGCAAACCAACCCGCGCAAGATGCATATACACTGCTGTATGACGCAACCGATGCTGGCATAAAAGCTACCCAAATCGGACAAAAAGCCAGCGATGTATACAAAGCCATCGCAGATATTATCTCTCTACAAAAAGAAATTGGCGATGTTGGCAGGCTTGGTCATGGCTTGGGTATGCGATTGACAGAATGGCCATCTCTCATTGCAACAGATCATACGGTTTTAAAAGAGAACATGGTTTTAACCATTGAGCCAAGCCTAGAGATTTCATCTGGCAAGATCATGGTGCACGAGGAAAACATTGTGATCACCAAACATGGTGCACAGCTTTTATCTAAACGCGCGCCCAAACATCTACCTATTTTAGGAGCATCATCATGAGCAAACTAGAATACGAATTAACAACACCCATTGGCCACCGCGCCACATTGGGTTTGGTGGTGTTACAAAGCGATGAAACCGTTGAGCCAGAACTGCAATCATCCTTAAATCAAGAAGGTATTGCGCTTTATGTCTCGCGAATTGAAAGCCATGCTGAAGTCACACCCGAAACACTGAAAACAATGGAAGCAAAACTGCCTGCCTCTGTTGCTTTATTCCCGCCATCTCTATCCTTTGATGTGATAGGCTATGCGTGTACATCTGGCGCAACGATTATTGGGCCAGAACGCATCTCAGAGCTCATTCTATCACCGGGCAATTGTAAATTTGCCACCAATCCACTCACGGCGCTCATCGCTCGGTGCGAGGATTTGGGTGTCAAAAAGCTGGCTTATATTTCTCCCTATATAGATGAAGTGTCTGCCCCAATGCGAAATCACTTAGAAAATAAAGTGGGCATTAAAATCACAAAATTCGCATCCTTTGAGGAAAAAGAAGAAGAAAAAGTCGCCAGAATTGACCCAAAATCAATTTTAAAAGCATGTTTGGATATCGCTAAAGATGATGATTGTGATGCTGTGTTTTTATCCTGCACAAATCTACGGACTATCGACATCATCCCACAGGCGGAAAAAGCCTTGGGCAAACCCGTTTTAAGTAGCAATTCAGTACTGGAATGGCATATGAGAAAACTCAGTGGATTATAATCTTATCCAGTGAATTATCTACAAACACTCAATAAAAGGGATACCAAGGCTGGACTCTTTAGTTCCCTTGGCTAGTTTATGTGCATGTCAACCAAAGTAAAACCAAAAATTGCCTCTCGAAGTCGCATCCAGCAAAAGAATCGCAGTGTGATTTTAAAAGCTGGTTTGGAGGTCTTTTCACAATATGGTTTCCGTGGTTCGACCGTAGATCAACTCGCCAAAGCTGCGGGCATGTCCAAACCAAATCTTCTTTACTATTTCCCAAGCAAGGAGGCCGTGCACGTTGCCCTGCTTGAGCAATTGCTAAAAAACTGGTTAGAACCATTGCTAGAGTTGGGGCCATCAGACAATCCAATTGAAGAAATTCTCATCTATGTGAGAAAAAAACTGGCTATGTCCAAAAAGTATCCGCAAGAAAGCAGGCTTTATGCCAATGAGATTTTGCAAGGTGCGCCAAACTTCATTTCATCTATCAAAGGCCCGCTAAAAACGCTTGTGGATGAAAAAGCAGACCTTATCAATAGTTGGGTTAAACAAGGCAAACTTGCCGACATCGACCCCTATCACCTGTTATTTTCAATATGGTCATCAACACAGCATTACGCAGATTTTGATGTTCAGATTAAAGGTATTTTGGGTTCAAGAGATAATAATTCAATCCATGATGCCGAAAAACACTTGATGCATATGTTCAGATCAATGCTGACCCCACCAGCATCTTAAAAAACCTCATCTAAGTTTTAAGATGATAGGTCAGTGCGTCTTTGATACACAAAGCCAATGCGTCTTTCGGCAGATCGCGATTAACTGGGATCAGAATCGCTCGGTTTTTCTCAAACTCAAATTCATCGTCAAAAGCCTGACGAAATCCTTCGATAAGATTTGTTTGGCAATGCACATAGACACCGCAATAATCTGGCCGATCTTTAACCGGACCCAAACGAATGGTCGTACCGCTTTTACTTTCCTCAGTAAGGTATGACGGCTGCCCCCACTTCAGAGCTTCCGTAATTTGACCAACCTCTGGAAGCTCTTCAGCAACTTGATAAATCAGGTCGCGGATTTGCAGACAGGTTTTTGCAACATCATCTGAATAAGACGAAAAGACATCCCTCGTATCAGGGTTCAATTCATGAATCGAGTCTGGCGATTTTGAATAAGACAAAAAAACACTCCGTGAGAATATAAGTCTATTCTAACACGGAGTGATTTGACAAATCTTGCTATATGTCAGCAGATTTTATTCAGCAGGTTCAAGGCTTGCTGGGTTATTTGGATGTGTTGTCCAGTTAGCAGATTCTGCAACAACCGTTTTCCCTGTGCGCGTATCAACTTGACCAGGCACCAATTCTTCCATGCTAATGCAGCCTTCAACAGGGCAAACATTCACACAAAGATTACACGCAACACATTCAGCATCAATCACTTCAAACTTGCGATCTGCACTCATTGAAATCGCTTGGTGTGATGTATCTTCGCACGCTGCAAAACAACGACCACAACTAATGCAAAGATCTTGATCAATCTTAGCTTTTGTAATGTGGTTCAAGTTCAAATATTGCCAATCAGTAACATTAGGTATGGCCATACCAACAAAATCATCAATAGTTTCAAAGCCTTTTTCATCCATATACTGCTCAAGACCAGAGATCATTTCTTCAACAATCTTAAATCCATAGGTCATGGCAGCTGTACAAACCTGTACATTACCGCAACCCAGCGCAATATATTCTGCCGCATCGCGCCAGTTTGAAATGCCGCCAATACCAGACATTGGTAGGCCTGCTGTTTCAGGATCACGCGCTATTTCTGCAACCATATTAAGCGCAATAGGCTTAACCGCAGGACCACAATAACCACCATGCGTTCCCTTGCCATCAATCGTTGGCACTGGCGCAAAACTATCAAGATCAACAGCAATCATCGAATTGATTGTGTTAATCAAACTCACAGCATCTGCACCACCAGCCTTGGCAGCGCGTGCAGGTAGACGAATATCAGTAATATTCGGCGTAAGCTTTACGATAACCGGCAGCTTTGAATATTGCTTACACCAGCGTGTGACCATTTCAATATATTCAGGAACCTGACCGACAGCGGCACCCATGCCGCGCTCTGCCATTCCATGTGGGCAACCAAAATTCAGCTCGATACCATCGGAACCTGTTTCTTCAACAAGCGGCAGGATAGCTTTCCATGCCTCTTCTTCACACGGCACCATTATCGATGCGATCAAAGCATGGTCTGGATAATCTTCCTTCACGCGCTTCATCTCTTCAAGATTGGTATATAGGTCACGATCTGTGATCAGCTCGATATTGTTAAATCCCAACAAACGACGATCAGCACCATAAATTGCGCCATAGCGCGGTCCATTCACGTTCACAACAGGTGGGCCTTCAGCACCGAGCGTTTTCCAAACAACACCGCCCCACCCTGCATCATATGCACGGCGAACATTATATTCTTTATCAGTCGGAGGCGCAGACGCTAACCAAAATGGGTTTGGCGACTTAATGCCTAAAAAATTTGATTGTAAATTAGCCATAATATCTCTCCTAAGCCATCATTGCTGTGTGAATATCTTCCGCTGCGTCGCGGCCTTCGGCCACCGCAGTTACGGTCAGATCATCCCCACCAGTTGCACAATCTCCACCAGCCCAAACACCATCAACGGATGTTTTTCCAGTGTCGCTCACTTTGATTTTTCCACGCTCAACGGCCAAACCACCAAGATCACCATCAAGGTTTTGTCCAATCGCTTTGAACACTTGATCGGCTTTCAAGGTGAATGTCTCGTCGGTAACACGAAAGCCATTTTCATCGCTCTCCGTATAGGCAAACTCGACTTCACTAACAGCTCCATTGCCTTTGACACCAATTGGCTGTGCATTGGTGATAATTCGAACACCTTTTGATGTGGCAAGCTCTTGCTCAAACACACTTGCATTCATGCGCTCAACGCCCCGACGATAGACAAGATTAACATTCTCAGCACCAAGCAGCTTTGCTTGAACAGCAGCATCAACCGCAGTCATCCCACCACCAATCACAACAATATTGCGACCGACTTTGACAGTCGTAAGATCAGATGATTGACGTAAATCTGAAATGAAATCGACAGCATCAACAGACCCGTCAAGATTTTTACCTTCCAAGCCAAGTGCATTTGCACCACCCAAACCAATGGCCAAGAACACCGCATCATAATCAGAATTTAAACCAGCAATACTAAGATTGTCACCCAATCGTTTGCCAAGCTCAATATTGATACCACCAATAGACAACAGCCATTCGACCTCGCGCTCGGCAAATTGATCAACAGATTTATAGGCTGCAATGCCAAATTCATTAAGACCGCCAGCTTTTTCGCGGCCATCAAAAATCGTAACATCATGACCCTTAAGGGCCAATCTGTGTGCTGCTGCAAGACCTGCAGGACCTGCGCCCACAATAGCAACTTTTTTGCCTGTTGTATCTGCTCGGGTGAAGGGATGGATACCTGCATCCATCAGTTTATCTGTCGCAAAACGTTGCAAAAGCCCGATTTCAACAGGCTTATTTTCAGCTTCCTGACGCACACATGCTTCTTCGCACAATGTCTCTGTTGGACAAACGCGTGCACACATCCCGCCAAGAATGTTCTGTTCAAAAATAGTCTTTGCAGCAGATTCCGGCGTATTTGTCGAAATTTGGCGAATAAACAAAGGAATATCAATTGAGGTTGGACAAGCCGTTATACACGGCGCATCGTGGCAAAAATAACAGCGATCAGCTGCAACCATCGCTTCGTGCGGATTGAGTGGCGCATGAAGATCGCAAAAATTATCTTCAATTTTCTCGGCGCCAAGTCTACCAGACTGTATTCCGTCAGCGCGGACGGCATTTGTATGATTTGTATTCGACATCAGTGTTCCCATTTTTTTATGACTGATTTATGGGATTAGTATGCCATCAATAAAAATTTTATCAAGTGGTAAAAAATTTTAGCTTTTCACCACCCAAAATCGATCATTTTCTATGCAGTCAGATCAAATAGAAAGCACCAATTCATCGGAACTGATGACTAAATAAGCAGATACTGATGTAAGCGTCCTTTATAACGACACCTAACCCTACCAGCGAAGGCTTTCATAGGACACCATCACATGCTCCGCATAGGCTGGACGGGCTGAAAGTCGGTCATAATAGGCTTGCAAATGCGGCAAGTCTGCTTTGTCAAACTCCATATCATAATAGCGAAACAGCAATGACCCCACAACAATATCAGCAAAAGAAAAGTCATCCCCTCCGATCCAAGGCCCTGCCCCTAAACGATCATTGAGCATGCTTGCCAAAGCCTTCATTTCCCCAGCAGAAGCTGCCAACTCATCAAGATCAAGTATGGCAGGATCAAAACGCACAAGCGGATAAAACAGACCCTGAAGTAGAACTGGATAAAAACTGCTCTTGGTCCATTCAGCCCAAACATCAAGCTTTGCACGATGGGCAGAATCGGTTGGATAAAACGCCTGATCACCGTATTTGCTGGCCAAATAGCGCAAGATCGCAGCACTTTCAAACAGCACTAAATCGCCATCTTTTATAACTGGCACCAAACCATTGGGGTTCATCGCAAGATATTCAGGCGTATTGGTTCCACCAAAAGCACCACCAACATCATGGCGTTTATAATCTAGACCAAGTTCGGCCAAAGCCCACATAACGATTTGCACATTGGCAGATGTCGCCCGCCCTAATACTTCAATCATAATCTTTTCTCCTCAAATCCTATTCTTGTCCATATCTTAGTGTGTCATCTAATCTTTTGGATATCGCTGACGATCTTCAACCTCATTTAAATCCATATGGTTTCGCATATATCGCTCTGACGCCTTTTGCAGTGGTTGATAATCCCAAGGGTAATAATTGCCATTGCGCAATGCTTCATAGACAATCCATCGGCGTGCTTGGCTGTGACGAACAGATTGATCATATTGCTCAAGATCCCAACGCGCGTCAGCAAGCTTTTGAAATTCCAACAGCACATCTTTATGGTCAGCACTTTGAGCCAGATTGTTAAGCTCATGCGGATCTGCGTCCAAATCAAACAATTGCTCAGGATCCAGCAAACATTTATTATATTTCCATTGTCCTTTGCGCAAAGACACAAGCGGCGCATAAGAAGCCTCCGCTGCATATTCCATGGCCACTACACTTGTTCTAATTGTGCCCTTTGCATAGGGCAACAAACTCTCCCCTTGGGTCCATGGCATAACTTCATCCATGGAAACGCCAGCAATATCACATAAAGTTGGCGTGACATCGATATTGGACACAGCTTCTTTGACCAAGCGCGGCTCAACATCAGGCAGTTTCATCATCATTGGCACACGGGCTGATCCCTCATAAAAACACATCTTGAACCACAAACCACGTTCGCCTAACATATCGCCATGATCTGATACGAACACAATGACAGCTTCTTGATTGGTGGATTCCAGCGCTTCCATCACCTCGCCAATTTTATCATCCAAATATGAGATATTGGCAAAGTAAGCCCGACGAGACTTTTTGATATCCTCTTCTTGAATATCAAAGCTACGCCAATCATTGGCGTCAAATATTCTTTGTGAATGGGGATCATGGTCCTCATATTTCATCGCAGGAATTTCAGGCAGAAGATGCTCGCAATCTTCATAAAGATCCCAGTATTTTTGACGCGCTACATATGGATCGTGCGGATGGGTAAAGCTAACTGTTAAACACCATGGGCGATCATCATTTCCGCGTGCAAGATCATAGACCTTGCGCGTTGCATTATAAGCAACCTCATCATCATATTCCATTTGATTGGAAATCTCGGCAACACCTGCACCCGTCACAGACCCCATATTGTGATACCACCAATCGATTCGCTCACCCGGCTTTCGGTAATCAGGTGTCCAACCGAAATCAGCCGGATAAATATCTGTTGTTAAGCGCTCTTCAAACCCATGCATTTGATCTGGGCCAACAAAGTGCATCTTACCAGACAGGCACGTTTGATAGCCTGCACGGCGCAAATGGTGCGCATAGGTTGGAATGTCAGAACAAAATTCAGCAGCATTATCATATACACGCGTATTTTGCGGCAATTGACCGGACATAAAAGACGCACGACCGGGCGCGCACAAAGGGGACGCCGTGTACGAATTTTGGAACCGAACAGACTGCGCAGCAAGCTTTTTCAAATTTGGCGCATGCAGCCATTCGGCTGGACCATCGGGAAACAACGTACCGTTTAACTGATCAACCATAAATATTAGTATATTAGGCGCGGCCATTTCAAAATACTCCTATAGAATCTTACTCAATTATGTGACTATATTATTTGAAGATGTAAATCTCTATCCAAAATGCGACGATCATATTTGAAAGGAGCACCCGCTCATGCACCATGCACCTAATTCTCAAGAAGCACGCGATATTGCATACCATATGCATCCTTATACGAATGCTGAAAAACATGCTGAGATTGGTCCGCTTGTTATTGAGCGTGGAGACGGTATCTATGTTTTTGACAATCAAGGAAATAAATATATCGAAGCCATGTCAGGTCTATGGTCTGCGGGTTTAGGTTTTAGCGAAAAACGCTTGGCAGATGTTGCCTATGCACAAATGCTCAAACTGCCATTTTATCATAGCTTCACCCACAAAACGAACGGCCCTGCGATTGATCTGGCCGAAAAGCTGATTTCCATTGCGCCCGTTCCGATGAGCAAAGTCTTCTTTACCAATTCTGGTTCCGAAGCCATTGATACTACTCTTAAAATGATTTGGTATCGGTCCAACGCTCTTGGTAAACCTGAAAAGAAAAAGATCATCGTGCGTCAACGCGGCTATCATGGCGTGACCATTGCTTCGAGCTGTCTGACCAGCCTTCCTTATAACCACAAATCATTTGATTTGATTGTTCCTGATGTGCTGCGTCTCACATGCCCGCATTTTTATAACGACGGACTACCTGGCGAAACCGAGATCGAGTTTGCAACGCGTTTGGCTCAAGAGCTGGATGATGTCATTCAAACAGAAGGCCCAGACACGATCGCTGCAATGTTTGCAGAACCTGCCATGGGTGCCGGCGGTGTTGTTATTCCACCTGAAACCTATTGGGAGAAAATCCAAGCTGTCCTCAACAAATATGACATCTTGCTGGTTGCAGATGAAGTGATCAACGGATTTGGTCGCACAGGAAATATGTTTGGCTGCCAGACTTACAACATTACACCTGACATTATGGTGCTTTCAAAACAGATCACATCATCTTACATGCCTTTATCAGCACTGATGATCAACGACCGCGTTTACAAACCAATCGCACAAGAGAGCAACAATATCGGCGTATTTGGCCATGGCTATACCGCTGGTGGCCACCCGACACCTGCCGTTGTCGCCCTTGAAACCATCAACATTATTGAGGAACGCGACCTCGTTAGCAATTGCGCAAAGATGGGGCAACGCTTGCGAGATGGCTTAAATGCCCTGTCCGATCATCCGCTCATTGGCGAGGTGCGCGGCGTGGGTTTGGTCGCAGCCATTGAATTAGTCGCAACAAAAGACGACGGAACACCGCTTAAAGATCCTGGCCAATTAGGTGTATTGGTTGCAAAAGAAATGCAGAACAATGGTGTGATCGTTCGTAACATGGTTGATGCAATTGGATTTTGCCCACCAATGATTATCAATTCAGATGAGATAGATGATTTATTACACGCTGTACGAGTCTCATTGGACGCAACTTACGATGTTATTCAAAATTAACATCGTGATAGCCCGAAAAAGCAATCACAGTGATTTTAGAGAATTACACAACCAAAAACACCTTTTTTAGTGAAAAAAACTAAAAGTTTTTAGTGATTGCCACCACTCAACGGGTATATTTGTGTTCTCATTCATGTATAGTCGTAGCTATAAGAATGTAAAATAGTATTTGGGACGGCTAATTAATGCAAAATGTGTCCGGCGCAGCAGTAAGATTTGAACGCGTCCAAAAAAGTTATGACGGCGAAAATTTAGTTGTCAAAGATCTTAATTTGGATATCCAACCCGGTGAGTTTCTAACAATGCTTGGGCCTTCTGGCTCCGGAAAGACAACTTGCCTCATGATGTTGGCGGGCTTTGAACCGGCCACAAATGGTGAAATATTTCTCAACGACCAACCCATAAACAATGTTCCACCGCACAAGCGCGGCATTGGCATGGTGTTCCAAAATTATGCGCTCTTTCCGCATATGAGTGTGTCAGAGAATTTAGCTTTTCCATTACAAATCAGAAACATGAACAAAGCTGATCAAGAAGCCAAAGTAAAACGTGCTTTGGAAATGGTTGAGCTTCAAGAGTTTGGCAATCGTCGCCCAGCACAATTGTCTGGCGGCCAGCAACAACGTGTTGCCGTTGCCCGTGCCTTGGTGTTCGATCCTGAGCTTATTCTTATGGATGAACCACTTGGCGCATTGGACAAGCAGTTGCGCGAGCAAATGCAATATGAGATCAAGCACATTCACGAAAACCTTGGTGTAACCGTTGTTTACGTAACACACGATCAGACTGAAGCTTTGACAATGTCAGATCGTGTAGCAGTCTTTAACGATGGTGTTATTCAACAACTTTCACCACCAGATGTTCTTTACGAGACACCACAGAATTCGTTTGTTGCCCAATTTATTGGTGAGAACAACAAATTCACCGGTAAAATCGCGTCGAAAGGCGGTGATACTTGCACCGTCGTTATGAGTGATGGAACGATTTTGAAGGCAGATCCAATTAACATTGGTGAAGTCGGCGATGCCACAACTGTATCACTACGTCCTGAGCGTATTGAAGTTGTCGATAATGAAAATCTCGACAATGTGATCGAGGGCAAAATTAAAGAAATTCTCTATTTAGGAGATCACCTTCGGGTGGTTATGGACGTGGCAGGAAACCCAGACTTCATTGTCAAAGTCCGTAACAAAGCAAGCGGTTGGAGCTTTTCAGAAGGCCAAACAATAAAAATAGGCTGGTCTGCAATCGATTGTAAAGCACTAGACGCGGTCGACTAGATCGCACAAATTCACCTCACTTAGGTGAGATGGACATATATAGTTTGACGACAGTTCAACTAAACTGAAAAATTAATTTCAAATCGGGAGAATATAAATGAAATTGACACATTTTTTAGCAACATCAGCACTATCAGTTGGTTTGGTATTTGCTGCATCAGCACAAGCGGATGACCTAACGGTTGTTTCTTGGGGTGGCGCATACACAAAAAGCCAAGTCGAAGCTTATCACAAGCCTTGGTCTGAAAAAACAGGCAAGAAAATTGTATCAGAAGATTACAATGGTGGTATTGCTGAAATCAAAGCGCAAGTGGAAGCTGGCAACGTAACTTGGGACATCGTTGATGTTGAGTTATCTGACGCTGTTCGTGCGTGTGATGAAGGTCTTTTGGAAGTTATCGATGCAAGCACACTACCTGCAGGCGCTGATGGTACTCCAGCTCAACAAGATTTCATCGAAGGTACACTCCACGAGTGTGCTGTAGCTAACATTGTTTGGTCTACTATCTTTGCTTATGACACATCGAAAATTGCAAATGGCCCAACAGTCATGGCTGATTTCTTCGATCTCGCAAAATATCCTGGTAAGCGCGGCCTTCGTAAAGGTGCGAAAATCAACCTTGAATTTGCTTTGATCGCTGATGGCGTTGCTGCTGCAGACGTTTATGGTGTGCTTGCTACGCCAGAAGGCGTTGATCGTGCATTTGCTAAACTTGATACAATTAAAGATCAAGTTGTTTGGTGGGAAGCCGGCGCTCAGCCTCCACAGCTTCTAGCTGATGGCGAAGTTGCTATGACAACTGCTTACAATGGTCGTATTTTTAATGCGGTTGCTGGCGAAGGCAAACCATTCGGTATCGTTTGGGATGGCCAAATTTGGGATCTTGATCTTTGGGTAATTCCAAAAGGTGCAAAGAACAAAGAAGCTGCTCTAGACTTCCTAGCCTTCTCAACATCAACTGGTCCTTTGGCTGCACAAGCATCATATATTTCATATGGTCCTGCTCGTAAGTCATCAGCTCCACTTGTTGGCAAGTTCTACAATGCTGACATCGATATGGGCCCTGAAATGCCTACATCACCAGCTAACTTGACAAACGCTGTGCAAAACAACTTCGACTTCTGGGCAGATAATGCTGATCAGTTGAACGAACGTTTCAATGCTTGGTTGACAAACTAAGTTATCAATATCGTGCGGGGGATTAGTCCCCTGCACACTTCATTTAGTTAATAATTACAACAGTTTATTATTTGGCGTTGAATCATCATGCAAAATAGCTCAACTACGATATCAGAACCGCTCGTTACAGCAGACGGCATACCTCTGAAGCAAAAATTGCAGCAGTCAACGCGTAGAGCGAAATTTCGGGCATTGTTGCTGACCTTGCCACTTGTCATTTTCATCATTGTTGCTTTTGTGCTACCTATCGGCCAAATGCTTCTAAGATCGGTCAATAACACCAGTGCATCCGGCGTCTTGCCAAACTTCACCATTGCCATCCAAGATTGGGATGAGCAAGGCATGCCATCCGAAGAGATTATTGAAAAATTTGTTCTTGATATCCAGGTAGCGCGGAAGAATCGCGAAATCGGAAAAACCGTCGGCAACCTTGCCACGCGTATCAATTATGAACTTCCTGGTAGCCGCAGCCTTTTCACATCATCAGCGCGTAAACTCGCAAATGTGACCGAAGGCCCCTACACTGAAGCGCTCCTTAAAATCAGCCCAAAATGGGAAGATCCCGTTCTTTGGCGCACGGTTAAACGAGCGACGAGTGACTATACGCCCTATTTCTATATGGCCGCGCTCGATCTGAAATATGATGATGAGGGAAATATAGTCAAAGCTGATGACCTTTATCAAATTTATGTAAAGAACTTTTGGAAAACCATTGCCCTATCTGCGGTGATCACCTTCATATGTTTACTGCTCGCATTTCCAATATCGTATCTGCTGTCCACCCTACCACTTAAAACCTCGAACCTATTGCTAATATTGGTCCTATTACCATTCTGGACATCCCTACTTGTTCGAACAACTGCGTGGATTGCATTGTTGCAAACACAAGGTATCATCAACGACATATTAGTGTTCATTGGTCTGGTGGGTGATGAAGCCCGCGTTCAGATGATCTATAACCAAACAGGTACGATTATCGCGATGGTGCACATCTTGCTTCCATTCATGGTTCTACCACTGTTCTCAGTTATGAAGACTATTCCACCAAGCTATATGCGTGCTGCAAGCTCTATGGGTGCACGTACATTCACAGCATTTAGACGGGTCTACTTCCCGCTTACACTTCCGGGCATTGCTGCTGGCACTTTGTTGGTGTTCATTCTCGCAATTGGTTACTACATCACCCCTGCCCTTGTTGGCGGTGAAGATGGTGTGCTGATTTCAAACCTGATCGCATATCACATTCAAAAATCACTCAACTGGAGCCTTGGTGCCGCACTTGGTGCTATCCTCTTGGTTATCGTTCTCATCTTCTATTGGCTCTACAACAAAATTGTTGGCATCGAGCGATTGAGTTTTGGTTAGGAAGAATATCATGTCGAAACTCAAAACTGGTTACATCATCTTCGCTGTTCTATTGGCACTCGTGCTGCTCGCAACACAAAGCATTGCCATCGCTCTAGGCTTTGCCTTCTTGTTCGGAACACCGCTATATTTCATGAACCCGCTGCCAGCCTATGCCACATCAAAAAACTATGTGTCCAAATATATATTCTTGGTGTTGTGCACGTTCATATTCGTGTTCTTGATCACACCTATATTGATCATCATCCCGCTCTCATTTAACCGAGAACCATATTTCACCTTCACGGAAGGCATGTTGAACTTTGAAGCTTCAGCCTATTCATTCCGCTGGTACCAAGACATCGCCTATAACGGCATGGCTGACGCAACATCAACGGGTGCTGCTTGGTGGTCTGATATGTGGAACAATTCTCAATGGGTGCGCTCAACACGCAATTCATTCTTCATCGCAATCTGCGCCACAATCCTTGCAACAAGCTTAGGAACATTGGCAGCTCTTGGCCTATCACGAGCCGAAATGCCTTATCGTGCAGCGATTACGTCTCTGCTCATCTCTCCAATGATTGTGCCACTTGTGATCACAGCAACAGGCATGTTCTTCTTCTATTCAGATATTGGTTTAGCCAAAACATATTTGGGCGTTATTCTTGCTCACACAACATTGGGTATTCCATTCGTAATTATCACGGTAACTGCCACATTATCTGGCTTTGATCGCTCGCTGATCCGTGCATCTGAAAGCATGGGCGCGAATGGTTGGACAACATTTAGAAAAGTCATCATGCCACTTATTATCCCTGGCATGGTATCGGGTGCGCTATTTGCATTCATCACATCATTTGATGAGGTTGTGGCTGTTCTGTTCATTGCAGATGTTGAGCAACGTACAATTCCAAGACAGATGTTCTCTGGTATCAGAGAGCAAATCTCTCCAACAATTCTAGCTGTTGCGACTGTCATGGTTATTATCTCCATTGCACTGTTAACAGTTCTCGAATTGTTGCGTCGCCGCACAGAACGCCTTCGCGGCGTATCTGAAGCTTAAGACTCTATAATTCTTTTTTGCATCTATGCCTGACCCCACTGAGGTCAGGCATTTTTTGTGTTTGGAGAAAAATACATAAACTTTCTAATATGATCCCAAATGATAGAAAATTTGACCTGTTCTTTGCACAAAGACGGATATACAACTCCTCTCAAAGCCCCCCCCCTAAGCCAGTAAGGTGCCAAGGATTTATGGCGGCAAGCAACTATAGTTCTATACCAAACATTTGGAGACCATCGTGTCCGCTCTAGAAACAGATCAAATCGAAGAATTCCCACTCCCAAAAGCAACCTTTGCACAAAAGGTTATTTCCGTTGAGCATTACACAGATCGCTTGTTTAAGTTCCGCATCAGCCGCCCACCAAGTTTCCGGTTCCGTTCTGGCGAATTTGTGATGATCGGCCTGCCATCAGAAGGCAAACCATTATATCGTGCCTATTCTATCGCAAGCCCATCTTGGGATGAAGAAATTGAGTTTTTCTCAATCAAAGTTCCAGGCGGTCCACTGACTGAACATTTGCAAAAAATCAAAGTTGGCGACACAATTTGGATGCGTCAAAAGTCGACAGGTACTTTGGTGATGGACGCTTTAACCCCAGCCAAAAACCTCTATATGATTTCAACAGGTACAGGCATTGCGCCCTTTGCATCGGTTATGAGAGATCCAGAATCCTATGAAAAGTTTGAAAAACTGATCCTCACCCATACATGCCGCGAAATCTCAGAGCTTAAATATGGCTTTGATACTGTCGCGCTTACCAAGGACGATATGCTGGAGGGTGAAGAGGCAACCAAGGCGCTATATCATTTCACATCGACAACGCGCGAAAGCAGTGATCAAAATGGCCGAATTACAAATCTGATTGAAGATGGCACATTGGCCAAAGCGGTCAACTTGCCGGATCTAAACCCTGAAACAGATCGCGTTATGATCTGCGGTTCTATGGCCATGATCAACGATCTTAAAATCATATTGGAAGCGCGCGGCTTTGAAGAAGGCGCAAATAGCAAACCGGGTGATTTTGTGATCGAACGGGCTTTTGTTGACTAAAATCAACTCATGTTGAAAGTGCTAAAATCCGCCCAATTGATTTTCGGCGGATTTTTTATTGCGCTATTTAATTTGGGCTACTTAACTTTTGCTACTTAACTTGGGCAGTAAAGAAACCCTCTTCAATAATCGCCTGAGGTAGCTTGCGCCCGATAAAGACAATCTGACTTGAACGCTCCTCATTCTCAGCCCAATCGCGCTGTGCAACACCTTCAATCAGTTGATGCACACCTTGGATCACATAGCGCTCATCATCGTTGTAAAACGAAAGTATGCCTTTGGTCCGCAACATATCCATCCCAAAATGTTCGAGCACCCACTGCATCCAAGCAAAAAACTTTTCACGATCGAGCGGTGCATCTGCTTTAAGAGAAAAACTTTGAACATCATTGTCATGGTGGTGATGACGATGAGCATCCAAAAGATTGGGATCTTTAATCAGCGCTCTATCTAACCCGAAAGCATTTTGAGACAACAACAAACCTAAATCCACATCGCAATGACGGGCATCGTGAATTTTAACGGTTGGATTCAATCCTTCAATCAATTGATGCAAACCATTCACATCATTGACTAAATCAATCTTATTCAAAATGACAATATCAGCAAAAGCGATCTGTTCTTTGGCCTCCACAGATGCAGTCAATTCCACGTCCAAATGCTTAGCATCAGCAACGGTAATAATAGCATCAAGCCGCGTTTTTGCACGGATTTCATCTTGCATCAAAAATGTTTGCGCAACAGGGGCAGGATCGGCAAGGCCAGTCGTCTCAATAATAATTGCATCCAAATGACGACCAGATGCCAAAAGCGAATTAACCGTTTCGATCAAATCACCACGAACATTGCAACAAATACAGCCATTGCTCATCTCAAAAATATCTTCATCAGCCCCGATAACTAAAGAGCCGTCGATACCAATTTCGCCAAATTCGTTGACAATAACCGCATAAGACTTGTCATTCTTTTCCGATAATATGCGATTGAGTAAGGTGGTTTTACCAGCGCCAAGATAGCCCGTGATAACTGTGACTGGAATCTGTTTATCCATAAAAACCTATTTCGTCTTGAGCAGCCAACGGCAAAATGCCCAGGCAAGAACTGCAAAGATAATTTGAGATATCATAAAGCCCAGCACATCTTGCGGCCGAATGCCTGCAAATGTATTCGACAAGCTTCGAGCGATTGTCACTGCAGGATTTGCAAAGGATGTGGATGCCGTGAACCAATAAGCTGCGGTGATATAAAGCCCGACAGCGGTTGCCACAGCGCTTTCGCGGGCCTTTAACGTCAACAAGATTGTCATGACCAAGCCAAAGGTTGCCACCCCTTCTGCAAACCATTGCGCATTGCCAGTTCTGGCTTTTTGCGAAAATTGCAAAAAATCGAGGAAAGCAAATCAAGAAAGCCAAGGATATTGAGGCAGTGATCAAAGATGTGACATCAAACCTCAACCTTCCGGTGGTCGTGAGTCTCAATAGGAAGACTGGAGATATCGAACTGATCGGAAAGACGATCATGAGAAAGCGGAATTTCTTCACCCGCGATAAGGTCTTGCGGTATGAGGAAGTCGAGGGGGATCT
>CAXBCW010000022.1:0-45112 GCA_963974325.1 uncultured Rhizobiaceae bacterium
TTGGTTATGCGGTTGATGTGTCTGGTGATTATGTTGTTGTTGGTGCACGTTATGACGACACGAGTGCCGGTGATAGTGGTCAGGCGTATTTGTTTAATGCAAGCACAGGTACGCTGCTGCACACGTTAACCAATCCAACGCCTGCGTCGAGTGATTACTTTGGCGAAGCTGTTGCGATTGACGGCAATTATGTTGTCGTTGGCGCCTATGCTGATGATACAAATTTTAGTGATAGTGGTTCAGCTTATTTGTTTAATGCAAGCACAGGTACGCTGCTGCACACGCTGGCTAATCCATCACCTGCAAGTAGCGATCATTTTGGTTATGCGGTTGATGTGTCTGGTGATTATGTTGTTGTTGGTGCACGTTATGATAACACAAATTTTGGTAATAGCGGTCAGGCGTATTTGTTTGATGTTAATGGCAATTTAGTCCGTACGTTCAGCAATCCATCGCCTTCGGGCAGTGATTATTTTGGCTCTTCTGTTGCGATTGATGGTGATAATGTTCTGATTGGCGCCTATGCTGATGATACAAATGGCAGTAATAGTGGTCAGGCGTATTTGTTTGATTTGTCTACGGGTGCGCTGTTGGAGACGTTTGATCATCCATCGCCTTTGAACAACGATCATTTTGGCTCTTCTGTTGCGATTGATGGTAATCATGTTGTCGCTGGCGCCTATGCTGATGACACGAGTGCCGGTGATAGCGGTCAGGCCTATGTGTTCGATCTTATGACTGGTGGCACGACGAGTACGGGCGATGCAACGGCAAGCGGTAATGTGCTAACCAATGATACTGATCCTGATGTTGGCCCAACCACGACTGACACGCAAACTGTTATTGGTGTGGCAGCTGGCGATGTGTCTGGTAGTGATCAACTTGGCAATGTGGCAACGGTTGTTGCTGGTATTTATGGTTCGATCACCATTGCAGCAACTGGTGGCTATACTTATACGCTGAACAATGATGATACTGATACGCAAGGTCTCATAGAAGGTGAGGCTGCCAGCGATGTCTTTACCTATACAATGGAAGATGCGGTTGGAGCACAATCGACCACGACCATTACGATTGGGATTACGGGCAAGAATGATGCTGCGTTCTTCACAGTGGTCAATGCTACAACGTTCCTTGAGAACACAATCAACGCGACGCCTCAGATTATCGATGCAAATGCGACTTTCCTTGATCCAGAAGAGAACCTACAAGATGGTACTTTGGTGGTTAGCGGGTTTGTTCACAACGAAGACATTATCGGTATTAACAATGAGGGCACGGGCGCAGGACAGATCAGCGTAAATGGCACCAATGTCAGTTACGCCAATACAGTCATCGGTACGTTTACCGGCGGTAGTGGTACTGCTGATCTGACAGTTACTTTTAATGCGGCCGTGAGCAATGATGCTGTTCAGGCATTGGTGCAAAACCTAACCTATTCAAGCTCGACAGATATCACCGATACGGCACGTGATTTGACGATCACAGTGTTGGATTCAGCACGAGCTGGGGCCAGCCAAGTGATCACGGTCAATGTGACGCCGGAATCTGCGCCCGAGTTGCTCGATTTTGCTAGCACGGTTACATTTGGTGAAAACCTCGTGAATGCAGCGCCTCAGATATTGGATGCGACGGTGACCTTTACCGATATCGAGGGTAATTTTGATGGCGGAACTTTAGTTGTTTCTGGTTTTGTCAGCGGCGAAGATACGATTGCTATCAATAATGAAGGAACTGGCGCTGGTCAGATCAGCGTTGATGGTACTAATGTTCGGTATGCTAATACCGTTATTGGGACCTATGTTGGCGGGACTGGTGCAGTTGGTTTAACAGTGACATTGAATAGCGCAGCAGCATCGGAAGCCATTGATGCGCTGGTGCAAAATCTCACTTATGCCAACTCATCAGATAGCCCAACCGCTGCGCGCACTCTAACGGTTACAATTACTGATGATGCGGCAAAGACTGATAGCGTTACCATGACGGTCAATGTTACGCCTGAGTTTGAAGCACCTGTTGCCAATGATGATACGGGGACTGCAACAGCGTTTTCATCAACCTCTGTGTTTAGCTCATTAGATGCGATTGTTACCAATGACAGTCATGCGAATCCTTTGGGTATAAAAGAAGATCAGATTATCATCAATGATGGCAGCGGTGGATTAACAACATCAATCATATCGGCAGATGCTTTCAGGGCTTCTGATGTCAAGCTAGGCGATTTTGATGGTGATGGTGATTTGGATGCGCTGTTAGCAAATTCGTATTTGCTGACCAACCAAGGTGGTGCAGAGGGCGGAACGGAAGGCACGTTTGTATCTTCTCAGATTACAGGCGGTATTGCGTATGCGCAGGGATTGGCCGTTGGTGATATTGACAGCGATGGTGATTTAGATGCTTTTTACGCAAATTGGTCAAATACTGCCAATGAGTTATTTATCAACCAAGGTGGTGCTCAAGGTGGCACTCAAGGCCAATTTGTGATTTCAACCGAAACCGCTGGTGGTGGTAGTCATAGTCGTGATGTTGCGCTTGGTGATATAGATGGTGATGGTGATCTGGATGCTGTCATTGCAAATGATACAAGCTCAAACCAATTGTTGATTAATGATGGCACTGGCAGCTTTAGCTTATCCAGCATTGCTGCGGCTGTCTCCCAAACATCAATTGTCACCTCAGATGTCATTATTGCAGATCTCAATGCAGATGGCTATTTAGACGTGGTTTTTGCAAATTCATCGGGTCAAAACGAATTGCTGATAAATAATGGCTCAGGCTCGTTCTTTGCGTCGGTTTTGGCGGGTGGTACTTATAATTCGACTGCCGTTGTGAGCGGAGACCTTGATGGCGATGGCGATCTAGATTTGATCATTGCAAACAATGGTACTGCAAACCAAGTCTTGTTCAACCAAGGCAGCCCATTCGTAAGCTTTGTTGCAAGCAATATCTCTGGCTCCAATGGTGATAGTACAGATATTGCACTGGCTGATATAGATGGTGATGGCGACTTAGATGCAATTATTACCAATAATGGTTGGAGTTCTAACGCTGAGAAAAACCAATTGCTGATCAATGACGGATCAGGAAACTTTACCGTTTCAGATTTAGCTGGTGATGGTAATCCAAGTAACTCGATTGCATTTGGTGATTTGGATGGCAGTGGCACTTATGCAGCTGTGGAATCTGATGGGTTGCCAAATGTCGGTTTAGACCCTGTCCGAGGCACGGTTGTGGCAAATGATACAGATCCTCAAGGTGCTGCGCTGACCTATGTACTTGATGCGCCGATAGATGGCCTGACGATGTATGCCAATGGTGCGTGGTTATTTGACCAAACCAATGCAAGCTATAACGCTTTGACATCTGGCCAAACTCAAAATGTTGTGGCGATCTATACTGTCACCAATGCCCACGGGTTAAACGACCAAGCAACATTGACCATCACTGTCACAGGTACCAATGATGCGCCGGTCATTAGTGCAATCGCACAGGCAAACGTCAGCGAGAATTATGTCAGCTCCACCATTGAATTTGACCCATTAATCTCAACTCTTTCTGGAAGTGTCTTAACATCCGAAGGGTTTAGCTTTACTTCCGCCGCGGGCAATCGGTTTGCGGGGCCATTCCTTTATTACAACCAAAACTTTGCCGATAATGGCCTGGGCTTTGCTCCCGATGGGGATGACTTTATTAGTGGCAATGGTGTACGAATAGAAAAAATCGGTGGTGGAAGTTTTGATTTTGAAGGTTTTCTTCTGCATGGATCGGTCCGCACGACTGATCTTCATATAACTGCGTCTAACGGAGCTACTTTCGATTCTGCGGTGTCGTATGGCGGTGGCGGTGGCGGAGCAAATTTTGCCGGTGTATCGCAAACGTTTGACTTTTCAACGAGCGGCCAATTCAATAATGTGACCTTTGTCGAGCTGAATTACGACGCTGTTTGGCAATATGGTCCAAATGTCTATATGGACAATTTTGTTGTCGATGGAAGGGAGATCGGTACAGATATAGCCGTTACCTTTACAGATGCGGACATGGACGACATCGGCCACACTGCAACGGTGACCAGCACGGGAACATCAGGAAATACTGGCGGGTTAACGCTTGATGCGGCAGCGCTGGCTTTACTGGTAACGCCGGGAACGGTTACAAAGCTGGCAGGCTCGTCCAATGGTGACGTCACGTTGTCTTTTTCAGTCGCTGCGACGGTTTTTGATTATCTCACAGCTGGTGAGACCACGACCCTGAGTTATTCGGTGCAGATCGATGACCAGGATGGCGCTCAGATATCGCAGAGCTTTGATGTGGTCGTCACAGGTAATGATAACATTACATTGGCAAATGCTGCCGTGTTGAGTTTTGATGGGACTGATGACTATGTTGATATTGGAAATGCAGCGCCCGCAAATTCTGGCTTAGGGGATCTGTCTGTTGAAGCTTGGTTCTATTGGGATGGAACAGCGCCAACCACGACCGAATTCCTTGTGGCAAAAGGTGATGCGGGTAGTACCGATATTGGTTGGTCGATGAGTATAACTGCCGCTGGTGATTTGACCATGGCGGTCAACAGTACAGGTGATGGAACAGATGCCGGCAATGCTATAGGGGATATATCTCTGACTTCGGAACCTATTGGTTGGCTACATGCAGCCTTTGTTTTTGATTCAGATGGCACCAATGGTGTTCTGACTGGTTACTTAAATGGCTCGTCTGCAAACTGGGCTGTCACGGGTGCCGATAGCGATGGCTCCCTTGCTTTGGGTGTATCTGGTATCACCAATGCACAATCGATGACTATTGGTGCGGTTGATGGTGTGTCTGATGGTGTTATAAGCGGACAAATTGAGGGTGGCATTGACGAAGTTAGAATATGGGATGTTGCGCGAACGTCTACCGAGATCAACAATGAGATGAACCAAACATTGAACGGCTCTGAAACCGGATTAACCGGTTTGTGGCAGCTCAATAATAATGCAAATGATGCATCAACCAATAGCAATAATGGCACGATCAGTGGCGATGCTATGTTTGAAAGCCAAACTGCGGCTTCAACAACGAGCGGCTCAATCTACCGCGCATTGTTGTTGGCCGAAGTGCTGGACGATAAAGATCTAACTTACACAATCAACACTCAGCCAAACAATGGCATGATTGAGCTGGATGGCGCTGAAGTGATTTATGAAAATCATGGCACCCCAGGTGCTGATAGTTTTACAATAGATATCAATGATGGACATCAAACTGTAACTGAGACAATAGATGTGTCTGTTGTCTCAGGTTTTGGTTGATTGCCAAGAAGAGTGAAGAGTGAAATAAAATGAATAAGCTTTCTGAACGAGTATTCAATTCAAAAAACGATTTTCGCAGTGAACGTACCCTCAGAAACCGTCTTTGGTATAACCGTTCTTTATGGGGACGATTTGGTGTTATCATCGTCTTGTTGCTGATCGTTACAGCTATCGCGTCTTTGGTCACACGGGCCGCATTCTTTAGTCAGTCTTACAAAGTTGAACATAAGATCGCGTTGATTGCACCGATTACAGGCGAAAGTGCCGAGATCGGCATATCACTACAACGCGGCGCTGAAATCTATGTCAAAAATATCAATGCAGCCGGTGGGGTTGGTGGTAAATTTGTTGGGCTTTCCGTTTTTGATACCCAAGGTGAGACATCATTTGCCGCAGAGCTTGCGTTGGAAATTGCCAAATCTGAAGATGTTATTGGCATTATCAGTCCTTGGTCGAGCGCCAGTGTGGATGCTGTTGCCGAGGCAGTCAAAGATCAAAATATTGTTGTTGTGAGCCCATCACCACAAAGCTATGAAATTTCTGGTAAGCACAAAAACTTGTTCAATATTTCCTATAGCGAAGTTTTGGAAACACAATTCCTTGCCAACTATTTGCGCAACGTCTTGCAGCAGAAATTGGTATCGATTGTTTATGACACAGCATCACACTCGTCATCTGCAAATGAATTTACAAAAACGTTTGAACGGTTTGGTATTCCGCTTCGTCACACATGGTCGGTTAATCCGCAAAATGGTGACATTGAAGCACAAGCCAAGCGAATTTCAGAAGAGATTAAGGAAACAGCGGATGCTGGGGCCATTTATCTTGCTATGAACGAACATAGTGCATCCAAAGTTATCGAAGCGTTGCGCGGTGTGAACGCGATTAATTTGATTGTTGGCCCACATATGTTGGCTTCAACTTCGTTTGCAAAAACATTTGATCAACGTGATTACGCCCGTCTTGTCGATGGCGTGATTATGGCGACGCCTTTGACATACGATACGGCAAATCAAGAAATTCAGGCTTTCCGTAGCTCATATTTGGAAACCTATAAAAACTCACCCGATTGGATCGCTGCCTACGGTTTTGAAAGTGCAGCCGCGATTGGCGATGCGCTTAATTCAAGCGAAGGTGCGGATGGCGTGAGCGTCAGAGCTAACCTCAATCAGCGCATGAAAGAACAAGTTAGCTTGCAAGGTGTTGCAGGGTTTCCGAATTTTGATGAAGATGGTGGTGCAAATAAGCCAATTAAAGTTGGCGTATATGATGGTAGTCAAATCATCTCCGCGCCAACACAATTGCAGCCGATTGAGCAAGGTGAAGTTGATAACTACATTCAAGCTGTACGTGATGGCAGAGCACTTTATGTGAATGATCGCTTTATGTACAAAACCAATGTTGTGTATTCGGGCCTATTGATCGAAAAAGTATCTGAGTATAATCCAGCAGATGAAACCGTCCAACTCGATTTCGTTGTTTGGTTTCGTTATCGTGGAGACTTTGAGCCTCAGAATGTCATTTTTGAAAATGCTGTTAAGCCCGTTATCTTGGAAGAGCCTGATCGTATTGAAACGATTGGTGATCTGAAATATCTGCGTTATCGTGTCAAAGCTCGTTTTGATACCAACTATGTCGATGTGTTTAGAAACTACGGTAGTAAACTCATTGGTACGAATTTCCGACATCAAGTGCTGAACAAAAACAACTTAATTTATGTTGTTGATGTGGTGGGTGTTGGCCTGATTGATGGTGGTACGTATCAAGATCAGTTGAAAAACGCGAAGGCTTTTGGCCCTGTCTTGGGTCTTATTCCTCAGCGGTCTTGGATGTCACAGGAAGTTGTGCGCTCTAACGGTCTTGGTAATCCAAACTTTGTTGGATATCGCAAACCTGCGCCAGATTTCTCTAAGCTTGGTGTCGGCATTGTTGCGGTTGATAGTGCTGTGACAATCCAAGATTTCTTGCCAAGCCAGTATCTGGTTTATATCGCAATCTTTGGACTGTTCGGCTCGCTATTTGCCTTCTTTATGGATCGGCATCGCAAGGGAAAACACTTCCTTTGGAATTTCCAAAGTTGGTTGCTTCGTTTGGTGTCTTGGCCGTTGTTATTAGCTGCTGGTGGTAGTTTGTTGCTAAACTTTGCATTCCAAAATTTGGAATTTTATTACGTCGACCTTATTTCGCCGTTTTATGAAGCGTCCTGGTGGATCATTGGTGCATTGCTGGTCAAAATGGCGATTGAGCGGTTTATCTGGACACCACTTGAGCAAAAGACCGAACGCAAAGTGCCTGGTTCTATCCGAATGTTTGTGACAGCTGCTGTGTTCTTATTTGCACTGTTTGGCATTATTGCATTTGTTATTCATCAGGAATTGACAAGTCTGTTGGCAACATCTGGCCTCATGGCAATGATTATCGGGTTGGCTATTCAAGCCAACATCGCTAATATTTTTTCAGGTATCGTGTTGAACTTGGAACGCCCATTTAATGTGGATGATGTCATCACCATTGAAAACGATATTGAAGCGCGTGTTACCGATATTTCCTGGAGAACCACACGAGCTGTTGATGGAATGGGAAGACTTCATTGTATCCCCAATTCAAAAGCAACTGAGGCTAGTTTGGTGCGTATTACTCGTGGTCAAGGCGAAGCCTACGAGATTAACCTGAAGGTCTATATTGATGTGAATGTGCGCCCTGAAAAGGTACTCGCAGCTCTTCGCAAAGGTGTACAGTCTGTTGAAGGGATCGTGCAAAGTGGATCGCTTGCGCCTAAAGCTCACTATTTGGAGATGGTTCATTCTGAAGGTGTGACAGCTGCCCGTTATATGGTGCATTATACTGCAAAAAGCCATACTGAGCGTTGGGTGTCGCGTGATTGGGTATGGGAGGCTATTATGAGAGAACTTGATGAAGCTGGTATCCGTATTGCGCAACGCCAGATCGCAAGATATGAGCAAGAGCCAGTGCATCAACTGACGTCTGATAAAACAAAGGTTTTGCCAGCTGAGTAAACTCTGTGTTGCTGTCAATCATGACGCGGTGTGGCTAATCGGATTAAACTTGATCTAGCGCTTGGTCTGGGGCGTAAAAACAAATGGATCGTTCGAATGTGGGTAAGCATTTAGACGTGCCATTATTTTTTGTAGAATATTGGGTTTACATCATGACTGTTTTACGCTTGATCTTGGGTGATCAATTAAGCCACACACTGTCTAGCCTTGCAGATGTTGATAAAGACAAAGACATCATTGTGATGTGCGAAGTTTGGGACGAGGCGACTTACGTCAAACACCACAAAAAGAAGATCGCTTTTATCTTCTCAGCCATGCGCCATTTTGCATTGGAGCTGACAGAAAAAGGTTATGAGGTACAATACACCAAGCTTGATGATGATGAGAATGCAGGCTCGTTTTGTGGCGAAATTAAACGGGCGATCCAAAAACACAAAGCCAGTAAAATTGTTGTCACCGAAGCCTCTGAATATCGCGTCTTGCAAGATATGCTAACTTGGCAAGACGGATTTGGTTTACCGGTTGATATTCGCAGCGATGATCGATTTTTATGTACGCATGAAGAGTTTAACGCGTGGGCTGGTGGTCGTAAGCAAATGCGCATGGAGTATTTTTATCGTGAGATGCGTCGCAAATATAACATTTTGCTCGATGGAGATAAACCAGAGGGTGGGAGTTGGAACTATGACAGTGAAAACCGCAAGCCACCCAAAGAAGGGTTGGTTGTTCCAGATCCTTACACCTCGAATGTAAATCAAATTACCCAAGACTGTATTGAATTGGTTGAAGATAAATTCGGCGATCACTTTGGCGATGTGCGTCCGTTTTATTTTGCGGTTACTCGCGATCAAGCTTTACATGCTTTGGACAAGTTTATCACCGAACGACTGACCAATTTTGGTGATTACCAAGATGCAATGGTGCAGGGCGAACCTTGGATGTATCATAGCCATCTGAGTTTCTATATCAATTGTGGGCTGTTATCGCCGATTGAATGTGCCTTGCGCGCTGAAGAAGCTTATTATGATGACCAAGCCCCGCTCAATGCTGTTGAAGGCTTTATCCGGCAAATTGTGGGATGGCGTGAATATGTTCGCGGGATCTATTGGCTCAAAATGCCAGAATATGCAAAGCAAAATGCTCTTGAGGCAACGCGAAAATTACCCACGCTTTATTGGGGTGAGGCAACCCATATGAATTGCCTGTCGCAATGTGTGCAAGAGACTAAAGAAAATGCTTACGCCCACCACATTCAGCGCTTGATGGTGCTGGGAAACTTTGCGCTAATTGCAGGTCTTCATCCTGATGAAGTCAATGAATGGTTTTTAATCGTTTATGCTGATGCGTTTGAATGGGTGGAACTGCCCAATGTCACTGGTATGATACTGTTTGCCGATGGTGGTATTTTGGGCTCAAAACCATATGCTGCCAGCGGTGCATATATCAATAGAATGTCCAATTATTGTAAAGGTTGCCGTTATTCAGTTGCCAAGAAAAATGGCCCAGACGCATGTCCGTTCAATTATCTCTATTGGGATTTTATGATACGCAACGAGACCACCTTGCGCGGCAATCAAAGGCTGTCCATGGTGTATCGAAATCTGGATCGGATGGATGAGGATAAAGTTACTGCGGTTAAGGACGATACACGCCGCTTTTTCAAAGCACTCGAAAATGGCGACATCGTTTGATATCTCATAAGAGCTTTTTTGGCAGAGATCACGAGGAATGAAGACATGAAGAAAACTAATCTGCCATCAAAGGTTTGCATTGTTTGCAACCGACCCTTTAATTGGCGTAAAAAATGGGAACGTGTTTGGGATGAGGTTAAATATTGTTCTGAAAAATGCCGACGCAATAAACAAGACATCAAGTAACCTACAAGATCATGGTGCGAGCAGTTGGAAAGCAGATTCATGGAAAAGAAAACACTAGCAAAAATTCTAACCTATAGCGGTATTTTGCCGTTTATAGCGTGTGCAGTTTACGTAGTTTTTGCAGATGACATTCCGTTTGTTCAAATCAGCGCGATGGATGTTTTGCTTGCCTATGGCGCCATTATTGCCTCTTTCATCGCAGGAATTCATTGGGGGATTTATCTTTTTAAAGATGCTCCGCTAAATCTTTTTATCCATAGCAATGTGATTGCATTGCTTGCATGGGGAAGCCTACTGTTTCCACCTTTGATGAGTGCTGGAATTCTTATCCTGTGTTTTGGTTATTTATTGGTGATTGATCGCAGCGTTTTTCAAGCTGGAATTTACGAGGATTGGTTTTATCAATTGCGCCTTCATGCAAGCTGTGCCGTGATTGGTAGTTTAATGCTCGCAATCATCGCCTTGCTGTTTTAGTTGTTACTGATTTAGAGCAATAATTTGAGCTGGTTGTCGTCTTCTTTTTTTGGCTTTCTTTTGACCGGACGTTTTCGGCTACCTAGTTTTTGATAGACAGCTTTTGCATCTTTTTTAAAGCCTGCTTCTTTTTGAACGGCTGAGATTTTAGCCCGTGCGGACTTTATAGCTGTGCCATGATCAACAACGGGCAGGGGGTAATCAGATCCCATCATACACTGGGTGTTTTGCTGCATTGTTAGATCCATTTCCCACGGCTCATGTATCCATTGATCAGACACATTTTTCAATTCAGGTATCCATTTACGAATGAAATTCCCGTGTGGGTCATGCTCTTGTGATTGCTTTATCGGGTTATAAATTCGAACGGTATTAATACCCGTCACACCCGATTGCATTTGTAGCTGGCTGTAGTGGATGCCGGGCTCATAATCTGTAAACAGTTGCGCCAAATGATGGCCAGTTTTGCGCCAATCAAGCCAGAGATGATAGCTGGCAAAGCTGGTTAACATGGCGCGCATTCGAAAGGTAATCCAGCCTTCGCTGATCAGGTTTCGCATACACGCATCAATGAACGGATAGCCTGTTTTTCCAGCTGCCCATGCATCAAAAAACGCTTGATTATGTTCGCGCTCCCGCATGCCTTCAAAGGCAGGATGCATGCAGTGGAATTCAATATCTGGCTGGTCTTCGATTTTCTGGATGAAATGACAGCGCCAAGATAGGCGCGAGCCGAAAGCATTTAGATTGCGGTTCCAGTTTTTCTGCTGCTCGACGGTTAATCCCAATCGGCGCTTTTGGTTTGCTTTGACAACCTCACGAACAGACAATGTTCCCCAGGCAAAATGGGGTGAAAGACGTGAGCAATGTATCTCGGATGCACCGGGCGCTGATAATCTATAGATGTATTCTTTGGCGCGTTCTTGCAAAAAACTTTTCAGTGTTTCAACACCCGCTCTGCGTCCCCCTGTTTGCACTTGGGACGTTAAGTACGGCCCAAACATTGGGTCATTTTTGTTGGGAAGAATTCCTTGGTCAAAACCTTGGATAGGCATAAGCGATTGAGGTTTGGGAAATACATCATCAAGCATTCGTGCATTGCGAATTTTGGACCAACTGTCTCGGCTTTTAAGACGGCGGACAACGCCATTTGTTGGGTATTCATGTAGCTGTATATCCTGCTCGTTGCACCAAGCGATAACCACTTTATCTCTGTCGAACGTCCAGCCATTACCATTTTCTTCATGGGCAAAAATGTTGTTGATTGTGAACTGTTCTGACAGGTCTGATAGGACTTGGATGCACTCACCTTGTCTCACAATAAGCGGCTGGCCCAAGTTAGCGCAATCGGTGCGTAATTCTTGCAAACAATCGTGGATAAAATGCCAATGACGGGGTGATGCAAAAGGCTGCGCCCAGTAACCAGGCTCAACGATGTAAAGCGGCAATACAGGCACATCTTTTTGTGACGCGTGATAAAAAGGTGCGTGATCGTGGATACGTAAGTCACGTTTTAACCAGACAATATTGACCGCGGGATTCAAATCAGATTTCATGGGAACATAGCTAGAACAGGCGGGGTATATTGCCAAGCTAGAAATCGATGAAAATCACATCAAATTATATCCAAATAAGCATCTAATTCATCACGATAGCAATGACGGCTATGCAGTCTCCTGATTTGATAAGCCCGGGAAAATGCCTGCTTGTCAGCATACCTGTTTTGTTAGCCCTATAGTCGATTGCAGGGATTCCAGTGCGATCAATCGGCCAAATACGGGCGATTAGATCACCTTTTGTAACTGACTGGCCAAGATCAACCATTGGCTCGATTAATCCATCATGTTCTGAAATGGTAAAACAATCTCCATCTGGCATATCCAGATCAACGCTTGGTTCAATATCTAGTTCACCTTTTAAGATACCCACATGAATAAGCAGGTTTTTAGCGCCTTTCTTTGCAATAGCTATGGATCTTGCAGTAGTTGTTCCGCCTCCGCCAAGCTCTGTGGAGACGAAGGTTTTGCCAAGGTCTTCAACAGCTGTGTCATACATCCCGACATTATCAATTTCCAACAACATGACGGAGTAGGGTGCATTAAATGCCTGCATCGCTGCGACGCATTGGGCTTGCTGTTTTTTATCATCCAAAATATGAGCTGCGGCGAAAGGAATAAAATCAAGTGTTTTACCACCGGAGTGAAAATCCAAAACGATATCGGCCATCGGCACCAAAGTGCGCTGGAAGTAATCCGCAATTTTCTGGGTGACTGTGCCATCTGGTCTGCCCGGAAAGGAGCGGTTCATATTGCCTTTATCAATTGGCGAGGTGCGCGTGCCCGATTGGAATGCTGGATAATTAAAACCTGGTATGATGATAACGCGGCCAGTGATCTTATTTTGATCCAACTCAACACCTGACTCAGCGCCCAATTCATGGGCCAGATTTTGCAATGCGATTGGTCCTTCATATTCATCACCATGATTGCCACCGGTCAAAAGTGCCGTTGGACCATCACCGTTTTTGATGACGCAAATGGGTATCATCACGGACCCCCAAGCAGAATCATCGCGACTAAAGGGAAGCTTTAAAAAGCCATGATGGACGCCATTTTGATCAAATGGGATGGTTGAGGAGATTGGATTATCGCGCATTTACTCTAGTCCTTTATGACCAGTTTTCGTGGCACATTTGCCAAGCATTCAGGTGAACCGTCACCGATAACAATGCTTTCGGTAATTTCAAAACCCCAGTCTTCCATCCACAATCCTGTCATGAAATGAAGTGTCATATTGGGTTCAAGCAATGTCGTGTCGCCCTGCCTAATTGACATTGTGCGTTCGCCCCAATCTGGCGGGTAAGACATGCCGATGGAATATCCAGCGCGGTCACTTTTTTCAATTCCATATTTTTGTAACGTGCCGAAAAATGCATCCGCAATATCACCACAAAGATTGCCCGCTTTGGCTTTTTCAAGCCCCATTTCCATACCTTCTAAAACAGCTTTTTCAGCATTGAGAAATGTATCTGTTGGCTTGCCCAAAAAGACTGTTCTGGATAATGGGCAATGATAGCGATGAAATGCGCCGGCTATTTCAAAGAATGTACCTTCACCAGATTTCATGGGTTTATCATCCCAAGTTAGATGTGCGGCGGCGGCGTCTGATCCAGACGGCAGCAGTGGAACAATCGCGGGGTAATCACCCCCTGCGCCAATATCATCGTGATAACGCAGACCAGCATCATAGATATCTGCAACGAGATCACATTTACGAATGCCGGGTTTGATCTTTTCAGCAATGCGCTCATGCATGCGGCCCACAATTTTGCCAGCTGTGCGCATATAGTTGAGTTCTTGTTCAGATTTTATAGAGCGTTGCCAATTGATGAGTGCTGTTGCATCGGAAAATTTTGCATTTGGAAGATGTGTGTTTAGCGAGAAGAACGCAGCGGCGGTAAACCAATAATTGTCCATTTCAACGCCAATATTCAAGCTGCCCCAACCGCGATCGATGATCTTGGCGGAAAGATAGTCCATGGGATGGCGTTCGGTCGATTGTACATAATTATCCGGATAGTGGATGATATTTTCATGTTTCATAAAACAGGTTCGAACAGCGCCATTGGCATCCATACCGCGCCCGAACCATATGGGCTCACCATCCACAGTCAGAATTACGCATTGATGTACATAAAACGACCAACCATCATATCCTGTGATCCAATTCATGTTGGACGGATCAGAAATAATCAGTAAATCCATTCCCTTTGTCACCATTGACTTACGAACTTTATCGATACGCGTTTGGTATTCTTCATAGGAGAAATATAGCGTTGGTTTTGTCATGTGAATGGGCCAATCCTGTTTGAATGATTGAGGAATACGGGCTGTTTTTGCAGTGTTGGCGATGTTGGCAGTGCGCGCAATATGCTTTGGCATATGGTCAAGTTTGAAAATCTCACATCCAGCAATTGCTTAAGATCGATGTTTTGGGTTTGTAAGTCCATTATATCGGACTCCCCGTTATTATTTTGGGCCACCAGATTGTCATGTCATTTTTTTGAACGTATTTATAATAATTATCAAGATGTTTTTGAACAGACAGGGAATTGTCTAAATGGGCCAGCATAAATTAGATGATCGCGATCTGAAGATTTTAAGAATACTGTCTACCGATGGCCGCATCAAAGTATCTGAATTGGCAAAACAGCTAAACCTATCTGCTGCGCCCTGTTGGGAGCGGCTTCGGAAGTTGGAGAAACTTGGGTTTGTCAAAGGTTATAAAGCTGAAATTGCTTTGGCCAAAATTGCAGCTCACATCACAGTTTTTGTTGTGGTTGAGTTGGAATTTCATCGGGCTGAGAGTTTTCAGATATTTGAACGGATGATTGAAAAAGTTGATGAGATTACGTCTTGCTGGGCTATCGGCGGTGGCTATGATTATTTGATGCAAGTGATTACGCGCGATATCCAGACCTATCAAACTTTGATGGATAAATTGTTGGAACAACGCATAGGCATCGCCCATTACACGACCTATGTGGTGACCAAGCCAATCAAGCAAAATTCGACCCTACCTTTTGATGTGTTGCTGGGCACAGATAAAGAAGGGTGACCGATATCAACCTGTTTGCAGATGATTCATCTGCCAAATGGTTGATGAACAATAAAATCCTTTTTGAGAACTGATTAATGTAGCGCAAATCATGCACTGAACAACGAAGTGTATTCATATTTGCACGGCTTAATTTACGAGGGACACTACGATGATAAAAAATGATCAACTTGACCAATGGGACCGAGACCACTTTTTCCATGCATCCTCACATCTTGCGCAACATGCGCGTGGTGAAAGCCCAAACCGTATTGTGACCGGTGGCAGTGGCGTTTATATCGAAGACCGTGACGGTAATAAATTGCTGGATGCATTTGCGGGTCTTTATTGTGTCAATATTGGTTATGGTCGGCAGGAAGTTACTGACGCTATTGCTAAACAGGCAAAAGAATTAGCCTACTACCATTCCTATGTTGGTCATGGAACCGAAGCGTCTATAACGCTGGCTAAAATGATTGCAGATCGCGCACCAGATGGCTTGTCACGGGTTTATTATGGCCTGTCGGGCTCTGACGCTAATGAGACCAATGTTAAGCTTGTTTGGTATTACAACAATGTTTTAGGTCGTCCACAAAAAAAGAAAATTATCTCACGCTGGCGTGGGTATCACGGATCAGGGTTGGTCACTGGGTCACTAACTGGGCTTGAATTATTCCATAGGAAATTTGATCTTCCGTTTTCGCAAGTCATTCATACAGACGCGCCTTATTACTTCCGACGTGAAGATCGCTCTATGAGTGAAGAGCAGTTTTCTGCCCATTTAGCGCAAGAATTGGAAAAACTGGTTGAAGAAGAAGGTGCGGATTCCATCGCGGCATTCATTGGGGAACCTGTTTTGGGTACAGGCGGTATTGTTCCGCCACCTCGTGGTTATTGGGAAGCTATTCAAAAGGTTTTAAAAAAGCATGATATCTTGCTGATTGCTGATGAAGTGGTCACGGGATTTGGCCGGCTTGGGACAATGATGGGGTCAGATCATTATGGGATCAAACCTGATATTATCACAATCGCCAAGGGCTTAACTTCCGCCTATGCGCCGCTATCGGGTTCCATTATTTCTGACAAAGTTTGGAAAGTTCTGGAAGAGGGCACGGATGAGTTTGGTCCCATTGGTCATGGATGGACATATTCAGCTCACCCAATCGGCGCCGCTGCCGGCGTTGCTAATTTGAAGGTTGTTGATGACCTGAACCTTGTTGCAAACGCAGGGGAAACAGGGGCTTATTTAAATCAACAAATGAAGCATGCACTTGAGGGTCATGAAAATGTGGGCGACATACGTGGTGAAGGATTGTTATGTGCGGTTGAATTGGTCGAGAACCGCAACGATCACAAGTTCTTCGATCCATCCAAAAAAGTGGCTGCTACGATTGTTGGTCAAATGGTCAAGCAGGGCGTTATTGCGCGCGCAATGCCACAAGGCGATATTTTGGGATTTGCACCGCCACTTTGTATCACAAAAGATGAGGTTGATAAGGTTGTTGCAGTCACGAAAGTCGCTGTTGAGGAAACCCTCAAAGATTTTAAATAGCTATCTTCTAAATCTAGTGTTCGGGCATTCTTGTATCGAGTGCCCGAATGGTTTTACGCTGCACTCTCATTTTGATTGATAACATCGAGCAAAGGTTGGCCATAGCGTTTAAGCTTTGTTTCACCGATCCCATTGATATCCAACATGGCTTCGAGTGTTGAGGGTTTTTTCTTGGCAAGCTCGATTAAAGTTTTGTCGTGGAAGATCACATAGGCGGCAACATTTTGGGATTTGGCTAACGCGCCACGGGCCACCCTTAGACTGGTATATAATGTTTGATCCGCTTGGCTTGTAAGTGTTGCCAAGGCAGTTGATTTTTTCGTCTTGCGGGTACCTGAAATGCTGTCGCGTTCGGTATTCGATGTTTTGACATAATGGCGCATTGGTAAAGACAGCTTTTCCTTAATGAAGGTTTTGCCTTTGGATGTGATATGCAAGCCCCCATGGCCGTCAACATTGGGCGCGAGCAGATTGCCGGCAATCAACTGTCTGAAAATATTCTGCCATTCAAATTTGCTGAGGTCTTTGCCAATTCCATAGGTCGAGACTTGTTCATGGCGTGAATTTCGAATGCGCTCGCTATCAGCGCCAAGCAGCACCTCAATGAGATAGGTTACCCCATAACGCTGATCGGTTCGATGTGCGCAGGAGATGGCTTTTTGCGCTGGTACTGACGCATCAAACGTTTCTGGTGGTTCGTCGCAGGTATCGCAATTGCTGCAGGGATCGCAAGCATCATCAAAGTAATTGAGTAAAACTTGGCGGCGACAGGTGGCGGCTTCACATAAGCCAAGCAATGCGCCGAGTTTTTGGTGCTCAATGCGCTTTTGCTCTTCAGGTGCTTCAGAATTTTCAATCCATTGACGCTGCATGGCTGCATCTTCCATGCCATAGATCATATAAGCATTTGATGGTTGACCATCGCGTCCTGCACGGCCAGTTTCTTGGTAATAAGCTTCAATATTTTTGGGGATATTCATGTGCACGACAAAGCGTACATCGGGTTTATCAATCCCCATACCAAATGCGATGGTGGCAACCATGATAATCTGTTCGCCTTGCAGGAATTGGCGCTGGTTCTCGGAGCGGACTTCACTTGGTAATCCTGCATGATAGGGCAGTGCATTTATGCCTTTTTCGCGTAACCATGCTGCCATATCATCGACTTTTTTGCGCGAGATACAGTAAATGATACCGCTATCTGCCGAATGCTTTTCGTCAATAAATTTCCAAACCTGCTGTCTGGGCGAATTGCGTAAAGCAATTGTATAATGAATGTTTGGCCTATCAAATCCGCTTACAAATGTTCGACCTTCACCGAGCGCCAACCGCTCAACAATATCTTTGCGCGTTGGTGCATCTGCTGTTGCTGTGAGCGCAATACGAGGCACCGCTGAAAAGCGTTCTGCCAACAAAGAAAGGGCCGTATAATCGGGCCTAAAATCATGCCCCCATTGCGAAACACAGTGCGCCTCATCAATGGCAAATAAGGCTAGCTTACACTGGTCCAGCAAGTTCAAAAAATCTGGCATCATCAAGCGTTCGGGAGCGACATATAACATATCAAGCTCACCGTTCAGCATCTGTCTGCGGGTCTCGGTGACTTGCGCAGACGTCATGGATGAATTGATCGCGCCGGCTTTGACGTTCATCTGTTCAAGTGCTGAGATTTGATCCTGCATGAGAGCAATTAGCGGCGAGACGACAATGGCTACACCGTCACGAATTAAAGCTGGAATTTGATAACATACCGATTTACCGCCGCCAGTGGGCATTAGCACAAAGGCATCACCACCATCAATAACATGATCAATAATGTCTGCCTGCGGCCCGCGAAAAGCATCATAACCATATAAGTCTTTCAGGATAGATAATGGTGTATTTTGTGTCATAAATTGATTTTCACTTATATGGCTGGCATAGATAAAGAGGTTTTCAAAAGACTCAATATTTTAGGGTAGGCCCAGCAGTATAAATTTGGGAGCAATTTGGCAATGCCAAATTTGGTCACAGTCTGTATGACGCAGCCTATTTACCCATAAGAAACCGAATTGAAATTACATAGTGAAATGGTGCGTTTTTGATGGTGAGCGGATATAATTCAAGTCTTGGCTGGTTGGAGATAAAAGGTAATCATTTTGAGATTGGTCGCCAGTTGGGTATTGCTGGTCGCAAAGCTGTTCATAGATATTTGATCGGTAGTCCAGTTTGGAACGAAGTTCTGCAGCCGAAATTTACTCCGCAAATAGATGCTATGATGGGGCAAACTCGATTGCAGTTTCCCCACATATGGGATGAAATTTCAGGTCTTGCCGATGGGCTTGGTTTGCCCGTAGAACAGGTGGCTGCATGGAACTGTCGCGGTGATTTATTGATGTCGGTTCCTGATGGCTGCACCACTGTGCAGATCCCGGGGTCAGAGCCGACAATTGGCCATAACGAGGATGGATTGCCGTTTTTTCGTGGGTCTTGTTTTATTGCAGATGTTAAGCCGGAGAATGCTTCAGGTTTCATCTCATTTTACTATCCTGGTTCAATACCAGGGCACACATTTGCCATTACCAAAACTGGGTTGGTGCAGACGGTCAATAATTTGCGACTTTTGAACATCTCGCCGCAAATCCCTCGGATGGTTTTAGGGCGTGCAATTCTTGATATGCCTGATATCGATGCCGCACTGAGCTTGCTCCAAACAGCGCTTCCAAGCGGTGGATTTCATTTCACGCTGGCACAAGGTGGAAGTGACCGGATTGCAAGCGTTGAATTTGGTACGGGTGAATGTGTGCTGAGAGATCTTACTAAGCCCTCTGTCCATGCCAATCACGCTCTGAATGATCAGAAGGGGTATACCGATCAAATTATCACGCAATCATCTGGTGATCGGCAGAGCCATGGATCTCATTTGATAGCTAGCGGAATAATTAACCCACTTGAGATATTGCGGGATAAGACTGGATCGGGATTGCCGATTTATAGAGACCAACCTGATGATCCCGATTGTGAGAACACGCTTGCGACTTTGGTTGTCAATGTTGGGCAGGACACAATTGAATGGCAGATATTTGACCGGATATCAAAAACACCAGCATATCAAAGTACGAACTAAACCATAACAAAAAGATCAGTTTTTTGGGTCGAAAGCTCGCAGATTTGCGCTTTTATAGTTTTGGAAAAATTATTATTTTCAACACACATGACCCGCAGATTAGGCGCGTTTTTTGCCCATTCTAGCAATGCCTGTCCGCATTCATCACTAAGGGCACAGCCAACCAAACCAATCTCATCGACGCTATCTGGCAAGGCTTTGATCAAAGCAATTGCGCCCGTATCACTCATAGATGCGTTATAACTTGCACTGAATGAGATGAGCTGTTGACGATCATTTGGTACGAAGTTTTCAAGCGCAACGGCCAGTGTTTTTGCATCTGTTGGGCTAAGCTCGGCATTTCGTAAATGAAGCGCAAAAGGTCCATTGGACGCAAAAGCAGATTCTAAATTTTGGGCAGCTGCAATTGTGACGTTTGTCCCGATAGCTTTCAGCGCGTCGATCATTGTTGTTAGTCCTGTTGCAGTCGATAAAGTGTTGGCGAAGGCTGAAAGTTGGAGCAATCCAAAAGCTGATGTCACCACACCAAACATACCTGTCCGCAAAAGCGTGCGGCGCGACAGTGTAGGACTATGTTGTGTTGATGTGTCTGTCATGTCTTTACCCTTTACGCTATGTTGGCGTTTTTAAATTTCACTAAAGATGCGGATACTCAATAGTCTTTTTCAAAAAAGATACCGAGTGTTGATTCATTATTTGAATTCACTGAACCTCGGGCCGTTAAACTGTCAGTAATATCTAAGTTTATTGTCGCTTCTGTTTCTTTGCTGGCTTGCACACCGAGATAGACGTTTTCGTTGATATATTTCCCAGCTTTAATCGCTGCATTACCGTCTTTATCTTCGACCAAATCAATATCGTCTAAAGCTGTGCTTTTTCGAAGGTCATCAATGAGAGATGGGCTGTTGCCGCCGGTTAATTCGGCGGCAACACTTGCCAAACGGGCAATTTGTAATGGCGATAGATCCGTCAAGCTTCTGCCAAAGATGATGTTTGCGAGAACTTCATCTTCTGGCAATTCTGGATTGGACGAAAATGAAACATTGATATCAGATGATGGACCAGACAAAGTGATGAAAGATTGTGTGTCGCCTGAAGTTGTTGATGCGACAAAATTGATGATCGGGTCGAGATCACCAGCCATGCTTATTGAGCCCTCTTCGAGATCTATCCTTTGACCCAAAATTGACAATCGGCCACGACGAAGGATGAAGCGTCCTTGTGGTTGAAGATTGCTTAAGCTTCCAACCAGTCGAACTTGTCCGCCCAATTCCGCATCTAGGCCACGACCGCGAACAAATATTTGGTTCGGCGCATTCACGCTCACATTTAGCCGCAAGCCGCCGGACATTTCAGATGATGTATTTGTTGGTGTAACGCGTGCAAGTCGATCTAGGGTCCGAGAGGTTTTGCCCGATGGTGACAGGTGTTCGATATCCAAAAGTTCTGATTGGGTTGCAAAATTCTCTGGAATTGTGATCTCTGTTCGACCTAAATTGAGATCACCAGATAATGATGGTGTGCCGATCAGGTTTCCTGAGAGCTGAAGTTTTCCATTAACGGTCGTTACAAATGTTTGACCATCGCCATATTTGGCAGAGTTTAAAAGGATATCTAAATTTGCGGGTAGTGATGCTGTCAGATCAATATTGCCGTTTGCAGATATGCTGCCACCGTTTGATAGCTGACCATTAAACTTAATGTAGGCGCTAGCGGCATTGTTCAAGCCAACATCAAGGCTAACATTATTTAATTTCAGGTTAGACTGAGGGTCTGTGATGGCAGCACCATTAAAGCTGATATTACCGGATGCGACGGGTTTAGTGATAGACCCATTGATGCGCGCTGATATGTTTGCGGTTCCATCTAACCGCATGCCGCGCTCTCTTAACGCAAATTGTGCAATGGTGAGCGGCGCAGTGCCGTTGACTGCCAAGTTAAGCCCATTGCTCGAGAGTGGGATGTTGCCACTGCCGTTGAGTGCCAGTCCTTGATTGTTATTCATTTGGGCAGATGTCAACTTGAGTGTGTTTTGATTAAACTGACCATTGGCAGCAAGGCTCAGCGAGGAAATACCAGCAGCTTGCATTTGGCTTATATTGATATCTTGCCCATCAATTGCGAATTGAATTTTTGGGTTATCTGTAGAGCCTCTGACTTGAATACGGCCATTTAATTGGCCCTGTGCGCCCAGACTTGTTTGAAACGAGTTCGCAATTGCGACAGGAAGCGATGTGGCATTGATATCAAGATTTAAGGTGTCATCGATAGAACCAGATGCGCTGATATTGCCGCGACCTACAGCGATATCCAGTTTGTCCAATTGAACTCTACCACCTTGGATCATAATCTTTGTTGGTCTTACAAGATTTGCATCCGTAATATTAGATGTGAGTTGGAGGTCGTTGATCAAGATTTCGGTTAGGTTATTAAGTTGCTCGACGACGCCGGACGTTATGATCTTGGTTTGACTATCTGGCAATGTGGAGGTGAGCTTAAACTCCGTCTTTGTCCCTTGGTTGCTGATATCCACAGCCACCATGTTGGCCTTCACACCCGAGGCTTCGATGTTACTTAGGTTGATGTTTGCATCGAGCTTTACCTTATCAAAAATGTCTTGCGCGACAGCGTCTAAATTGCCCTTTGCAATTTGAATATTCTCAAACTGAACTTGGTTTAAATCCAGATTAAGTGATGCTGATTGCGTGTTTTGATTAGGACGCAATTCGACATTGCCTGAGACCTTACCGGATGCTTTTTTCAACGCGAGTGCTGCAAGTGCTGAGATATCATCACTGTTGATGCTGGCTTTGGCGTTGATAAGGCCGGTTGATGTGTCGCGTTCAAACGCGCCAGCTATTTCGGTTTTCCCAATTTGCAACAGGAGATTATCAATCGCGGTTTTGGCGTCGGTGACGCTAACGTCTCCATCAAGCGTTAAAGGGCTGCTGGCAAGAAAACCTGCGGAGGAGAGTGCGCCCTTAAATCCATTTGAGCTGAGTTTACCATCGATTGAAAGTTGAACACTATCAGTGGGCTGGGAAACAAGCACACCATTTGGAATTGTGATATCAGCATCTAGGTCGAATATTTCGTCTTGCCCGTCAAGCGTCAGATCAAATGCCATTTGGCCTGACGATGCATCATTGATTGATTTTAAATCAAAGATCTTGGTGGTGGATTTAAAGTTGGCCGTTGTGCTTGCAATGGTGCCGCTTGTTAGGCTGTCAAATTGTTGATTAGCCAAAGTTAGGCCCCCAAAACTAAGACCATCGCTTGATCGCGCTATCTTGCCTTGTAACTTTGTTGTGCCTAAAAGTAAGCGATCTAGTTCTGTTATACCAAGCGCCAATGACTGAGTTTTGCCATCAATCAACATATCAAACTCACCCGAGAGTGGATTGATATTTCCTTGGGCCAAGAGGTTCAGTGAACCATCAAGCTTTTGGCCTGCAAGTTTTGATAATTTTTCTAACCTGTTAGACGTGAGCTCAAATTCACCATTAAAAACGGTACCCTGCAATTCACCAGCGGCCAAAATTTTAAATGCATCACCTGCAAGATTAAAAACAGACAACGTGATGGGTTTGCCTGATTGCCAATGACCATCAATTTTTAACTCAAGATCAGTGCCAATTGCATCGCCAAGGGCTGGGTCTTGGGATTTTATACCAGACAGCAAGCTGTTAACTCCAAGCGTAATAGCCCGATTGTCTGGGTTTCTTAGATTTAGAACTCGGCCTGATGCTGATAGGTTGATGTTATCAATCTGGTTTTTTGCAATTGAGATACCGTCGATATTTAAAGTGCTAGCCCAACGGTCAAATTTTAGGCCATCGTAGTCTATTTTAAATTGTGCAGCGTTGAGTGATTGATCACCATTTGCAGATGGAAGAGATACGCGGTCACCAGATTTTGACGCAAGTTCGCCTCTCACTGTAAGTGCGCTTAAAAATCCATCTTGCGTTGATGCGGCGGTGGATGCGATTTGCAGTGCGCCACTATCTAGATTTGCGAATTCAATTTCAAAGCCACCGCGGGTGCGGAATAGAATTTTGGTGTTCAAACTGGATTGAGCACCAAAAAAATCACGATGTTGAACGGGTAAAACGTTTGCCAAAGGTCCAAAAAGTTTTGCTGTTGCTTCCAAACCATTCGAAGCTTGTTTTAAAACGACTGAGCCATCAAGAATACGCTCCTCGGCAACATCAAATTCTAACACAACATCAAGTTCTTCAATGGGCGCATCACCTTTAATGGTCAGTCGAACAGGTGGTTTTCCTGCCAAGCCTATGGCCGATGCGACAATGCCATTCTGAGGTTCGTTCAAATCAATATTGAGCGCGAGCGTTTTGTTAGCGCCGTCATAGTTAGCAATTGCCTTTAGTTCACCACCCACGTCGTCGAGGCGTTGAATATTGAGGTTCAAATCCATTGATCCATCATCGATATTAATGCTGCCGATGATGCTGGCTTTCGATGCAAGATCGATAATGTCTTTGCCAAACTCAACCAATGGAAGATTGAGCTTTTCCAATGATACAGCGACCGGAAGTTCGGGGATTGAAAAGCTGCTGCTTTCGGGATTGGGTCGGCTTGTATCCGCAGCAGGGCGGCGGATGATATTAATGCGTTCAGCTTCAAGAGAATTGACCTCTAAACGGCCCACAAGCAGAGCGGTGCGTGTCCATAAAAGTTTTGGTTTGATAACTTCAAGCCATACGCCATCTTCATCCGAGATCGTTATACTATCAAGCGATACGTCAGATGACAGCGATCCTTGCAATCCGTTTAATCGAATTTGGTAATTGGGCGATGAAATTTGTTCTTCGACATATTGGATGAGGGAAGATCGTTCGGTATCCTGACCGAAAACAACATAAATTCCAAAAACCAAACTAGAGATAAGTGCCAAAAGGGTAATGGTTGTTTTTTTAATCAAAATGACTGTCCTATGCCGGCAAAAATACCAAATTTAGGATCATCAGTTCCCGGATTAATCGGCACTGCGACATCAAGGCGAATGGGGCCTAAGTCTGTGTAATAGCGAATACCCAAGCCTGCGCTCATGCTCAGCTGTTTGGAGAAATCGACAAATGAACCACTGCCAACGCTACCTGCATTGGCAAATGCGACAATTCCAAATGTGTCGTTCAAACGCTGTCTTAATTCAACGCTTGTTTCAAACACAGATTGTCCACCTGTCAGATTGCCAGCTGCATCGCGCACGCCAATGTTTTTGAATGCAAAGCCGCGTACCGAACCACCACCGCCTGCCAGATACTGAAAGTTATTTGGTGTTTCATTGCTTGCAAGACCCAAGATGGAACCTGCTTTGAGGCGCGCTGCAATGACGGTTTTTCCTTCATCATCTAACGCTAGATAGGTTTTAAGCTCAGCGTCCAATTTAACGCCAAAGTTTGAAGACTGAAATTCATGAAACGGTTTTGCAGACAATTTTGCGAAAATACCTTTTGTCGGTTCAATTTTGCTGTCGCGACCATCATAGCTGATTGAGCTATCCAGTCCTGCGGTTAGAAAATCACGCGTGTCGAAGCTGTCTTTAAATCTAGAATATTCGACAAAACTGCCAATGCTCACATTGAGTTTTTTGTTATATGCATGATCAAGTTTAGTGGAAAATCCGCCCGTTTCACCTTCAAAGGCGGTATTGAATTCGCGTTGAGCAAAGGCATTGCTGATCCAATTTGTGCTTGGGGTGAAGACACCAGGTTTTGTAAATGTTGCATTTAGACTAAAATCAAGTTCGGCAGGTTTGAACGTTTGTCCCAAACCATCAACATTGGCTTCCAAACGAAGACGCTCGGCTTTGCCAAGTAGGTTTCTGTGTAGCCAAAACGTACTAAACCCAATGCCATCTGTTGTGGACAGCGTTGCGCCAGCACCAATGCGTCGTAGTTTCTTTTCCTTGACTTGGATGGCGAGCGGTAGGCGTCCATCCACATCAATGGTTTGGCCATCATCTATTTTCCGTGATGCAAAAATGTCCAGCTTGTCCAAACGCTTTTTGGCATCAGCGATGTCATCTGGGTCGTATTCTTCACCAGATTTGAGGCCCGTCATGTAAGCAATGAAATCTGGATCAACAGCGTCAGCGCCGTCAACGATAATCTCGCCATATTCTGCTTTTTTCCCTTGGTCTATTTCGAGCATCACACTCAATGTATTAAGGTTGTGCTTGGCTTTAACCGTGCGGTTTGCAATTTTGGCGGCTGGATACCCTTGCTGACGCCATTCTTCAATGAGGAGGCGTTCTGCAATGCGAACTTGGCCTGCTTTAGCTGGATTGCCTTGTTCAATATTTAGCTTGCTGGCTAAATCGACTTGATCATTTTCATCCGTTGTTAAAGGCGCACGGTTTTGAATATCAAATTGGTTAAACCTGTATAAATCACCTGCGTCCACCTGAACCCTTAAGCTAGAGCGCAAAGGCAACTCATCACCGGGTTTAAAATCTGCTGCTTGTTGGCCATTAATGGTGATGGAAATATCAGCGGCATAAAAACCTTCATTATAGAGACCGGCCAATATGCGGCGGTAGTCACCTTTTGCACGCGCTATAAGTCCGGCTGTTCCGCCAACACTTGTGTCTTGTCCAACCCATAGTTCAGACCCAGATTTAATCAGGTCCTTTGCGTCGTCATCCAATGTGCCAAGGATTGAGAATTCTATGCCATATTCTTTGGGGTCAATTGTTGCGATGTCTTGTTCGGATGTTTCTTTGCAAGATTTGCCAAAGCATAGCCCAAAAAGCTCAAATGAGTTTGCAGGTCTGCTAGATAAAATTGCCAGTACAACACAGTACAAAAGATATTTGGCTATTTTCGGCATTTTAAAAGCAAAGCTCTCCGTTGATAAGTTTTATTCTACTCACCTAATATGGTCTAAATACGTTAAATTATTCGTCAATTTGGTGGTGGTAAATCTCATATTATTGATGTGTTATTTTTAGTAAAGCCTCATTTGATCTCTTCGGCTTTTTGGATGTTCATTGAAGTCACCCCGAGCGCTAAATTAAAGCCTTTTTGAACTTGTATGCTGAAAGGCTGCAAGATAATGGATTGGTTTGAACCGCCGATTAATGCGTTTGCCCCAATGCCAACAATTGCCGATGCTTCAACAGATGCGCCAATATAAGTGCCTGATAGGCCCACCACGTCGAGTTCTAAAATATTGGGTGCAAAAATAACCCATTTTAAGACTCCGCCTGAGGTCGTCCCTATATCTATCCCGAATTTACGAATTGTCCCTTCGTATATCTCGATAACTTCGTCTTGTCCGTCAATTTTACGTGTGTAATCACATTCCAGATCTTTGAAGGATGTTATCAGCAGTCCGCGACCGCCATCGACGTAGCAGGTCAATATTCCTGCACGGACATAACCATCATTGGGTTTGGTGATGCTTTGTGCACCCGTTTTTACATCTTGTGCAAAAGCTAGGCTACTAAACATTGATGCGATGGTTAGGGCAGCTATCGTGATTATAGACTTCATGATTTTGTTTCCGTGGTGCTTGGTGCAATACTTGGCGCAGGATTTTGCGTAGGTGTGGATGCGTCCGTCTCATCAGTTTTGATAGCAGGTTTTGGGTGAATTTTGCGATTAAACGATATTCTAAACGCGCGATAATACAAAGCTACTTTGTGCCAAGCGCCCAGCACTGCAACATTTTCTTTTGTGAAGTCATCAGGTTCAATGCCTGATGTAACCGCAATCGCTGCCTTGAAGGTTTCCAAGCGATGTTTTGTTTCAGATTCAAACCGTCTGGCAACCACCATCCAAAGTGGCGAGATCACCAATGTGGCTGCGATAACGGCAATCGCTAATCTATATGTATCTGCATCCAATACGCTTGCGGTGATGCCGACGGAAGCCAAGATAAACGAGAATTCTCCAATTTGTGCCATGGCAAGACCTGCGGGAAATGCAATTTCCCACCCCATGCCTGCGCGTTTGATCAGCAAGATGTTCAATAGGGTTTTGGCTAGGATTGTGACCAAAACAAATGTGCTCACAAGCTGCCAGTTCGCCAACATGTAATCCAAATCAATCAGCAGTCCGATGGAAAGGAAAAAGATGAACACAAACATTGATTGGACGGGGTAAGTTAGGTCAATCGCTTCTGATCTGATGGTAGAATTGGCAACCAAAAGCCCAGCAATGAATGCGCCATAAACAGGGGATAATCCTAATAATGCTGATATGGTTGAGGCTGAAAAACACAATGCCAACATCGCCAAAACAATCATGTCAGGCTTGTCCATAAAATAACGTGTGAAGGGAAGGACGATCTTCCCTGGTTTGTTAAGATACCAAAACAGAAGACCAAGCAACCCGACAGAACTTACCACAAGCATGATTGTTGAAAGGCCAAGCTCACCTTTGCCGCCCATGCTTTCGGTGATGATTAACATTGGAACGATTGCGATGTCTTGCGCCACCAGAACACCAATGGTTATGCGTCCGGTTTTACTGCGCAGCTCGCCAATTTCTTCTAAAATCTTGATCGCGACAGCTGTGGATGACACCGCGACAATAAACCCAAGCAGGAGTATTTGTGGCAAGCTCCAATCGAGCAGCCAACCAAAGAGAAAAGAGACCCCAAGCCCGGCCACGACCTGACCGCTCATGATCAGTAAGGACGGCACGAGCACCAAAACAAATGCTCGAATTGATATTTCCATACCAATCAAAAACAGCAGCAACAATACGCCTAATTCCGCCAAAAGCGCGATGGATTCGGTATTGCCGATAAGTTCAAAACCTGTTGGCCCGAGTATAATACCAGCAATGATGTAACCTACGATTGGCGGCTGCCTAAGCCGCACAAACAAGAGACCCAGCAAGACCGCTGAAGATGCGACAGCTGCAATTGATCCAAGGTCTGTTAGGGTGTCGTGAACTGGTTCCAACGGAATGGCCTTTTGGGTTGTTTGAATGATTGATGTTTGGTGAGGTGGCTTAGATACGCAAAGATTTGAAGATACCAATTTATCTACATAGAATATCACTATGGGTTTATTATGGCCGAAAGAAAACAATAAAAGACGTGTTTGATAAAAGCTCTATAGTTTACTAATTTTTCCTTCTCCTTCTCCCTCTCCGGTTGCGCTGACGGTGATATCCTCTTTAAATGACTTAAATACCAGCGTAAAGTATGTTTTTTGATGAATAATTGGGCATTTGTGAGACTTGACACCAAATTGGCCAAACCATAAGATTGATCATAATTTAGTGTAAAAAAGGATATCTCAATGACGAAAAATAACAATAATTCTTTGGTGTCACGCCGTTTGGTGCTCGCTTCTGGTTTGGCGCTAGGTGCGAGTGCATTCTTGCCATCAGCGCGTGCGGCTGGCCCAATTAAAGTTGCGGGTATCCATGGTTCTCCTGTTGAAAATGCGTGGAATTCTGTTCTTCATAAAGCATTACAAGATGCTGCCGCAGAAGGTAGCATCGAATATGTCTTCTCTGAGGGTGTTGCAGGCACTGATTATGCACGTGCCATGAGTGAATATGCCGAGCAAGGTGCTAAGCTCATCATCGGCGAAACATTCCCAGTTGAAAAACAGGCGCGAACTGTTGCGTCTGATTATCCTGAAACATCCTTCGTGATGGGTTCAAGTGGCACATTTGCTGGAAGTAATTTTGGTACATTTGGTACTTGGAATTATGACGGTGCTTATCTTGCAGGCATGCTTGCAGGTAAAATGACAAAGACCAATATTGTTGGTTCCGTTGGTGCGATCCCAATTCCTGAAGTGAACATGCTGATCAATGCATTTGCAGCTGGCGTTAAAGCGGTTAATCCAGATGCTAAACATCTTACAAGCTTCATCGGTACTTTCTTTGATCCGCCAAAAGCCCGCGAAGCTGGTTTGGCTCAAATCGATGCTGGTGCTGATATTTTGTTTGGTGAGCGCATTGGTACAGCCGATGCTGCCAAAGAACGCGGCATCAAATCTATCGGGTCGCTGATCGATTACACACCGCGTTATCCAGAAACTGTTTTTGCAAACGCTTTGTGGAATTTCCGCCCAATCTTGGATGCAGCTATTGCAGATGTGATTGCAGGAAATGCAGTTGGTCGCGATTACACAGCCTATGGCCTTATGAAAGAAGGTGGTAGTGATATTCTTTACGTTAAAGGTGCTGCACCAGCGGGTATTGAGGCTGAAATGGAAGTGGTTCGTGCTCAAATTAAAGCTGGTACATTTGAAGTCCCACAAGATATGTCTGAGCCTTCATAAAATATGCAGTCAGATGCAACAATGCTTGCCGAGGCTATTGGCTCCGGCAAGCTTACTGCAGGTGAAGCAATGTCGGCCTCTTTGAGCAGACTGGAAGAATGCTCATCATTTGGTGCGGTTTGTCATCATGATCCTGAAAAAGGATTGCAGGCTGCGGCCGATTTTGATGCGACTTTTAAAGTAAGCTCAGATAAAAAGCTCCCAGTTTTTGGTGGTGTGCCAACCCTAGTAAAAGATTTAGGCGGTCCGTTTTCAGGTTTTCCTGTTCGCGCTGGATCACATGTTTTAGCTGACATCGATGGTGATGATACTGATTCTGATCTTGCTGTGAGATTTAGGCAAACTGGATTATGTGTTTTTGGTTTAACAACCAGTCCTGAATTTGGCCTTTCCTTGGCGAGTGAGCCATCGCTTGGGCCTGTTTGCCGTAATCCATTGGATATAAACGGATCTGCGGGCGGTTCATCTGGCGGGGCAGCTGCTGCTGTTGCGGCAGGGATTGTCTCAATCGCACATGCAACAGATGCGGGCGGGTCCATTCGTGTGCCGGCTGCGGGTTGTGGTCTTGTTGGGTTAAAGCCAAGTCGTGGCGCAATTCCTAGTGGACCTAGTTCTGGCAATCATCTTGGGGGCATTGCCAGCGAATTGGCAGTTTGCCGTTCGGTCAGAGATACAGAAGCTATTTTTGATGCTCTAGCGGGTGATGTGAAAGGTCCATATCCATCACCACAGTTTTTGCCCCTGCAAGATAAGAAGCTGAGCGTTGGCCTGTTGACTGACACAGGTGTTAAACACCCGACGACAGATGAGCGAATGATGGCGGTTGAAGCTGCTGCAAGGTCCTTTGAAGCAGATGGACATGAGATTGTTCATTTAGACTGGTCAAAACTTGCTGATATGGTCGATGTGAGCGCCCGAGTTTTTGCTGGCATTATCAATATCAATCTTGCAGAACTCGCTAGGACGTCTGGTTTGGATTTTTCAAAATCTGAGTTGATCACCCAAGCTGCGATTGAATGTGGTAATAGTATAAATGGCACCGCGCTTTGGGGCTTGTTGAATGAGATGGTTTTGGTCAGTCGTGATCTATGGTGCTTGTTTGATGCCGTTGATTGTTTGATCACTCCGATGTTGTCGACTGCGCCCAAACCGATTGGTAGTTTTCCGACCGATCATCGTGATATTGATTTGCATTATGATCGCATGGCTGCATTTTCTCCTTTGGCGACATTGGCCAATATTTCGGGTTTTCCTGCAATCACGATGCCGTTTGGCTTGGACGATGATAACTTGCCATTGCCAATTCAAATGATGGCGCCAATGGGCTGTGAGAAGTTGTTGCTTTCTCTTGCGGGCAGGCTTGAAACAGAGTTACGATGGCAACACCGCTTTTCCATTGCCGGATTGGATTGAAGATAGGCCTATGTCAGAAAATGCTCTTGAAATTACCGGCGTTAGCAAACGCTTTGGCGATAATTTAGCCAACGATAATATTTCGCTGACACTTGCAAAAGGCGAGATCATCGCTCTGCTTGGCGAAAATGGCGCTGGCAAAACCACGTTGATGAATATTTTGTTCGGCCATTATGTGCCTGATAGTGGCACAGTAAAGGTCATGGGAACTGAATTGCCGCAAGGCAAACCGCGCGCTGCCATTCGCGCTGGCGTCGGCATGGTTCATCAACATTTCTCGCTTGCACCCAATCTCACAGTTTTAGAAAATGTGGTGACGGGCACACAAGACATTTGGTCGATATCGACTGATACCAAAATGGCACGCACTAAACTTATGGACATCTCGCAGCGTTTTGGATTGATCGTGGATCCTGATGCGCGTTTGGGTGATTTATCGGTGGGTGAACAACAGCGCGTTGAGATCCTCAAAGCGCTATATAATGATGCGCAGATCCTCGTGTTGGATGAGCCGACTGCCGTTCTGACAAATATTGAAGCCGAGCAAATGTTCTCGACATTAAAAGACATGGCAAAACAAGGGCTTTCGCTGATCTTTATCTCCCATAAGTTGGATGAGGTTATGGCAACCGCCGATCGGATATTTGTTCTGCGCGGTGGTAAATCTGTTGGTGAAAGACTGGTTGGTGATACGAGCAAAGCCGAACTTGCCGAACTTATGGTGGGCCGCGAAGTTAATCGTCCGGTTCGTGAAGCAGCTACCCCGGGTGAGGTGATATTAGATGCACGTGATGTGACCGTTCGGGTCGGCGGTGTGGACCGATTAAAAGCTGTTGATTTCCATGTGCGTGAAGGCGAAGTTTTGGGGATCATTGGGGTGTCTGGAAATGGTCAGGCAACACTTGCCCAATTGCTCAGCGGAACAGTGAAACGATCTGAGGGTACTCTGACTTTGTTCGGCGAACCTGTGGGTGATTTAAATGTTGCGCAAGTTGTTGAAGCTGGAATTGGCCGCATACCTGAGGATCGAAATCACGAGGGTGTCATTGGTGAAATGGCAATCTGGGAAAATGCGATCCTTGAAAGACTGTCTGAATTTTCCAGAAATGGCCTTGTTGATCGCAGTGCTGGCATCGCTTTTGCCGATGAGGTGATCAAAGGGTTTGATGTGCGCGGCGCTACACCAACAGGGCGCATTCGAAATCTTTCGGGTGGCAATATGCAAAAGCTGATTTTGGGACGTAACCTGATCAAGCAACCACGATTATTGCTAGCAGCACAGCCAGCACGCGGATTAGATGAAGGTGCGGTGGCTGCGGTTCACGAACGTATTTTAGAAGCACGAAAAGCAGGAACGGGCGTATTGTTAATTTCAGAAGATCTTGATGAAGTGTTTGCCTTATCAGATCGCATTCAAGCCATTGTTGGTGGGCGTTTATCGCCATCGGTTAAAACAGAAAATGCAAATGCACGGATGCTTGGGCTGATGATGTCTGGTGAATGGGCTGATCAGGAGGCACACAATGCGGTTTGAACGTCGTGAACACCGACCATTATTGCTTACCCTGTCAGCTCCGATCATTGCGATTTTTGTTGCGCTGGCACTATCTGGTATTTTAATTGCACTGGCTGGCGCTCCTGTTTTTGAAGCCTATTGGAATATTTTAAAAGGCGCGTTTGGGTCTCGCCTTTCAACGACAGAAACATTAACGCGTGCTGCGCCCTTGATGCTGACAGGTCTTGCTGCAGCGATTGCGTTTCGAGCCAAGCTTTGGAATATTGGCGCGGAAGGTCAGCTCTATATGGGGGCGATTGCGGTCTCTGCGGTGAGCTCGCAATTGGTGGGCGGATTGCCAGGGTTTGTTCAAATACCGATCCTGTTGGTTTTTGGTGCTGTTGCGGGCATGATTTTGTTGCTCATTCCATTGTGGCTGCGATTGCGGTTTTCAGTTGATGAGGTGGTGACAACATTGCTGCTTAATTTTGTGGCTATCTTATTTGTGTCTATGCTGATTGATACAGTGCTCAAAGATCCTTTGGCCTTTGGCTGGCCGCAATCATCGCCTGTTGCAGATCAAGCTATGTTGCCGAGAATGCTGTCGCGTTCGCGTCTTCATGTGGGCTTGCTGATCGCTATTGGGCTGGCCATCATTGTCTATTTGATCCAATCACGCACGGTCTTTGGCATGCAATCACGTGCAGCAGGGCTTAATCCTGAAGCTGCGGTCTTTGCGGGCGTTCCTTTGGGGCGCACATTGGTCTTGGTTGCGATGATGTCTGGCGGGTTTGCTGGTCTTGCAGGTGCGATTGAAGTCATGGGTGTGCAAGGATATGTGACCACAGAACTGTCGCCAGGATTTGGATATACCGGCATTGTGGTGGCGATGCTTGCTAATCTTAACCCCATAGGCGTTATATTTGCAGCTTTGTTTATTGCTGCGATGTTTGTGGGGGCTGATGGGATGAGCCGCGTGATGGAAATTCCGACTTACATCGCTGACGTTACCGTGGCGCTTTCTTTGTTGTCTATGCTTGTTGCGCTATTTTTCACCCGATATAGGATCCGAAGATGACCGAAATTATCGACATATTATCTTCGGCTGGCCTATGGGCGGCAGTCTTGCGCATTGCCACACCGCTGATTTTTGGCACACTTGGTGCGCTCTTATGTGAACGAGCAGGTGTTTTAAATTTGGGCATTGAAGGCATCATGACCTTTGGTGCGATGATTGGATGGCTTGCGGTTTTCAATGGTGCTGATTTATGGACAGGTGTTTTGATCGCGGCGATTGCGGGGGGCATATTCGGGCTTTTGCATTCGGTCTTTACCGTGACGTTAGGACTATCGCAACACGTTAGCGGCTTGGGCGTCACGCTCTTTGCGTCCAGTTTTTCCTATTATATTTTCCGTCTTTTGGTTCCTGTTTCTGGCTCACCTCCGACCATTGAAGCCTTCCAGCCAATTGATATCCCCGTTTTGACATCACTGCCATTTTTTGGTGATGCGTTCTTCTCGCAAACTCCGCCGACATATCTTGCTATCGGGCTGGCGTTTTTACTGGCCTATATCATTTTTAAAACACCGCTTGGGCTTGCCATTCGCATGACGGGTGAAAACCCCCATGCAGCAGAAGCTCAAGGTATCAACCCCATTGTTATTCGATATGGTTGTGTGATTGTTGGTAGCGCTTTGATGGGTGTGGGTGGTGCGTTTTTGACATTATCTGCGTTCAATAGCTTCTTCCCAACAATGGTGCAGGGGCGTGGTTGGATTTGCATTGCCTTGGTTGTTTTTGCATCTTGGCGACCGTCACGTGCGCTTTTGGGAGCGTTGTTGTTTGCCTTTTTCGATGGATTTCAGTTCCGCTTGCAAACCGTGTTAAGCGGTGTGGTGCCATACCAAATTTTCTTGATGATACCGTATATTCTTTCCATGGTCGCTCTTGCCGTCATGGCTCGTCGTGCACGCGTTCCCCAAGCGTTGATGCAGCCATTTCGTCGCGGTGAACGCTAGTTTTTTATAGTCGGAGTTAATGACAATGTTTGATCTTATTATTCGCAATGCAAATCTGACGTCTGGTCTTATGGGCGTGGATGCTGGAATTTCATCTGGCAAGATAAAAGCCATAGAGACGAGTTTAGAAGGTGAGTTTGGCAAAGAAATTGATGCGACGGGCCGTCTTTTAAGCCCTGCATTTTGCGATCCACATTTTCACCTCGATGCGACTTTGTCATTGGGTAAACCGCGCATGAATGTCTCTGGCACATTGCTTGAGGGGATTTCGCTTTGGGGTGAGTTGCGGCCAATTTTGACCAAGGATGAGTTGGTCGAACGTGCGTTGCGCTATTGTGATCTTGCGGTTAGCCAAGGTTTGTTATTCATTCGAAGCCATGTCGATACCTCTGATCCTCGTTTGGTAACGGTAGAAGCCATGTTGGAAGTGCGAGACATGGTGGCACCCTATATTGACTTGCAATTGGTCGCGTTTCCGCAAGATGGTTATTATCGTGCGCCAGAAGGTGTTGCGGCATTAGATCGTGCGCTGGATATGGGCATTGAAATTGTTGGCGGTATTCCGCATTTTGAACGCACAATGGATGAGGGACGAGCATCTGTTGAAGCTTTATGCCGTATTGCTGCAGATCGTGGTCTTGCGGTTGATTTGCATTGTGATGAAAGCGATGACCCAATGTCGCGCCATGTTGAAACGCTTGCCGCACAAACAACTCGTTTTGGATTGGAAGGCAAGGTCACTGGATCACACCTGACATCCATGCATTCGATGGATAATTATTACGTCTCCAAACTTATTCCGTTAATGGTGGAAGCTGAATTAAATGTGATCTCAAATCCGTTGATCAATATCATGTTGCAAGGGCGTCATGATACATTTCCCAAACGTCGAGGCTTAACGCGTGTGCGAGAATTGATGGAGGCTGGTGTGAATGTTTGCTTTGGTCAAGATTGTACAATGGATCCTTGGTATTCCATGGGCTCGGCGGATATGCTTGAGGTTGCTCATATGGGCATACATGTCGCTCAAATGGGCGGTATTGAAGATAAGAACAATATCTATGATGCGATCACCCATAATTCAGCCCGTACAATGGGGCTTAAAGATTATGGTCTTGAGGTCGGTTGCAATGCGGATTTGGTGCTGTTGCAAGCAGCTAATGTTGTTGAAGCGCTTCGCCTGAAACCTACGCGTTTATTTGTTATCAAAGCTGGTAAAGTTATTAGCCAAACACCGGCGCGGAAAAGCGAGCTATCTCTTGCAGGGCGACCTCAGTCGATTGATATGGGTCTTGATTATGTGCCCCAATAGAGGGTGCTTTGAATCATTTTTTGAGCACTTTTCTCAGGTCATTGGGTGAAAATGCGAGTGCGCTCCCTTCGATTTTTTCAACGATATGAGGGATTTGCTTCGCTGTCGTTGGCTTTGCATAATAAAAGCCTTGAATTGAATCACACCCAATATCTCTAACTGTATCGACTTCTTCAAGTGTCTCAGTTCCTTCGACAACGACGTTGAGGTGCAAACCTTTGCCCAAGCTGATAACACCTTGCAGGACATGTTGTTTCCTATGATCTTTGTCGATGCCGCTGACAAAACTGCGATCAATTTTAAGCTGATCAAATGGTAGGCGGTTTAGGTATCCAAGTGATGAATACCCCATGCCAAAATCATCAAGCGAGAGCATGACGCCCAGTTCACGAAGAGCATTTAAGATGTTGGTCACGCGAATTTCGGTGTGATCCACAAAGATACCTTCCGTGATCTCAACGCATATATCAGAACCCAAAATCCCATGTTTTTCAATCATGTCTTTTACGACATTAATGAAGTTTCCCTGCCAAAGTTGAATGGGCGACACGTTCACTGCGATATGTTTGAAATCAAACCCTTCTTTTCTCCACGCAGCTGCTTGTTCGCAGGCAAGGTCGATAACAAGTGTGCCTAAGTCAACAATCAGTCCGCTTGCCTCTGCAATAGGGATGAATTGCGTTGGTGAAATTGGACCTTCGGTGGCATGGTTCCAGCGCGCTAGAGCTTCCAAACCCGTTAGTGTATTGGTCATCGGATTAATCTGAGGTTGGAAATGTATTTCAATCTCCCGATCAGCAATTGCACTTTGTAAATAACGTTCAAGGCGCATTTGGCCCTGTAATGTGTCATTCATATCTGATGCGTAATAAACGAATTGATCTCCGCCATTATCTTTTGCTTTCCGAAGGGCTAGATTTGTATTGCGATGTGCTTCATCTGCAGTCTCGGCATGGTATTTTAAGAAAGTTGTGCCGAGTGAAATAGTTAGAAAAATTTCAATCGTATTGATCATAATTGGTTTGCTAAAAACGTCGACCAACTTGTGGGAAAGCGCTGTTGTTTGTTTTTCAGACAGGTTTTCTTCTATAAGTATGGTGAACTCATCTGATGCTAAGCGGCTCACATCTGCGTTTTTGCCAATGACTGAAATGATCGTTTCGCTGACTTTTTTCAAAATCACATCACCAAAGATTTGCCCGTGCATGTCATTGATTTGCTTGAAACCATCAATGTCCACATGCATGAGAATCCATCCGTTATCCGTGGTGTGGGATTCCTCGATAGCGCGATCTAACAGGCCAAGATAATTGCTGCGATTACCTAAGCTGGTGAGTTCATCAGTATAGGCCAAATATGCGAGTTTATTTTGTAATTCAGCAACATGATTTATGCTTTGTGCTAATATGCCCACTTCATCTTTTCTTGATTTAAAAGGCACTTCTTGTTCGGTATTGCCTTGGGCTAGATCTGTTGCAAATTTTGCAAGGCTTCTTAAAGGAAGCAATTCTTTGCTCATGCGAATGATACCGAATGCGGCGACAAGCAACAGGATGAGAATGGAATAGAAGATAATTGTCGAACGAAGTTCATCGCGCGCGGCAATCAAATCATCGACCCAGCCTACATCGACAGCTAATGCACCGGCAACTTGACCGTTTGGGAATTGGACAGGTGTCAGATAGGCAAGTCTCATCCGCCCCATAACAGGAACTTCGCCCAAATGAGGGCGATTGTTGATGATGTTATCATAGGCGGGATGGCCTGATTGGATCGACATTGGCGGCGGCATGGTGCCATCTGGTTTTCGAAATGTTGTTGAGAACCGATCAAACGCATTGGTGTCCATGTTGAGCTTAAACAGATTGGCAGCACCCTGATTGGTCGCGCCAATACTTTTAAGAAGCAGATCATAATCATCTCTAAATATGAGCGAACTATCGGCGGTATCGCCCTTTAAGCGAACGGCAAGTGGATCACCGGCTTGGTCATAAATTGCTTCATATTCTGTTGGAAGTTTTAACGTGAAAATTGATACAGCAGCTCGCGCAGCTCGGTCTATTCGGATAGAGGCATTTGTTTCGGTGACTTCATATAGTTTTGTATAACCGATGGCAGCGGTGATCATGATTGTGATCGTTACGATCGCTACAAGTTGAAATGTAATTCTGCCGGTTATCCCTCGGAAATGATGCACCTTGTATTCCAATTCTGTGTTGCCAGGTCATAAGCCTATTCTGTGCGCTTACACTTGTGTCAAGCTGTTGTGATTATTGCGTTTTTCAAGATGATAGTTTTTAGGTGTTAAAAAGAAGTGTCTTTGTTGTTGGGTTTTTAGAGATTCAAAATTTGTTTTTATGATGAACTCAAAATTGTTTTATGCGATAAATATTGCCATGAGGTACTGTTTTTTTGATCTGATGCTTTGGCTTGTTTGCTGCGATCGGGGCTAGATACCGGTTGAATAAAAGCTGCTTACGATACATATATTGCTTCAGTTGAACGACCGTTATTTGTGAGGTGGCTTTGAAAACGCCCAGTCGAGACCATTTTTCATTTCGATCTATTGAGGTCTTTATCGCTGTCATTGAAGAGCGTTCTGTGACCAATGCAGCTTTGCGGTTTGGCTGCAGTGCATCCACGATTTCCAATCAGCTGACAAAGTTAGAGACAGCTTTAGGTGCCAAGTTGATCGAGCGATCTTCGCAGCGTTTTGCGCTCACTCACGCAGGTGAACTATTTGCCTTGCGAGCTCGTTCTATTCTTGATGGTGTGATGACAGCCAAAGCGGATCTAAGCGGGCAAGGGCATACGCCCAAAATGCATCTAAGAATTGCTGTTATTGAAGAATTTGATCGTGATATTTTGCCGGTTTGGCTGGCTATGGTTCACAAAAGCTACCCTCAATGCACATTTGAAATTGTTAGTGGTAGCAGTCATCAAAGCCATGCGGCCCTTTATAGCCGAGGGGTGGATATGATTGTTGCCGCAGATAGTGCAACCTATATTGACGGTATTGATGAATACCAAATTATGACTGACCCATATCTGTTGGTTGCTGCCAAATCTGCCGATCATGCCAAAACCATTGAGGATTTGGCATCATATCCGTTTATTCGTTATTCGAGCGAACTCCTATTGGCATCACAAGTTGAAGCTCAATTGTGGCGCTCACGAACTCAGCTGCCACATAGTTTTGAATGTTCCAGTACCCAAGCTGTGTTGTCTTTGGTCAATGCGTTTGATGGGTGGGCGGTAACGACTGTGGCTGCATTGTTAGGCACCTTTAGTGCAGAAGATTTTGAACTATCAAATTTAAGCGCCAGAGAGCTGCCACTGCCTAAGTTTTCGCGTACAATCTCGCTCTATTGTCGTCGCGGCACATTGGGCGGTATGCCTGAAATTATCGCTCGTGATCTAAAAACAGCACTTTGTGACATACATTTGCCAAAAACTGTGCGGGTTTTACCGTTTTTGGCAGGCAGAGTAGATGTTTTAGATGATGCAAATTTATAGAATTAATTATTCTGTTTTCCGAAATAATGGGTAATCTTACTGATTAAAGCTGGACAAAATTATCCATATCACTCCTAATCGCATGATATATTGGCAATGAGATCAGGGGTTTAATAATCATGAAAACACATACACAAGTCGTCGTTATTGGAGGCGGTATTGGTGGGTGTTCGGCCCTTTATCATTTGACACAAGAGGGTATTACAGATTGCGTGATGGTTGAGCGGGATGAACTGACATCTGGCACCACATGGCATTCTGCTGCTCAAGTAACCAATTTTGGTGGTAATCAAACAATGGTCGGCCTTAAAACCCATTCGATCAATCTGTATAATGAACTTGCCAATGATCCTGAATATCCTATCAATTATCACCATGGAACTGGTGGTTTGCGTTTGGCATCAACCCAAGACCATATGGATGGTTACGCGCATTTTTTATCCATGGCTAAAGGTATGGATGTTGATTTTGAGCTGCTTGATGCAGAAGAAAGCAAACGCAGACATCCTCTGATCTCAACAGATAATTTATTGGGCGCCTTATGGGACCCAAATGATGGTGATATTGATCCTGCTCAATTATGTCAGGCGCTTGCTAGACGCGCCCGCTTAGCTGGTGCCGAGATCTATCGTTTTACACCTGTCATTGATCTCACCCAAAAGACGGATAGCACTTGGATTGTGCATACGGATAAGGGCGATATTCATTGTCAAACCGTGGTTAATGCGGGTGGTTATCGCTGTAATGAAATTGGCGCGATGATGGATGTTGAACATCCTGTGGCGTCCATGGAGCACCAATATATGCTGACGGAATCCATTCCAGAAATTGAAGCATTGGCTGATGATTTCCGTGTGCCGTTGTTGCGTTGTCCAACGGATGATTTTTATCAACGTGCTGAGAAGAAAGGCCTGTTGATCGGCTTTTATGAGCAAGATTGTAAAACGTGGGGGCTGGACGGAATTGATCCGAACTTTACCAATGCGCTGTGTCCTGATGATCTTGAACGGGTGATGGATGTGATGGAAGGCGCGATGCGCCGATTGCCATGTCTTGAAACTGTCGGCATCCAATCCATCGTCAATGGCCCGATCACCTATACGCCTGACGGTTTGCCATTGGTTGGCAAAATCCCTGGTAAGCTTAACGCTTATTGTATTACTGGTTTGCGTGCCGGACTAGGTGAGGGCGGTGGCCATGGTTGGTTATTGGCACAAATGATTGCCCATGGTGAAGCATGTTATGACACGTGGTGCATCGATCCACGACGATTTACGCGTTACGCCAATATTGAATTTACCGCGCTTAAATCCATTGAGGATTATCAAAACGAATTTCGTTTCCACATGCCGCATGAACACAGGCCTGCGGGACGCCCGATGAAAACAACGCCATTGACCGATACGCTTGGCGAATTGGGTGCAGAATTTGGAACTGTCAATGGATGGGAACGGGCACTTTATTTCAAGCCCGATGGCGCGTTTAAAGAACATCATTCTTTCCGCTTTAATGAAACATTTGATGTGGTGGGTGCTGAGGTTGCGAATGTGCAATCCAATGTTGGTATTATGGAAGTTTCGGGCTTTAACCGTTTTAAGATCACGGGCAATGGCATTCATGATTGGCTGAACGAGCTTTCATGTAGCCGCGTACCAAGAAAATTGGGCAAGGTTGGTTTAACTTATTTCCTCAATCACAATGGCGATATTAAAGCGGAAGCCACTTTGGCGAATGTGGATGAAGATACTGTTTGGTATGGATCTGCTGCTGCATCTGAATTTCATGATATGGATTGGTTGCAAGAGAACCTGCCAAAAGACAGCGATATCAAAATTGAAAGCCTGACTAATACGCATACGATACTTGTTGTGGCTGGACCAAAGTCTCGCGAGCTACTTGCCAAAGCTGCGCCGCGTACCGATTGGTCTAAAGAAGCGTTTCCTTGGTTGAGCTGTAAAACAGTGTTTATCGGCAATGCTGAAGCCTTTGCGATGTCTGTTTCATTCTCGGGGGAACTCGCATGGGAAATCCATATTCCTAATGAACAGCTCAAACTTGCATTCTCAACATTGTGGGACCTTGGTCAGCCGATGGGTCTGAAGCCATTTGGAAGTCATGCAACAGAATCAATGCGCCTTGAAAAAGGCTACCGTCATTGGAAGGCAGATTTGATCACAGAATTTAACATTGTTGAATCTGAGCTTCATCGCTTTGTGGATATGAAAAAGGACTTCTTTGGAAAATCAGCTTTGGAAAAAGCCATCGAGAACCCGCGCCGTAAGTTTGTCGCTTTATCATTGGACACAACAGACTATCCCGCTCATCCGGGGGATTCCGTCGTGAGTGATGGCAAAGTTATCGGCACTGTCACATCTGCTGGCTGGGGCTATAGAGTTCAGAAGAACATCGCTTTTGCTTTCGTTGATACAGACCATGCGGGCACAGCGGAATTGGTCAGCGTTCAAACGGCTATTGGTTCGGTGTCTGCGACATGGGATGAGTTTGGCTTGTATGATCCTAACAATAGCTTGGTAAGAGGTTTATCAGTCAACTCAAACAGCTAGGCATCATACTATTGCCTAGCTGTTTTTGCTTATTGCACGGACGACTTCGGCAACGCGCTCGGCATTGTTTTTGGCGAGTGATCCATCTTTATTCCAGATAGAATTTTCAAACCCAACGCGGACTTTGCCGCCGCGTTTATTGGCCTCTGCCAAACAATCTGTTTCACCTCGTCCAAAGGCACAAATGGCCCAATCTGCGTTGGGTTTTGTATTCATGAGCCAATCATAAAACGGATTGAGATCGTCGGGCGCGCTTTGTTGATTTTTGGTATAGCGCCCAAGGACAAATAGTAATTGCAACTGGTCGTCATTGGTATCTGGGAACATCATCTCAATGCGTTTTAAATCTTGCACATCATAAATAATGTGTTGCACGGATATCTGGGTTTCGCGGCACCAATCATAAAGTTTGTGAGCCTCTTTTATCTCGCCATAGGCCAACATTTCGGCAATGGAAATCGATACTGATTTTGGTGCGATGTCTCTGACGATTTTTCGTTGTTCAGCGGATGAATATTGACCTACAGCTTCGGTCGTTATTTGCACGGGAAAATCTGGTAAAGCCAGTTTGAACTCACTGAGTGCTTCTAAATAAATGCCGCTATCCAGCATGTGCTTGCCGTCATTGTCCCTTATATGAAGGTGCAATCCTGTCGCGCCTTGTTTGATGCATGCGCGTGTGGTGTCAATGGTCTCGGTGATCGCAATGGGCAGTGCTGCATGATCTTGTTTTCTGCGTCTTGCACCATTGGGCGCAATCATAATGTCGGGAAGGGGTGTTACTTTATGCATCAAAACACGTCCTTAAAAGCTTTTGAAAGCTTGTCCGTAATTTCACCGATATGATCATCTTCCAAAATAAAGGGAGGTGCCAGTAAAACATGGTCGCCATGCACACCGTCTATCGTTCCGCCCATCGGGTAGCAAAAAAGACCTGCATCAATGGCAGCTTTTTTTATGAGTTTATTGGTGGCGAGTTTGGGATCGAACGGTTGTTTGGTATCTCGGTCTTGAACAATTTCCAAACCACGGAATAGTCCGCGCCCTCTGATATCTCCAATATGTGGATGTTGGTCAAATGCATCCTTTAGAGCTGTTTGTAGTTTTTCACCCATTAGTTTTGAACGATTTATCAGATCATGATCAACCAGTTTATTCACAACTGCAAGCGATGCAGCGCAAGCTGTTGGGTGGCCTAGATAGGTGTGGCCGTGCTGGAAAAAACCTGACCCATCTTTTATGGTTTGATAAATTTTATCAGTGCAAAGCATAGCGCCAATCGGCTGGTAACCGGCGCCTAAACCTTTGGCAATGGTAATGATATCTGGTGATATTCCATCTTCTTCGCAGGCAAACATCGTTCCGGTTCTGCCCATGCCGCACATGACTTCATCTAAAATCAGCAATATGCCATGTGTGTCGCAAATCTCGTGGATACGTTTGTAATATCCCTTGGTGGGTGGCACTGCGCCCAAGGTTGCGCCAACAACAGGTTCTGCAACAAATGCGATGACGTTTTCGGCCCCAAGACGCAAGATTTCAGTTTCAAGTTCGTTGGCCATGCGCAGGCCATATTCTTCAGCGCTTTCAGCATCAAGACGGCCACGATATTCATAACAAGCTGAGATGTGGCTTGTTTCGATCATCAGTGGTGAAAACGGCGCACGACGCCATTCGTTGCCACCAGTTGCCAATGCGGCAAGTGTATTGCCATGATAGCTTTGTTTTCTGGCAATGAAGTGTTTACGGGATGTTTGTCCTTGCTCCCAAAAATATTGACGGGCAAGTTTTAACGCAGATTCCACAGCCTCAGACCCACCGGAAACCAGATAAACACGATCAATCCCATCGGGTGCATGTTCAATTAATTTATCTGCCAACTCTTCTGCAGGCTGTGATGTCATAAAGCTTGTATGGGCATATTCCACCTGATCAAGTTGTGATTTGATCGCGTTGATAATGTCTTGATCACCGTGGCCTAGGCAGGAAACAGCTGCGCCGCCTGAGCCATCAAAATATTGACGGCCATCGGTATCATAAAGATAGACACCTTTGCCTGTTTTAACAGTTGGGAGGTTTGATTTTGTATGCCGAGGGAAAATATGTGACATGGAATGACGTTGCCTTGATTTGGAATTTAATTAGGTATGTGTAAGGTCTTAGAAGAAATTGGCGAGTATCGATTTTTCAACAAGTTCTGCAGCCGAGCTTACGTCCATTTTTTCTAATATGCGGGCTCTGTGATGTTCAACGGTGCGCGAGCTAATGTTTAAATTACGGCCAATATTTTTGCTTGATGTGTCCGCTGGGTTTTGGACGATAAATTGCGCAATTTCCTTTTCGCGAACCGTCAACAAATCCAGTTTTAATTTAAGCGCTTTGATTGTTTCATCACCTTGTTGGGTGTCTTTAACTTTTTCAAAAGCAGTATGAATCGCCTTAATCAGTACATCTTGTTTAAATGGTTTTTCAAGGAAATCGACAGCACCTGCTTTCATGGCTTGAACAGATTCTGGAATGCCGCCATGTCCTGTCATGAAGATAACTGGAATTGTGTCAATCGCATATTAAAAAGGGTCCATATAGCGGTGTAAAAAGGGGCCATTT
>CAXBCW010000023.1:0-43551 GCA_963974325.1 uncultured Rhizobiaceae bacterium
TGAATTGTTGTAGACCAGTTTTGCATTTGGAATGGTTTTGCGGATTTCATCCACCATGCCGCCAATTTGGGCAATATGTGGTTTTTCTGTTTCGATCCACAAAAGATCCGCGCCATTTTGCAAGGATGTGATGCTATCGAGCACACACCGCGCCTCGCCTGTGCCAGGTTTGAACTGGAACAAGTTGGACGGCAAACGCTTTGGACGCATCATTTTGCCATCGCGGTTCATGATCACATCGCCATTTTGCATGTTGTCAGCTGTGATTTCTTCGCAATCGATAAAGGCGTTATATTGATCACCCAAATCGCCCGGTTCTTTGGAAACTGCGATCTGTTTGGTCAAACCTGCGCCCAAGCTATCTGTGCGCGTGACGATGATGCCGTTATCGATGCCCATTTCTAGGAAGGCATAGCGACATGCGCTAACTTTTGCCAAGAAGTCTTCGTGTGGAACCGTTACTTTGCCATCTTGGTGGCCGCATTGTTTTTCATCAGACACTTGGTTTTCGATTTGCAGCGCACAAGCGCCCGCTTCGATCATTTTCTTCGCTAAAAGATATGTCGCTTCTGCATTTCCAAAGCCTGCATCGATGTCAGCGATTACCGGAACAACGTGTGTTTTGTGGTTCTCGATGGCTTTAAGTGCCGCTTGCTCTTTGCCTGCATCGCCTGCTTCTCGTGCTGCATCAAGCTCTCGGAACATACCACCCAATTCGCGGGCATCTGCTTGGCGCAAGAATGTGTACAGCTCTTCAATCAGCGCCGGAACAGAGGTTTTTTCGTGCATGGATTGATCCGGCAATGGGCCAAATTCTGACCGTAGGGCCGCAACCATCCAGCCGGATAGGTAGAGGTAGCGACGATCAGTTGAGTCAAAATGCTTCTTGATGGAGATCATTTTTTGTTGACCGATAAACCCGTGCCAGCAACCCAATGATTGGGTGTATTGAGAAGGGTCAGCGTCGTATGCATCCATATCCTTGCGCATGATGTCGGCCGTATATTTGGCAATATCAAGCCCCGTTTTAAAACGGTTCTGAAGACGCATCCGTGCCACACTTTCAGCTTCAATCGCACTCCAAGGACTACCTTGTGTACCGATGAGCGTTTTAGCTTTTGCTATCTCTTGTGAATATGTTGTCATACTTATGACTCCTTAAGTGATTTACAATACTTTACTGTTGTGGATTTCAGGGGCGTTCGGGAGAGAACTTATGGCCCACATCAGTAAATCTGTCTTCTTTTTGCATGGTGCAGCGCAAAAATCATCGAAAATTGACAGATAAGCCCCACAAAAGGAGTCAATTTGTGAGGTTTGTAAAGATTGGTTTGTCATGTTGTAAATTTTGTAAATTTGATAAAAATCAGAGTGCCAGATATCAATGGCACCCTGCACGTTTGGTTATCTGGGCATGTTATACGTATGAAGAGATAAGTTTACGCCGTATATTTTCTTTTTTACGACGGGCAACATCGCGAAGGTCTGCGAGCTGTATTTTAAGTATTTGCATTGCCATTTCCGCGGTCTGGCTGATGCCCCTACTACGAAACATCTCACATAATCGTTCGATTGCTCCAAGAATTTTCTCAATTTCATCTTGGGTGCTTGATAGATCATCAACAAGGTCAATATCGACATAAGGGTCAATACTCGGAACTTCACCTAGCTCCAATAATTGCTGATTCATATCGCTTTCAAAATATCTAGGTTTATTTGACCGTAAATTGGCATGGCCTTCTGGATTTAAACCCATCATGGATTGATAAACTCTGAGCATCTCGAACTCCTTTACTGGTCACCGGCTCCTTAATTTTTTTGCACGATGATCGATGAAACGATCTGTTTGCGATGAAATACTACTTAAACATAGCATTTAAATTAATATGCAACTTGATTATGAAGCTTTCATGACAGCAAAATGACAGTTATGTGACAATAAATAGAATGTGCTTAATCCATCAAATCAAATCAAGACAAGCTATGCATGTTGGGGACGACAGCACTTGTGAATATGTCCTAGATTTTGATCATCATGCATTTTGGTACATGTGTGGTCGTTATGTGGCTATGTTTTCATCATTCGCATTTTATTTCAAATAACAATCAAAAAAAGTGATCTGATTAAAGTCCAATCTGATGTCTTTACCGTAATAAATTACAGACAAACCAAACTTTAACCCCATGTAGCTATGTCAAAGGCTATGAGAGATTTAAAGATGATAGATATCGAAATCACCCCTCTTTATGTTGCCGTCACAGCCCTTTTGATGTTTGTGTTAGCGCAATTGATTGGCGCAAGGCGTTGGACTTTACGCGCGGGCATTGGTGATGCTGGTGATTTAAAGCTCGCCTTGGCCATCCGTCGATTTGGCAACCTTATTGAGCATGCGCCAATCCTGTTGGTGATCTTGTTCTTTTTAGAGGTTAAAGGCGCAAGCGATGTGTTCTTGCATAGTTTTGGTATTGCGTTTTTGTTGTTCCGCATCATGCACCCAATCGGTCTTTTTAAAGACATTACGGTTCCGACGTCGCAAAAAGTTGTGCGTCTCATTGCGGTGATGGGCACATATGCGCTTTATTTGGTCGGCGCTATCAAGCTTTTGTCCTATTACATCTAATGCTTTTGGATTTATATTTATACGCTTTTAGTGGGTGCTTTTGCGTGGGGTAAATGCCCAAGTTTCATCCATACTTTTGCGCCATCAGACCCGACCTTTGCATCCAGCTTGGACCCAACGGGCAAACGCAACCAAGAATGTTTGCGCAATTCATCGCCGCCTTCTGAAAAACCACCTTCTAATACTAGAAATTCGCCACCTTTTGGCAAATCTAAATCAACCTGTTCATTAGCTTTCCAAGTGCGGAAGCTTACGCTCTCACGGACATCTTTGAACAATTCAACATGATCGCTAAGGGCTGCTTCTTTGTTCATATCAATGGTGATTTGATTGCGGTCCTCCATATCAAATTGCCATAGTTTAACAAAGATTGTGCAACCAATATCTGACCGTGGCGTGTGGCTTGATGTGGATGGATTGCGCACATATGTGCCCACTGGAAAATCGCCATGTTCGTCTTGGAACACGCCGTCGATGACGATGAATTCCTCGCCGCCCGTATGGGTATGGGAAGAGAATTTGCTGTTGGGCGCATAGCGCACGATGGTTGTTGCGCGTGCAACTTCATCGCCTATACGGTCCAACATTCTGCGGTCGACACCGAGCATTGGCGATGCCTTCCACTCCACTTGATCTGAATGGATCATCACACGTTCTTCAAAATTTGCGTTCAAATTCATCAATGTTTCCTTTTCATTCAAGCTGCCAATTTTGGTGTCTTCATTTATATACACCTATCAATAGGTAGATAAATTGTACAGCGATTTTCGATTTAGCAAAACCATTGACTAGTTTAGTAGATTTCAAATTCACCACCTTGTTAAGAAAATGATTCATATATTCGAATTAAAACATTGTTTTTATGTGCTTTTTACAAAAGCCTTGGCAGCAACAAACATAAGGATGGCACGGCAATGATGATGGCAACGCGCACTAATTCGATGGTGAAAAACGGCATGACACCTCTAAAAATAGTCATGATTGGTGTTTGAGGAGAGAAGGATTTGATGACAAATACATTGATCCCCACAGGTGGCGTGATCAAGCCCAGCTCCACCACTATAAGCGCCAATATGCCGAACCAGATTTTTAAATCGTCAGCATCCATGCCAAACGCTGCGGTGGATGCTGTTGCGTAATCACCACCGTTTAGCTCGACCAATACCGGCCAGAAAAACGGCACGACAACCAAGATCATTGAGAGCGATTCCATGAAGCACCCAAGAATAATGAGGATAATCAGCATCGCGATTAATATCATGTAAGGCTCGAGCGTAGAATTTGCGGCCCAATCACTGAGAGCCATGGGCAAACCAGATCGTGCAAAAAATCCTTTTAAGATATCAGCTGAGAACAGAATGAAGTAAATCATCCCTGCAGTTTTCGCCGTATCCAGTAAAGCCTTTTTGATACCGCTTAAACCAATACCAACATCGGCCCCCTTGCCCGCTTTTAATCTTAGCGACACCCCATAGATCAAGATCAATGCTACCCCGACGGATGCTGCAGGTGTAGGCGTAAACAGACCCAAACCAAGACCGATAATAATCGACCCGAAAATCAGCAAAACCGGGATTAAACGCCACAGGGCTTCGCGCCGTTCGGCCTCTTCCATTTCTGGCATTGGAGGTGCAAGACTTGGATTGCGGCGCACACGGATATAAACCACAATCACGAAAAACAACGCCGCCATGATACCGGGGATAATGGCCGCTTGGAACATTTCTATGATGGAGCCTTCGACGACAATTGCATAGATGACCAATGCAACAGAGGGCGGGATCAAAATCCCTAATGTACCGCCCGCAGCTAAAACGCCTGTCGCAAACCCTCGATCATATTTTAATCGTTCAAACTCTGGCAGTGCCACGCGGCTCATTGTGCTGGCGGTGGCGATAGAGGAACCACTGACCGCGCCAAACCCAGCACAGGCCCCAATGGTGGCCATGGCAACGCCGCCTCTTGTGTTGCGCGTTAATACGCTAATGCCTTTGAACAGGTCTCGGCTCAAGCCACCTTCTGCGGCGAGCAAACCCATCAACACAAAAAGTGGCACAACGGATAGGTCATAATTTGCAACATTGTTCCATAATGCGGATTTGAACTGCAGCAGATATGGGCCAAATTTTAAAAACGGAGAGGCAAGCGAAATGGCATAGGATCCGGCAATGCCAGTCAATAACATGGCAAGCGCCACAGGCACGCGCACCATGAGCAGCACAAACACAGCGACCAAACCCAAAAGACCGATGATCTCACGTTCCATTAACTGATCACCTTAAGCTGTCTTGGGGAGTTGGTTGATATTCATCATGCTTGCGATAACCCACAATGCGCAAGATATCACGCTGGGGGCCATAAATGGCCATACAGGCCAGCCCAACACTGCGGTTTCAGTGTTGTCGCTCTTAACCTCGGCAACACCTAAACTGAGCATGTAAACGAAAAACAGCGCGATTGCAGCCATTGCAAGGGATGAGAAAATGTGGCTTGCCCATTGCACTGATATGGGCGCGGATTTGATAAATACATCAACGGCAATATTTCCGCCTTTTAGCTGACAATAGGGGAACATCGCGAGCGCTGAGAACCCGACAAATAATGTCACCATGTCTTCATAGCCTGGCAGGCCTGAAACATTAAACCCGAAATTTCGCACCACCACATTGGCGGAAAAACCAGCAGCATTGATAACCGTCACCAAAACGGCGCATAATAAAACCACGCCGCCGATAAGAGCCCAAAGCTCAATAATTTTTGCAAAAAACGAATGAGCTTTGGACATTAATAGGACTACATGCCGCCTTTAGCGACAGCTGCTTGGGCTTTTGCCAATAATGCTGCGCCATCAATACCGTTCTCAGTGACTTCTTTAACCCAACGGGCGCCAACGTCTTCTGCTTTGGCGGCAAATGCCTTTGAGTTTTCTGCTGAGATTTGGGTCACTTTTTTACCTTTATCCATCGCAATTTTGATGCCAATAGGTTCGATATTGTCCCACACTGCGCCCATAGCCTTGGCAAAGTCTGGACCGGAATGATCATCAACGATCTTTTTCAGATCATCTGGCAATGAATTATAAGAATTTTTGTTCATTGCAAACAAGAATGTTGCGGTGCCAAAACGCAGACCTTTATCCAGCTCAACAGAATGGTCCGTCAATTCAGCCAATTTCAATGGAATCGCAATTTCAAACGGAACAAGCGCGCCATCTACTGTTTTTTTAGATAAAGCTTGCGGCAGAGCAGGCACAGGCATGCCCACAGGTTCTGCACCCCATGATTCCAGCATCCAAGCGCCTGTACGAGATGGTGAACGTAGCTTCATGCCCTTCACATCATCAATGCTTTTCACATCTTTGGATGTCAAATGCAGCGCATTACCTGTATGAGCGTGAACAAGCAGCGGATGAATATCTTTAAAATCGTCAGCTAAATCGCCCATCATCGCTTGAATTGCGGCATTGGTTGCTGTTGCGCTTGATTGGTGAACATTTGGCAATTCAAACACTTCAGTGCGCGGAAATACGCCCGGTGTGTAACCAGGAACCGTCCACACAATGTCAGCTACGCCATCGCGCACTTGGTTATAAAGCTCAGGAGGTTTGCCACCCATAGACATGGCAGGGAAAATCTCAAATTTAATTCGACCTTCAGAGGCATCCTCAATGCTTTTTGCCCATGGCGCGATCATTTGTGCATGATTTGCAGCCTTTGGGCTTAGAAAATGGTGGATAGAGAATTGAAACTCTTCAGCAATTGCAGAGCTGGTAAAACCAGCCATCATCACAGATGCACCCAGCATCAAAGCGTGTTTTGAAATTTTCATCATGTTCTCCCAAATATGAATGCGGTCATTGTTGATCCTCAACCAAGATATAAAGCGTGTGTGGTGCCACATCAACGAATTTATGTCACTATATACAATAGTCGAGTGTTTTTCTTGCCAAAAACGGACGTAAAATTACAAATATGTCTTTTTATTCTAACCTTACGTTCCTGAAATCTGACGTTGGTAATCATCGCCGTCAAACCACCCAAGTGACGTTTTGACCTTTAGATCATCCCCCAAATCCCATTCTTCCCAGCCGCTAATTTTGACAAAATTTTCTGTCACAGCATGATGGCCCTTGAGTGTCCAAGCAAATACGGCTCGATTTTGGCTATCATTTTTAGAAATTCGAGAAAAATCACATGTCAGCATAAGATCTGGAAATTCGGCCATAAATCCTGCTGCCATTTCGGTCACAGCATCCCGCCCCACCAGTGGATCGCCTTGATTTATGGTGATTTTCCCGTCAGTTGCATAATGGCCGCCCACAGCGCCCGGATTTCCTGAACTCCAAGCGGCTGCATAGGCAGCCGCCATAAATTCGAGCTTATCGGTATTGATTGCCACTTTATTAAATCCCCCCGGTTCAATTATATAATAAGGTTAGACAGATTATAAGAAACCGTCGAGGGTTTTATCCAAGCGTTAACTGATTTTGGGCTAGAAATGCCGATAAGGTGGACATTCCATGGCACGATACCTACATTCACCTCACACACCTGATTCAGGTGGCTTAAATATAGCCACACGAGACCACAACAACGCTGATACCAACAAGAGGTAGATATGATTTTTAACGATAGTGACGACGACAAAGAAAAAGACGACAAAGACGACAAAGTCGCAGGTTCTGCCCGCATCACAGACTTGTTGTTTAAAAGTCGTAATGTATTGATCACAGGCGGCATTGACGACAAAGTCGCACGCCAAACAACATCACATCTCTTGGCTTTGGCCGAAGATTCAGATGATCCGATTAACCTCTTTATCTCATCACCAGGTGGCCATGTTGAATCTGGCGACATGGTTCATGATATGATCAAATTCATCAAACCAAAAGTTCGCACCATTGGGTCGGGCTGGGTCGCATCTGCGGGCGCACTTATTTTTGTGGGTGCAGATTTGGAAGATCGCTATTGCTTACCAAACACACGCTTCTTGCTTCATCAACCATCTGGCGGCGTGCGCGGCATGGCTTCCGATATTGAAATTCAAGCGGAACAAATCCAAAAAATGCGCGAGCGTTTTGAAATCTTGTTCTCAGAAGCAACAGGCCAATCTCCTGAAAAAATCTCAGAAGACACCAAACGCGATTTCTGGCTCAATACAGATGAAGCCCTAGAATACGGCCTCTTGGGCAAAGTCATCAAATCCCAAAGCGAATTACCTAAGAAATAGGTTTTTGATTTGAGTTACAGTTTTAAAGGCCCGATTGCTTTGTTGTGATCGGGCTCTTTTTGTTTTGTGGCTGGTGAGTGCAAAAATGGTAGGAAGCAATTTATATCCTCTTTTGTTAATTCAAATAACACTTCCATTTAACGATGAATTATTTGAAAAAGCTCCCTCGCTATAAGTAACATTTATTGTGTAAAATTACTTAGAATACAACACAAAATGACACACTGATATTTACAATTATTACTTTACATAAAGATAAAAATGCCACTATAAGGTTACATTAAAAGTGATAATAAAATGAGTTGGTTGACATGCATTTAGTTTTTATTGATGAATTTGGTTGCACAAAAAAATATAAAAAGGGAGCGCTAGACGACAGGGGGTATCATCCAACAAGAGGTTACGGTGGAATAATTATCCCTTTTGATACATTTAATGCATTTACAGAAGATTTTGCGGTCCTAAAAATTATGGCATTGAGACAGTTCAATCAAATACTAAAGGAATCAACCAAAAGTATTAAGAAAATAAATTTGGTGATGCCTGAGATAATGGATCCAAAAAAATTTCCTGAAATAGCCCGTAATATTATTCGAACACATCACAAATCTGACATAGTCAGGTCTTCAATTGTCCGAGCAGAAATTAAGTCTACGGATCTGTTAAGAAATGATAATTCATTAATTAGCCGCAGGCATCGATTTATTAACCTGTTTTTAAAGTGCATTGAAGAGCATGGTGGCTCTGTATTTTATTCAGGTTATGAAAAGAAAACAATTTCTCTTTCACCAAAACATTCAGATGACAACAGCATTTCATTGAAAGAAATTGGGCATATTTCACATATTTTAAGGCGTTACGCCATAAAACGGAATGTATCGTTGAAGCTCTTATTCGATCAACATAGCATAGATGAGAAAAAGGAGAGTCCACTTATTAGAAAGAGACACTTCGATAAAATTATACAAGAAAATAACTATGGTAGAAGATTTCCAGAAACTGTAACTATAGACGTTAACTCTAGATACTCACTTGGCATGCAGGCCGCCGACTGGAGTTGCGGATTAACGGCAAGATACCCATCAGCAGAAGTTGAACCGGAACTCAGAGGATACTATAGAAGGTTTTTCCCTCTAAAAATAAGAAACCTCTGGACTCAAATTTTATCAACAGAATCTATTTTGAGGCATGGGCGCGGACAAAAATTTTCTGAAAGCCTAATAAAAAGTGCGGCACAGCTGGAATTAGACTTAAACCACTAGAATGTGGAAAGGCGCCCACAAGGGCGCCTTATACTCGAGTCAAACTCGGATTCGGTGCAATAATGAAGTGAAAACACATCTATACTGGCACTGGAAAGGATCAAAAACCGCACTAAAAAAGTGCAATAACCTGTCTCCCGTGGTTAATATTATCAAAACCTATTCTGCATGTCAAGTGCTTTATAAAACATTACAACCCTAAGAAAATAAAATCACACAAAAATCATCACAACCGTCAAAGCCATCACAACAGCCATGGTCGTCATGAAAATTCTCCAGATTTTGTCTGATTTTAAGAAGCCAGATAGGAGGTGGCCTATTGTTGTCCAGAATAGGCATACTGCAAGATTGATGCCGGCGAATATTATGAACATGCGCATGGCTTCGCCCATGGGTGATAGGCCGCCGCCAAAGCCTGCATAGGCAGCTAATGTGACTGCCCAAACTTTTGGGTTGATAGCTTGGAATAAGATGGCTTCTATAAAGGTAAATGGTCTGCCCTTATCGTCTGCCCGCCCAGCTCTGCCTGCTTGTGCTGTTTTATAGGCAAGCCACAAAATCCACAATGCGGCACCGATTTGGAATGAGAATTTGAGCTTGGGTGCTGCTAGTAATATTGCGCTCAGCCCAAGTGCGCTTGCGGCGGCAAGTAGGCCTGTGCCGATGGGAACGCCCAATAAATGCGGTAATGTTGCGCGAAAGCCAAATCTTGCGCCGGATGCCGTTAGCATCACCACATTGGGTCCGGGTGAGAATAAGCCTGCTGCCACAAACAATAAAAGCGCAAGTGGAAATATCATAATACACTCTTTAAGAACGCTTTTGAGCGCTCGTGTTGTGGGTTTGTAAAAATGGTTTCTGGTGGACCTTCTTCGATGATTTCGCCTTGATGTAGAATGCAAACACGGTCTGCTGCTTCTCGTGCAAATCCCATTTCGTGGGTGGCAAGGATCATCGTAATATTCTCCGCTTTGAGCGCACGCAAAACATCAAGCACTTCTGCGACCAATTCTGGATCAAGCGCTGATGTAACTTCATCAAACAGCATAATATCAGGCTTCATCGCCAGCGCTCTGACAATCGCCACACGTTGTTGTTGACCGCCTGAAAGTTGGTCAGGATAATGATCCATCCGATCTTGTAATCCAAAGCGTGTGAACAGCTCTTCGATCTTATTTTTAAGCTCATCGCGAGATTTTTTATAGATACGCCGCGGCGCAAGCATGACGTTTTCAACCGCACTCATATGCGGAAACAGATTATAGCTTTGAAACACAATGCCGATTTTTTGGCGCACAGGTTGCGGATCTAATCCGGGCAGTGAAATATCAACGCCATCTAGCCAAATTGCACCATCATCAATGGGCTCCAACAGATTAATCGTGCGCAACAAGGTTGATTTACCAGAGCCGGATGCGCCGATTAAGCAAATCATCTCACCTTCTGAAACACTTAAATCCAGCCCTTTAAGCACTTTGACATCGGCAAATGATTTATGGATATTATCGATTTTAAGTTTGGTTGATTGTGAAGCCATTAAGAGCGCTCACGATTCTGTTTTGCCATCAGATAATCTGCAAAGCGGGTGGCAGGCACTGTGATCGCCAAGAAAATGAGTGCGGCGCCAACATAGGGCGTGAAATTGGCAAGTAGCGACTTAAACACCCCTGCCTGACGGAAAATTTCAATCGGACCAATGAAGCTCAAAAGCGCCACGTCTTTTTGTAATGCAATCAACATATTCATATTGGCAGGTACCACGCGGCGGATGGCTTGTGGCAGCACGACATACCGCATGACATCTGTTTGCGACAGGCCAAGCGATTGGGCCGCAGCTCTTTGGCTTTGGTGCACGCTTTCAATGCCCGAGCGGAAAATCTCAGCCACATAAGCGGAATAGGTTAGCACCAGCGCCACCGTGCCCCAGATATAGGGACTGTTCCATGGGCGCGGCAGACCAAGGCCCGGAATACCAAAACCAATCAAATAGATGGTGAGCACCACGGGAACACCGCGGAAAATATCGGTATACACCATGCCGAATACTTTGAGCGGGAATAAAGCAGGCGATCTGACATCACGGCAGAGCGCAATTGCCAATCCCAAAACCGCAACCAGCGGAGCGCTCCATAGGAATATAGCCACATCAATCCAAAACGCATCGAGCAATTTCGGGAAGGTTTTAATGAAAATTTCTTTGTTGAAAAAGCTCTTTTGCACGGCTTCCCAACCGGGCGCCATGGGCACAAGCACAATAATGGCAAACAGCACAATCGCTGTGCTGATGCCAGCAATCATATTGCCTTTGCGACGGGCTCGCCGCTCAAAAAGCTGGCGAGCCGTAAGGTTTTTGGCCATCTGGGCTGCTCAAATCGTACTATTTAGAGATCAACGGAACGCGTGTTGTTGTTTGAAGCCATTCAGCTTCGATCTTTGTTAAAGTACCATCTTCTTTAATGCGGGCGATGCCTTCATTGACACATGGTTTGAGCGGGCTTTCATCTGCCATCAACAGGCCAAACTGGTCTGGGTTTGTGGCCATTGATGCAGGGAACTGACCCAACACAATGCCATCATCTAGCAAGACAGCTGCTGTGAACAATGCTGTTGGTAAATCAAACAGGCCTGCATCGATTTGGCCAGCTTTAAGAGCTTCGGTTACATTGGCAACATCATCATAAAGCAAGATTTCGCTTTCAGGTGCGATGTCATTTGTGATGAAGCCATAGGCCGTTGTGGATGCACCTGCGCCCCATTTAAGGGATTTAAGCGATTCCATTGTGGCTGTTGCGCCCGCTTCCATTGTTGGCTTACGGATTAAAACGGCCATCGGTGATGAGAAATAAGCATCTGAGAAATCAACCACTTGCTCGCGCTCTGGTGTGATTGAAAATTGCTGCAAATTGAAATCAAAATCTTTTGGACCAGGTTGGATAGATTGGTCAAAGCTTGCGCGTGTCCATTCCACCTTGTCTTTTTCAAAACCCATTTTTTCAGCCACAGCATACGCAACGGCAGCTTCAAAGCCAGCACCGCTTTCTGGGGCATCATCTATCACCCATGGGAAATAGGCAGGATTGCCCGTTGCAATGGTCAATACGCCTTCTTTAATTGTCAGGCCCGTTGAACAGTTGCGTCCGGTCGCATGTGCAGGAGAGATAAAGGCCGCAGCCATTAAAAGCCCGGTTAGGCCTCCAAGAATTGAGAGTTTATTTTTCATTGCAGATACATCCCCGTTTGAGCATTTAAAGTGTTGAGATCATATTAAGCCGCAAACAAGGTTCGCTGACAAGCCCGCCCCACCCAACAAACAGAAAAATTGAACGACTGGTCTTGTTTCCAGGGATTTCACCTATTTAGGGATTTTTTAGAATTTTTCCTGTTCTGGTGCAAAAATATTCAAAACTGATGACAAGCAATATGGCAAAGACGGTACTGAACATAAACGTATTGGCGATTGAATAAATATCGGCCAAAGCGCCAATGGCTAATGATGCCAAATGCCCACCTGCAGTGATGAACAAGACCATAGCGACTGAAAAACTTGCGCTGCGCTCAGGATTTACATCCATAGCGCGGGCCAGCAAGATTGGGAACATAGGGCCCAAGCCAACACCCATTATGAAGCTCGAGACTATCAACAAGCTCCAACTATCAGCCATGACTATGCCAATGTTTCCGATAAGGGTGAATGCCAGTAGAACACGTATGAGTTTGATATTGTGGATACGGTTGCCAATCACAATCGTGATAATACGAATTGCGATCATACCCGCCAAAAAGACCGAATGATAAATACGCGCTGTATCCTCCTCAACTCCTCGATCAATAGCAAAAGACACAAACCAAAGATTATGCGCCCATTCCAGAGCGCCCATGAAAAACGTTGGCACGGCAAGAACCGCTATTGGTAACAATATTTTGGAAGGCAATTGCGCTTGGGATGCGTCTTCGCTGTGTGACTGATCACCCTCCTCACTTTTGCGGCGAATAGATAGATAGGCAATGGCACACAATAAAAATGTGAATGCGGCCAGTAAAAATGGGGTTTGCCATGCAAACGCGAAGGAAAACAAGAACACCAATAATAAAGGTGACACCATGCTGCCCATAGAAAACACCACATCGAGCGCGCTTAATGCGGCTGCCCTATTGTGGATAAAGGTTTGTCCGACAAAGGTATGAGCCGTGGTAAATGATGCGCCACCTGTGACGCCAAGCAACAGGAAGCTTAGCAGATATTGTAGATAGCTATCACTTAAGTAGAGACAGAAGGCAAACAGAGCCGACCCGCAGGCGACAAAACCAAGAAGTCTTTCAAATTTGAATTTTGATAAAAGCGGTTTTGCGCTAAAGGAACCAATTGTAAAACCCGTCGACCAAATGATGAATATCAATCCGCTTTGGGTGCCATTGATTGAAAATGCTTCTGTTGTTTCGGGCATCAATGGCCCTGAAATAACGGCAACCGCTCCCCAAACAAAGAACGTGATGATGATAGCGATATAGAGAAATATTGTGTTGCTTTTGGTCAAAATTGGGGTCCTTGATCTGTGATATTCATGGGATCTATAAACGCAATATATCACCAAAGCAATATTTATTTTAAGACTTAAAATAAATGCACATTGAATGATTTTATTTGTTATGATGGTTGCTCTAGCATGCTGGAGTATCTCCAACACAAGGGCAAATTTCATCACTTTGAAATTGTATATCCATGATCGTTTTTCTAACTAAAAAACTCAATTTGGAACCAAATAAGAGATGGATAGGCAACCAACCAAATCCAGAAAAACCGGTTAAGTCCGAATAAGAATGCGTTTGCCAAATGAAATAAAGCTGCAATGGTGAGCGCTATAATCAGCGCTGTTTGATTCAATAATGCGAGTGGAAACAATAATTCAAACCCCATCACACTCCACGACATGATCGCTATGAGTTTGGGTTGATTTGAAAACTGCCGAAGTTGCTCAGATACCGGATAGGCAGAAAACGCAAAGACATCAGAAAGAGCCCTGCCCGTGCGCCATTCTTTGTTGGTGATCTTTACCCACCCTGACACAAAGTATGACAATGTGAGTTGCACTGCTAAATAGCCTAAAACGATGGCTTGCCAAGCCTCACTGGGTATAAAATTGATAAGAGTTAGGCACGTTAAAACCAACAAGCCCATACGGTCAGAGCCACCATTATAAGGCCCTTGAAACGTGTGTAATTGAACGATATTTAACAGCAATAAACTTAGCAATATGATATTGTTATCAGTAAAACCTATCAAACCTATTGAAAGGCAAATCCGCAAACAAAACAGGATCTGCTCAACCCGCTGTCGCGTTAAATGCTCAAGACTTGATTGGATAAAAGCAAGGCCCAGCATGATTTCCATCAACCGGATAAAATCTGCAAACTCCATCTGATTGAACGTGCTCAAATCTGAGCCTCGTTAAGCGCATAGATTTTCGACTGATAGAGGATATGTTTTTGCAGCGTATTGTCGTCGCAAGAAATAAAAACCAGCCGGAACCGCATGTCTTGAGAATGCACACCAGCACGGCTCAAATCTCGCTTTAGGCAAGACACAATCTTGGCTTCGCTATGTTCTGGCGTTTGGTCTTTGATGATCCTTTCGGCACAACTAACCAGAAAAAGCCCTTCATTAACCGAAGGGTTCCACACCATGCGTTTAATCATGGTGACCAGACCGACCTTTTGCGGCTTTGGTCGAAATTCTTGCCACACAGCTTCATCAACGCCCATCAGCGTAAACTCAATGCGGGGAGATGGCGCTATACTGTCAAAAAACCGCCATGACGGGATCAAGGCAGGTAATATCAGCTGGATGGAATGAAGGGCAAGTTTTAGCATTAGATCCGGTTATGATAAATCGATGTTGCTACCATTCTTTGAGACCCAAAAGCTTTTCACCCAGCTCGTTTAATTGAGCAGGTTTTGCATTGTTCTTTTCCCAATCACGCGGATCTCCGGGGAAATCAGGACGGTTTGGTGGCGCCATTTCGCTCCATAGACGAACACGCTCTGTGCGTTCTTCTTCGTTTTCAAATTCGGCAGGATACATCGAAATATATTGCGCCATCCGCACTCGGTTTTCACTGAAATTTGGGCGCACGCCATGGGCCAATAGCGAATTGAAAATCATCAAATCACCCGGTACAAGGGAGATGTTCTCGCGGGTTTGGCCTGTTGTATCGGGCAAAATTGGATTGCGATCTTCAGGTTGGGTTTTCACCCATTCATCAAAATGTTCAAACAAATAAGGGATACATTGAAAGCCACCTGTTTCGCCATCTTGTTTTTTTAAACTCAGAACACCCTGCACGCCAATCGGCAGTGGGCGCTGTTTTGTGTCAACATCCCAATGGACAAAACCTTCTGGATTGCCAGATTTATCTTGTTTGGGTGGATTGAGGTTTGCTCGATCAATTGTGGTCCACAGATCGGTGCGATCCCAAATATCAACAAAGGCATCATAGACGCGTTGCTCCATCCGGTTATCCCACAAATATTGGTGGTTATAAATCTCAACCATGCCCGAATTATTGAGCTCTTCGCGCACATGCGGGCGGCGTTCTGGCGCATACCATGTGGATGGATCCTCGGGGTCTTTTTCATCAAACTCCCACAACAGATCGACCAAACGTTCGGCATTCTCAAGCGGAACAGCGTTACGAACAATCACATAACCTTTGGTGATCCAATGCTGCCAATCATCTTCACTCAACACCCGCAATGGCAATTGTTTTTTGATGTCTTTCAGCTGCGTTGTGACTTTGGCGCTGACCGGATGGCTAATTTCAGCCGCTGTTGGTTGTTCAGAATTAAGCACAGAATCCTCCCAAGATGATGCATCTAAAAATACAACGATAAGCAGATTTGAAAAGGATACAAGGTGTTACATGTAACATAGCAATTAAGTTATCGATGAAGCTGTGGACACATTCGCAATGGATGTTGGTCTTTTTTACGATCCATGCCAGACCTTTTGGATCATATAGGAAGTTTATCATGTCAGAGAATATTCAAGTCCGCAAAGCGCTGCCCGAAGATGCTAAAACTCTTCAAAACTTCATTGAAGAATTGGCAATTTACGAGAAAAAACCTCTTGAGGTTAAAGTTACACCTGACGTTTTGCGTACGCAATTGGCATCGGACAAACCACCTTTTGAGGCGCTGATTGCCGAAGATGGCGACAGGCCTTTGGGCATGGCACTTTTTTTCCCAAGCTATTCCACATGGGAAGGACAAGCAGGGCTTTATCTTGAAGATTTATATGTAAGCCAAGACCATCGCGGTTCCGGTATTGGCACCAAATTGTTTCAGGCTTTAGCGAAGATCGCACTTGCGCGCGGCTATCCGCGTATTGATTGGCAAGTGCTTGATTGGAACGAGCCAAGCATCAAATATTATCAATCTATTGGCGGTGACATTCGCAAAGACTGGTATCCTTGCCGCTTGGAAGGCGATGCACTGACTGACATGGCGTCTGGCACGAAAAAAGATACAAAGACATAAGACAGTTGCTTCCTCGCCTGCCCTGATTACCTTTTGGAATCATATGTAAATTTTGTTGATGTGATGAAACGCGTTTTGATCAAAGTCGCCATTAATACGCTTTTTTGATGTTTTTGTAGCGGCTTGCAACACTGAATATCTTAATTACCTCAATATTTTCAGCATTTTAACGAAATATACAATTCATCCAATTAAAAATTGATACACCATTGATACGTAACATTATTGCTGTTATTGTTTGTTTCAGGATAGACAAGTTTCAAACTATTTGGCTTTTACGACTTTTTGACGACACAGATACAACATGCCAAATATGAGTGTACAACATTTGAGGAGAGAACGTTGACAATCGTTCCAATTACATCACCTTATCTAAAAGAGGCAGAAGTCTCATGGTTTTCTGCCCTTTGTTCAGATGATTATCAGTTTTTGGGTGTTCCCGATGGTGACCTTCGCTCTAGTTGGGATCATTGCAGCCAGATTGTTAAAACGGCTGAAGCCCAAGGTTTCCGCAACATCCTGTGCCCCTCGTCCTATCAAGTTGGCCAAGATACGCTGTCCTTTGTCGCCGGTTGTGCACCTATCACTAAAGACATCAACCTTTTGGCTGCTGTTCGCTGTGGCGAAATGCAGCCTATCATGTTGGCGCGGACCATCGCGACGCTTGATCATATGCTTGAAGGTCGTCTGACCATTAACATCATCTCATCAGATTTCCCTGGCCAGAAAGAAGATAGCAATTACCGCTATCAGCGCTCTCGTGAAGTGGTTGAGATCTTAAAACAAGCTTGGACCCAAGACGAGATCACCTATAAAGGCGAGATTTACGATTTCTCTGCTGGCTTAACAACGGACCCAGTGCGCCCTTATCAAACTAGCGGACCGCTGTTGTATTTTGGTGGTTATTCACCATCAGCGCTTGAGCTTTGTGGTCAACATTGTGATGTTTATCTCATGTGGCCAGAAAAGAAAGATGACCTTGCTGGCCGAATGAAAGCTGTCAATGCGGTTGCAGAAAAGTATGATCGCACATTGGATTATGGTTTGCGTGTGCACACGATTGTTCGTGATACGGAAGCTGAAGCCAATGAATATGCTGAATATATCACATCTAAATTGGATGATGAATATGGCCGCATGATCCGCGAACGTGCGCTTGATTCAACATCTCTTGGTGTGTCCCATCAAGCTAAAAACCGCGAACTTGCTGATGAGTTTGGCTTTATTGAGCCGAACCTTTGGACAGGTGTTGGCCGTGCCCGCTCTGGCTGTGGTGCAGCTCTTGTTGGGTCTGCTGACCAGGTTTTGTCCAAAATTGAAGACTATCAGAAAATGGGCATGCGTGCTTTCATCTTCTCTGGCTATCCGCATATTGACGAAGCTGAATATTTTGGCAAACTTGTGATGCCACACCTTAACACGTGTTCGCTACCACACGCCTATGGCCGTGTCCCTGCGAGCCTTCCAAACACCCCCCTTGCTGCAGGAGTTCGCCGCTAATGGACCGTATTAAATTCTCAGATAGCTTAAGCATGAGCCGCATTGTTTATGGCATGTGGCGTATTGGAGACGATGCCGACACATCGATTGCCCATGTTGAAGCCAAAATCAATGCATGTCTTGATCAAGGCATTACAACATTTGACCAAGCCGATATTTATGGCGGTTATGCAGCTGAGGCTATTTTGGGTGAAGCGATTAAAGCAAACCCATCGCTACGCAGCAAAATGGAAATCGTCACAAAATGCGATATTGTTGCGCCAATGGGCAAATATGCCGACAAGCCTCTCAAATATTATGACACTTCAGCTGCCCATATAAATGCATCTGTTGAAGCTTCATTATCCTATATGGCGATTGATCATATTGATCTTCTTTTGATCCACCGTCCTGATCCTTTGATGGATCACCATGAAACTGGTGCATGTTTAGATGCCTTGGTCTCATCAGGTAAAGTCGGAAATGTTGGTGTGTCTAACTTTAAGCCTTATGATTGGGATCTGCTACAATCGGGCATGAGCAACAAACTTATAACAAACCAGCTTGAGTTTTCTGTCACAGCCCATGATGCCCTGACAAATGGCGATATTGCGTTTCACCAGAAAAATGGCGAACATTTGATGGCTTGGTCACCTTTGGGTGGCGGCGCGTTGATGAAGGCTAATAATGAACTTACTCAATTGCTAGACGAGATGGCAAATGAGAATGGTGTTGATCGTTCTGCTGTTGCGATTGCCTGGATACTAGCACATCCATCACAGATCCTACCTGTTATGGGCACGAATAACCTGTCTCGTATCGCAACACTTTCAGATGCATTGAAGGTGAAAATGGACCGAATTAATTGGTATCGGATTTACACTCTGGCTTTAGGACGTGAGGTCGCGTAATGCTTACAAACAACTCCCAGATTCAAGAGGCTGCTCATATGCCAACTCAGCAACCAGATTTTGACCCTAGTGTTTTAAACAATGTTCATGCATTGCACGAAACAAGCGTAAAACCATCGGCGGAAACCGAGCGGGAATATCGCGATGCATTGGGCCGGTTTGGCACGGGCGTTACGCTCATCACAGCACGAACAGAACAAGGACCGATTGGCATGACCGTCAATTCCTTTGCATCCGTTTCGCTAGACCCAGCCTTGGTGCTTTGGTCTGTTGCTAAAAAATCAGGCCGTTATGATGCATTTCGTCATGCCTCACATTTTGTCATCCACGTTTTAGCAAAGAACCAACTTGACCTTGCGATGGCATTTGCCAAAGATGCGCATAGTTTTGAAGGCAATGATTGGGATATCAATGAAGAGAACATCCCATTGGCCAAGAAAGCCCTTGCGCGTTTTGAATGCGAGAGCAGCGTTGTCCACGATGGTGGTGATCATTCCATCGTGATTGGTCGCGTTAAGCGATTTTCTCAAAGACCCGGTGCGCCTCTAATCTTTAACGCTGGCAAATTTGGTGCATTCTTAGGTAATGATACAAACGGATAGGGTTTCGCCGTTTAGGCAAAAAATTGAAAATACGTAAAATAGACTGGGGAGGATGTTTTGCACTTACTTACACGCCTACTTACATTGGTAAGCTGGATCAATGAAAAAATACTTAGCTTTGGCCGAAGCCTTGCATGCATTGCTATGGTCTTAATGGTGTTTTGTATTCTGCTCCAAATATTTTTTCGTTATGCACTTAATAACGCCCTGCCTTGGCCTGAAGAAGCGGCCCGGGCTCTTATGATTTGGATGATGGCACTCGTTGCCCCATCTGCTTACAGATATGCTGGCTTTGTTGCCATCGATATGGTGCCCGATATGTTGGCGCCTCGTTTGCGTGCTGCGCTCAAATTTGTCATTTTGCTTTTGGCAACGCTGGTGATTATCATCATGCTGACCCATGCACTTGCCCATTTTAATGCACCATTGCTCTTTGATTCATCTGGTCTCAACCGCCTGTTACAAGATAGCGGCATCAACCAAGTTTTGGGTACTGATATGCAGTTCAAAACGGCATATGTCTATCTTGCTATGTCGGTTTTGCTGATCATCATGTTGATGGTGTCGCTTGAGCTTATCCTTCGCAACATTGGCAGCTTGATCTGGTCTGAGGATGCATTTCCATTACCAGAAACACCAGCCATCATGTCAGGGAGTTAAGTTATGTTAGCCTTATTCCTACCTTTATTTTTGATCTTCTTGCTCATCGGTGTTCCGGTATTTTTTGCCATGTTGGCAGCCCCTGGCCTGTTGTTGTATTTCAATGGTCAGGAGCGTGACATTGCGCTCATGTACCGCAACATCTTTAATGGCATGGATAATGGCGTTCTTCTTGCCATTCCATTCTTTATGCTTGCGGGCGAATTGATGAACCGTGGTGGTATCACCGAGCGTTTGGTTAGTTTTTGCCAAGCTATCATTGGTTCTGTTCGTGGCGGCTTGGCGCAAGTCAACATCCTATCATCCATGCTATTTGCTGGCATGTCAGGTTCTGCGGTTGCCGATACATCCGCCCTTGGTTCCATGCTTATTCCTGCGATGGAAAAAGAAGGTTATACGCGTAAGTTTTCTGCAGCTATCACGGCTGCATCCTCTGTTATTGGCCCCATCATTCCGCCATCAGGCATTATGATTATTTACGCCTATGTGATGGAAGTGTCTGTTGCAGCTTTGTTTGCGGGAGGTTTGATCCCCGGTATTTTAGTGGGTCTTGGCTTGATGATTGTCACGCGTTTGATGGCAGATCATTATGATTACCCTCCTGCAAAACGCGTTGTGCTGACCGGCGTGACTATTCAGCCAGGCGAAAACATTGCAGCGCGTGTGATTGTTCGTATTTTGCTAGCCGGTGTTTTATATCCGCTTGTTACTCGACTAACGGGTCTCACAGGTGAATTGTCTTGGCCTTTGGTTGCTGTGTGCTTTGTTGGCTCGCTTGTCATTGGTGAAGGTATTGTTCAAATTCAACGCCGCACAATGAGTGCAAACTTCCGCATTGTGGCAAAACGCGCAGTGCTTCCGCTTTTAACACCGATCATCATTTTGGGCGGTATTTTGGGTGGTGTTGCAACCCCGACTGAGGCTTCTGCCTTGGCCGTTGCCTATGCAGCATTTTTGGGAATGATTGTTCTTAAAACACTTAAAATGTCTGAGCTACCGGGTGTTTTGATCCGTTCTGCTACAACATCAGGCGTTGTTCTGCTTCTCGTTGGCGCTGCAATGGCGTTTAAAACTGTGGTGAGCTTGTCCCATGCAGCCGAAGATTTGGCTGTGTTTATTGTGTCTGTCACCAATGATCCATTGTTGCTGTTGTTCTTGATCAATATCTTATTGTTCATCGTGGGCATGTTCTTGGATGCAGGTCCGGCTATCATTATTTTGGGGCCAATCTTGGCGCCAATCTTTATTAATATGGGAATTCATCCCGTACATTTCGCAATGATTATGTCAGTCAACCTCACCGTTGGTTTGGCAACACCGCCCATGGGCTTGGTGTTATTTGTTGCATCATCAGTTTCGGGCGTGAAAGTGGAGACAATTTCACGCGCAATTTTACCCTTCCTCGCCGTTGAAGTTTTTGTGATTTTCTTGATCACATATTTCCCAATTATATCACTTGGGATTCCGAAATGGCTTGGGTTTGTAAAAGACGCAGATCTTATGGGACCTCTATTGGGGATGCTATTTTAGATTTTTGAAAATAAGTTGCCCTGCTCAGATATCCTGACATAATGGGGTTACAAAATTATAATACTGAACCATGGTGGTTCAAAATTCGGAGGAAAGAAATGAGTAAACTTTTGAAATCATTGGGCGTTGCTGCATTGGGCGTAAGCCTTCTTGCAGGGAGTGCAATATCTTCATTTGCTGCGGACTTTAACATCCGTGCAACTGCAAACTCAAACGAGAATGACGAAGATTATGATGGTCTTGTTGTTTTCAAAAACTACGTTGAAGCTGCATCAAACGGTAAGATCTCTGTTGAGCTCTTCATCGGCACACAGCTTTGTTCAAAAGGCGCAGAATGTCTTCAAGGCGTAGCTGACGGAACGATCGATGTTTACATCTCAACGTCTGGCGGTGCAGCTGGTGCATTCCCTTACGTGCAGGTTCTAGATTTGCCATATTTGATGGCGAGTGACCGTGTTGCAGAAGCTGTTTTGCAAAGCGATTTCACACGCAAAGTCCGTGACATGGCGCTTGCAGATTCAGGCGACAAAATTCGTTTGATGACTGTCGGTAACACTGGCGGCTGGCGCAACTTTGCGAACACAAAACGTCGTGTTCAAATGCCTGCCGACATGGAAGGCTTGAAAATCCGTACGGTTGTTGCTGACTTGCCGCAAGAGCTTGTAAAAGCATTGGGTGCTGCACCAACACCGATCCCGTGGCCTGAGCTTTTCACATCGTTCCAAACTGGCGTTGTTGAAGGTTCTAAAAATGGTATCACAGACATTATGGGCATGAAGTTCCCAGATGCGGGTCTTCAATATGTAACATTGGACGGCCATGCTTATATGGGTGCTCTTTGGTGGATGGGTAATGACAAATTCATGTCAATGCCAGAAGATCTTCGTCAAGTTGTTGTTGATGGCTTCTCAGCTCTACAACAAGCAACATTTGCATCTCCTAAGCGTAAGTCAATTGCTGCATACGAAGCATTTGTAGCTGGTGGCGGTGATCTTTATGTTCCAACACCTGAAGAAAAAGCTGCGTTTAAAACTGCTGCTGCTCCAGTTTATGACTGGTTCAAAAGCAACGTAAAAGGTGGCGAGGCTGTATTTGGTGCGCTAACATCTGCTGTTGCCGATGCTGAAGCAGACATCAAAGCTGCAAACATGAAAGACCTTAACTAATAAGGTTTTTTAAGTTAATGATTGAGGGCCGCATGTGTTGCGGCTCTCTTTTTATCTAAATGGATATAACCAACTCTTGTAGTCATCGATCAATATATGCGCTTTATTAATCTGTTCTTTGGTCATTTTTTTCACAACCTCTTCTTGGCTGATCGCAGCATCAGGATCGCCGCCGATTGCCGACAGGACATACCAGAGATATGCGCGGACCAAATCAGGCGCAGGCATGCCCCGACCGACCTCGTAATACCAGCCGATACCGCTTTGCGCACCGGGATGCCCTTTCAGCGAAGATCGCAAATACCATTCAAACGCACGCTCATCATCGCGCTCAACACCCAAGCCCAGCGCATACATGACGCCAATCAATTCTTCCGCATCCGCATTGCCAGATCGCGCCAATGGCAAGAATTCAGCCATGGCAGCTTCATATTGATCAGCCTCCAGAAAATCACGTCCCTCTTCAAGACCAGCAAACGCTGTGGGCATGACAATAAGCGTGCTCATGCTCATCAGTCCGGCAATCAAAATCTTACGCAATTGGCTCTCCTTTTGGGGCTTTTGGTATTCGTAACTGGCTTTGCAAATCATGCAGCTCACGCTCAGATGAAAGCGACTGCCCCCAATGATGTGGAGACAGTTTTACCTGCCCCTTTGAGTGGCCAAGATTTCATAAAATTTGATCCGCAGCAAGCCGCAATTGGTCAGCTTTTGTTTTATGACAAAATATTATCGGGCAATAAAAACATTGCATGCTCGACATGCCATCACCCCGATCTTGGCACTGGCGATGGTTTAGCGCTTGGTGTGGGCGAAGGTGGCTTTGGTTTGGGGCCAAAGCGCACGACAGGGCAAGGTGATGACCGGATTAAAAAACGCATCCCACGCAATGCACCAGCCTTGTGGAATTTGGGTGCTAGCGAGCTACACACCATGTTCCATGATGGCCGCCTAACCATCTCTGATCGTTATGAAAGTGGTTTTGATAGCCCCGCAGAAGAATGGATGCCAAAAGGTTTTAATTCGCTGTTGGCAGCGCAAGCTGTCTTCCCGCTCGTTGCGCAATTTGAGATGGCAGGAAATCCGGCTGAAAATCAAATTGCTGGCGCTGTGCATGACCGCGTTGATGCGGCATGGCCGCGCCTTGCAAAACGCGTGCGGATTATCCCTGAATATGGCAAAGCCTTTGTTGCAGCTTTTGATCATATAGAGCGTCCCGAAGATGTCACCATTGTTGAGATCGCAAATGCACTGGCTGCTTTTATGGGTACAGAATGGCAAAGTTTTGATAGTCCGTTCGACCAGTTCTTAGCAGGCGACACACAAGCACTGATTGAGACAGAGACGCTTGGCATGGAGCTCTTTTATGGCAAAGCTGATTGTGCGTCATGCCACTCGGGCCAGCTTTTGTCGGATCAAAAATTCCATGCGCTGGCCCTACCCGCTTTTGGCCCGGGTCGCACACGTCGCTTTGACCCCATTCCGCGCGATGTCGGTCGCATGGGCAAAACAGATTTGCTAGAAGACGCTTATAAGTTCCGCACCCCGATGTTGCGCAATATCGCCCAAACTGCACCCTATGGTCACAATGGGGCGTATAAAACACTCGAAGGCATCATCCGTCACCATGTTGATATCGCGCCCAAATGGTCCCGCGATATACTGGAGCTACCAAAGGCACCATGGATCGAACATGTCGATTTTGCCATTCAAGAAGATCACCGTGAAATGGCAAGGCAAGCCCGATATAGAGATACAAAGCCAATTGTACTTATTGATACCGAAATCGATCAATTGGCAGCATTTTTAAAATCACTCACAGGTAGCACAATCAACACAACTCCATTTGGAATTCCTGATGCGGTGCCGAGTGGCTTGCCTTTGGATTGAGGGACATACGTTCTGTAAAATTTAACCGCCCTCATGGAGATTAGCTTTAGAATCGTTCGATGGCGTGCAAAATATCTTACATAAAAACGTCGCTGAACTTTTAAAGTATAGCCAGATTCAAAAAACCGCTCCCACTAAAATGATTTGATAAAATTGATAGTAAATGTGACGTTTACAATTTTTTTTAAATAAATCAATTGGCTACAACAGGCCCAAAGTAGGTCAACGCATTTTGAGCAAAATTACCTAATTAAAAGGTTATTTTGCGTTTTGACAAAACCGCACTTAATAGTTTATGCGACAACATATATCAAAAGCATACCCAATATTTATAGATGATAAGTCCATTGTAAATTGATTTAATACAACCCAACACATCCGCTTAAAACACCGCATTAGCGCTATGAAAACTCCCATTCACGCTAAATTTATTTGTAGAAATGAGTTTACTATTCATGACTGTAATTGAGAATACCTCAAACAAAAAACAGATGGTAAAAGCATTTTTATCCAAGACCCGACATAAAAAATCATTAAAAAATATGAGAGCGTATTTACGACATCCTGACTATTGGGAAGTTTTGCTGATCATTGTAAAATACGATGGAAATAAAGATTACGGGATTGGCAATTATATTGATCAAATTGAAAATCAGACGCTTAGTCAGTTAACGATTGAGAATTTTTTGAGAGATGAAATTGCTAATGGAAACCTTGTGATTATTGAGGGTGAGAAAAAGAGCAGAAAGACACTGAATATGTCAAATACGCTTTTGCGAGAATTTTTAGCCCACTTAAATTTCATCAAAAAAACATACCTAGATTAGATCTACGCAACGCGCTTTCCTGCAACCCAAAGACCTCTTGTTATGGGTAGGTCATTGATCAGGTTAAAGCGCAGCATGTCTGCCCGTTTTCCAATTTCTAATGAACCTCTGTCATCAAGTTTGGTTGCTTGAGCTGGGGCTTGCGTTACTTTTTTTAGGCCGATTGCCATATTGCCCATCTCCAAACCTAACCGCACAGCACCCGCCAATAAAGACGATGGCGCATAGTCGGAGCTTAAGATATCTAGCAATCCATGCTCGACTAATTCATGGGCTGCAACATTTCCAGAATGAGACCCGCCGCGCAGCAAATTGGGTGCGCCCATCATGACGCTGATATTCCTTTGTTTGCAGGCTTTGGCTGCCTCCAAAGTTGTTGGAAATTCGGCAACGCCCACACCTTTATCAACGGATGTTTGTACATCATCCAATGTTGTATCATCATGGCTTGCTAACACCGCACCGAAAAACCGGCCACGCTCGACGGCAGCTAATTCATGTCGTTCGCCATTCTCTTTTTGTAGTTTTTTTAAATTTGCAAAATGGGCTGTCACTTGCGCGTCTGTCATTGAATGCTTCCCTCGAAGATATTCAGCCATTTTATCCAAATTTCTAAATTGTCTCTGACCCGGTGTGTGATCCATAAGGCTGACAATGCCAATATGGTCATCAATGCCAAACTCTTCGATTTCCTCAACCAAAGTTTCTGAACAAATCTCTGCCCGCAAATGAAGGAGGTGATTAATTCGAAACATTTTTTGCGCACGCATTTCGCTGATTGTTGTCGCAACACCGCGTGCATAGCGCTTCAATCCACCCAATGCATTTTGGGATGGCAGCGAGCCAATTCGTAGTGCATCAAACACAGTGGAAATGCCAACACCTGCAAGCTCAGCATCATGGGAAACAATGGCAGCTTGTGGCGGCCAATGTGCACCCGGTCTTGGCTGTAAATGCCGTTCAAGATTATCGGTATGAAGCTCCACCAAACCGGGGCTTAAAAAGTCGCCTTCGCAATCAATCACATTTGATGCTTTGCCATTTAACGAAGCACTATTGGAAATATCGATATCAGCAATAAGACCATCTTTTACATATACGCTTCCTTTCACAACTTCATCGTTTAAGATCAAATTTGCATTGGTAAAAAGGACAGTCTCGTCTCTTTTTGAGGATGAAACCTGGTGATCTGAATTTTGAATGTTAGTCATGAAAGATCCTGTCGTGTAACAAAGCCGTAATAAAATCATGCTTGATGGGTTTTAGATGAGTATTGGAACAATTTTATGAATGAATATAAACGCGTTGCTTTTTTCTTTGCGCCCGTGAGCCAAAGTCCGTTGGCAACATTTGGTGCGCATTGGTTGGGATGGGATGCACAAGCGGGCAAAAGCGTCCCTCACCTTGATGTTCTTATGGTTGATAAGTCGGGCCTTAACATCGCCATCTCCGATATTGTTGCGACCCCAAGCAAATATGGTTTTCATGGAACCCTGAAAGCGCCGTTTCGTTTGGCAAATGGCAAATCGATAAACGAACTGTGTGATGCAGGACATAAGTTTGGAAAACAGATACCCAAATTTACCCTTGAGACGATGCACCTTGCTCAATTGGGTAGTTTTATTGCGATTACTCAAGCCGTACCATCTGCTGAACTTAATCAATTGGCATCCAAAATCGTGAGAAATTTCGATAGTTTTCGAGCGCCATTGACCGAGCAGGACATTGCCAAACGACGACAACAAAAACTGACGGCTCGGCAAGATGAGCTGATGCTGAAATGGGGTTATCCATTTATATTTGAAGCGTTCAAGTTTCATCTCACGCTTTCCGGTAAGCTTGAGCCCGACCAGATGGCATCAACGCTCAATGTTCTCAAAGAACATCTGACAGAAATCCTTAAAGACCCAATTGAAGTAAATGATATCTGCTTGTTTGGCGAACGTAGTGACGGGCGATTTGAGATCATTGAGCGCTTCCCGCTTTTGGGGTGATAGCAGCTTTAAATTGGTCCACCGCATCTTGTAGCGCCCCATCATTGGAGATTGTCATCACATTTTCTCCATCTGGCGCTTGATAGCTTGCCCGTTTTAATCGTTGTTCGATATCGTCATCCGTTTCCCGGCCTCGCCGGATCAGCCTTGTTGTCAATGTTTCAAGGCTTGCGGTGATCACAATGACTTTCAAATTTGGGTATGCCTGTTGCGCAATGGGGAGCGCAGCTCGCGATCCATTGAACACAACAACATCTCCATTTGCGAGATGATGATCGATTGCGATTGGAATACCGTAGTGCAAACCATGAGCGTCCCAACTCAATGCAAAATCACCGCAAGATTGCATCTGCTTAAAGGTATGAGCATCAACCGATGTGATGTCCTCGCCACCGGCATCTGCAGAGCGTGTAATCACCCGCGTGACCAGATGCACATCTGGGCATTGGGCTTTAACAGCCGCAAGCAAAGTATCTTTGCCAACACCAGAGGGGCCAACAACGGCAACCAATTGCCCTTTTAAATCAGCCACCACCATTAAGCAGCTTCCTTTGTTGTGAACACTGAAACATCAATTTGTTGATTACAAAATCTGTTTCGTGCCGCTTCATCGTGGAAAATACCAATGATAGCTGCACCGCGTTCTTTTGCGTCTTCTATCAATGATAAGACCGTTTCACGATTGATCGCATCCAGACTTGCTGTTGGTTCATCCAGCAACATTGCGGGATATGTATGGGCAAACCCGCGTGCAATATTAACCCGCTGTTGTTCGCCACCTGAAAATGTAAGTGGCGACAACTGCCATAGATTTTCGGGAATGCGCAGCTTGGTCAAAAGTTCTTTTGCGCGGTTTTGCGCCACGACTTCATCAACTCCAATTTTGAGCAAAGGTTCGGCAACAACATTTAGCGTTGCAACACGCGGGACCACCCGCAAAAACTGACTGACATAACCAAGCGTTGTTCGACGTAGCTCAATAATGTCACGCGGCTTTGCCTGCACAATATCCAAATCGCCAACCATGATGCTCCCCTCTTGTGTCAGATAATTCCCGTAAATCATGCGCATTAGCGTTGATTTTCCTGATCCAGAATTACCCGTAAGAGCAACGTATTCACCTCGTTTTACGACAAGGTTGGCGTTGTTCATAACATTGATCGATGTTGAACTTTGGTTATGAAGCGTAAAAGACTTCGAAACGTTTTTGATCTCAATCATTTCAAACCTGTAAAACTGAGGAAACTAGAAGTTGGGTATAGGCATGCTGGGGATCATCTAAAACTTGACCGGTCAAACCAATTTCCACAACATGGCCAGATTTCATCACCATCAACCGATCTGCCAAAAGACGCACCACAGCAAGATCATGCGTTACGATAATTGCCGATAGACCCAGCTCGCGAACCAAACTGCGAATGAGATCAAGCAAACGTGCCTGCACTGATACATCCAAGCCGCCAGTCGGCTCATCCATATAGACAAGTCGGGGGCTGGTGATCAAGTTTCGCGCGATCTGCAAACGTTGTTGCATTCCGCCAGAGAACGTGGTTGGACGGCCATCAATGCGATCTTGTGCAATCTCGACCTTATCAAGCCATGACAGCGCCTCTGCGCGTATATTGCCGTAATGTCGATCACCCACTGCCATTAACCGCTCACCCATATTGCCGCCAGCTGATATTCCCATGCGAAGGCCATCGCGAGCGTTTTGATGCACATAGGCCCAATCTGTTCGCGACAACATGCGGCTTTCTGGTTCCGACATTTTTAAGATGTCTCTTAAACCATCCGTTTGCGTGTTAAAAAAGACCTCGCCTGTATCTGGCTCTAACCGCCCTGCCATACAATTCAATAGAGTTGATTTTCCTGATCCACTTTCACCCACAATTCCCATGACTTCGCCGGGAAAAAGGTCAAATGAAATATTTCTACACCCGATGTGATTGCCGTAAGTTTTTGAGATGTTTTTAATGCTGAGCAATGGTGTCATAATGCCAACTCCTTGTTATCAGACAATGGAACACCTTCTTTACCGACATGCCCTTCTTGGCGACGTGTTTCGCAAAAATCTGTATCTGAACACACAAACATGCGCCCACCTTGATCATCGATAATCACTTCATCAAGATAGGTATTGCCCGCATCACATAATGCGCATTTACTTTGGGCTTTGGTGGCTTGGAATGGATAATCTTCAAAATCTAAGCTTACAATTTTTGTATAAGGGGGAATTGCATAAATGCGCTGCTCGCGACCAGCACCAAACAGCTGAATGGCTGACATTTCCAATTTTGGATTATCAAACTTTGGAATTGGTGATGGGTCCATCACATAACGCCCTTCGACTTTGACCGGATAAGCATAGGAGGTGGCGATTTGTCCGTGTTGAGAAATATCTTCATAAAGTTTGACATACATTAAGCCATATTCTTCAAGCGCATGCATTTTGCGTGTTTCGGTTTCACGCGACTCTAAAAAACGAAGTGGCTCTGGGATCGGGACTTGATAGACAAGGATTTGATCTTCGGTCAGTTCTTGTTCTGGTATCCGGTGCCGTGTTTGAATAAGTGATGCTTGCGATGTTTTGATCGTGGTTTTCACACCAGCTGTTTTTTCAAAGAACTTGCGAATTGATACGGCGTTTGTTGTGTCATCTGCACCTTGGTCGATTACTTTTAGCACATCTTCTGGCATTAGGCATGCCGCAGAGACTTGCACGCCACCTGTGCCCCATCCATAAGGCATCGGCATTTCGCGGCTGGCAAATGGCACTTGATATCCTGGAATAGCCAATCCTTTTAAAATTGCCCGCCGGATCATGCATTTTGTTTGTTCATCGAGATAGGCAAAATTGTATTCGCTCATTGTATTTCCTCCCATAGCTCGTCATTGCTGGCATTTTGCTCCGTCGCTTCTGGGACATGATTGGCTTGGTGCGCTTCTGCAGCTTCTTTGCGAATTTTGCGCACCAGTTCTAATTCAGATTGGAAATCGACATAGTGGGGAAGCTTGATATGCTCAAGGAAGCCTGTTGCTTGAATATTATCGCAATGGCTCAGAACAAATTCTTCGTCTTGGGCAGGCGCTCCAACATAATCTTCGCCAAGCTCTTTCCACCGCAAGGCACGATCTACCAGCGCCATGGAAATTGATTTTCGTTCGGACTGGCCAAACACCAATCCGTAACCGCGGGTGAATTGTGGTGGTTGTTTTTTTGAACCTGTAAATTGATTGACCGTTTCACATTCGGTCACCAATATCTCGCCAATGTCGATTGCAAAACCTAATTCTGGAATATCCATTTCAACAGGACAATATCCAATACGCAATTCGCCAACAAAGGCATGATTTCGCCCATAACCGCGCTGGGTGGAATAGGCCATACCCAACACAAACCCCTCATCTCCTCGGGTTAAAGATTGTAATCTAAGAGATCGCGACGCAGGCAATTCAAGTGGCTCTCGCATTAAATCATCGGGCGTATCATCGCAATGTGGCTCGTCTTGAATAAGCCCATCATTGTTTAAAAACTGAGTAATGTGCGGAATATCTTCATGCGCTTTTGTCTTTAACCCATTATCGGTTTCATCCAGCAAAACCTCACTTATGTCTTCACCATCAGCAGCTAGTTTAAAATCAAGCAGGCGATGTGTGTAATCAAATGTTGGGCCTAATATTTGCCCGCCGGGTGCGTCTTTAAACGTGGCTGAAATGCGCCTTATACAGCTCATCTTTCCTGTTTTGATTGGTTGTGAATGACCAAACCTTGGCAAGGTCGTGCGATAGGCTCTGATTAAAAATATAGCTTCAATCAAATCACCACGCGATTGTTTAATGGCAAGTGCCGCAAGCTCTGCATCATAAAGCGAGCCTTCCGCCATCACCCGTGCGACCGACAACGTCAATTGCTCTGTTATTTGCAACAGAGATAATGCGGGAACCGATGTGTCGCCTCTCCGCTCTTGGGCTAGCCATGCATGCGCTGCATCAATTGCCCGCTCGCCACCCTTAACTGCAACATACATTATGCATTCTCCTCAAGTGGCTTAATCTTAGTTGTGCGCGGCAATGCGGCGATTTGATCACCGCTGGTGAAGAAAAAATCCAACCCTTGCGGAAACAGTTTTGCATTGGTTTGAAACGCATCCAACTCAGGTAACCAAAGCTGTTTGGTGGATTGAATACCCGGACCAGATAACTCAAACTGGGAGGCCTCTAACTGATCCACCTCAACAACCAATGTCGCAGACCTGTCTGGATATTCGGATGTGCCGATTGCATATTGATCAAGCGGTGTTAGGCACGCCCATGTACCAAATGCAAAGACGCAATCTTGTGCGCTCACAATCGGTGCATTCGTGTGAAATGTGATCCATTCGCGAACTTCAATAATATCCAGATTATCCGCCAAATAGACTGGTGTTTGGCTATCACACAGAGTTATCAACACCATGCCAGCTGCTTGCGACAAGGGTGCTGGTGGATGCGCCTCATCAAGCTGTTGAATGAGGCCGGGTCTTGCCAAAACATTCATGATTTTTCTGAAAGCTTGGGATGATTGTTTTGGTGCGTCGACAAAACCGCCTTGCAGTGACGTCATCTTCATCAGTCTTCCCCCCGCACAAGCGTGAAAAAATCAACTTTCGTTTTGCCAGCTTTTGCCTCGCGTGCGGTACGTTCTTTGTCTAGATCATTGGATATCGGCTCTAAAATGCCCGCCATGAAAAATCCGAAACGGTCTGTCTGCATATAGGCATCAACAAGTGCCGACTGTTCTGCTTTCTTTTTGTTGCGCCCTTGCACATAGGCATGGCCAACTTCGCCGGAACTCAGCTGCAACGAACACCGTGTGACCGTCACCTCGCCCATATTAAACGGTGCGCCTGTGCTGCCTGCACGGCCTTGCACCATAACACCACCAATTTCAGGCTTACGGAGCCAAGAAAAATCTGGCGTCTCGGTCAGTGCCTCGATAACTTTATCAAATCGCTCAGCCAGCTTTTCCGCAGAGGATTTTGCGAGCAAGCTCATCCATTCTTTTCTGTTAAATGATAAATCCATATAGACAAATTCTCCATTTGTTAACTATACTATACAACTAGACAAATATTACATTATCTATATGAAAGTTTCATGACATGTCAAACAAAGGCCCTGCTCGCGAAAAACCTGTACCGATATGGAAATCGATCGCGGATGTTCTTCAAAACGAAATTGGAGATGGTATTTATAAACCCGGAGCCAAGCTGCCGACGGAGTCAGAATTTGTAAAACGCTTTAAGGTCAACCGCCACACAATCCGCCATGCACTATTGAGTTTAAAGGACAATGGCACTTTGTTTTCAAAACAAGGATCTGGCGTATATGTTGCAACGCGACCAGCAAAATATGAGATTGGTCGTCGTGTAAGGTTTCACCAATCGCTGGATCAAGAAGGTCAAAAAGCTCACAAAACAACACTGCGCATCGATACAAGAATTGCCACCAATGATGAGGCAAACACGCTTGGTATAAAGCTCAATTCACAAGTACATATCCATGAGGGGCTGGCATTTATTGATGATGTACCCGTGGCGCATTTTATATCTACATTTCCAGCCAAAAGGTTTCCAGATTTACCTGCACATATGATTGAGCAAAATTCTGTTACCAAGGTTTTTGAAGCCGCAGGAATTAAGGACTATTTTAGAAAACAAACCCGACTGACAGCTGTATTATGTAATGCTGTCATTGCTGTTCATTTGAACTTAAAATCCGGCGCTCCACTGCTAAGATCCTTCTCTCTTAACAGTGATTTGAACGGTGAAATAATCGAATACGGGCAGACATGGTTTTCAGGTAACAATATTGAACTTGTCATAAATGAGGATGAAAATACACCTCATGCAACAGGGTCATAAAACGCTTTGCTTCATATCAAACAGATGCTGTTTACATTTTTTATCACTCGGAATTTTGGCTAGCCCTTTCCGCTGATTAGTTTTTTGCGTAACCAACCAGAAAGCGTATCCATCGCCATCACCATTAAAATGATAAGAATGATGTAATAGCTAACCTCTTCCCAATCTTTGCCCGTGATAATGGCTTGGGTCAGCTGCAGGCCAATACCACCTCCGACAATAGCGCCAATAACAGTTGCGCTGCGGGTGTTGGATTCCAAATAATAAAGGACTTGGCTCAAAAAAATTGGGGTGATCTGCGGTATGACGCCAAAGCGATATCGTTGTAATGGTTTTGCCCCTGTGGATCGAACGCCCTCAACTTGCTTTTGATCAATATTCTCAATAGCTTCTGAAAACATCTTACCAAAGGTTCCGGTTTACGTTAAAAAAATTGCAAGTGCTCCTGTTAATGGCCCCGGGCCAAATGGTCGGGATAAAATGATCGTCCAAATCAAGCCATCAACGCCACGCAAAAAGTCAAACAATCGACGAATTGAAAACCTTGCCAACCACACAGGTGAGACATTTCGAGCCGCCATAAAGGCTAGCGGCAGAGCAAGAAATGCGGCAGCAACGGTTCCCAAAAACGCCATGACTATTGTCTCAAACAAAGCCCTAGCTACATCGCTGTGACGCCACATGGGATTATACCAAAAGTCGTGCCACATCTTTGAAAAATTGCTTTTTGCTGTATCAATGCGCGTATCTGAAAAAGCCGAACGCACGAGAGTTAAAAAGCTTTGCCCGTAAAATGGACTATCAAGCGTGAAGAAGAACATTTCCCAACCATAGAAATATCGAAAAACATCTGTTTTAGATTTTGTGACACTTACTCGGCCTGCATTGGTTGTGATGGTTACACGGGTGTTGGATGCATTGATAAAGTCTGGCACAGTCTCCGTTGGCACATCAAGAATAATACCTGAACGTGTTGGTTCAATCGTGATCAATCCATAATCAGGCACACGATAAAAAACCTTAGTGTCCTTGAACCGAACGATATGATTTGGCGCAAGTTTAACACTTGCATTATTGCTAGATATGTTGACCCAATCTGGTGTTCTCCCCTCAGCGTATCAGCCCTTTTTCTCGCCCTCAATGGCGATTGAAAATTGTTCTTTGCCGCGATTGGATTTGGTCACGTGGGTTTTATATGAATAACTATCTGCAATTAACGTCGATGCTTTGTCGAGTTTTGCTTTTTGAGACACACCAACAAAATCAAATGCGATGGCGATGTAAATAAGGTATGCAATGATTATAATCGGCACGGCAAATGCGACCATTCTCATTTGAATAATGCGTTTTTCTGCTTGTAGTCGGATATCCAAGATTGACGTATTCATCAGCTTTCTCCAACCAGTTTATTCCTTGCAAAACCTGAAAGTTGATCAACGAGTACGATTGTTAAAAACAACAGGATAAAAATCGCCGTTGCTTCATCATACTTGCCTTTGCCCCAGCTCATGGCGTTTTTCAAATTATAGCCAATACCGCCTGATCCAACGAAACCCAAAATTGCGGATGCGCGAATATTGATTTCAAATCTTAGCAATGCGTAACTCAAATAATTTGGGATCACTTGTGGCAAAACACCAAGCCACATGCGCTGGAACCATGTTGCGCCCACTGATTCCAAACCCTCAACAGATTTAAGATCTGCATTCTCATTGACTTCAGAAAAGAGTTTTCCAAGTGCGCCTACAGTATGTAGCGCAATGGCAATCATTGCCGGAACCGGTCCGCCGCCCATGACGAAAATCAAGATCAGCGCCACTACAATTTCTGGCACAGCGCGTAAAATATCCATTAGGCGTCTAAAAATTGGGATTAATCGCTGCCATAGCGCTAACCCCCGCGTTGAGAGCAGTGAGATAAACACACCGAGAACAGCGCCGATTAAGGTTGCTGCACCAGCTATATTAATCGTTTCCAGCAGACTTGGGAAAAAGCTTACAAAATGCCCTGGTAGAAGTGATAGTTTTGCAGATGCCTCTGATAACATCTCGTTCGGGAAATCAAATAGGTTGGGCAGACCATCCCAAAAGCCACCAGCATTTCGATCATTGGCAGTGATAAATCCACTTGCCAGAAGGGCAGCAAAGATCAGCATGAAAATCACATTGTAAATTTGCTTGCGCTGCACTTGCGCAAGATATCTTTCGCGCAAATCTGGTGGCGCAGTATTCGTCGAATTCTGAGTGGACATCGGGGAACCTTAAAGACAAATGGGCCACCCTTTACGAAGAGCGGCCCGATGAAGAACAAATGACTTAGTTTGATTTTAGCTGACGCGCTTTGATGATCACTTCATAGGCATCATGGGTAATTGGCATGAAGCCGCGCGTTTCGCCCGCAGCTACACCATAAGCGCAATCTGGGTCCATTGATTTTAAGGATGCAACAAGGCCAGTCATTTTGACTTTAACGTCTGATGGCAATGTTTTGCAAACAACAACCGGACCTTCTGGGATTGTTTTTGACTGCCAGATTTTGACCATATCATTCATATCCACAAGAACTGCATCCACAGCTTTGCGAAGTGCGCCAGAATTGTAACCATCTTCCCATTCGCCAAGACCATCTGCCCAAGAAACGCCCGCGTTAATTTCGCCGTTTGAAACGGCCACGATTGTTTATTCATGACCGCCGGTGAATTTTACTTCACCGAAGAAATCGCCTGATTCCATGGTCGCATTTATCTGTTGCGGAATTTCGATAGATGGGATCAAATAGCCTGATGTTGAGTTTGGATCACCAAAACCAAATGCCTTACCCTTCATCTCTTCCAAAGTTGTAATGCCTGAATCTTTGCGGGCAAATCCGATTGAGTAATAGCCAAACCCACCATCTTCATTGACTTTAACCAGTACAGGTTCAACAGCTTCTGGATCTGAAAGGTATGTTTTGGCATAGGCGGATGCGCCGAGCCATGCCATGTCGATTGTGCCGCCAAGCAAACCTTGAATAACGCCAGCATAATCTGCCGGTGCAAACAATTTTACGTCAACGCCAAGAAGTTGTTTTGTCTTGTCAGCAAGGCATTGGTAGGAATTCATTCGGTCTTGTGCGTTTTCACCACCCAAAATCCCAATGCGGAATTCAGTAATTTTGTTCATGTCATCGGCAAGACCTGTACCGGTCATGAGAGTTGTTGCCAAAAGAGCTGCTGATAGTTTTTTCATTTTCCTAATTCTCCATAAGGACATAAAAAACCTTACAAAAATTGCAAGGCCACCGGGGGATTAGGCGAGCATCAATTGCTCACCTTTGTGAGAAGCAAGTGCATCCACGCTTGTGGACGTTGCAGCTTCTGAGAAGGTTTCATCTGCGCCATAAATCTCTCTAGCGGCATCTACGGTCAACTCATCGCCTTTGCCATCAAACACAATTTTGCCGTCGCGCATTCCGATCACCCGGTCACAATATTTGCGGGCTGTGTCGAGTGTATGAAGATTGCAAATGACTAATCGTCCATCATCATCATGAATTTTACGAAGCGAATCCATGACGATTTGGGCATTCATTGGATCGAGCGAGGCAATCGGTTCATCTGCAAGGATAATTTTTGGATCTTGCATCATCGCTCGCGCAATCGCGACCCGTTGCTGTTGACCACCAGACAGCGCTTCTGCGCGTTTAATTGCATGTTCTTCGATACCCAAACGTTCGAAGATATCAATTGCTTCATAAATATCGTTCTTGGGGTAAAGGTTGAACATTGTTGCCAGCAAGTTGCGCTTATTCAGCGTGCCGTGCAACACATTGGACACAACATCCATGCGCGGAACAAGATTGAATTGTTGGAAGATCATCGCGCAATCAGATTGCCATTTGCGCTTGGCTGCACTTTCATAGGCGGTGATGTTTTGGCCTTCAAATAAAATTTCACCACTTGTCGGATTGGCTAGGCGATTGAGCATTCGAAGCACAGTTGATTTACCCACTCCAGACCGGCCAACAATACCGATGAATGAACTTTTTTCAACTTGAAAACTGACTTGGTAAACGGCAGTAGCATCACCAAATTTCTTTGTAATATTTTTGAACTCAAGCAGCATATCAGACCCTTTGTGGTTTGTTGTTGGCTTAAGCCTAGTGGGCTAATCTATCGGTTTCATGACGGATAAATTACAATTGCGTGACAGTTTTGGATTGTGTGTAAAGACGGAATAATGCAGGCGCAGATCATCTCGAACCTCGAGTAATCAGCGTCCCCAAACCCATTGAAAAACAATTATCTGATGTGAAAATTTAAATTGTGCATTGCAATATAAATTGATTTCCTACACATTATGCCGATGCTCACCAAAATGCCTTCTGTCCTTATTATCGATGACAATGCTGCTCGCGCTTCAATTATTGATGCGGGATTAAAGGCAGCTGGCCATGATCAAGTGACCATTATTCAAAGCATGGATGGGATCGCCATTAAGATCATGGATATCGCGCCCGATGTGATCGTGATAGATATCGAAAACCCCAATCGTGACATGCTCGAAAGCGTGTTTCAGATCTCGCGCGTTGTCAAACGGCCTATCGCTATGTTTGTTGATAGATCGGACAATGCTACGATGCAATCTGCTATTGATGCAGGCGTATCGGCCTATGTGGTTGATGGTTTGCGGCAAGACCGGGTGAAAAGCATTCTGGATATGGCGATTAGCCGATTTAATGCCTATTCCCGCTTGGAGCGCGAATTGGAAGAAGCCAAATCTGCCTTACAGGGCAAAAAAATTATTGACCAAGCTAAACAACTCATCATGCAAGCGCGCCAGATAAACGAAGATGAAGCTTATAAATTGCTACGAAAAACTGCCATGAACCAAAGCCGTAAAATCACCGAAGTCGCTGAAAGTCTCGTGTCGTCAGCAAGCCTTTTGGGCGCAAGTGGGAAAGACATCTGATATGATTGAAATTAACGCGGGTTTCCTCCCCCTCACAGATAGCGCCATATTAATTGCTGCAAAAGAAATGGGGTTTGCCGAAAATCACGGCATAGATCTCAATTTAATGCGCGAGACTTCGTGGGCAAATATTCGAGATCGCTTAGCGGTGGGGCAATTTGAAATTGCCCATTGTTTAGCGCCGATACCGCTTGCGGCAAATCTGGGGCTTAGTCCGTTTTCAACCAAACTGATCGCGCCCATGGCACTGGGTCTTGGCGGCAATGCGATCACTGTTAGCAATGAACTTTTTGATGCTATTTCAGAACATACTATCGTTGATCCAATGAATGCCAAAGATGTTGGTCTTGCGCTTGCTAAAGTTGTTGAAACCAGACGCCTTCATAACCAGCCTTGTTTGCAGTTTGGTGTCGTTCACCCCTTCTCTGCGCATAATTTTGAACTGCGTTATTGGTTGGCTGCGAGCAATATCATTCCCGATGTCGATGTATCTATCACAATCCTTCCACCACCCATTATGGCGGATGCGTTGAACAATGGCCAAATCGATGGGTTCTGTGTGGGTGAGCCTTGGAATAGCGTTGCTCTTAGCAAACATTGCGGCAAAATCATTACGGTAAAACCGGCCATTTGGGCCTCAAGCCCTGAAAAGGTTTTGGCAGTTGATGAAGTTTGGGCAAACAATAACCCTGATATATTGCACCAACTCATAAAGGCGCTCTATGAGGCGGCTGTTTGGTGTGGACAGTCTGAAAACCTATCAGAACTTGCGAACATATTGTCTCAGTCGAATTACCTCAATGTGACCGCTGATATCATTATGCCGGGGTTGGATAATTCAATTCTGACCGCAACAGCAGAACAGGTTGAAACGATCCCGCGCTTTTTTGAGCCTCATGCAGGGGCTGCAACATTTCCTTGGCAAAGCCATGCGTTTTGGCTTTATTCCCAAATGGTCCGGTGGGGACAAATTGAACATAGCTCTGACAATATCAAAAGTGTTCGCTCGACTTTTCGCCCAGATATTTATCGCGCTGCATTATCATCATTGGGCGCAATCATCCCGACGGCAAATTCTAAAGTTGAAGGCGCGTTATCTGTGCGCACCCCTGTTGGGGCGGCATCCCAATCGCTTTATTTGGGGCCGGATGGGTTTTTTGATGGCAAGGCTTTCGATCCAGATCAGATCGATAGCTACATCTCAGAGCAAGCACTGCCTGATAGCAAAGCATGACATCAAATTTTAAACTGTAGGCATAATATTGCGATGCACAATTATTAATCACACCATCATGTCAATTGATCAATAATCAACCGCTCTTAAAACATACATCAACACGGCCTCCGCGTTAAATATTACACTAAGTAATTGAAAAACAACAATTAACATATTATTTTTCAAACTGGCACGGTTCCTGCGTAGGTGTAGGTAGCCTCTCAGGGCTAATCTTCAAACCCAATGACGGGTTTTAAAAACGGCAACGCCGCCAAACTGCTGAATGCTCGCCCTCCTCCCGCGAGTCCAGTGGTTTGGCGGCTTTTTTTATGCCCTGTTTAAAACCACAAGGAGAATGACATGAAATCTGGACTTAAACGCCGCTCAATTTTGGCACTTTCAACCATAGTCCTTGCATCAGCAACTATGCTCACACCCACGTTTGCAGAGATGCTAGATGTTGAAAAAGACGAGCTAAGACTTGGCTTTATCAAACTGACAGATATGGCACCATTGGCGATTGCCTATGAAAAAGGTTATTTCGAAGACGAAGGCCTATTTGTAACGCTGGAACCACAAGCGAACTGGAAAGTTCTTTTAGATCGCACAATTACTGGCGAACTTGATGGCGCACATATGTTGGCTGGCCAACCACTCGCGGCAACAATTGGTTTTGGCACCAAGGCACATATCGTAACACCGTTTTCAATGGATCTGAATGGTAACGCGATCACAGTTTCAAATGACATTTGGGCCATGATGAAACCAAATGTGCCGATGGATGCCAGTGGCAAGCCTATCCACCCGATCAAAGCTGACGCGCTTAAGCCTGTTGTGGAAAAATTCAAAGATGAAGGCAAGCCATTTAATATGGGCATGGTTTTCCCTGTTTCCACACATAATTACGAGCTTCGTTATTGGTTGGCGTCTGGCGGCATTCACCCTGGATTTTACTCACAAACCGATGTGTCTGGCCAAATTCAAGCCGATGCATTCCTATCAGTGACACCACCACCACAAATGCCAGCGACGCTCGAAGCGGGCACAATTTTGGGCTACAGCGTGGGTGAACCTTGGAACCAAGCAGCGGTATTTAAAGGCATTGGCGTTCCGGTCATCACAGATTACGACATGTGGAAAAACAATCCTGAAAAAGTCTTTGGATTGACAAAAGAATTCACTGAGACAAATCCAAACACCACGCTTGCACTGACCAAAGCTTTGATCCGTGCGGCCAAATGGTTGGATGAAGACAACAATAAAACCGCCTTGAAGCTGTGGAAATTCTTGCCCGTTCTGAATATGTGGGAGCGGATGCAGAAGTGATTGCCAACTCGATGACAGGTACATTTGAGTTTGAAAAAGGCGATGTGCGCGAAGTTCCTGATTTCAACGTCTTCTACCGTTATTTTGCAACATATCCTTATTATTCAGATGCGATTTGGTATCTCACACAAATGCGTCGTTGGGGCCAAATCTCTGACCATAAAGATGATGTTTGGTATGATGAGGTTGCAAAATCTGTCTACAAACCAGAGATCTATATGCAAGCTGCACAAATGCTGATCGAAGAAGGTCATGTCGATAAAGCGGACTTCCCATTTGGATCAGATGGCTACAAAGCACCAACGCCTCCAGAGGATATTTTGGATGGTATTGGCTATGACGGAAAAGCGCCAAACGCTTATATCGACAGCTTAAATATCGGCCTTAAATCCAAACAAACCATCGATGGTAGTGACGTTAAGGCGTAACCCAAAGCGCTTCTAACACACATGATCGGCCATGATTTGGCCGGTCTGATTTACCCCAACAAACAGGACCTAAAATGGCACAGGCAACAACGACCATTTCAAGTGGCAATTGGAAAAACAAATTCTTGAACTTTGTCAGTAAAGCAAGTTCTTGGTTAGAGGCTTTGGGCTTTTCTTGGCTTGTCCCAATGTTAAAATTGCTCATGGGCGAAGATCCAAGAGAACAATTGCATGAGCTTAAACGCGTCTTAGTTATTCCGCTCATTGGCATTGTTGTTTTTATCTTGGCGTGGGGTGTTTTGGCACCCAAAGTTCAAACGTCCCTTGGCGCGATCCCCGGCCCTGTTCAAGTTTGGGAACAAGCTGGAAATCTATGGGACGATCATGTTCGTGAACGTGAAAAAGCGAGTGCCTTTTTTCAACGACAAGATGATCGCAATGCAAAGCTGATTGCCGATGGAAAAGCTGATCGCGTTAAATATCGCAATTATACGGGCAAACCAACCTACATCGATCAAATCGTCACATCACTGTTCAACGTGGCGCTTGGCTTTATCATTGCAACCATGATTGCGGGTCCGCTCGGGATTGCATCAGGCCTCTCCAAAACAGTTAATGGCGCGATCAATCCGCTCATTCAAATTTTCAAACCTGTGTCTCCGTTAGCATGGCTACCAATTGTTACCATGATCATTTCAGCCACCTATGTGACCCCATGGGAAGCACTGCCGAAATCGCTAGTTATATCCGCTGTCACAGTGACACTTTTCTCGCTCTGGCCCACATTGATCAATACGGCCTTGGGTGTTGCATCTATCGACAAAGACTTGATGAATGTCAGCAAAGTTTTGCAGCTACCAACCTATAAAACCATCACAAATCTTGTACTCCCCTCATCACTTCCGTTGATTTTTACAGGTCTTCGTCTGTCCCTTGGTGTGGGCTGGATGGTGTTGATTGCCGCTGAAATGTTGGCGCAGAACCCGGGTCTTGGTAAATTTGTCTGGGACGAATTCCAAAATGGCTCATCGCAATCATTAGCCAAAATCATGGTCGCCGTTCTAACCATTGGTATTGTCGGCTTTATGCTGGATCGTTTGATGTTTGCATTGCAACGCGCCTTCACATTCTCAGCTAATAGATAGGGATATATTATGTCATTTGTCGAAATATCAGATCTGTCTAAGCATTATGGCGAGGGCGAAAATCGCACCGAAGTCTTATCCAATATCAACCTCAAAGTTGAAGAGGGAGAGTTCATCGCCATTGTTGGATTTTCAGGCTCTGGTAAAACAACGCTCATCTCTGCTTTGGCAGGTTTGATCAAGCCTGATACGGGCGGTGTGATCTTCAAAGGCAAGGAGATTGATGGTCCCGGCCCTGAGCGCGGTGTTGTGTTTCAATCCTATTCCCTCATGCCGTGGCTGACTGTTCATGGTAATGTTGCTCTTGCGGTTGATAGTGTTTTTAAGAAAAAACCCAAAGCTGAACGCAAACAGATTGCGGATAAATACATTGCAATGGTTGGCCTTGATCATGCCGCCGATCGCAAACCTTCAGAGCTTTCTGGCGGTATGCGTCAGCGTGTTGCTGTAGCGCGTGCGCTGGCCATGCAGCCTGAAGTTTTGCTACTGGATGAACCATTATCAGCGCTGGACGCACTGACCCGCGCAAAGCTGCAAGATGAGTTTGCCAACATTTGCGAGAAAGAAAAAAAGACCATCATCCTGATCACCAATGATGTGGATGAGGCAATTTTGCTGGCCGATAGAATTATCCCGCTGAACCCGGGACCAAACGCAACATTGGGTCCAGATTTCAAAGTCAATTTACAACGCCCTCGTATTCGCACGGAGATGAATTCTGATGAGGCGTTTATAAAACTACGTGCGCAAGTCACCGATTACCTGATGACTGTTGGGGCAGCACGCGAAGTTGAAAACGCACAAGAATTCAACTTACCGAATGTGGTGTCAACGCCGGAGTAAATTTCCACCATTGGCCGGAGTAAAAACCCACCACTTT
>CAXBCW010000024.1:0-40566 GCA_963974325.1 uncultured Rhizobiaceae bacterium
TTGGTTTTAAGCTCGCCTGCAGCTGCTATGAACGGCATCAAGGTCAGATGCATGTAGATTGCAGTGTTCCGCGGTAAATCATTGCCGAGCTGGCGAATGGCTTCCACAAACGGCATTGCCTCAATGTCACCCACGGTGCCACCGATCTCGCATAACACAAAGTCATAGTCTTCGTTGCCATTGAGCACGAATTCTTTGATTTCATTAGTTACATGCGGGATAACCTGCACTGTAGCGCCCAAATAGTCGCCGCGACGTTCTTTATCGATAATATCTTTATAGATACGTCCTGTTGTAATATTATCCATTTTGACTGCTGAACGGCCTGTGAAGCGTTCATAATGACCCAAATCAAGATCAGCTTCCGCGCCATCATCGGTGACAAAAACTTCACCATGCTGGGTTGGGCTCATCGTGCCGGGGTCAACATTCAAATACGGGTCGAGTTTACGCAGCCGCACTCGATAACCACGAGCTTGCAGCAATGCGCCTAAAGCAGCAGAAGCAACACCTTTTCCAAGGGAAGAAACCACGCCACCAGTTATAAATACATATCGTGCCATGGGATTGAAGGATTAATCCGTTTATTTTGATTCCGCCACATAAAAATGTCATTCAGCGATTCTTTTTAAAAAGCTGAATTTTGTGGATTTAAACAGTGGTTTAAAACGAAAAAAGCCCGACTGATGGGCTGGGCTTTTAATCTAATTTAATTGCACTACTTAGTTACCAGTTGGAACCGCAGGCTCATTGCTTTCAGGAATTGTTGTCGCAGGTGCACCCGGAAGTGCATCCAAGATACCTTGGCCATTGCCTTCAACACTTGTTGGGATCTGGTTCAAGATTGCAGCATTTGGATCATTGTAACGGGCTAACACGCCCAAAGCCAATGATGTGATGAAAAAACCAGCAGCTAAAATGCCAGTGACGCGGGTCAAAGCACTTGCAGCGCCGCGTGCTGTCATCAGACCGCCGCCGCCGCCGCCGCCAATACCAAGGCCGCCGCCTTCTGAACGTTGCAACAAAACAACGCCGACAAGTGCGACTACAATCATCAAATGAACTACAATAAGTACTGTTTCCATAATATTTCCGAATTATGTTTGGCTCAATAACGGTATTGAGCCTTAAAATTTATAATATTGCCGCGTCCTTACACGAGCTTTTGACACTTTCCAAGCCCTTTGGTGCAAACCATATGCAATTAAGAGCCAAGAAAATCGAACATACTCACGTTATATCGATCAAATCAATCGATCCAAACCGGCAGAAGCCTTAAACAACGCTTGCTGTTGCTTCACATATGGAGAGGAAATCATCAGCTTTCAAGCTTGCGCCACCAACTAATGCACCATCGACATTTATAATGGCCATAAGCTCTGCTGCATTTGATGGTTTAACTGACCCACCATATAATAAACGCATTTTTTCACCTTCGCGCTTAAAACGCTCCAGAAGTTCAGACCGCATAAAGGCATGGGCTTGTTTGATATCATCATTGCTTGGCACTAAACCCGTTCCAATGGCCCAAACCGGCTCATAAGCAATCACCACGTTTTGAGCGGTCGCATTGCCCGGAACAGACGCTTCAAGCTGTGATTTTAGCACATCGAGCGTTTTGCCTGATTTACGTTCGGCTTCGGTCTCGCCAATACAAACAATGGCTATCAGCCCTGCTCTGATGGCAGCTTCAGCTTTTTCGCGTACCTGAACATTGGTCTCTTTGTGATCTGTGCGTCGCTCGGAGTGGCCCACAATGATTTGGCTGCCCATGCAATCGGCAATCATGTCTGCTGAGATGTCACCTGTATGAGCGCCAGTCTTATTGGCATGGCAATCTTGAGCGCCAATTTGCAAAGGCACATCTTCTGTCAGCGTTGTTGCGACATATAAAAGAGTTGCAGGAGGGCAGAGCAGCATATCAATTTTACTGAATTCTTGAGCTTCCGAGGCGCTAGCAATCTCATTGATTGTGCCTAACGCATCGCGTTGGCCGTTCATTTTCCAGTTTCCAGCCACGAGCGGGCGAATATTTGACGTCATAATGTCCTCTTGATTTAGTGTGATTATGCTTTGCTATAGGGCAAGGGTTTACAAATATTTGATTTGCAGCGCAATAAGTCTTCAAATCGCATTATCTTTGGTCTAAAGAATAGTTTCAATAGGTTATGTTACCGCATCATATAACAATGTGCTAAAAAAGTCGGCAGGAGAATAAGAATGGATTTTTTAAGACGGGCAGCAAAAACGTGGGTTGCTAAATTATTACTTATCTTGCTGGTGCTTTCATTTGGCGTCTGGGGCATTTCTGGAAGTTTGCTCAATTCTCAATCGACCACTGTTGTGTCTGTTGGTGATGAAGTTGTCGGCCCTAATGAGTTTTTGTTGGCATATCAACAAACCGTTGGCCCCTTCTCTCAGCAGATTGGCAGACGCTTGAGCGCTGAGGAAGCCCGTTCTTTTGGTATTGAAGAGCAAGTCTTTTCAAACCTTGCGGCAAACGCTGCGCTGAACCAACAAGCTTCTGAGCTTAAACTTGGACTATCAAAAAAGCGCCAAGCTGAAATTTTGGGTGAGCAAGAAATATTCTATGATCGCGTGAGTGGCCAATTTGACCAAGCAACATTCCGTCGTGTGTTGCAAAATGTTGGTATGACCGAATCACAATATCTCGAAACAAGCGCAAAGAATGCGACACGCACTCAAATTGCAGAAGCAGTGTCTGATGGCATAACAGCACCAAAAACATTGCTCAATGCAATTGCGGAATATCGCTCAGAAACACGTGACATTGATTACATCACGCTAAACCAATCTATGTTGGATCCAATCGCTGCGCCATCTGACACAGTTTTGGCAACATATTTTGACGAGAATATCGCTCAATATGCAGCCCCTGAATTTCGTAAAGTTGCTTATGTTCGTTTACTAGCAACAGACATTATGGATCTTGATGCTGTGAGCATTGAATCCATGCAGCAAGAATATGAAGCACGCCAATCTAGCTACGTGACAGAAGCAACACGCTCTATTGATCAGCTTACGTTCCGTAGCAAAGACCTTGCCGATGCTGCTTTGGCTAAACTTGCATCTGGCCTATCGTTTGATGCATTGGTGATTGCCGAAGGTAAAACGGCAAGTGATGTTTCCCTTGGAACGTTCTCAAAAGCGACTGTGCCAGATCAAAGTCTGGCAGATGCAGCTTTTGCCGTGACGGAAGATGGTGGCACAAGCGCTGTTGTTGAAGGTACATTTGGCCAAGTGATCATGCGTATCTCTGATATCACAGCGGGCTCCACACAAAGCTTTGACGATGTTAAAGATGATATCCGTGAGCAACTGGCCTTGATTGCAGCAAGCGAAACATTGTTTGATGTGCATGATGCTTATGAAGATGATCGTGGTAGCGGCTTGACGCTGATTGAAGCGGCAACCAAACAGAACCTTCCTATCATCACAATCGATAAGATTGATGCATCTGGTTTGGATGAAAATGGTATTGCCGTCCAAGACATCCCACAATCTCGCCTATTGATCGGCCAAGCGTTTGATGCAGATGTCGGGCTTGAAACACCGCCAATTAACATTGGTGGCGATGGATTTGTCTGGTTTGAGGTTCTTGATGTTATCGCAGCACGTGATCGCACTTTGGATGAAGTGAAAGATCAAGTGGTTACTAACTGGACAGCAGCACAAACAGCCACAGCGCTGACTGACAAAGCTGTTGAGCTTAAAAAGCGTCTAGATGCTGGTGAAATTCTTCTGACGCTTGGTGACGAGCTGGGGATTTCTGTTGGCAAAAAGATTGGCGTCACACGCACAAGTGTTGATGATGATTTTGGTGGTGCAACTCTTCAAGCAGCTTTTGCTGGTCCTGATGGCTTAACTGCAATTTCAAAAGACGCATCTGGTTCCAATGAGATTTTGATGAAAATTGTTGCTGTTGCCATTCCTGATATTGATTTGACGAGCGAAGTCGCCACTCAAACAGCTGATAGTATTGGTCAAGCGACATCCAACGAACTCATGGTGCAGTTGATTGGTCGTTTGCAAAACGAATATGGCGTATCTGTTAATCGTGCGCTTGCAACACAAATCTTGTCGCAAAACTAAACAGGCACCAAAGGGTTTAATGAGGGGAATCGATGGCGGAACTTAAGAGCTTTATCGGTCAAGTCGCATCCGGCGAACGTTTGTCGCATGATGAAGCACGGCAGGCTTTTAATGTAATTATGTCTGGCGATGCCACCCCCTCGCAAATTGGTGGTTTCTTGATGGCGCTGCGCATGCGCGGTGAAACCGTCGATGAAATCTCTGGTGCTGTTGCTGTTATGCGCGAGAAAATGTTGCCAGTTCATGCCCCAGATGATGCCATTGATATTGTTGGCACAGGCGGCACAGGCTCTGGCAAATACAATATTTCAACCTGCACGGCCTTTGTTGTCGCTGGGTGTGGTGTCAAAATTGCCAAACATGGCAATAAAGCATTGTCCTCAAAATCAGGAACAGCCGATTGCTTTAACGCTCTGGGCCTGAGTTTAAACCTTGATGTTAAAGGTGTTGAGGCTTGCATTGAACAAGCCGGCATTGGCTTCATGTTTGCGCCAAACCACCATTCTGCCATGCGTCACGTGGGTCCGACACGCGTTGAGCTTGGTACTCGCACTATATTCAATTTATTGGGCCCATTATGTAATCCCGCCAATGTAAGCCGGCAGCTCTTGGGTGTTTTTGCGCCTGAATGGGTTGAACCGCTTGCTGAAGTGCTTAAAGACCGTGGCTCAACCTCTGTTTGGGTTGTGCATGGCGATGGTCTTGATGAATTGACAACCACAGGCACCAGCCAAATATCTGCGCTGAAAGATAGTCAGATTAAAAACTTTACGATTACACCAGAAGATGCGGGATTATCAAAGGTTGATGTGTCCGCGCTTTTGGGTGGTGATGGTGTCTATAATGCCAAAGCTTTGCGCGGGGTTTTACAAGGCGATCAAAATGCCTATCGCGAGATTGTTCTTCTTAATTCGGCAGCATCGCTGATCGTTGCGGAACAAACGGATGACTTGCGCGAGGGCGTTGCAATTGCGGCTAAATCTATTGATTCTGGTGCCGCGATGAATACCCTTGATAAGCTGATTAAAACATCAAACGAATTAGCGCCACTTAAGAAATAACAGATCGGTGATCATGTCAGATATATTACAGAAAATTGAAGCCTATAAGCGTGTCGAGATCGCAGAAGCGAAATCCACAATATCCATTGATGATTTGAAGGCTCAGATATCTGATGTTGATGCGCCACGTGGATTTTTCGATGCGTTGAAAACTAAAAAAGTGGATGGCGAGTTTGGCCTCATTGCTGAAATTAAAAAAGCCAGCCCATCTAAGGGATTAATACGCGAGGATTTCAATCCGCCTTTGCTTGCTAAAGCTTATGAGCTTGGTGGCGCTTCGTGCCTCTCTGTTTTAACCGATGCGCCATCGTTTCAAGGTGCGCCTGAGTTTTTAACAGCTGCCCGCAGCGCTTGCGCCCTGCCCGCCTTGCGCAAAGACTTTATGTTTGAGCCTTATCAATGTTACCAAGCGCGCGCTTGGGGCGCTGATGCTATTTTAATCATTATGGCGTGTCTGAGCGATGATGAAGCCAAAGCAATTGAAGATTGCGCCCATGGTCTTGGTATGGATGCGTTGATTGAAGTGCATGATGAAGAAGAGGCCGAACGCGCTTTAAAGCTCGATAGCCGGTTGCTGGGTGTGAACAACCGCAATTTACGGACATTTGATGTGTCATTATCCAATTGTGAGCGATTGGCCAAGATGGTGCCTGATGATTATCTATTGGTTGGGGAAAGTGGTATCTTTACCCATGATGATTGCCTTCGTTTGCAACAGTCAGACATTTCAACTTTCCTTGTTGGTGAAAGCTTGATGCGGCAAGATGATGTGGCAAAAGCCACGCAAACTCTTTTAACTGGCATTTAAACGGAACATATATCATGAGTAAGTTGACGCATTTATCTGAAGACGGTTCTGCCTCGATGGTGGATGTGGGCAGCAAAGCTGAAACTGTGCGCGAGGCTGTGGCCCAAGGGTTTATCCAGATGAACCGCGCAACGCTTGATCTTATCCGCGAAGGCAATATGAAAAAAGGTGATGTGATCGGCGTTGCCCGCATTGCCGGCATCATGGCCGCCAAACAAACATCTAATCTCATTCCATTATGTCATCCTTTAATGCTGACCAAAATTGCCGTTGATATTGAAGAAGATTTAGATTTACCGGGACTTAAAGTCACCTCCACTGTGCGCCTTACGGGCAAAACAGGCGTGGAAATGGAAGCGCTGACGGCTTGTTCTGTCGCATGCCTTACAATCTACGACATGGCAAAAGCTGCGGATAAGGGCATGGTGATTTCCGGGCTTCAACTGATGCAAAAAACTGGCGGTAAATCTGGCAACTGGTCAGCAGATCAGGATAAAGCCTCATGAGCTTAACGCCAGTTGATGAAGCGATAGACAGATTATTAAGTGATGCGGTTCCTTCAAGTGAAGAGTTGATACCGTTACATCAGGTCAATGGCCGCATTTTATGCCAAGATCTTACCTCTAAACGCACCCACCCTCCTTTTAATGCATCCGCTATGGATGGTTATGCTGTTCGCTATGAAGATGCTGTTCATGCTGGGACTAAGCTTAATATTATTGGTGAAGCCGCTGCTGGCCATCGTTTTTTAGGAACTATTGGCGCTGGCCAAGCCGTGCGCATCTTTACGGGTGCGCCAGTGCCATTGGGCGCTGATACTGTGGTTATCCAAGAAAATGTTACGCGTTTGAATGATACAAGCATCCAGTTAGATCAGCCTGCAAAGCCCGATGCACATATTCGAAAAGCTGGTGTTGATTTTAGCCAAGGCGATGTGCTTCTCAAGACATTCAGATATATGGATTATTCAGCTATCACCCTTACGGCCAGCATGAATTATGATCAAGTTCCTGTTTTTGGGAGGCCTATCGTCTCTGTTTTAGCCACTGGCGATGAATTGGTTTTGCCCGGCCAGATACCAGGGCCAGATCAAATTATTGCGTCAAACACCTTTGGCATTATGGCGATGGCTGAAAATTCAGGTGCCGAGGTCCATGATCTTGGTATTGCGATTGATACGCTGGATGCGATCAAAGCAAGCGTGCAAGAAGCTATCGATAAAGGATCAGAGCTTTTGATCACCATTGGTGGTGCCTCTGTTGGCGACCATGATCTTGTGCAAAAAGCGCTTAAAGATATGGGCATGGAACTGGAGTTTTGGAAAATTGCCATGCGCCCGGGCAAGCCTTTAATGTTTGGCAAAATTGGTAAGATGCGTGTGATAGGCCTACCGGGTAATCCTGCTTCTAGTCTGGTTACTGCGTCACTGTTTGTCGCGCCGCTTATTCGCAAGCTTTCCGGTCGCGATGTCACAACCAAAATCCGCAAGGCGCGGTGTTCAGTTGCGCTGAAATCCAATGATCATCGCCAAGAATATATGCGCGCCCATATTGTGCAGGCAGATGATGGTGATTTGGTTGTCACGCCTTTTTTGCGTCAAGATTCGTCTCTTGTGCGGGTTTTTGCGCAAGCAAATGGCCTATTGATTCGCGCACCAAATGCTCCAGAAGCTGAAATTGATACATTTTGCGATGTAATTTTGTTCGATAATTCTGAATTTTAAAAATAAATTTTGACTTCAAGTTTCATCATGAATGCAGCTAAAATTGCGTTCTCAACAACAGCACTATCGGCTTATGTTTTTAAGAACGATATAAAATAGCTACAGAGTATTTTTACTTTTTATTTAAAAGATTCAATGCGTTAATCTCTTTTTAAGATTTGCAGAATGTTGAGCATAATTCAAAATCGCCTCAAAAACCATGTTTGTTCATTCAAAATTCGGCGTTTGTTCACGCTTGGTTTTAACCGAGTTATGAGGCCAACGAATGATTCGTTAGTGTTTTTTTAAGGCTTGCGGAACACAAATAGAACAGATAGTGATTGTTCTCTATTTGTTCATTAGCTCAAGAGGTGCCGATTATGTTGACACGTAAACAACAGGAATTATTGTTTTTCATTCACGAAAGAATGAAAGAGTCGGGAATTCCACCCTCTTTTGACGAAATGAAAGATGCTTTGGATCTTGCGTCAAAATCCGGCATTCACCGCCTTATTACAGCGTTAGAAGAGCGCGGGTTTATTCGCCGCCTTCCTAACCGTGCTCGTGCCTTGGAAATCATCAAGCTTCCAGAGAGCTACCAAAGTAAAACACCGCCACCGCGTGGCTTTAATCCAAGTGTGATTGAAGGTAGTAAAAACAAAGTAGAGCCGATTCGTCCGGCTGCAAACTCTGATAATAATAACAAAGATGGCTCCTTATCTATCCCAGTGATGGGCCGCATTGCTGCGGGTGTTCCGATTTCTGCCATCCAACACACAACCCACAACATTAATGTGCCGACAGATATGTTGAGTGCTGGTGATCATTATGCGCTTGAAGTTAAAGGCGATTCGATGATTGATGCGGGCATTTTTGATGGTGATACTGTTGTGATCAAAGAAATGAACCACGCAAACCCAGGCGATATTGTTGTTGCGCTGGTGGATGATGAAGAAGCGACATTGAAGCGTTATCGCCGCAAAGGTGCATCTGTTGCGCTTGAAGCTGCAAACCCTGCTTATGAAACACGTATTTTCGGACCAGATCGGGTGAAAGTTCAGGGTAAATTGGTTGGGCTCATTCGTAGTTATAACTAAGTTTACATATTGAAAACGAGACATTAAAGGGCGGATTTATTCGCCCTTTTTCTATGGATACAATATGATTACAGTTCATTTTCGATTGGTTGATATATTTGCTCAATACCATTGGGTAATTGGTAATTTAAACTTCGCCATTTGAAAAAGCGCTGAATAGTCCATGGTCTTACACGCTCGTCGACTGCCGTTGTAATCTTCGCAATTTCATCCTTATGATTTAAATGGATTGCAACAGCACCGGTTTTTTTAAGGCTATTCCCATCAAATACATGTTTTGGCCAATCATTACAGTCGAGCTGCCCTGCCCGCAATTTCAAGGCAATCACCAGAACATCCGCATAGTCACAAGCAAGATTGAGATATTTTATCTTTCCGACTGTAACGATCTTGAGCCCGCGATAATCTGCGGTACATAAATGGGTATCAAAACACATAAATGCAGCACTCTGCTCTTTGCGTTTTGCCTCAACAGATTGCCAAAACATTTCTCAGGACAAAGTGAGAAGGTCGGCCCTTTCAGCTTTTGAAAACTTTGCATCCTTGTTGGTGCTGGGTTTAGTAATGTTAACCCGAAACGCATCCTGCCATTGCTCAACGATAAACTTGGATGGACGTGTTCTATTGACCTGCAGCGTATCGCCTTGATGAAGACCAATGAGCTTGCCGTCTTCGCTGATAAAAATATCCGGTGTTTGAAGCGGCAATATAATATTTGCGACTATTCCAATGACAATGATCGAAAACCCGATATATTTAAGCGAGCTTCGCATGGTTACAAATATAATGAAACCAATGACACAAGTGAATGCCGCCCAAGGGTTTGGTTTGCCTGAAACAAAATCACCATCTAGTTGCGCAACCCAATGGGCGATAAAAACGACCATATCAATGGCTTCACCAAGGGCCAATAATGGCCAGACCTCCAAGCCATAAGGCATCAACAATACGGATAATAGTGCCAATGGCATGACAAATAATGTCACGATTGGCATGGCTAACACATTGCCCAAAATACCATATCCCGCGATATGATAGAAATGCTGAGCGGAAAATATTCCCGTTGCAATCCCCGCAATTAAAGCTGTCATTGCAAGCCCGACAATGATTTTGACGCCTTTGACCAATATGTTGGGATCAACCATTTCAGTCTGTTGTACACCCAGCAGTTCTGATCGCCGCGCCCAACTGCCGTAGACGGACACAAGTGCAGCAGCGGCTGCAAACGACATTTGAAAACCGGGTGTCATGACAGCTGATGGTGAGAGCAGGACAATGATAATGGCTGCAATACCGACATTACGAAGGGTAATCGCTGGCCGGTCAATAATCACCGCAAACAAGATGATACTTTGCATAATCCAAGCGCGTTGTGCCGAGATGGGTGCGCCTGAAATCACCAGATAGCTAGAAGCTGCACAAATTGCGCCCAAAGCTGCGATTTTCTTAACTGGGAAGGAATGCACAAGGCTTAGAAATAGAGAAAACAAAAACCGCACGGTTAAAAACAGCGTCCCAGCCGCAAGAACCATGTGCAAGCCAGAGATTGCCAATACGTGGGCAAGGCCCGCTTGGCGCAGCTCTGTCACGACCTCTTGGCTAATGGAGCGCTTATCTGCAACAATTAGTGCGGAAGCTATGCCTGCGGCATCCCCAGACAGTGTGGCTTGAATACGGCCTGCGATGTGAGATTGTATATTCCGCACAAAGACTTCAAACTTTGCTGAGAAAGGCAAGTGCAATTTGATCCCATGATTCCCGGATGTCAAAACAGGTTGCGGCGCACCTAGAAAAAAGCCATAGGCACCAATCCCTTTGACATAGGCGCTGAATGCAAAATCGTGCCCACTGGGAAATACTGGCCCAGACGGCGCAGATAATCGCGCCCTTCCTGTTATTAATTGACCCACTTGCATGATCTGATGGTCACTTTTTGCCACAAGTTGGATGCGCTGAGGCGGTCGCCTTATTTTTGGGTCTGATGTTGCTTCAAGCTCAATGACATATCTTGGAATGTTTTTCGCATCGAGCTGAACCGATACAATATAACCTGAAATGTTGGTGGTCAGATCTTGATCTATTAAATGAGGTGGTTTTTGCATTTCAATATTGGCGGCAAATGCACCAATAAAAAATGCGCAAATCAACTTTAAAACAAACCGTGTTCGCATTCTCATAGCTTTAAAAAACACCAAAACAGCAATAAAAATCATGATCGGAATAAGTAAAGCTAGGTTAGGAATATTATTTTGGCGGGTAAAATTAAAGAAAGCGCCTAAAATTAATAGATTTGGAATCCACAGGAAATCATGTGCAAAATTGACTTCCCTCTCAAAACATCTCGTAAAATATGATTGAATTCCATCATTTGCACGCGCAGGTTCACAAAAATTTCGCAACTCAGCAGGAGCACTTTCAATCGATTGAATACCTTCAATCTCCTCCTTTACCAACACTTTTGTTTGATTTTTATTCAAATGCGGCAAACGAAATCATCCAGTTTTAGTAAGGTACACGACTTTACAAAGATCAACACAACCATAAGTTTTGTCAACTTGTATGAAGCAAGCTATCAATAGTTTTACATGTGCACCGCACAATTTTTGCTCTCAAATCTTGGCAATCGGCAATAAATCGTATAGCTAGAGCGCAGGAATTATAGCAATGCGATAACCTTGGTTTTGTATTGCTGACTATGAACACACAACAAGGGGATGCCTATGACCGATAAAAAAGCGACATTAAGTTTTGAGGGAAAAGAATTTGAGTTCCCAGTTCGCTCTGGAACAATGGGCCCTGATGTCATCGACATCAGTTCTCTTTACAAACAAACAGATGCATTCACATTTGATCCAGGTTTTACTTCAACAGCCTCATGTGATTCTGACATCACGTTTATTGATGGTGATAAAGGTGTTTTGTTGCACCGTGGTTATCCAATCGAACAACTTGCTGAAGAAGGTGATTTTCTCGAGGTTTGTTATTTGTTGCTTTATGGTGAGCTACCAACTGCTGCTGAAAAACAAGACTTTGATTACCGTGTCACACGCCACACAATGGTGCATGAGCAAATGTCTCGCTTCTTTACGGGTTTCCGTCGTGACGCCCACCCTATGGCCGTTCTGTGCGGTAGTGTTGGCGCTATGTCATCCTTCTATCACGATTCAACAGACATCACTGATCCGCATCAGCGCATGGTCGCGTCTATGCGTATGATTGCCAAATTGCCAACCTTGGCAGCCATGGCTTATAAATATCATATTGGTCAGCCGTTTGTTTATCCTCAGAATGATCTAGGTTACGCGTCAAACTTCTTGCGCATGTGTTTCACTGTTCCATGCGAAGATTACGTTGAGAACCCTGTTCTTGCCCGCGCAATGGACAAAATCTTCATCCTTCATGCTGATCATGAACAAAACGCATCAACATCAACGGTTCGTTTGGCTGGTTCTTCTGGCGCAAACCCATTTGCATGTATTGCTGCGGGTATTGCCTGTCTTTGGGGTCCTGCCCATGGCGGTGCTAATGAGGCTGCGCTTAATATGCTTGCTGAAATCGGCACAGTGGATAAAATCCCTGAATATGTTGCACGCGCAAAAGACAAGAATGATCCATTCCGTTTGATGGGCTTTGGACACCGTGTTTACAAAAACTACGATCCACGTGCTAAAATCATGCAAACAACGTGTCATGAAGTGCTCAATGAATTGGGTATTAAAGATGATCCATTGCTTGAAGTTGCGATCGAACTTGAGCGAATTGCTCTAACTGATCCATATTTCATCGAGAAAAAGCTATATCCGAACATCGATTTCTATTCTGGTATCACGCTGAAAGCTTTGGGCTTCCCAACAACAATGTTCACAGTACTGTTTGCACTTGCGCGTACGGTTGGTTGGATTGCTCAGTGGAAAGAAATGATCGAAGATCCAAGTCAACGTATCGGTCGTCCGCGTCAGCTTTACACAGGTGAAGTTACGCGCCAATATACTGATATTGATAAAAGATAGTCATAACACATTATATGAGTGCCCTTTTTACTTTGTAAATTGGGCGCTTTTTTATTTTAAGTAATCGATCACAATTTTTGCAGCATTTTCGCTGGGTGCTTGCTCAACTTGCATTTTATCATGAACATCATCAAACGCCATAAGCTGCGCTTCACGCTCCAAAGTGTCGATTGCTAATCGTCCCAGACGTTTGGCAAGCGCGACAGGCTTTGTTGTTTCATCAAAATATTCAGACACTGCCGGATAGCCAACAATCAAATTGGGTAACGCTGCGGTCCAAATGGTAATTTTATGGGCCATAAGTTTTCTAAATAGAAAATCAGGTCGATAAATCGACAAGCACGGCACGCGCGCAAGTGCAAGTTCAAGCAAAATGGTTCCCGAGGCGGCAATGGCCGCGTCAGCTTTGCCAAATGCGAGCCATTTCTCGTCATTGCCAGCAACAACATCAACGGGTAGTCCCCAAGTCGATGTCTCATCAGTCAAACGCGTTTTAAATTTTGAGATTGTCGGCATAATAAAGTGCGCATTTGGAAATTGTTTTGCGGTTTCGATGGCTGTTTGTTTGATTAGATCAATATGCCGATTGATCTCGCCGGTTCGCGATCCTGGTAGTAATAGGAACGTCTTTTGGTCAGAGTTTTTCCGCAACAATTGAATATCTCTTGCGGTATTTGCTCCAATGTCTTTGATCAACCGATGGCCGATATAGGTCAAGGGAGGACCGTTCAACTCGGCAACAATGTCTGGCTCGAACGGTAAGACCGCAAGCACATGATCAATATATCCGCGCATAATTTCGGCGCGTTCAGGTTTCCACGCCCAAACGCTTGGGCACACATAATTGATAATCGGGATATTAGGTTGCTTTTTGCGTACAATTTTAGCCACTCGATGGGTAAAATCAGGGCTATCAATGATCACCAAAATATCTGGCTTGGACGCTATAATTTTATCGGCTGTTTGGCGAATGCGCCCTAATAGTTTTGGTAATTTGGCTAAAACCGCGCCCAAACCAACAATGGATAGTTCAGAGAAATCAAAAAAGGACAATAATCCTTGAGCTTGTAGTCCTTCGCCGCCAACGCCAACAATTTCGACTTCGCGGTTCTGGGTGTCTTTTAATTGAATTCGCAGAGCTGAAACGAGTTCTGCACCCAATGTATCGCCTGATGTTTCACCGGCTATAAGTGCGACTTTGATTGGCTTCATGTTGCATCACCCGCCTGATGGCTGGATTGCTCTTGAGATAGTATGGGCGCAATATCGTCTCGGGTCAGTCCAAAGACAAACAATCCAAGCTCATCCGCACGCGCTATCATATTGTCGCGATCTGATATGAACGAACGTCCAGCCTCGATGGCAACACCTGCTAAACCTGCGGCATGAGCGTTTTCAATAGTTTGTATGCCAATTGTCGGCATATCAACTCGCGTATCCTGCTGGGGCTTACACAGCTTCACCAAAACGCCTTTTTTGTTGTTCGGTAGGCGACCTTGCGCTCGCAGGTCTGCGACACGCGATAACATATTGTCTGTGCCTTCAAGGGCTTCGAGCGCAACAACGCGACCACCCACAGCAATTGCCCCTTGGCCAATATCTAATGCTCCAAGATGACGCGCTGCTTGGGCGGCGACCATGACATCTTTTTTGTCGTTTTTAGTCATATTGATTGCACCAATGGTATCTGCCTTTGCCAACAGATCAGGCATAATATCTTGTGCTGAAATAACAGTGCAACCCTGAGCTTCTATCAATTCAATAAAGCCTCGCAAAAGTGCATCATCACCGCCAGAAATAACCTTTTTGATGATACCCGGCAGTGCAAAAAGGGTATTTAATGTTGGTCTAATTTCAGAAATTTGTGGGCGTTGCTTCACACCGCCTGCTAATATCAAACGATCAATATTTTTTGCAGCAAACGCAGATTTAACCGCAGCAAAATCGCCAATTTTCAGTGATTGGTTCTCAAAATCAGACCAAATATCATCATTATCTTGATCTAATACAAAAATATATGGGTTTTCACCAGCATTTCGCGCCGCAAGAGCGACGTCTAAAGGCAGACGCCCATAACCCGCAATTAACCCCAGACGGCCTTTTTCATCATTCTGGCCAGCTTTGTCACCAGTCTTGCCGCCAGTGTTATGTTGCGACGTCTGGCTCATCTCTAGCTCGTTTGTTTATGAATTGAAGGGAACAAAATACCACGTTTGCTTTCGGCCGTTATGAAATCATAAATGTCTTTGGTAACGGGCGTAAGCGTTGATGGATCAATATCGGACAACCGTTCTTGATATGTGGTTGTGGCTTTGTGTTTACCGCCATCAATCACATCTTTAATGAAGCGTCTGACGTCCAAAATATCACTTTTTTGATATCCGGCACGTTGCATACCAATCACATTGATACTCTCAAGCCAGCTTGGGTTACCCTTTGTCATGCCAAAAGGAATAATGTCATGGTTGGGCATTGCCAGTCCGCCGATAAAGGCATGATGACCAATGCGCACGAACTGATGCACACCTACGCCACCACTGAGGATAGCATTGTTACCAATTTCCACATGACCACCCAACATGACGTTGTTGGACAATATAACGTTGTTTCCAATGCGACAATCATGCGCGACATGCGCATAAGCTAAAAACAGGCCATTATCACCCACAACGGTTTTGTTGCCCGCGTCTGGCATGCCAGTGTTCATTGTGACACCCTCACGGATATTACAATTTTTGCCAATGATCAGCTCGGTATCTTCGCCCCGATAGTGAATGTTTTGCGGATCGCCACCCAGAACAGCCTGAGGAGAAACAAGTGTTCCCTCGCCCACACTGGTGTTGCCCATAACCACGACATGACTGGTTAAAACCACATTGGTATCTAATTTGACTTTAGGACCAATTGTACAAAATGGTCCGATTTTTACACCATCACCAATTTGCACGCCATCTTCAACAATAGAAGTCGCGTGGATGCTTGCCGTTTCAGAGATCATTACTTAGAGCTCTCATTTGCAACGAGCATTGCGCCAATATCGGCTTCTGCAACTTTTGCGCCATCAACTTTGGCTTCGCAATGGAATTTCCAAATTGTGCCGCGTTGTTTGATTTTTTGCACATGAATTTCCAAACGATCACCAGGCACAACAGGCTTGCGGAAACGACAATTATCAATGGTCATGAAATAGACTAAATCAGCTTCAACGCCTGAATTCATAACACAAATTGCACCTGCAGTTTGTGCCATACCTTCAACGATCAAAACACCTGGCATCACCGGTTGGGATGGGAAATGGCCTGTGAAATGAGGCTCATTCATTGTTACATTTTTGATACCAGTAGCTGAATTATCGCCATCAATATCTATAATTTTATCGATAAGAAGAAATGGATATCTATGGGGCAATAGCTCCATAATTTTGAGAATATCAGCTGATTCTAAGTTTTTATCTTCTGTTTCACTCATGACTATCTCCGTCTTTCGAATTTTTTTTACGTCCAAATGCGCGGGCGTTTATTTCCCCCACATCACGCAAGAATGCTTTCATTGGGCGTGCAGGAACACCGCCCCAACGCGCGCCGGCGGGTACATCTGAGTGCACACCGCTCATGGCAGCGATTTGTACGCCGTCGCCTAAGGTGATGTGGCCGTTGACACCCACAGCGCCACCAAGGACAACAAAGTCACCCAGCGTTGTGCTGCCAGCAATGCCAACCTGTGACACCAACATGCAATGTCGACCGATTTTCACATTATGGCCAATTTGCACCAGATTATCGATCTTAGTACCTTCGCCGATGACAGTATCATCCATGGCGCCACGATCAATTGTGGTGTTTGATCCAATATCGACATAATCTTGAATGATCAAACGGCCAATTTGTGCGATTAGCTTATGTCCAGCTTTCGATGACACATAGCCAAAACCCGCAAAGCCTAGTTTTGCGCCCGGCGATACGTTGACATGATTGCCCATGAGCGTATTTGCCATCGAAACACCCATGCCAATGGAGCATTTGCGGCCAATTTGGCAATTATTACCAATATGAGCACCAGAACAGATAATCGAACCGCTACCAATGCACACATGGGCACCAATCGTAGCGCCCGCCTCAACAATAACGCCCTCTTCAAGGATTGCGCTCGGATCGATATGTGCCGCGCTCGATATCAGGTCAGCTTCATCACTGCGTGAGGCTTTGCATGCATCGGGGTATAAAATATCAATGACTTGAGCGAAGGCCATTTGCGGATCTTGAACGATCAAAGCGCAAATATGATCAGGAATTTTGGACGCCAATGCTTTGTTACAAAACAAAACAGTCGCTTTGGTATTATCCAATAAATACAAAGACCTACGAGATTTTATGAATGTAATTTCGTCGGGTGTTGCGCGCTCAATTGGAGCTACATTAGAGATAGATATCTCAGTACTTGGTGCAATGTGAATGTCTGCACCAGTGACTTGAACAATTTCGTCTAGTGATAGGCGGCTTGTGGAAGAGAAAAAATGATTATCCATTCAAGCCGCCAAAAATCACGAGTAAAAAATTCTTCATGACAACAAAACGTTTCGATTAGAAACGTGTTGTTGCACCAAAGCCAAACTTCTTAGTTACATCTTGGTTTTGCTTAACGACTGGCTCTGCGTAGAATACGCGAAGAGGACCAAACGGTGATGCCCAGATGAGGCCAATACCAACTGATGCACGCCAGTCCATTCCAGAATTAGAAATTGTTTGACCGTTCAATGCTGTGGAACTGATGTCACTGCCGTGCAATGTCGCCGTATCAGCGAAGACGTTAAAGCGTAGACCAAAATCACGTGGTATTGCAGGAACAGGTGCACTCACTTCAGCGCTTGCGTTAAAGTATGTTGTACCACCTGCAGCAGAAGCGCTTGAATCGTTTAGACGAGGACCAAAGCCTTTAACATCAAAACCACGAACCGTTTCACCACCGAGATAGAAGTGATCAAACACATTCAAGTTACCAGATGTTGCAGCCACATAACCGGCACCTGCAGAAACTGAACCGATAAGATCAGCTGAATCTGATAGCACACCGAAATATGACACTTTAGCTGTTGTTTTAATGAAATTAGCATCACCACCTAGACCAGCAAACTCTTGCGTTACACGAGCAGCAAGGCCTTCACGTGTCATGGTTTGGCTATCAAGGTCATTATAGGTAAGGCTATATGAAATTGATGATTTCTTACGTCCACCAGTCGCAATTGTTGCATCTTCAGGATTTGAAGTCACTGTCGTTGATGTCGGGAACGTTGTTTCCAAATAATCATATGACGTTGCAATCGACAACTTATCAGTCAATGGCGCAGCAATACGGAATGTTCCGCCTGTCGTCCGCGCTGTATATGTTGAGTTGGATGTATCGTCGCGTCTAAACAAATCAAACCCAGCTGCCAAACGGTAACCCAAGAAATATGGCTCAGTAAATGAAAGCGCATATTCTTTAGAGTTTGTGCCTTGGCCGGCCAAAACTTTAATGAACTGGCCGCGACCTAGGAAGTTGCGCTCTGTAACACTGAGTTCAGCAGATGCGCCAGTTGTATTTGAATAACCACCACCGATAGAAAATTCACCAGTTGGTTGATCTGTCACATTAACAACCAAGATCACGCGATCTGCTTGTGAGCCAGGACGTGTTGAAATATCAACACTTGAGAAGTAACCCAAAGCATCAAGGCTTTTTCTGGCTTTACGCAAAAGAACCTGATTGAACGGATCGCCTTCACTGATATCGAATTCGCGACGGATAACATAGTCACGAGTACGTGTATTACCAATGATTTCAATGCGTTCTACATAAGCGCGTTGACCTTCATCGACCAAGTAATCAACTGAAATTGTGCTGCCTGCAAAGTCTCTGTCGCCACGTGGTGTGATTTGCGCAAAAGGATAACCTTGGTTGGCTACTTCATCAGCAATTGCTGTGATTGTGTCTTCAACCGCTGTCGCACTGTAGTTTTTACCAGAGCGACTTTTGATCACTTTCGTCAAGCTATCAGCATCGATATTTGGGATTGTGCTATCTATATTGATGGCGCCAAATGTATAACGATCACCTTCATCTACTGTGAATGTGATTGCATATTTGTTTGTTGTTTCGTCCAAATCAGCAAATGATGAGATCACACGGAAATCGGCAAAGCCTTGGTCGTAGTAAAAACGACGAAGCAATTCTTCATCCGCACGCAATTTATCATCATCGTAAACATCTTTACGGATAATAAAGCTCAAGAAGTTTGAACGTTTTGTCGAAACAATATCAGCCAAGCGGCCATCACCGAATGAATTATTACCAACAAAGCTAATGGATGAGATCTTCGTACGATCACCTTCATTGATTTGATAAGCAATATTTACACGGCCATCACCCAATGGGACAACTTGTGTTGTTACTGTGGCTTCATCACGACCAATACCTGAATATGCATCTTGAATGGCTGCAATGTCTGCGCCAACGATCAAGTCATTGTATGGTCCAAGTGTTTTAGTCTGAACGATTGCTTTTAAGCGAGCATCTTTGAGTTTCTTGTTGCCGTTAAAAACAACTTGGTTGACGATTTGGTTTTCATCAACTGAAACAATCAAGCTACCGCCAGATGTGCTAATGCGAACATCCGAGAACAGCCCCGTTGCGAATAGACGCTTAACTGACTCATCGATGTCATCGTTATTAAAACGAGTACCTTCGCTGATGGTAAGATTGTTTTTGATAGTACCTGCGTCCACACGTGAATTGCCTCTTACAACAATTCGGCTAACGCTGGCTGCTTCCGCAACACTGGTCATTGTTATAACGGCAGTACCTGCCCCTGAAACGACAATACCAGCTGATAGTGCGACTGCTGACACTGCATTTAATAATCGGGTTTGAAATTTCATCGAACAAATTACCTTCATCAAAACCATACGAGTTTTCACCGACCTCAAAACATGAATCGGACTTAATAAGAAACGTTTAAAGCGCTTTTACTCTACAAGCAAGGAAAAGCGTTAATTTCCGTTTACTTTTGTATCATTTTTATGAGTCGACTGAAAGAGAAATTAATCACAGTTAACAAACTATTAATTTTCGTAAGTTCTGATGCCATAAACACAAACCAAACCAGGCTTTGTGACATTTACGACCCAAAGAAGCCGCGATAAATCGAACCAACATCATTATAGGTCGTGAACAGCATCAGCGCTAGAATCAGTGTTAAACCGACTCGAAACGCCATTTCTTGAGTCTTTTGGCTCAGCGGCCGCCCCAAAATTGCCTCAAATGCATAGAAAACCAAATGTCCGCCGTCCAATATAGGCACAGGCATGAGATTGAGCAATCCAATGGAGAGCGAGATGATTGCAGCAAGTTGCACGAGCGCCAAAACACCCAATGTTGCGACTTGCCCAGACATCTTGGCAATACCAATAGGACCACTTAATTGGGCAGCACTTTCGCGGCCAACAAATATGTTTCCGATATAGTCAAATGTACGTGTGACAATGAACCAGCTTTCGGAGAAAGCTTGGCCAACGGCCTGAGGGACAGTGAACTCCTGCGTTCGGAAGTTTCCACCTTCAGAGGTGACAATCACACCCATAATGCCTTCTTCGATCTCATTACCAAAACGATCTTTGTTTGTTTTGCGATCAGGTGTCAGCGATACAGTTTGCTCAGTGCCATCACGATTTATCATGATTTCGACCAAAGTTTCTGGACGTGAGGCGATATATCGTTTCACTTCGCTAAACACCGCAATATCAATACCATCAATAGATACGAACAAATCACCTTGTTGCAGGCCAGCAATATCTGCGGGAGATTCGGCAACAACGTCTGTGATGATAGGATCTGCGATTTGGCGGCCATAGGTTGCGAAAACCGAAGTAAAGATAACAATGGTCAGAATAAAGTTTGCCATTGGGCCAGCAAGCACAGTCAATGCGCGGCGTTGTACGGATGCATGGTGAAATGAGCGGGCTTTGTCCTCATCGGACATCACTTTTAGGCTTTCATTGTCCGGTGTAGAGGCGGCACTATCATCACCAAAGAACTTGACGTATCCGCCAAGTGGGATCATCGCAATGCGCCATCTTGTGCCATCTTTTGCGGTAAAGCCCCAGATTTCCTTGCCAAAACCAATCGAAAACGTTGTGGCGTAGATGCCACACCAACGACCAACCAGATAATGGCCCATTTCGTGAATAAAAACGACAACAGATAAAACCAAAATGAACGAAAGGATATTTCCGGTCAAAATTGAATAAATAGAACTAAGAATTTCCATAAAAACCTTCTAAGAGCCGTAATTATTGTTTGATAATGCGAGGCTGAACCCTCATTGACTAAAGTCCGGACAATGAAGTCCTGATTACAGTCCCAACAAGTGCATTGCTATCACATCACTTGACTGACTTCCACCATAATACTGAGCAAACATCGCAATGACAAATGCTGTTACTGCGGCAAAAACTACACCATCCAAACGATCCATCACACCACCATGGCCAGGAATAAGCTGGCTGGAATCTTTGACATTAAAGCGCCGCTTAATCCATGATTCGAACAAGTCGCCTATCTGGCTTGATAATGACAATAAGATTGCAATGATGGGCAGATATATGCCGCCACCTTCGCGTAGCATTAAGACAGTGAACAATCCCGCGCCAACACCAGCAGCTAAGCCAAAGATCGCCCCTGACCATGTTTTGCCAGGTGATATTGATGGCGCAAGTTTTGGCCCACCCATTGATTTGCCGCAGAAATAGGCAAAGATGTCAGTTGCCCAGACAACAACGAAGATGAAAGTTATGGCAAAAAGACCCATAATCCCCTCGCCGCGTAATTCGGCAAATGCAATAACGGGAAGCCCTGCATATAATATGCCGCCAGCCACCCAAACATCAGATTTTTGTCTATAGCCCATAAAGGCTGTAACAACGGCGCCAATGATCAGAGCTATCAGCGCATGGGGCACAAAATCTAAAAACAATAATACAAATGATATGACGAGCGTTGCCCAGCCTAAAAATGTCAAGCTAGGTTCTGTTTTGATGATTGTGGACCATTCGTAGAAGATCAATAAACCAGCAATTATCACCAATATGGCAAAGACAGCACCGCCTATCCATACGGAAAACAGTGTGACCGCAACCATAACTATAGCGGACATTATTCTGAGCTTTAACTCATTATTCATGAGAGATTCCACGACTTACGTTTATGAAAGTCTCGGTCAATCTCAGGAACTGGCTAGTTTTTATTATCATTGAGCACCCTCTTGGAAAAAAGGTTACACGTAAAATTTCACATTGGAAACATAGTGTGATGCTTCATCCTCAGGAAGTTGCAGCAATTTTTTCGTTTTCGACCCCGCCAAAGCGACGTTCGCGTTTACTAAACTGCATCAAAGCGGTCCAGAAGACTTGTTTGGAGAAATCAGGCCAGAGCTCTTGGACAAAAACAAATTCTGTATAAGCGGCTTGCCACAACAGAAAATTGGACAATCTTTGTTCGCCACTTGAGCGAATGATGAGGTCTGGGTCAGGAATGCCAGATGTATCAAGATAGGTCGACATTTTGTCAGTGGTAATATCCTGAGGGCAAATTTTGCCGCTCTGCACATCAAGCGCCATGGCTTTGGCGGCCCGGGTTAGCTCGTCTCGCGATCCATAATTAAACGCAATCACAAGGTTTAACCCTGTATTATCTTTGGTATTGGTTTCCGCCTCAATCAGAAGATCAAGAATGTCGGATTGAAGACCTTCACGCCCACCTATAATTTGAACGCGGACATTTTCAGATCGCAATTGCTCTAAATCACGTCTTACGAACTTTTTAAGCAACCCCATCAAAAAGCCGACTTCTTCTTGGGGTCTGTTCCAATTTTCAGATGAGAACGCAAATAATGTTAGGTATTTAACGCCTGCCTCGCCCGCAGTTCGAACCACTTGACGCAACGTTTCCATGCCTTGTTGATGGCCAGCTGTACGCGCTAGTCCGCGCGATTTGGCCCATCTACCATTGCCATCCATAATGATTGCAACGTGTTCTGGAACTTTTTCAAGTGGTGCAAAATGCATGTAAACGCGCCCGTTACCCGAGTTGGGTCCTAAACTGTCATGATTTCTGCTTCTTTTTCAGCAAGCAAAGCGTCGACGATTTTGATTGTGTCGTCAGTCATTTTCTGAACTTTTTCAGATTGACCATGCGCATCGTCTTTACCAATATTGCCATCTTTTTCGGCTTTTTTAAGGTCGTCCATGCCATCACGACGCACATGACGAACAGCAACCTTGGCATTTTCACAATATGTGCCAGCAAGTTTAACAAGTTCTTTGCGGCGTTCTTCGTTCAAATCTGGCAAAGGTAGGCGTAGGTTTTGACCATCTGTGATTGGGTTAAAACCAAGGTTTGCTTCGCGAATTCCTTTTTCAACGGCAGACACCATTGTTTTATCCCAAACAGAAACCGCCAACATGCGTGATTCTGGAACCGTGATGTTTGCAACCGTATTGAGAGGAACTTTTGATCCATAAGCATCAACCAGAACTGAATCGAGTAGATTTGCAGATGCGCGCCCTGTGCGAAGCGCTGCAGTATCAGACTTAAACGCTGTGACTGCGCCATCCATACGTCTTTTTATATCATTTAAATCAACACCGGCCATAACTGTCTCCTATTATTCAACTTCAACTTTAAAGCTCATTTAGCTCTATTATTTATCACGTACAATTGTGCAGCGTCCACCACCTTTTATGATTTCGGCAAATCCGCCTTTATCATGGATGGAGAACACAATGATTGGTAAATTATTTTCCTGTGCAAGCGCAACGGCAGCTGTATCCATTACAGCCAAACCTTTACTCAACACATCTTCATGGCTCAGCTCTTCAAATCGCGTGGCATCAGGGTTTGTTTTTGGATCAGCAGAGTAGATGCCATCCACTTGGGTGCCTTTGAAAATAACTTCGGCACCCATCTCAGCTGCGCGTAGGGCTGCGGCTGTATCTGTTGTTAGGAATGGATTGCCCGTACCACCTGCAAAAATGACAACGCGGCGTTTGTCCAAATGACGTTTTGCTGCACGTTGGGAATAGGTTTGGCAAATTTCAGGCATTGCAATGGCGGATAAGACTTCCGTTTCAACACCAAGTTTGCGTAAGGATGTGGCGAGTGCAAGCGCATTAATCGCTGTTGCTAACATGCCCATATGATCGCCCGTGACGCGATCGCCGCCTTTGGATGCAACAGCAACGCCGCGGAAAATATTACCACCGCCAACAACGACAGAAATTTCAACGCCCATTTTATGGACTTGCGCAATATCATTTGCGATCCGGTCTGCCACAGCTACATCGATACCAAATCCTTGATCACCCATAAGCGCCTCACCTGAAGCTTTGAATAATACGCGTTTGTAGACTGGCTCTTGCGACATTTGGCACCCTTATTATTATTTGTATGGACTTAAAAGATTCGATTTAACTTAACATATCCCGATACACCAAGGGCACCGCGTTGTCACGCGATGCCCTTGAATGAAAAACAGATATTCACTTGTTATAAGTAAATATTAGCTATTGGCTACAGCTGCAACTTCAGCTGCGAAGTCTTCAACTTCTTTTTCAACGCCTTCACCCAATAGCAAGCGAGCCATGCCAGTAACAGCAATCGGCGCACCAACTTCAGCTTCAGCAGCTTTAACAGCTTCTGCAACAGTTTGGTCAGGGTTGATAACAAATTGCTGAGACATAAGAGCAACTTCTTGGAAGAATTTGCGCATACGGCCTTCAACCATTTTTTCTGCAATATTGTCTGGCTTGCCAGATTCTTTGGCTTGTTCAAGGAAGACTGCACGCTCACGATTTGCAACGTCCTGATCAACTTCATCAGATGTTACAGCAAGTGGGCTTGTGGCTGCAATGTGCATTGCGATTTGACGGCCAATGGCTTCCAATTTCGCTTTGTCACCAGTTGATTCAAGCGCAACAAGAACACCGTGCTTGCCAAGATTGTCTGTCACCGCATTGTGAATGTATGATGCAATCACACCATCGTTCACTGAAAGTTTAGCAGCGCGACGCAAAGCCATGTTTTCGCCAATTGTGCCGATCGCATCTTTGATTGTGTCTTCAACTGTTTTGCCAGTCGCTGCATACGTGCCTGCATTGATTGCTTCAACAGAACCGTCTGTTGTTGCTGCAACATCTGCAATGCCGTTGATCAGTGCTTGGAATTCGTCGTTACGTGCAACAAAATCAGTCTCGGAGTTCAATTCAACAATAACTGCTGAAGTGCCTTCACTTTTGATGCCAATTAGACCTTCAGCCGCTGTACGGCCAGATTTTTTGTCAGCTTTTGCGATGCCTTTGGCACGCAACCAATCGATTGCAGCCTCCATCTCGCCGCCAGCTTCCGTTAGCGCTTTTTTACAATCCATCATACCTGCGCCAGATTTCTCGCGCAGTTCTTTTACCATTGCTGCTGTGATGCTCATAATAGCCTCTTTTTTCACCCAAATCTTATTTGCGCAATGTATGTGATGCGCTTTTAAGATCGGTATCAATTTACCGTTTAAATTTTACGACAATAGCGGCCCCATTTTATCAAAGGCCGCTAAGTCAGTTTACAAAAATCAGATTTAAAACCTGATTAAAACATTAAGATGCTGCAGGAGTTTCTGCAGCAGGAGCTGCAACTTCTTCAGCTGCCGCAACAGCGGCTTCCATTGGAGCTTCAATAGCTGCACCAAGATCAACGCCTGAAGCGCCTTGCTGACGTGCAATACCATCGATACATGCGCGTGAGATCAGATCGCAATATAGCGAAATAGAACGTGCTGCATCATCATTACCTGGAATTGGGAAATCAACGATGTCTGGATCACAGTTTGAATCAACAACAGCAACGACTGGGATTTTCAAACGTTTAGCTTCTTGAATGGCAATGCCTTCTTTATTTGTGTCGATCACAAAAATAAGATCAGGTGTGCCGCCCATGTCGCGGATACCGCCCAAAGCACGGTCAAGCTTTGTACGCTCGCGCTCAAGGTTCAAACGTTCTTTCTTAGTGAAGCCAGAAGCATCACCTGCAAGTAGCTCATCAAGCTTACGTAGACGCTGGATCGAATTTGAAATCGTTTTCCAGTTTGTCAACATGCCGCCTAACCAGCGCGCATTGACATAGTACTGAGCAGAATCCATCGCAGCTTTTGCGACGATTTCAGAAGCTTGACGCTTTGTTCCAACGAACAACACGCGGCCGCCTTTTGCAACAGTGTCAGAAACCAACTGCAATGCATTTGAAAGCATTGGGTAAGTTTGACCAAGATCGATGATGTGAATATTATTACGTTCACCAAAAATGAACTTCTTCATTTTAGGGTTCCAGCGGTGTGTCTGGTGACCAAAGTGACAGCCTGCTTCTAAAAGCTGACGCATTGAAAAACTGGGCATAGCCATGCCATATCTCCTTTTCCGGTTGTACCTCTGCAGATAGAAGCGATATGATCGCCACCGGGCGGAATGGACTGGATTTCTCCCCAATCAATCCCAAATCTGCATGTGGAATGAGGCCCACTTACGGCCAAACAGGCTTTATTGCAAGCGTTTTCTCAATATTATAACCATCTGGCGCAGCTTTTAGACCTTATCTGAGGTGCGGGGCAACAAATCCAGTTTCAAATGAAGAATATAATTGCAATATGCTTGGTTTTTAGCTTTCAATGTCCCAAATTTCAAATGCCATGCCGAATTTGATTCCAATTCGAATTTTGAGCATTAAACATGTAAATGAGTGAGACTTTTATGAAATACACATTTCGCAATGATTACAGCGAAGGCTGCCACCCCAATATTCTAAAAGCGCTTACTCAAACCAATATGGTGCAAAGCGAGCCTTATGGGAATGACGCATATTCCATTGGAGCGCGTGAGCTTATTCGCGCCAAAATGGGAACCAAGGACACGGCGATCTTTTTTGTGTCTGGCGGAACATTGGTCAACTTAATCCTGCATGCTGTGGCACTGCGCTCCCATGAAGCTGTGATTGCCCCGCAATCTGGCCATATATTGACCAATGAAGCTGGCGCTGTGGAAGCGACAGGCCATAAGATTATTGCAGCTGATGTTGTGGACGGCAAACTGACAGCGCAGAACTTGCAAAAGGCAATTGATGCGCACCAGCATTATCCGCACATAACGCTCCCTCGCCTTGTTTATATTTCCAATGCGACTGAAGTTGGCACCGTCTACACCAAAGCCGAGATTGTGGCACTATCAGCGATTTGTCGCGCAAACAATTTGTACTTCATGGTAGATGGTGCGCGGATGGGCGCTGCTATTTCATCAGATGCAAGCGATTTAACCTTAGCGGATTTAGCCGAATATGTCGACATATTCTGGATTGGTGGCACAAAGGCTGGCGCATTATTCGGCGAAGCAATTGTGATTCCGAACAAGGACTTGGCCAAGGACTTTGAAGTGCATTTGAAGCAACGTGGTGCGCTACTTGCCAAAGGTCGCGCATTGGGCATTCAATTCCAAGAGCTGTTCACCGATAACTTGTTTTTCAAACTGGCTCAGCGCGGCAATGATTTAGCTCTTAAAATTGCGGACAATATTTTGGCTGCTGGTTTTGAAATGGCAGCGCCATGTGAGGCCAATATGTTGATGCCAATCTTGCCAAACGAGCTTATTGATCGCCTAGAAGAGCAATTTGACTTTTATCGTTGGAAAATTATCAATGAAGACCGCACGCAGTTGCGATTGGTTACATCGTGGGCCACAGATGAAGCCCAAGTGGATCGATTTATTGGGATGTTGAAGTAGGTAGCTATTCGCAAGCGGCTTCTTTTTCCAACAGTTCAAACCCGGAGATTTTGCCTTCAATCACGAAGTCTCCGTAATCCATAGTAAGTTCACGGCTGACACCATCTTCATAGAGTTTAAACGCAATGCGATAGATGGGAAGTACATCGCCAGATTTTGCTTCTTCAAAATATGATAAGGACACCGGCCAAACGGCAGCTGTTCCTGTATCGCCAATGATTTTAACTTCGGCATTGTCTGCGTTACTTGTTTCTTCAATATTACCGATAATGCTGGTTGTGATTAAAGATTGGTCACCGCCATCAGAACCATCAAAAATCCGGCTTTCATAAACCGTTTCACCAGCTTTGGCTTTTTCAATCAGTTCTATCAAATGCCCTGTTGGGAAAGCAGAGATTGGGAATTGCAATTCTTTTTCCTCAGGCTTTTTCAAATCAACAAGCAATTCATCGCCGATGTTCTCAGCCAAGCCTCTGGTTTCGCGATCCAGTTTTTGGTTCACAAATGAACGGCTTAAAAATTGGAAGGTATTATCTTCTGAATTCTCATAGGTACTGGTTTGTTGATCTGAAACCCGCGAGCTTTCGCCCGTGAAAATTTCACTCACAAATCTGAAATTAACTGTGTAGCCATCACATTTGGAGCCACGAAACTCGTAGACAATTCGGCCAGCAAGGCCAGAAATGCCAGAACGAGAACTCGCGTCTTTAAGTTTGAGATCATAGACCGCACGATGGGGCAGTAATTGAGTAGCGGAAAGACTTGTGGTCAAGCTTGTCGCAAGAATTGCGGCTGAAAATACGGTCGTCAATAATTTTGAAAATTTCATATATCGGTTTACGCGCTAAGGCTCTCCAAGGGTTCCTTATCTATATAAGGACAACAATACGGCAATATAAGGAGGCAAACTCAATCTGGGTAGAGTTTTCCTTATAATTTATGAACGAATCGTCGTAAAAAGAATTCTAATTTTATGAATATGACAGCTAAATTTGAAACGTAAATAGGAGTAATTATCATGTCTCTTTCTCTCGACGCTCGCATGGCCGAAGCGCGGCTGGCCGCCAGAGGCATCAAACTGCCAAATGCTGCAGCACCTGCCGCCAACTACTTGCCGTTTACAAAGTCTGGCAATCAACTGTTTATTTCCGGCCAATTGCCGATGGAAAACGGTCAGATCGCAGTCAAAGGCGTACTTGGTCACAATGTGGACGTGGAAGCTGGCGCACGCGCTGCCCAAATCTGTGCAATCAATATCTTAGCCCAAGCAAAAGCTGCCTTAGGTGATCTTGGACGCATTAAACAAGTGATCAAAATCAATGGTTTTGTGGCTTCCACACCAGCATTTAACGAGCAGCATCTGGTTATCAATGGTGCTTCTGACTTTTTAGCTGAAATATTGGGCGATTGCGGCGTACATGCACGAGCGGCCGTTGGCATGTCCTCACTTCCGTTCAGTGCAGCAGTTGAAATCGACGCTATTATCGAATTTGAATAAGCTATGAGTTCCTTAAAAGATATATCGTGGTTGGATGATCTACCGATTGCTCATCGTGGTTTGCATGATTTGAATGAAACTGTGTTTGAAAACACATTGTCTGCATTCTCACGTGCGGTTGAACATAATTACGCGATTGAATGCGACTTACAGTTTTCTGCTGATGGAGTGCCGATGGTGTTCCATAATTACAAACTTGAGCGCTTGTGTGGCCTTCGAGCGGAGACACGGTCCAAGATGGCTTATGAGCTGACCATGCTGTCTGTTGGTGGTACCAAGGACCGAATTCCAACGCTCAAAGCCGTGTTAGATCTTGTTGATGGTAAAGTGCCGCTCGTTTTGGAACTCAAGGGCAGTATCAAAGATGATCATGGATTTGCGGGGGCGATTTTAGATGATCTGGAAAACTATCAGGGCAAAGTTGCATTGATGTCGTTTGATCACCATCTATTACGCGATTTTCATGAACTAGAATGCCCTTATCCAGTTGGCTTAACAGCAGAGGGCAAAGACCCAGATGTGTTCTTTACCCATGAAGAAGCCCTCACCTACAATATCTCTTTCATCTCCTATTCTATTGACGATCTGCCCAATCCATTTGTCGAGGGACAACGTAAACAAGGCAAGAAAATCATAACGTGGACAGTGACTGATATGGCGCAACAAACGCATTCAGACCTTTATGCCGATCAGATTACGTTTGAAGGATTTGAGCCTAAACTTTAGGGGCTGAAACAGGCACGTTGACAGAACCTATGTGGAGCAAATGATAACAGTATGACAGCATCTGATGTACCTTTTGAAGCGCTAAATGTTCAAACGATTTCCAGTATTGATGAGGTTCCAAAATCTGAATGGGATCAGTTTTCTGGTACTTCTAAGGTCAGATCAACAGCTTCTCATTCTGATTCAGAAGCATCACAAAATGATTCCGCTGTTCCCTACAACCCTTTCATTTCGCATGATTTTTTATCATCGCTTGAGCAGTCTGGGTCTGTCACACGGGATGAGGGTTGGATGCCTCAGCATCTTATTTTATCCAATTCAAGCGGCGACATATTGGGCGCGTTACCAGCCTATATAAAATCACACAGCCAGGGCGAATATGTTTTTGATCATGGTTGGGCCGATGCGTGGCAACGTGCGGGGGGGCAATATTATCCCAAGCTACAATGTTCAGTCCCGTTTACCCCCGCAACGGGCCCAAGGCTTTTAACGCGGCGTGGTGCTGATACGTCTCAACTACGTTTATCACTTGCCACAGGGCTTTGTCAGGTTACCGATCAATTTCAACTCTCATCAGCCCATATTACATTTATGCCCGAAGATGAGGCCAAGGTTTTGGAGGGTCAGGGGTTTTTAATTCGCAATGATCAGCAATTTCATTTTCATAATGATAATTACAAAAGCTATGATGATTTTTTGCAAACCCTGGCGTCACGCAAACGCAAAAACTTGAAAAAGGAACGGCAAGCAGCGCTTGATAATAGTATTACGATTGATTGGATCACTGGTACTGATCTTACAGAAGAGATTTGGGATATTTTCTATCAATTTTATATTGATACAAGCGCACGCAAATGGGGTCGTCCCTATTTAACGCGTGAGTTTTTCTCACTTATTGGCACGCGGATGCCCGATGATATTTTGCTCATCATGGCCAAACGCGATGGGCGTTATGTTGCTGGCGCGATTAATTTTATTGGGTCTGATTGTCTCTATGGTCGCCATTGGGGTTGTGTTGAAGATCATCCGTTTTTGCATTTTGAAGTGTGTTATCACCAAGCGATAGATTTTGCCATCGAACGTGGCCTCAAGCGCGTGGAAGCTGGTGCACAAGGTCAGCACAAATTGGCGCGTGGATATTTACCTGAAACCACATATTCTGCCCATTACATCCCCCATGAAGGGTTTCATGGTGCTGTTGCAGATTATTTGGCGCATGAACGCCAAGAGGTTGGGGAAATTCAAGAGATTTTAAAGATGCGTGCGCCGTTTAAAGCTAAAGATGCATAATATAAGAGGTGTTTCCATGACATATGATGATCAAAATGTATTTGCTAAAATCCTACGTGGTGAAATCCCGTCTGAGGTTTTGTATGAGGATAATGCATCCTATGCGATGATGGACATTATGCCTTGGAGCGATGGTCATTGTTTGGTGATTTCCAAAGAACCTGCGCGGAATATTCTTGATATATCACCGGATGCCTTAGTGGATGTTGCTAAAACAGTGCAAAAAATGGCGATTGCGACCAAAAAAGCCTTTAATGCCGATGGTGTCACGATCCGCCAGAACAATGAAGCTGCTGGTTTTCAAGAGGTGTTTCACATTCACTTCCACATTATTCCAACATTTGATGGCGTGCCATTGCGCCAAGTTCCTGCACCGATGATGGATATGGATGTGATGAAAGAACATGCGGCCAAAATTCGGGCTGCGCTTTGATAGCGACCAGAGTTAATTTAGAATCTAGAAATTCAAAAACCAATGACCAGATAAGAGCACGATCAAGGCGCTTAAAATGCCATAGATAATCTGCTTTTTGGCCAATAAGAAGACCACAAACCCAAGCACAACGGCAATGACACGCAAATTGACGTCAAAATCAGCCAAAGCGCCAATTGGATATAAGATGAGTTTGGCAATAACACCGGCTACAAGCGATGTTGCGGTTGCCCTCACCCATAACAGCACCAAGCTGCCTTCATTTAATCTGTTGCCGACAATAACACCCATCCAACGCCAAATATCGGTCGCCAACCAACCGGCAATCGCGATGAACAAATATGGCCACCACCAATCATCCAAAGATACATAATTCATGATGCATCTCCTTCATCAATGTCCTTTGTCGGTTGGTGATGCCCCAGTAAAACATAGACCAAAGTGGCAAGGCTTCCGCCTATAATACCTGATAGTAGGATATCAAATTGTGGTGCGATCAAATGGAATATTGGCCCTAATATTAAGCCAAACACCATGGCAAAATAGGTTGAACAGTCTCGTGCAGAGCGCCAAAGCGATAATAGGAAATAAACAGGTGTGAGCAAAAACAACGCACCTAATGCGGCTGGCGGGAATGTTTCGACAATGCCGTAAGCTGCAACAATAAGCACTGAATTAAAGACAAATAACGAGCCGCCAACGCCTGCAAAAAAGGCAACACGCCCTTCCCGCGGTATATCCTTGAACTTCTCAAGCGAATAGACCCAGCCTGTGATGGCGACAAAATGCGATAGTAGTAACAGCAACCATGTGGGGGTGCTTTTTTGGCGCATTTCTGGGATTAGCGCGGCTGTCATTGGCATAAACCGTATCGATGAAAGCGTCACGGCTAAAAACGTTGCTGTGATTGATGTACCGCTTAAAATCGACGCAATCATGATCAATTTGGCAGGTAAAGCCCAGATAAACACGTTCATCGCAAAGACTTCCGGCATCGGTATTCCGGCCTCAATGGCAAACCCTACAAAGCCAATAATTGCGCTCGCCAAAAGCAAAGCAGGCAAGGTGAAAAGCACTCGTAAGCCTACACAGAACCAATGTCGATTTGATTGAGAAATAAGAATTTGCATTGCTATGTCTTAGGATGAATCTTGAAAATAAAAAAGCTCAAAATCGAGAATATCTATCTGGTTGAGATTTTTAGTCAGTGCGCCCACGCGATCTACATTGACCAAAGATAAATGTAATGACACAACCCAGTGCTTATTCAGCTCCCGCATGAAATTGGGAGCAACTAGTCTTCAATACTTACTTTTGATCTAAAAAAACCCGGCAATCTAATTGCCGGGTTTTTGATATTTTGAGCGTAAGATTTATATCAGGAGCTACTTTTTACGCGGAACCTTTGGCACTGGTGTTGATGCGCGGCGCACTGGTTTTTTGGCTGGTTTTGCATCTGGCTCAGTTGCAGCACTTGTGTCTGCAGCTTTTGCTTTGCTTGTTTTTCCAGCACCTGACATTGGTCCGTCTTTGTCACCACTACCATCATTGCCATCAGATGATGGTTTACCTTTTGATGTCGGCTTTGCGCGCGATGTAGCCTTTTTAGGTGCAGATTTGGCAGCAGGCGCTGCTTTTTTCGGTGTTTCTTCTTTTTTAGGCTGCGCACGGGCCGTTGCAGGAATTGAATCGAGAACAATTCCATCCTTGCCATCTTTGTCTTTGCCGATTGTGACTTTAACAATGCCACCTTTGGTCAATTTGCCAAACAGTAATTCATTGGCCAATGGTTTTTTGATGTGCTCTTGGATCACGCGGCTGAGTGGCCGTGCGCCCATTCGCTCGTCATAGCCTTTTTTGGCAAGCCACTCGATCGCATCATCTTCAAGCTCAAACGTCACGTTGCGTTCAGCCAATTGAGCTTCAAGCTGCATGATGAACTTTTGAACAACTTTGTGGATAACTTCAGTTGGCAACATGCCAAACGGAATGATCGCGTCCAAACGGTTGCGGAATTCTGGTGTGAACAAGCGGTTGATGGCTTCTTCATCATCACCTTCACGCTTGGACGAGCCAAAGCCAATCGCTGTTTTTGCAGCTTCTGATGCACCCGCATTTGTTGTCATGATCAATACGACATTGCGGAAATCAACTTTTTTGCCGTTTGCATCGGTTAGCGAGCCATGATCCATGACCTGCAGCAGAATATTATAAATATCTGGATGGGCTTTTTCGATCTCATCAAGCAACAACACACAATGGGGATGTTGATCGACACCATCAGTCAGCAATCCACCTTGATCATGACCAACATATCCTGGAGGGGCACCGAGCAAACGAGAAACCGTATGGCGTTCCATATATTCAGACATATCAAAGCGCTGCAATTCCACACCCAAAGAGGATGCCAATTGTTTTGCAACTTCGGTTTTACCCACACCTGTTGGGCCAGAGAACAGATATGAACCAATTGGCTTATCTGGCTCGCGCAATCCAGCGCGTGCAAGACGAATAGCAGATGTCAGCTGTTCAATGGCATTGTCTTGACCATAGACAACACTGCGCAATTCCATATCCAGTTGAGCAAGCACTTGCTTGTCATCTTTAGACACAGTTTTGGCTGGGATCCGCGCCATTGTCGCAATTGTTGCTTCAATTTGGGTCTCAGTCAGACGCTTAAGGCGTTTATCTGCTGGCAATAGCATTTGCGCAGCACCAGATTCATCAATCACGTCAATTGCTTTATCCGGCAATTTCCGATCTGTGATGTAACGGGCTGACAATTCTACCGCAGCTTTAATCGCGCCTTCAGAATATTTGATGTTATGATAATCTTCGAATCGTGTTTTAAGACCCTTGAGGATATCAATGGTTTCAGGAATTGAAGGCTCTTTCACATCAATCTTTTGGAAACGGCGCACCAAAGCACGATCTTTTTCAAAGAACTGACGATATTCTTTATAGGTTGTTGAACCAATGCAACGGATGTTGCCCGAAGCCAAAGCAGGTTTTAACAAGTTAGACGCATCCATTGCGCCGCCTGATGTAGCGCCTGCCCCAATAATTGTGTGGATTTCATCGATGAACAAAATCGCTTCAGGTTTTTCCTCAAGCTCTTTCATTACCTGTTTCAAGCGCTCTTCAAAATCACCACGATAACGCGTTCCGGCAAGCAATGCGCCCATATCAAGCGAAAAGATGATTGAATCTTCTAGGACTTCAGGCACATCTTTCTCAATGATACGTTTTGCCAAGCCTTCGGCAATCGCGGTTTTACCGACGCCTGGATCACCGACATAAAGCGGATTGTTTTTAGAACGACGGCATAGGATCTGAATTGTCCGGTCAACTTCTGTTGCTCTGCCAATCAACGGATCAATTTTGCCTTTTTCGGCCTTAACATTCAAATTCACGCAATAAGCAGACAGTGCATCTTGGTTCTTTTTAGGTGTGCCATCTTCAGACTGCTCACCATCATTTGAACCTGCGCCGCCAACATCTGGCATATCTGTGCCAGGCCCGCCTGTTGCTTCGCCAGACCCTGGCCGTTTGCCAATACCATGTGAAATGAAATTAACCGCATCAAAACGCGTCATTTCTTGTTCTTGCAAGAAGTAAGCAGCATGGCTTTCGCGCTCGGCAAAAATTGCCACAAGCACATTGGCACCGGTTACTTCATCACGGCCAGACGACTGGACATGGATAACCGCACGCTGAATAACACGCTGGAAACCTGTTGTTGGTTTTGAATCTTCACCATAATCAGAGACAAGATTATTCAGATCTTTGTCAACATAGGACGAGACGATACCCTTCAAATGTTTCAGATCAACATTGCACGCACGCATAACGGCTGCGGCATCATCATCTTCGATGAGGGCTAGCAATAGGTGCTCTAAGGTCGCATATTCGTGTCTGCGGTCATTAGCAAATGTAAGCGCTCTGTGAAGAGACTGCTCTAGAGAGTTGGAAAATGTAGGCATTGAGCTTCCTTATTTCTTTTCCATCACACATTGTAACGGGTGATCTTGCTCCTGAGCAAGGTCCATTACTTGTGCTACTTTGGATTCTGCGACTTCATATGTAAAGACCCCACATTCACCAACACCGTGATTGTGAACATGCAACATAACGCGCGTTGCCTGTTCTCTATCCATTTGAAAAATGCTTTCCAGGATAAGAATCACAAATTCCATCGGTGTATAATCATCATTGAGTAACAATACGCGATAAAGACTTGGCTTCTTAGGCTTGGCCCTTGTGGCTGTTGCGGTCGAAAAATCATCGTCCGGTGCACCATCGTCAGGGTTGTTGTCTTCATTTTGCATTGTCAGAACTCTTATATTGTCCGACTTAATTATCACGTTTTTAGTATCTCCGAATTGAGACATGGGATCTCTATTTTCCTATAGCTATGTATTCGCTCATCGTATTTTAAGACCTAAATAGATCAAAGCCAGAAAAAATACAGTTTCAACTCAATTATTTTCAATTCTCTTAGCTTTATTTGCCAGCCAATTCAATTTCAATTAAACTCAAGACAACAAAAAACTCGGCTGCAAAACAACCGAGTTTGATATTAAAAAACTAAACTGTTGTGAAACAGTTGGTCTTTAAAAAATTAGGCTTTTGCTTTTGCAACAGCAGCTTCAAAAGGAGCATAAGCTTCTTTAGCCATGTTTGTGTAAAGCTCAGTCATTTTAGTAGATTGAGCAACAAATGCTTCGTAAGCAGTTTTTGCGAAATCGTTTTGGATTTCAACAGCTGTCTCAACACTTTTTACGCCAGAAAGTTTTTCAGCTACTGCAGATGAAGCTTCGTAGCTTTTCTTGCTGTAGTCAGTTGCTTCAGTAGCAATCTGTTTGATGCTTTCTTGAGCAACATTTGAAGAGGCAGTCATCGCTGCGATTACGTCTTGATTCATTTTTGTAACTTGATCGAAGTTGAACATGATTTTTGTCCCTTAAGTTGATTTCTGATTGTAGATATATATGCACTGCACCATAACGTCAAGTCTTTTTGTGCATCGCAACATAAATAATTTCGCACCGCACAAATAAAAATCTAACTGGAGAAATTATATAAACTTCTTAGTAACCCTAACGAGCTATTATGGGACATCGGAGCTGTCAGGGTGGGTGCAGCTTACATTGTAAATCCAAGCGTAAAGAGTAAAATCAGTGGCTATTTTTAGTTTGAGTCAATCAGCAGTAACAAACACCCTTCAGTTTATTGGTACATCAATACGTAAAACCAAAATTGTAGGTTTGGCAGTCCTTATTGCATTTGGTGCCGCAACAAGCGCGCAAGCAAACCCCAAATATGCGGGCATTGTGATCGATGCAAAAACCGGCAAAACTCTTTATAAGTATAATGCAGATTCAAAACGGTATCCGGCTTCCCTTACCAAGATGATGACGCTCTATCTTGTGTTTGAAGCGCTTGAGCGCGGCAAGATTAAAAAATCTTCCCGTATTCGTGTTTCTAAAAATGCAGCAGCTGAACAACCTTCAAAATTAGGTCTTCGTGTTGGATCAACAATCTCTGTTGAACAAGCAATTTATGCACTTGTAACAAAGTCTGCCAATGATGTTGCGACAGCAACTGGCGAATTTTTGGGTGGCAGTGAAGCAAGATTTGCAAAGTTGATGACTGAAAAAGCGCATTCGCTTCGCATGAAAAGCACAACATTTAAAAATGCACATGGTCTTCCAAATTCACGCCAAGTCACCACAGCGCGTGATATGGCGCGTTTGGGTTTGGCATTGCGTGAGCATTATCCACAATATTATCGTTATTTCTCAACACGTTCGTTTAAGTTTGGAAAAGCAACCTACGGCAATCACAATCGCCTTCTTGGTAAAGTGCGCGGCGTAGATGGCATTAAAACGGGTTACACACGTGCATCTGGTTTCAATCTTGTCTCATCTGTTCAAACGGGCGGCAGATCTATTGTTGCTGTTGTTATGGGCGGAAAATCCGGTGCAAGCCGTAATGCTCAAATGCAAAAGCTAATCAGCCAGTATTTAGGCAAAGCATCTAAACGTGGTCGTGGCAATTTGATGGTGAAAAAACGCTTGAATGGTTTGTCACCAAATGTTCAGATTGCGACTAAGCTACCAAAGAACCCACCTGTGCCAGTTATTCGTAGCAATTCAGCGCCGACTGTTGTCGCCTCTGCTTATGTGGCAGAGCCTAAAGCAAAGCCAGCTCGAACAGCAGCAGCCGTTGCTGTTAGCAACCTGCCAGTGCCACAGACTAATGATGGCGTTGATCCGGTGAGAACAGCGTCAATCAATCTGCCTAAAGGTTGGGTTGTTCAAGTGGGTGCATCTGATACGGAAACCAAAGCAAAACTGCTTTTGGCCAAAGCTAAAAAGGTTGGCGGTAAGTCAATCCAACAAGCTCAACAATTCACAATGGCTTTTGAAAAAGATGGCCAACAGTTTTATCGCGCTCGCTTTGCTGGCTTTTCCGGCCAAGACCAAGCGGTTGCAGCATGTCAGTTTTTGAAGAAAAGAGGCGTAGGTTGCTGGGCTGCTGCTCAATAGTCAACGCTAGTAAGATTAAGTTTAGTAAATTTGCCGGCCTGTATGTCCGGCATCCGTGACCATCTCTTTTGTATTGCGTATTGAGGTTTTTTATATGCCAACGATTAAAAACATCCCTCCCGAGGGACAAAACCCGTCACTTCGGTCAATACCGAATAATCCGCTTTTATCTGCAGCTTCATGGCTTGCGGATAAAAGGCTTCCTCGCTCGACCCGTCGTGGGACTAAAGATATGGTGGATGCACTTTTGTGCCACGGTGCACGCGCATGGCGCATGTCACAGCCACGTGGACGATTGAGTCTTAAAACCTTCAATCCCAACGGCTATTATTCAGTTCGTATTAAAGTCTAATATATCCCGCTTATAGCAGACCCAAATCTGAAAGCTCTTGTTTAAATTCAAGCGGCATCTCATCTTGATTATCACTATCTGACAAATCAGCAGGTGCATCTTCAACAGTGAGATATCGCCAGCCTTGGAATGGCCGTCTTGGCTGCCATTGCGTAAAGATCAATTCTTTGTCCATCACAATCTGACAACGCGAAATTCCTTCACCATCGGTAATTTGGCGTAGATCAAGCAGCTTCTGTCGCGCCCTCACCTGACCTTTTATCACCCAGTAAAGCGAACCACCGTCGAGCAGTTCTTTGGCTCGTTTTGGGTTCATACGTGTTGTGTGGATAGCTTCATAAACTTGACCTGCAGCATCGTGCAACTTTTGGCGACGCTCCATATAAGTTTGCAACTGTTCTGCGCTTTCAATACCAACGCATAATTTTATCAGATTTAGTGCCATCCATTATAGATGTGATATGGGCAACAGATCGTCAAGTCTGATTGGGGAAAACTGAGCGCTCTCCACAGAACAGACTTGAAATCATCGTGCTAAATCAACATTCCACGACATTGACAGCCAAACCGCCCAAGGATGTTTCTTTATATTTTGCATTCATATCGATGCCAGTTTGGCGCATAGTTTCTATGCAATTGTCGAGCGAGACAAAATGACGGCCATCACCCTTAAGCGCCAATGAGGCTGCCATGGCAGCTTTTACTGCGCCAACGCCATTGCGTTCAATGCACGGAATTTGCACTAGGCCGGCGATTGGATCACAGGTCATGCCCAAATGATGCTCTAGCGCAATCTCGGCAGCATTTTCAATTTGCTCTGGTGAACCACCCATGATCGCGGCCAAACCGGCAGCTGCCATCGACGATGCAGACCCAACTTCGCCTTGGCAGCCAACTTCGGCGCCTGAAATAGAGGCATTGGTTTTGATCAAGCCGCCAATTGCGGCAGCTGTGAGCAAAAAATCGTGAATGGATTGGTCATTAATGTCTTCTAAAAAATCACGCATATAGGCAATTACGGCAGGGATTACGCCTGCTGCACCATTGGTCGGTGCTGTCACAATACGTCCGCCACTGGCGTTTTCTTCATTCACCGCCATGGCGTAAACCGATAGCCAGTCATTGGCGAGCATGGGGTTGACCTGATTTTGCTGCCATTCGTCTTTTAGTTGATCGTGAATTTTACTTGCGCGGCGTTCAACATTTAAACCGCCTGGCATTATGCCTTTGCGCTTTAAGCCGCGAATAATGCAGGTATTCATGGCTGACCAAATCGCATCCAGCTCCTTATCGAGCGCATCAGCACCCAAAACCTCTTCTTCATTTGCCCGTTTCATCTGTGCAATTGTCAGGCCAGAGGCTTTTGCCATCTCCAACATCTGATCTGCATTGGCAAATGGATATGGCACGTTTTTTTGAACCTGTGGCGTGCTTTGCGCTTTGAGTGCTTCAAGCTCTGTATCTGTGACAACAAAGCCGCCACCGATTGAATAATAGATCCGTTTGAGGAGTAACCGTTCATTTTGATCATAACCAGACATGATCATGCCATTTGCATGGCCTGCTAAAGCTTGTTTTTTATCAAAGAAAAGATCTGTTTTGGGGTCAAAACTATATTCTTTATGCCCATCTGGCTGCACTTTTGATGTTTGGTGTAATTGCGCCAATAAATCATCGATTTGGTCTGGGTCAACGGTACTAGGTGTAATGCCCATCAGGCCCAAAAAGACCGCTCGATCTGTGCCATGGCCGATACCTGTATAGGCCAAAGAACCGTGTAAGCTCACTTTGATCGCACTAATCTCACTGCCCGAAGGTCTGATCCAATCCCCATTTAAAATCTCATCCAAAAACTGGTTAGCTGCCGTCATCGGCCCCATTGTGTGAGAGCTAGATGGACCAATGCCGATTTTAAAAATATCTGAAACGGAGAGAAACATGAAAAACTGCCTATAAACTACTAAATTTTGGATAACCCATAGATCTCATAACCTAATCTACTTTTATTGTAAGTATTTTATTCTACTATACTCGTACGCCTGAATTGACCTGATTTTTCTGTTTTCAGATGAGTTTGTA
>CAXBCW010000025.1:0-39654 GCA_963974325.1 uncultured Rhizobiaceae bacterium
AATAGGACACGAACTGGTTCATCATAGAGACCGCAAACACACCCAAAAATGCTGCCATAAGGTATTTAACATAAAGACCAAAGCCTGATTGGGTGACTTCAAAGTTAAACAATGGACTATTGATGATCGAAGCTTTGTTACCCATGCCGATAATCAAAATGATCCAGCAAAGTGATATCCCAAAGAACACAGAACCAATGGCATTGACGTAGCCTTTGGTTTTCTCTTGAAAACCTGCATAGAAAACATCAACACGAACATGACCTTCTTCCAGCAAGGTGTAGGCGCTGGCAAACAAGAAAAGCGCGCCATACCAGAAGCGTACAAGATCAGACATGAAGGCTTGCTCATAGGAAAAGATGAAGCGGGATAGAACAATCAACAGTTCAGCTGCAACAATCATTAGCGCTAACCAGTGGAAACCGAGCGTTCGCGTGAACATTGCGATAATAATACCAAGTCCGATGAGCGGCATGTGAACATACATGCCACGGAACCGGGCGCGGCCCAAATCTTTGACCATGTCGCTGCCCACAAACAGCTCAAGAAATTCTTCGATACGCAAGAATGATATTGTCGTGTCGACAACACCGATGAGTAAAACACACCAGAATGCGGCTCGAATGAAAAATGTATTGATGGAGGAAACAGTTGCGCTCTCTGTGCGCAACGATGTTTTCGAACAGGCAAAAACATAAGCGCCTGCAACACCTAATAACAGTGGATACAGCATCGTTTGCAACGCGCTCCAACTGAAAAAGCCGTGTTGGCGTGCAAAGTCTAAGCTAGCGCCGGGCAATCCTGCACCATTAGATAGAAAATTATTGATCAAGAAGGCAATCATAAGCGCAAGCATTGACCAGCCAAATAGCCGAATAATTGTAGAGGTTTTATTAGAATGAACAGTCATATCACTCATCTCAACATCAGAAATTTACCGCATTTTATTCCCGAAGCCCTAATGGATTTGGAACTTGATGAGCAAATTATGTTTTTTCTTTGAGAAATTGCATTCAGCTGAACACAGAACTGAAAACAAAATAAATAGTTAGCCCAAAAAATGGGCTAACTGAATTTGGATCAAATGACACTAAAGCCATCCAATCATTGCGTATATTGCAAGTTCTACTGGTTAAGAACAGTGTTACGTTTTTGAACGTAAGCCATATCGGACAATGAAGTCCATGCGCCAAGTTCATCACGCTTTTCAACGAATTGATCGTAGATTTTAGCAGATAGTGGGCTGTGGTCACGAGCTTCTTCGATCACTTCCGCAGCAGCTTCACCAAATGCTTCATAAACATCATCGTTAAATTCACGAAGTTGAACGCCATGATCATTGATCAAACGGTTCAAGTAAACGCCGTTATTTGCGTTTGTTTCTGCCATTGTACGGGCATTTTCTTCGTTAGCAGCTGCTTGAATGATAGCTTGATCATTCTTAGACAAACCACCCCACCAAGATGCATTCATACCGATTGCAAGCTGAGCACCCGGCTCATGCATACCAGGCCAGTAGTAGTATTTAGCCGCTTCATAGAATTTCATGAAGTAATCATTGTATGGACCAACCCACTCTGTCGCGTCGATCGCACCAGAAACAAGGTTTTCATAGATCTGACCACCAGGAAGTGAAACAGGTGATACGCCCAATTTAGACATAACATCGCCGCCAAGGCCAGGGATACGCATCTTAAGACCTTTAAGGTCATCAGCTGAGTTGATTTCTTTGTTGAACCAACCACCCATTTGCACGCCGGTATTACCCATAGCAAAGTTTTTAAGGCCGAATTCGCCAGCAAGCTCATCCCAAAGTTCTTGTCCACCAGCATATTTGATCCATGCATCAATTTCAGTGGCTGTCATACCAAATGGAACTGCAGTAAACGGAGCCCAACCTGGGTGCTTACCTTTCCAGTAGTAATCGGCACCGATGTAAGCTTGTGCATTACCGGATGCGACTTCATCGAAGGAATCAAATGCACCAACGCGTTCGCCAGCTGCAAAATATTGTGTTTCGATGCGACCATCTGTAAGCTCAGTAATACGAGCAGCTAGACGTTGCGCAGGCAAACCTAGACCCGGAAAATCCCGTGGCCATGTGGAAACGATAACCATTTCCGTTTTACCTTGTGCGACAGCCGGAGCTGCAAGTGTAGTAGCGGCGCCAGCAAGTACTGCGCCTTTCAAAAATTTACGACGTTCCATAAGGACCTCCCAAGAACTTAATTATAGGCGCATATTGAATGCGCCACTCCCAATGCTTACAAGAGCAAGCATCTTAGAACAACACGTGTTACTACCGTTTAGTATCCGTAGTACTACGTATTTACTGGCATTATCGAATAGTTATGACAATATAATTTGAAAATCCTCTTCAAATTTGGACTATGTCTATGAATTTTAAAACTAAGCTCCTCGTCATTACATTGCTGCCAACAATGCTGATTGCCATCACATCTATGTACATTATCGACCAAACATCGATAAGGCTGATCGAATCACAGGCAAAAGTTATTGAGGAAATTTATCTAGAGCAAAAAGAAAAAGAATTGCGTAATTACGTAACGATTGCAGAAAAAGCCCTCACCCCGAGTTATAAATCTTATCTGAAAACCGAACGTCGCGCCAAAGCAGAAGCCCAACGCATTGTTCGGAAAATGACCTTTGGTGAAGATAATTATTTCTACATTTATGATGGGGAAGGCAAAAATATCGTCAATCCGCGCCACACCCATTTAATTGGAAGCAATTGGCTCGGCATCCGCGATCAAAACGGCCAAACGGTTATCAAGGATCTTATTGCGCAAGCAAAAACGGATGGCGCTTCATATTCATATAATTGGAAAAAACCATCAAGTGGTGAATATGTCGAAAAGCTGGGCTATTCAATTTACCTTCCCAAATGGGATTGGATTTTGGGCACAGGTATCTACCTTGATGACGTGTCTGAGCAAATTCAAAAGGTTCAAGCTGAGACCGAAAGCCGAATTGATGAAACTCGGTTTATTATCCTCCTGCTTGCCATCGGGTCTCTTGTTCTCACAGCCATCATCTTAACCTTGGCCCGTGTCAGCGAACAACGATTTGCCGATGTTCGACTTAAGCAGCTCACCTTACGAATTGTGGATGCGCAAGAGGAAGAGCGCAAACGTGTTGCCCATGAATTACATGACGGGATTAGCCAGCTCTTAGTCTCAGCACGTTATGGACTGGAAGCTGCATCCTCCAAAAAGTCAGTTAAAGATGTCCGCCAGTATATCGATAAGTCTATGAAAACCATCGATAACACGATCAATGAAGTGCGGCGCATATCAAAAGCGCTTCGACCATCTGTGCTCGATGATATGGGGTTAGTGTCTGCTGTCAAAAGCTTGGGCGCAGAATTTTCCGAGCAAACGGGAATTGTTGTCGATGTCAATGCGCGGCAGCCAAAGAAGCAGATTACTGATGAGGCACGGATTGCTGTTTACCGCGTTATCCAAGAAGCTTTGACGAATATTTCACGCCATTCAGGGGCTGACAAAGTGACAATATCGCTCAAAAAAGAGAAAAAACGCTTTGTTTTGCAATTGCAAGATAATGGTGTTGGCATTCTATCACATCCTGACTGGCCACCTAAAAATGCTGGCCTTGGCATCCGCAATATGCAAGAACGCATCGACGCGATTGGCGGGACTATTCAGTTTGAACACGCGCGTCCAACAGGGCTCATCATCAAAATTGGCATCCCAATTGATGTCCAACTCGCAGATGATGCATAAGTTGAATGCATATATGAGCGGCAAGAGCTTTGGGAGGGGCCATCATGCAAATAGACAATAATGATGCAGCAAATAAGAACCATCAGAGCGGTAAAATTCGGATGATCATTGCCGATGATCATGATCTGGTCAGAGAAGGTATCCACGTCAGGCTATCATCTGAAGGTAATATCAATGTGATTGGCGAGGCCAAAAATGGTCGCGAAGCGGTTGATCTTTGTCGTCAGCATAAGCCTGACCTTATTTTACTTGATATATCGATGCCAGAAATGAATGGTCTTGAAGCGGCAACAATTATCCGCCAAGAGGTGCCTGACACCAAGATTTTGTTCCTGTCTGTTTATGATAATGATGAATATGTGCAAGAAGCTTTGCGCATTGGTGCCAATGGCTTTGTGCTTAAAGATGTCTCAAAACCTGAAATGCTGAACGCCATTCGAATGGCTGTAAGTGGTGCAACTTATATTGGCCCAAGGCTGAGTAAATCCCTTACCAATCATGCACAAGCATTAAACACCAGCGCACAAGACTACGGATTGACCAATCGCGAAAAGCAGGTTCTTGCCGCTATCTCTGAAGGTCTTCCCAACAAAGATATCGCAGACAACATGAACATTTCTGTGCGAACAGTTGAAAGCCATCGCATGTCTATTCGGGTCAAAACCGGTGGTGGTAATGCTGCTATGTTGACTAAGATCGCAAGTGAGTTGGGCCTAAATTAGCTATCGTCATCTACCTTAGTATTGGAACTTCAAACCCCAGTTACCATTGATACCATATTTGCCATCGCTATTGTATTTCACCTCAGTAGAGCCGCTAAAAGTTGTGTTTTTTGAATATAATATGTCTAGTTTTATACCAGCAAATCCAGCCGTTGTTTGATTGCTGCCACCTGGATTAAATGTTGTTGTGATTCCATTTAAAGTCCCCACCACTTTGTCTGCACCTTGAATAGCAAGTTGGCCTTCGCCGCCAATATAGGGCATTAGGCGTATATCGCTCAAATGCTCAAATTCAAACTCCATCGCATAACCTAATTCAGCCCGTGCGTGGATTTGGTGAATGGTGCGGGCCTTGACGGATGAATTGGCGACTGATCCGGTTTCGCTATAGCCATCAATAAAGAAAGCATTATATCCGCCAGATAATACCGGCATCAGGAAATGGCCGTTACCAAGTTCGATCTCTTTACTGGCTTTCAGTGTTGGCGCGATAAACAGACCACCAAAATTTGCTTGGGCGACATCTATTCCGGTTGGCAATGCACTATTGGCAATTGAGCGGCGACTATCAAAACGAAGAACGCCACCGACCAATGATGCATCCAAATCGATGGAACCGATTTGATGACGCAGATAGGCACCACCATAATAGGAGTAAGTATCAACATTATGCGGGATTGTTTTACCTATTCTTGTGTAACTTACGCCGATGCCGGCCAGCGCACCATACAATACGCCATTATCTGCAATCCAATCGCCACCAAACACTGCACCACCGGAGACAACCCGATCCGTATTTAAATTAGCAACGGTGAGAAGCTGATAATAACTTGACCATGCTTCTGTCCAAAATGACCCTTTGTGAGATGGATTATCGTGAGGCGTGCCATATCCTTGGCCTTCTATGTCCCGCGATCCGCCAAACCTTACGGTGTTTATCCGGCTCGAAAGCGCATCGGTAATACCTTGCGTTGTTTTGGAGGCAACATCATCAACCGACGCCAAAAAGCTGGTATCAACTTGGTTGATGGAGTTTCCTGAAATATTGTAAAAAGGAGATGCAACGTTCACATTTTCAGGCAAGGTCGTGAATGTTGGCATCGCGCTGACACCCGCTGCAATATTAAGCGTATCATTGACACCATCCCATTTGACAGTGCCAATAATGATTGAATCTGGGCTCAAAGTCAGCGTATCAGCGCCCGTCAATTGGAAATCGATCGCAACACCGCTTGCGCCCGAAAATGATTGGATCGTCCCATAATTTGTGATGCTGGCATTGCCCATATTGATGCCGTCAGAATTTGTGCGATCAAACTTAATACCAATGCCACCTTGGATAACACCATGGTTCACAATCGTGCCGTAATCTGCATCAATTCCAGCCGCATCTGCAGCGCCACCTCCAGTGATTGCACCGAAATTTGTGAGCATCGCAATGGTGCGCGCTTTGATGCCTTGGTCTTGACCTGTAATGCCGCCGTGATTTGTTAGATCAGTAATGTATGATGCATCAATTCCATCATCACCACCGGCGATCGTGCCTGAATTATATAAAGCCGTCAGCGTTTTCGCGGCGATGCCATCTGATGTTGTGCCTGTGATTGAACCAGAATTCTGAATATTAGTGATTGTTTGCGATAACACACCATCGTCACCACCGGTTAAGGTTCCCTTATTGGTGAGGCTGGTTATGGTTGTTGCCTGTACAGAATGTGATGCGCCCGTAATCGATCCAGTATTGTCCAGTGATCCCAACAGTCCTCTTGCGCCAGTACCCGTTTCATCGACAAAGATTCCATCGGCCTGCTGGCCTGTTATTGAACCTGAATTGACAAATTCTGTAACATCGCCAAGCTTAAACCCGCTTGATGCGCCCGTCACGGCACCCTCATTGGTAATCGATGTTGCGGTTAAATCAACGCTGCCACCATCGGTCAATGTTCCGCTGATTGTACCCGTATTATGCAGTTTCAAAAGATTGGTTTCAGATGATAGGCCCTTAGCCCCCGTGATGAGACCGCTATTGGTTATGGTTCCCAAATCACCTGAACGGATTCCATTTAAAGCACCCGAAACCGTGCCGGAATTGTTGAAGTGGGACAGAAGATTAAGAGTATATATCCCATCACCCCCAACACCCGTTATCAGTCCTTTATTGGTGAGTGACCCCATCGATCCATCTGAATAAATACCTGTCAGATTGCCCGTTATGGTTCCTGAATTGGTGAGTGAGTTAATACTCTCTGCTATGTAAATACCATTACCTTGTCCTAGAATTGTCGTTGCCGTAATAAGACCTTTATTGACCACATCGCCCAAACTATTGGCTTTAATTCCGGCCGCACTTCCAGACATTGTTCCTGTATTTAAAAGATAAAAAACAAGCTCTGCACTTATGCCATTTTGAGCGCCTGTAATGAGACCCTCGTTGGTCAAGCTTGAAGTTGTTCCAAGGCTAATATAACCATCTGCTAAAGTGCCAGAAATTGATCCTGAATTTATCAATGTGCCTGTGTTACCAAAAACATAAATACCGAATTTGTTGCCAACAATATTTGCTGAATTATTCACGCTTGTGAGCGTGGATGTTTCAACACCATTATTGGCGCCGGAAATTGATCCATTGTTTATAAGCGTAAAAGCTGAATTGGTTGTATCAATTGCTGACTTAGGCTGCGCGCTGGTATTTGCGGTGATCGTGCCATTATTGATCACTGCGATTGATGTGCCATCTGCTGCATCGATAACGCCGGCAATCGTGTCCACGACCGTTGCGCCATTTTCAATTGTCAGCGTATCGGCATCTAAAACGCTTTGTTGTCCAACTGTGCTGCCTGATAAGATCGTGATATCAGCTGCAAGAACATAGGACCCTGCAAGAACGGAGAAGAGAGCTGTGGATGCTAACAGCAACCTATTTCTGGACACATAATGTACCATCTACTCTTACTCATTTCTGTCATCATGACAAAACGCGATAAACTATCTTGAATAAGTATAGGCGCGAGGGAAGAATATATCATCTCAATTTTACGGTTTTAGTTAGCAATTGATTAACATCTTAGCCGCCACAAAAAGTACCCCATGCCTTAGATGAAGGGATTCCACATCAGCATTTTCAATGTTGGCATTGAAAAATTGGATTTATGATTTTTTGGGAGCGCTTAATGAGGCACGATCAACAATGTGTGTGCTCAGCTTCGTGCTTTTGATTGGCTCATCGTTTTGGATGAGGTCTAACAGGGTTTTTGCCGCAAAATGACCCATTTGACGGTGAGGAACATGGACCGTTGTTAGTGCTGGGGAAATCACAGATGCAATCTGAATATCATCAAACCCAGTGATTGAAACATCTTGTGGTACATTCATACCCAGTTCTTGCGCCCTCATAATCGCGCCAACGGCTAAGACATCATTTCCGCATATGATTGCGGTCGGCGGGTTTGATTGCTCCAGCATTTTTTGACAAGCTGCGCCAGCATTACCAAAATCATATGGTGTTTCAACGATAGATGATGCATCAAAATCCAAACCCCGCTTTTCAAACGCTAATTTAAAACCAAGCGCCCTTTCAAAAGCACGGTCATTGCCATCATGTTTACCAGAAATCATAGTGATATTTTTATGACCAAGATCCATCACCCTGCCTGTCATTTCAGACATTGCAGAAGCATTATCAAACCCAACAAAATGGTCGTGATAGGGTGCATCTTTGTTATTTTGAAAACTCCAAGACAGCACGTAGGGAATATTGCGATCGGCTAGAAACTCATAAATTTCATCATCCCGTTCGGTGCCAATGAGCAACAAACCTTCGGCGCCTCTGGCCACCAGTGAGCGAATTTGTTTATATTCTAGCTCGCGCTTATAAGAAGAGCTGGCGACCAATAGATCAAAACTATGTTCACTCAACTTTTCTTGGAATGCTTGTAACCCACGCGCAAAAATGGAATTTTCCATGGTTGGAATAATAGCGCCAATTGTATGCGATCTTTTGGCGGCTAATGCGCGTGCGCCAAAATTTGGCATATAACCCAGCTCTTTAACAGCGCTGAGCACACGTTTGCGCGTTGCATCAATCACTTTTTCTGGCGCATTTAAACACCGTGATACCGTCGCTGTTGACACGCCAGCCAATCGTGCAACATCCTTTAGTTTCGGCGGTGTATGATCTACCATTTTACGATTCCCCCAAAATCGAGTATGCAGTATATAAATAGCACTTGCAATTGAATATGTAAGCGCTTACATTAATCATACAAATTTCAAACAAAACTATCACCAATAATCTGAGGGTAACATGGCACGTAATTATCTTAAAAAAGCTGATCTAACTTCTGAATCTGATGTGAGCGATGTTCGCGCTACGGTTCAAAAAGTTCTAGATGATATTGAAGCTGGCGGCGATGCTGTCGCACTCGAATATGCAGCCAAATTTGATAAATATGATGGCGTACTAAAACTCACGCGTGCCGACATTGATGCGGCCTGTGCGCTTGTTCCAGAAAAGCTTAAAAAAGATATCCAATTTGCCCACGCCAACGTGAAAAAATTTGCGGAAGCACAAAGAGCGACCATGACCGATATCGAAGTTGAGATTGTTCCGGGTTTAATTGCTGGTCAAAAAAGCATTCCTGTACAAGCCGCTGGTTGTTATATCCCAGGCGGTCGTTACAGCCACATCGCATCCGCGATCATGACAGTGACAACTGCAAAAGTTGCTGGCGTTAGTCACATTGTTGCGTGTTCTCCTCCACGTCCAGGCGTTGGTGTTGCACCTGCTATTATTTATGCAGCTGATCTTTGTGGCGCAGACACAATCCTATCCATGGGCGGCATCCAAGCGATTGCATCCATGACATTTGGTTTGTTCGGTCTTCCAAAAGCAGATATTCTTGTTGGTCCAGGCAATCAGTTTGTTGCCGAAGCAAAACGTATCCTGTTTGGCCGTGTTGGCATTGATATGTTTGCCGGCCCAACAGATAGCTTGATCCTTGCTGATGCCACGGCAGATCCTGCAATTGTTGCCAGCGATTTAGTTGGTCAAGCAGAACATGGTTATAATTCACCTGTATGGTTGATCACTGATGACAAAGCTTTGGCTGAAAAAGTTATGGAGCTTGTGCCACCACTTATTGCTGACCTTCCTGAGCTTAACTCGAAAAATGCTGAAGCTGCATGGCGCGATTATGCGGAAGTGATTGTGTGTGACACACGCGAAGAAATGGCCGCAACAAGTGATGAATATGCACCGGAGCATTTGACTGTTCAAGCAGAAGATCTTCCTTGGTGGCTTGATCGTCTTCAGTGCTACGGATCATTGTTCTTGGGTGAAGAAACAACGGTTGCCTTTGGTGATAAAGCCTCTGGTACAAACCATGTTCTTCCAACATCGGGCGCAGCTAGCTACACAGGTGGTCTGTCTGTTCATAAATACATGAAGATCGTCACTTGGCAGCAAGCCACACGTGAAGGCGCAAAACCAATTGCCGAAGCAACTGCTCGCATTTCACGCCTTGAAGGTATGGAAGGTCATGCAAGAACCGCAGATATTCGTCTTGCCAAATATTTCCCTGACGAAACATTTGATCTGACTGCAGGCGATGTTGACTAAATAAAACTCGTTTATCAAAAAGAAGTTTTCATATGAGCACGAGCGACACTATATTTGATCTATCTGGAAAAGTAGCTTGCGTCACTGGCGCAAGCTCTGGCCTCGGTCGCCATGCAGCAAAGTTATTAGCTGAACGTGGCGCTCAGGTTGTGGGTGTTGCTCGTCGTGAAGACCAACTCAATGCTTGGCGCGTTGAAACATCGGGCCAAACAGCCGCTGTAACGTGGGATATCTCTGATAGAGAAAAAATCCCAGCGCTTGCAGAGGCCATTGCCAAACCATTTGGCGCACCGGATATTTTGATCCACGCGGCTGGCATTAATACCCGCGAAAATGCTGATGATGTGACACCTGAGGGCTGGGACATCACTTTGACGATTAATCTCACAGCACCTTTTTTTCTAAGTCAGCAATTTGTCCCTTCCATGAAGGCAAAAGGTTGGGGCCGTATTGTTAATTTTGCAAGCTTGCAAACATTCAGAGCCTTCCCTGGCGGCATTGCCTATGGGTCTGCAAAAGCTGGTGTGTCGCAAATGACCAGAGCCATGGCAGAGCATTGGTCACAACATGGCATTAATACCAATGCCATTGGACCGGGCTTTTTCAAAACAGAACTGACAGCAGCCGTATTTGATGATCCACAACGTTCAGCACGAAACGCTGCGCAAACGTGCGTTGGACGCAATGGCGAACTTGAAGATATGAACGGGCCACTGATATTCCTTTGCTCAGATGCTTCATCTTATGTAACCGGCCAAACACTCATGGTCGATGGAGGATTTACTGCAAAATGAAGGCACTTGTTTACACGGGCGTACGCTCTTTATCTTATCAAGATTCACAAGACCCTGTTCCTGCTGAAGGCGAAGTTTTAATTCGTGTTGAAAGTGTTGGCCTTTGTGGATCAGACATGCACGCCTTTTTGGGCCATGATGAACGCCGCCCTGCCCCACTTATCTTGGGACATGAAGCTGCAGGCACCATTATGTCGGGACCAAATGAAGGCCAGCGCGTAACTGTAAACCCGCTTGTATCTTGTGGTAAATGCGAAGCGTGTGACGAAGGTCGGGAAAATCTTTGTCCAGAACGCATGATCATTTCTATGCCTCCGCGCGAGGGCGCTTTTGCGCAAATGATTAAAATGCGCGCTCAAAATCTCGTCAATGTTCCTGACCATGTTGATCTTGATAAAGCATCCCTTGCCGAACCTATTGCCTGTGGTTGGCATGCTGTTCAACTTGCCAAGAAAACAATGACAAAACCGATGTCGGAAGCCAAAACGCTTGCGATTGGTGGCGGCGCCATTGGTGTTGGTGCAGCTTTGTGCTTAAAAGCTGCTGGCTGCAAAGAAATTACATTGATTGAACCCAATGATATCAGACGCCATTTTCTGATTGAAAAAACCGGCCTCAACGCCATTGCGCCACAAGACCTGGATAAAGGTATTTTGTTTGATGCAATTATTGATGGTGTAGGGATTAAACCAACTCGCCAAATGTCATCAGCACAAGCAAAACCTGGCAGTGTGATTGTTCATATTGGTTTGGGTGATGCAGATGATGGCCTAGATATTCGCCGCATGACACTGCAAGAAATCACATTTATCGGCTCTTACACTTATACCCACAAAGATTTTTGTGACACAGCAGAAGCTATTTTCGATGGAAGCTTAGGTGCGCTTGATTGGACTGAAGCGCGTGATCTGGCCGATGGGCAGCAAGCCTTTGAAGATATTTTGGCTGGAAAAGTTTCCGCACCCAAGATTATCCTAAAACCATAATCGTAAGTATTTGAGGTGTAGATTTTCTATTCCTCAAATAATGCAATTTTCAAAGCTTCAGCACCTTCCATCAAATGGTGTCTGCGTGAGATAACATCATCTAAAGACAATCTTTGCATTGGGCCATGGAAGGCAAGCGAAGCAACAAAGCGGCCATTTGAATCTGTAACCGGAACCGCTATCGCAATCATCCCATCCACAAATTCACCAAAGTCTAAGGCATAGCCACGTTTGCGGCATTGCTTTAAATCTTCGAGCAAGGATTCTGGCGTCTGGTGGGTTTTTTCCGTCAAACCTTCAAGATCAAGACCTGCCACAAATTGTTCGCGTTTGCTCTTTGGCATGCTTGCCATAAAAGTTTTGCCAGAAGCTGTGCAATGGAAAGGAACGTTTGAACCCACAGGCAATTGAATTCGAAACGGCCAATCTGCCTCAACACGGTCAATATAATTCATACCGGTCTCTTCTGGTATCACCATATTGACGGTCTCATCGACTTTGGCTGCGACATCAAGCAAAATTTGGTGACGGGTAATATGGAAACGAGATGCATGGAGTAAACCGTTTGCAATCAACCTTAAACGACGTGAGGGGCGGAGTCTTTTACCGTCAGCTTCGCGGATCAAAAACCCTTCCGCTTCCAATGTTGTGCATAATCGGTGAACCGTTTGTTTTGGTAATCCAAGCTCTGCATTAATTTGGGTTGGTGTCATAGCGCTGTCGCTATTTCCCATGATCTCCAATATTAAGAGCGTCCGCAGATTAGTTGGAATCCGATTTTCCACACTCACGATAAATACTCCCCTTTACATCCCCATCGAAAGAGATATAAGATAAAAAACTAGGAAAAACAAGACAAAAAGTCTCATTTATTGTCTTTAGGAGTGATTTTTTGGAATTTGACTATGTAGTTGTTGGCGCTGGCTCTGCCGGTTGTGCCATAGCAAACCGTCTCTCCGCCAATGGTGAATACACTGTGGCCATTATAGAGGCTGGAGGAAAGGATACCAACCCTTGGATCCATATTCCTGTTGGCTATTTCAAAACAATGGATAACCCTAAAACTGATTGGCGCTACAAGACCGAAAAAGACGACGGTATTAATGGCCGCTCTATTCCTTGGCCACGCGGAAAAGTGTTGGGCGGGTCAAGCTCGATCAATGGTTTGCTCTATGTTCGCGGCCAAGCAGAAGATTATAATAACTGGCGTCAGCTTGGAAATACCGGCTGGGCTTGGGATGATGTTTTGCCCTATTTTAAACGTGCTGAGAATTGGCAAGGCGACGAAAATAGCGACATGCGCGGAAGCAGTGGCCCGCTCTCTGTTTCCCCGACACGCCTTAAACGTGATGTGGTTGATAAATGGATCGATGCGGCAGAAACTGCCGGTTACAAAAAGAATTCAGATTATAATGGGGCGGATCAAGAAGGTGTAGGCTATTTCCAGCTTACCATTAAAGGTGGGCGTCGCTGTTCATCTGCGGTTGCCTATCTAAAGCCAGCCAAAGGTCGTGCTAATCTCAAAGTGATCACAAATCATCAAGTTGAAAAAGTGATTATTGAAGATGGAAAAGCCACGGGCGTTAGCTTATTTAAAGGTAATAAAAATTCTGTCATTAAAGCACGCAATGAAGTGATTTTGTCTGCGGGCGCGATTGGGTCACCACAAATTTTGATGCTATCAGGTATTGGCCCGGGCGAAGAGCTTGCTAAAATTGGCATTGAAACCAAAGTTGACAAAAACTTGCAGGACCACCTCCAAGCAAGACCTGTTTTCAAGACCGATTTATCGACAATCAATATTGAAACTAACAGCTTGTTCAAACAGGGCATGATCGCAATGCAATATGCGATTTCACAGACCGGCCCAATGACAATGGCTGCAAGTTTGGGAACGGGATTTTTGAAAACCGATCCGTCGCTTGCAACGCCAGACATTCAATTTCATATCCAGCCATTCAGCGCGACAAATCCTGCCGATGGTCCCCATAAATTCTCAGCCTTTACGGCATCTGTTTTGCAAATGCGTCCTGAGAGTGCTGGACATTTACAGCTTAAATCATCGAACTTTCGCGATCATCCAGAAATTCACCCAAATTATTTGGCAACCACGACTGATCAAGAAACGATTGTCAAAGGTATTCAAATCGCCCGTAAGATTGCCGAATGTGAGCCACTTAAATCGCACATTATCGAAGAATTTGCACCGGGCAAAGGTGTGGCATTTGATGATTATGAGGCGACGCTTAAATGGGCACGCGACACAGCGGTTACTATTTATCACCCAACAGGAACTTGCAAAATGGGGACCGAACATGACCCTATGGCAGTTACGGATCCAAGACTAAGAGTCTATGGTGTCAAAGGATTGCGCGTTGCCGATGCATCGATCATGCCTATCATAATATCGGGTAACACCAACGCGCCGTGCATTATGATCGGCGAAAAAGTTTCAGACATGATTTTAGAGGATGCAAGAGCATGATCGACGTAGTTTTAGATTTTGGCAAAATTATTGTAGCCGACCTTATTTTGTCTGGTGACAATGCATTGGTCATCGGCATGGCAGCGGCAGGTCTAGCGCCTGAACTGCGTAAGAAAGCCATTTTATATGGTATGATTATTGCCGCTGTTTTGCGGATTTTATTTGCCATTGTTGCAACAAAACTATTGGGCATTCCAGGCATTTTGTTCGTCGGTTCGCTGTTGTTATTCTGGGTATGTTGGACACTTTACAAAGAAGTAAAGGCCGGACATTCCGCAGAGGCAGAAGATGCGATGGAAATGGCTGAGGATTCAGAGGCTGGATATACAGGACCACCGCGCCGTACTTTGTTTGCTGCACTGGTGTCGATCACCATTGCTGATGTCTCGATGTCGCTTGATAATGTCTTGGCTGTTGCTGCGATTGCTGATGGTAATACGCAAATGCTGGTCTTTGGATTGGGTCTTGCGATTTTACTTATGGCATTTGCCGCCACTTTAATTATGAGACTTTTGGCGCACTACCCGTGGATTTCATGGCTTGGATTATTTGTCCTCATTTATGTGGCTGGAGAGATGATGTATCGCGGGATTTTTGATGAGGCCTTTGGAATCGGAAGTATGGTGGGCATCTTTTAGAATTTGTTGAAAAAAGCAGCTGGCTTTGCTGCAAAAAGTTATAGGAATTACGGCTCAACTGTTCCATAGTTGATGTCGTGAAAGCGGACTAGGAGAGATGCCTTCGTATCTTGGTCGTCGGTTTATTTGAAGGCGTAACTTAGGGAGGAGATAAATATGAATTTATCTAAAATTTTAACAGGTATAGCAGCTACAGCACTTGGTGTAACATTGATGGCCTCATCTGCTTTGGCTGAGAAAACTATCCGTATTCAATCTGTGCTACCAACAACAGCCGATGAAGTTGTAATGTTGAGAGCATTTGGTGACGATGTTACTGCATTGACTAACGGTTCGCTAAAAATCGAGATTCTACCTGCTGGTGCCATTGTTGGCCCACGTGACATTATGGATGCGGTTGACGCTGGTCTAGTTGAAGGTGGTTTTGCTTGGACACACTATTGGGGTGGTAAGCACGTTGCAGCCAACCTATTTGGTGCACCTGTTGCTGGTGCCGGTGTTGGTTTGGATAACATCGCATTCTTGTCTTGGTTCCAATATGGTGGTGGTAAAGAACTTTACGACCGTCTATGGGACGAAATGGGCGTAAACGTGAAAGGCTTCATGCTTCAGCCAGTTGGTCCAGAAGCACTTGGTTGGTTCCCAAAGCCAATCAATTCTATGGATGACTTCCGCAAAATGCGTTTCCGTGCACCTCCAGGAATGGTTGGCGCTGCTTATGCTGACATTGGTGTTCCTGCTGTTGCTATGGGTGGTGGTGATATTCTACCAGCTTTGGAAAAAGGCACAATCGATGCGGCTGAATGGTGCTGCCCGAAGCCTGATTCAGTATTCGGTTTCCAAAAAGTTCTAAAGCACTACTACCTACAAGGCCTACACCAGGTTGTTGTTAACGCCGACATGTATCTCAACAAAGACTTCTACAACGATCTGTCTGACATTGAGAAGAAAGCACTTGAAGTTGCGGCTAACGCATCTTTGTCAAAATCAATGTCATATCGTATTTTTGAAAACGGTAAAGCTTTGAAAGACTTGACAGAAAATCATGGCGTTATCCTTGAAGATACACCGGCTGACTACTTCACAGAGTACATGGCCGCTGCTAAAAATGCTCTTCAAGCTGCTGCTGACGGAAATGAATTCTTCGCAGAAGTATGGCAGTCTCAGAAAGATTTTGCTGACATTGCTGTTCCATTCTGGGCAGGTTCTCAAGCTTCAAACGCTGCATTGGGTAAAGCTCACGCAGACACATTGAAGTAATAAACAAATAGTTTCGCGAGGCCCCTTTTTGGGGCCTCGTGTTTATTTTTCGAAAGGGATACATACCTATCCTTTTCGAAAAATAAACCTCGGATCAAAACAATTTCAGATCAGAGACTTACCATGGGAGGGAGAGTGGATATGGCTGCAGAGGAACCAATTCCAGAGAATCTGGAAATTGCCGACGAGCTTATTGCAGAACGTCGGTCAGAAGATCCGGGAGAAACACCTGAGGGCATGACAGAGTGGCAACGCCCTATTACGGCAGCCATAGATATTCTTAACCATCGCGCTGGCCAATTGATTGCCCTGATGATGATTCCTCTTATTGCCGTTGTTGTCTGGGAAGTCATATCTCGTAACGGTGATTCAATTTTGACAGATTCTGGCTTTGGTTGGATTTCTGATGCCCTTGGCTTGGGCCCTACTTTGGCCGCCTATGATTTGAGTCGAATGATCGCGGGTGTCCTTTGGATGGCGGGGGCTGGTTACGGCCTCATGCGAGGCGTACACATCCGTGCTGATTTTCTTTATCGTAATTGGTCGGACAAAACTCAAGCCACTGTCGATGCAACCCTGTATTTGATGTTCTTTATTCCTTCCATGATCTTTTTTACATGGGTGGCGTCTGAGTTTTGGTGGAAAGCCTTCGCTAGCGGAGAAACGAACCAAGTGGACAGTGCTTGGGGACCTCTATTGTGGCCTGCGCGTTTAGCAATGCCAATTGGTGGTGTACTCTTGCTGTTGCAAGGTTTGCCTGAAATCTTCCGAGCTTTCCACAAAATGGGAAAAGAGCGGGAACGTTTCTTTGTAAGGCTTTTGCCAATTTACATCCTAGGCTTAGCTTGGCTCGTCCTCGCAGTGTTTGAGCCACAAATGTTGCCTGGTGGTGAATGGTTCAAATCTATGATGGAGGCCAAACCTAACCTGGATAAGCCTACAATCGGTCTCATCATGCTTGGTGCAATGTTGTTTGTGATCTTCATCGGCTTCCCAATTGCGTTTACCCTTGTGTTTTTGGCATTTGTGTTCGGCATATGGGGTGATAATTTCTTCAAAACAACATTTATCTTTACGCTCCAAACGAACTCTTCAATGTTAAATGATCAGCTCATGGCGGTGCCATTGTTCGTGCTGATGGGTATCGTTATGGAAAGTGCGGGCCTGATGGAGCGACTGTTCGCCTCCATCCAAATGATCATGTCACGTGTACGCGGTGCTTTGTTCATTGCAGTGTTGATCGTGTCCACGATCTTTGCGGCAGCGACGGGTATTGTTGGTGCGTCTGTGACTATGCTTGGTATTATGGCGGGTGCCACGATGACCCGTGCCGGCTATGATGTAAAACTAGCAGCAGGGACCATTACAGCCGGCGGAACCTTGGGTATTTTGATCCCACCGTCGATCATGCTGATCGTCTTGGGACCAGTGCTTGAGGTATCCACGCTTGATCTGTTCCGGGCAGCTTTTGTTCCGGGTGCGATGCTTGCGTCTTTATACCTGTTGTACACGCTGGGGCGGTGCTGGTTAAACCCTAGTTTGGGGCCTATCCTTTCCGAAGAAGATCAGCCTGAAACGTCCAAATTCTATGGTGCGGAAGTTGCGCTTATATGTCTGGGTGTTCTGACTATTTGCCGTGTATTTGGCTTGAGTCTTGGCGGTGCGTTCGGAACAATCGTACCTTTTGGTGGACTGTTTGCGCTGCTGATCGTATTGGGGATTGCTTATAAAGCCTATCGCAAATTACCTATTCTGCGCATAGCTCTACCTATAGCGGTTCTGTTCCACCTCTACATGGTCTTGGCGAACCGTGGTGATGATGGCAGCCTACCTATTATGTCAATTGTGTTAGCTGCATTTATTCTGCTGTTGGCATATTTGGGACGGCATATATATAGCAAAGAGGCGGATGAAGGTTTCTACTTTGCACCGCTATGGGATGAGTTTTTTGCCGGGCTAATGCCGCCAACAATCCTGATCTCCTTTGCGCTTGGTTCCATTCTGTTTGGCTTTGCGACACCTGCAGAAGCTGCAGCAATGGGTGCCTTTGGGGCGATTGTGCTGTCCATCGCGTACCGAAAGTTCACATTTGCAAGCTTCTATAATAGTTTGATCAAGACACTGGAACTCACTGTGTTGATTATGTTCTTAGTGGCTGCATCCAACTTCTTCGGAGCAACGTTCAGTTCACTGGGCACACCGCAATTGTTGACCGAATTGCTACTAGGTGCGGATCTATCGCCATACATTATGCTCTTATTGGTGATGGCGCTGATCTTCTTGCTTGGCTGGCCACTGGAATGGGTTCCGATTGTTCTGATCGTTGTTCCAATCCTGTTGCCTGTTGTTCAAGCCTTGGATCTGCATGGGCTGAGTCGCTATGACATGATGGTCTGGTTCGGCATCCTTGTGGCGGTGAACCTGCAAACAGCGTGGCTTAGTCCGCCTGTAGCGTTGTCGGCATACTTCCTTAAAGGGGTGGTTCCGGATTGGGATCTTAAGGACATCTACCTTGGCATGATGCAGTTCATGCTGGTGCAGTTGATTGGGCTGACCCTGTTATTGATCTTCCCTCAACTGGTGCTTTGGCTACCAAACTGGATGAACCAATAACGTGAAAATAAACTTGGCAAGTGGCTTCAAATAGCAAACCACTTGCGAAAGTCCTAAAAATTAAAAAGGCGCTCTCGTGATTATCTCACAGAGCGCCTTTTTTAATGAGACAAAAATATAATGCTATACGGCAGCGTCATACGCGTTGATGATATCCTGCCCGCGAGACTTAACCTCTTCAGCCGACAGACCGGGTTTATATAGTGCAGACCCAATGCCAAAACCATTAGCGCCTGCTTTAAACCAGTCAGCGAAATTTGCAGGTCCCGCTCCACCAACAGGATATACTGGCACATGTTTAGGAAGCACAGCTTTAAGCGCTGCAAGGCCTTCTGGCTTTAGAGCAATCCCTGGGAAAAGTTTGAGGCCAGTTGCGCCATGGCGAATGGCTGTAAAGGCTTCGGTTGCTGTTGCAATTCCTGGCCAACTTTCCATTCCATTGGCAATAGTTGCATCAATGACATCTGTATTACAGTCTGGAGAGACGATCAAAGTACCGCCCGCAGCTTTAACATCCAAAACGTCTTGTGCAGACAAAACAGTTCCTGCACCAATGGTGACGTCTTGCCCCATGGCCTTTGCTAAAATCTCAATGCTTTTTAAAGCATCGGGAGAATTAAGCGGAACTTCGATTTTGCTAAATCCTATTTGCACAAGTAAATTGCAAATGTCTAAGACTTCATGTGGCTCAACACCGCGAAGGATCGCGATTAGATTTCTAACATTGTTATTCTTGGTCATTAAGTTACTTTCACAAAAGTCTGCCATGCATTGATGAGGCCAAGAACTGTGAGTTCGGACACATCAATTGGCGTTATAGTCTCGCCCAAAGCTGTAAAGGCCGTTGCATAAAGCTCGCCCAATACCCCTGAGCCTAATAAATCAACACGGGCATCTGGCACATCATTCATCATTGCACGTTTCATCGTGACGATTTCAGTTCCGATCAGTAGCCCAGATAAATGCGCCGCGGTTCCCGCTTTGCCCACACCATTCAATACAGCGCGCGCACGAAGTGAAAACAGATTGTTTAATGCCAGTTCAGGCGCATCTGCCGCTTGTTTTACACCCGCAAGAAACGCTTTTTCATCGCGGCCATGCTTATCCATCAATTGGCTTAAAACTGAATGTTTGCACAATAAGGAATAAAGCTCACCGGTCATTGCCGTTGTGAACTGCATCACTTTGCCATTGTCAATCTTGACCCATTTAGAATGGGTACCAGGCATGCAAATAAGACCCGAATATTTTGGTTGCTTGGATAAGAAGCCCGCTATTTGGGTTTCCTCACCACGCATCACATCAGCGGGTTCATTTTGGCAAAGACCAGATAAGATATGCACATCGATGCGCGGGTCGTTCACTTTTGGTTTAGTTGTTGCAACACCCGTTGGATCGCATGGCACGCTTGCATAGGTGGCTTCTTGCCAGCCCATTTTTGCACCCACCATGCCACAAGCAATAACTATTATCTTATCTGTTGAGGCATGATTATCGAGCCAATCGGATATTAAATCCAACAGCGCATGTTCAAACTGCTCGGGCTTTAAGGTACCCATGCCAGCAGTAGACGATTTAGACACAATAATTTGGGCGCCCAACATGAGCCAGACACGCAAATTGCTCGTACCCCAATCAACGGCAATCCAGTTTTCATCACTATTTTTCAACACTCATTGCCCCTTTACGCTCTTGCACAGACTAAAACGATTACACCGAATAACAGCGTAAGCCTGATTCGGGATCAAAATAAAGAGCGTGTACAGGATCAAATGAGATACTCACACTTTCACCAATTTTAACATTGGCCCGTCCGCTCTTTTCAGAAATGATCTTCTCGCCTGATTGTGTTGAGAGATAGATATATGAAACACCACCAAGCTCCTCAACAAGATCAACATTATAATTGCCAGGTTCCGACACTGTTTGAATATGCTCAGGACGCAGACCAAGAGATATTGGACCCGCAGAACGATTATCTTTAAACTCAGCTTTTAATGAACGGCCCGGGATAGCGTTGACTGTGATAGCGCCATCTTTAAACTCACCAGAGATAAAGTTCATAGCCGGTGACCCGATAAATCCAGCAACAAATTTATTGTCAGGATTTTCGTATAGATCAAGCGGTGCACCCACCTGTTCGATCAAACCATCCTTTAGAACCACGATCTTATCGGCAAGGGTCATTGCTTCGACCTGGTCATGGGTTACATAAATCATTGTCGTGCCTAGCTCTTTGTGAAGACGGGCAATTTCCACCCGCATTTCCAAACGCAATTCAGCATCCAAGTTAGACAAAGGCTCATCGAAAAGGAAAACTTCCGGTCCACGAACAATCGCACGACCAATCGCAACACGTTGACGCTGACCGCCAGACAATGCTTTTGGTTTGCGCTTTAGATATGGGCCAAGTTTTAGAATGTCAGATGCGCGCACAACTTTCTCATCTATTTCTTCCTTTGGCACTTTATTCATTTTAAGCCCGAAACCAACGTTTTCTTCCACTGTCATATGTGGATAAAGCGCATAGGTTTGGAACACCATGGCAATGCCACGCTCGGCCGGATCGACATGGGTTACATCACGCCCACCAATATCGATTTGGCCGGATGTTGTTTCCTCAAGTCCTGCAATCATCCGCAAAAGCGTTGATTTTCCGCACCCAGAAGGGCCCACAAATACAACAAATTCACCATCGTCGATGTCTAAATCAACGCCATGGATGACTTCGATTTTGCCGTAACTTTTTTTAATCTTCGAAAGATTTAAGCCTGCCATTGAATTGGTCCTCCCATTCATAAATTATAATTTGAGCCTAATTACTGTGCTCCGGAAAACGCCAAGTTTCGGCGGTATCCGCTATTTCCTTTGCACATTTTTTGACTCTTGGTGCAAATTCTGCCAAGGCTTCAAGCGATGTACGATGTGTTGAATTGGTGACTGATACAGCACCCAAAACTCTGCCGCGCGCGCTGATGATTGGCGCAGCAACACAAATAATTGTAAGTTCATGCTCTTCGCGATCAAATGAAATTCCGCTGGATTTAATTTTGTCCAAATCGGCTTTCAGATCGTCCGGTGTACATAATGTTTTGGGTGTATATTTATGAAAAGATTGCTGCTGGATCACTTGCGCGAGTTCTTTTTCATCTAAAAACGCAAGCATCGCCTTGCCAACACCTGTACAAAATCCTGGGCCAATTTTGCCTGATTCTGAATACATGTTGATCGGATTTGCCGGATCGCGCTTATCTACATAAAGCACCTGACCGCCATCGAGTTGTGCCAAATGAACTGTCATTTGCACCTCTTGTGCTAGGTCTTGAATGAATGGACGCGCAATGGGGGCCAATGAACTTTGGCGCCATGCTGCATGGGCAAATCTGAGTAATCTGACGCCCAAACTATAGGTTTGCGTTTGATTATCATAGGCCAGCATGCTCTGGCTAGTCAGGGTTTGCAGGAAACGATAGAGCGTGGCTTTGGGATAAGCGCTATTTTCCAACAGCTCAGCAAATCTCACTGGACGCCCCATAGATGCGACTTGATCAAGTACACCCAAAGCTTTTCCAACGGTGCCATCTCCGGCTGAACCGCCGGCAGAACCAGTTGGCCCATTTGATGTGGCAGACTGCAACATTTGCTTCCCTTCCTCCCCTTTTTTCACCTGCTTGAAGAATTGATCAAACAAATGATATTGACAACTGTAATACAATTGATCATAGTTTTCAATATTCAAAATGCCGTTCCAATAGTTGGAACAACGGGAGGAAAACATGAAATCTATCTTAAAATCAAGCCTTATCGGCTTATTTGCATCAACTCTTTTATCTTCAGCTGCTTTTGCTGGCGATCTTGTCATCAATTATGATGATTTGAACCCAGCTCCAAAAGAAGCATTTGAAACAGCTGTCGCTGCTTTTAAAGCTGCAAACCCAGACATTAATGTGATTGTGAACAACACTGACCGTGAAGCGCACAAAACTGCAATTCGTAACTTTTTGGTCAATGACGCTCCAGACGTAACAACTTGGTATCCGGGCAACCGTATGGCACCATTTGTTGATGCGGGTCTTTTCGAAGACATCTCTGATCTTTGGGCAAGCGATGAAAATCTGTCTAAAAACTTTGAAGCCATCAAGCCAACAATGACACGTGATGGCAAACAATGGGGCGTTCCATATTCTTATTACCAATGGGGTGTTTACTATCGTAAAGACATCTTCGACAAGCTAGCTCTTTCAGAGCCAACAAACTGGGGTGAACTTATCTCAGCTTGTGGTAAAATGACTGATGCTGGCGTGACACCATTCACAATCGGAACGAAATTCCTTTGGACTGCAGCTGGCGTATTCGATTACATCAATTTGCGCACAAACGGTTATGAAGTTCATAACGCGCTGACTGCTGGTGAAATCAAGTACACAGACCCACGCATCAAACAAACATTCACAAATTGGGCTGAATTGCTTAAAGAATGTCCACCAGTATCAAACCATGCAACTATGTCATGGCAAGATGCGATTGCACCATTTGCCAATGGCGATGCTGCAATGTACGTGATGGGTAACTTCTCAGTAGCTCAATATAAAGCTGCTGGCCTAACGGATGATCAAATTGATTACTTCCAGTTCCCAGAAATCACTCCTGGTATGGCTCGTGCTGAAGAAGCTCCTGCGGATGCATTCTTCATTCCTGCAAATGCGAAAAACAAAGAAGACGCGAAGAAATTCTTGTCATTCGTCGCAAAAGCAGACATTCAAAGTGACTGGAATAAAACTTTGGGTCAGTTGCCGCCGAACTCTGCTTCAGCCATCAACACAGATGACAAGTTCATCGTTGAAGGTTTTGAAACTGTGTCAACGGCTTCTGGTCTTGCACAATTCTTCGATCGTGACGCTCCGGCTGCTATGGCCAAAGCGGGCATGGAAGGCTTCCAAGAGTTCATGCTTGATCCAAGCAAAGTGGACGACATCTTGGCTCGCCTAGATAAAGTTCAAGAAGAAGTTTACAAATAAGCGACATTTGGGTTGGCTGCTCACGTGGCCAACCCAAACCATTTAAAAGTTTGCCTTGCTCTAAAAGGCAGATTTTATATCTTCAACACCATTGCTGATGATATGAAATTTGGACGATTAAAATGACGTATTTTTTTAAGATCATCCAGAATGACAGGCATCTCGGGAGGGGACAATGTCACATAATGCACCTTTATCCACACTGAACCAAAAAAACGATACGACGACTGCTATCATAGCAGGCATCGTGTTCTTGGTATCTGTATTCCTCATGATGTCGGTTGACATGACGTGGGTTATGGATAGCTTTTCCTATGACACAGAAAAAGATGCCAGAAGCCCGACATTCCTTGTTCGGTTTTCGCTTCTGATCATCTCGTTGGTGGCAGCTTTTATTGCCATTACGCACACCAGTCTGTTCAAGCGAAATAAAATAGCATTCTCACCATGGATTTTCTTATCCGTGGGACTTGCTGTTTTCATGATCTATGTGATCATTCCAATCTTCCAGTCCATTAGACTATCGTTTTATAAATGGAACGGTTTGCGGACAGCGGATGGCACATCAACGGCCGAATTTACCGGCCTTGACAACTATGTCTCGCTTCTTGATGACCCGAATTTTTATACATCGCTTTACAATAACTTTCTTTGGTTAGGGCTCTTTTTATTGGCGGTGCCGATTGGGCTTGGTATTGCGCTGTTTTTAAACCAAACCGTGCGCGGTATTCGGTTCTACAAATCCTTATTCTTCTTCCCATTTGTGATTTCGCAAGTGGTGGTTGGTCTGATCTTTGGTTGGTTCTACGAGCCTACTTTTGGCATGTTGGGCGAAATCTGGAGCGCAATGTTCTGTACAGAAGAGCTTAATATTGTTGGTAATGTTCGAAGAGTTTGCGCCGTTGAACCACCAAATATTTTGGGTGATTCCACCTATGCGACTTATGGTATTATCTTTGCCGGTTTATGGCCGCAGATTGCCTATTGTATGATCTTGTATCTGACCGGTCTTAATAACGTCGCCCATGACCAAATCGAAGCTGCGCGCCTTGATGGTGCAAAAGGTTGGAAAATGTTGCGTTACGTTATTCTTCCACAGCTTAAACCAGCAACATTCATTGCTGTTGTGGTGACTGTCATCGGTGCCTTGCGATCATTTGATATGATTTCAACCATGACAGACGGAGGTCCATTTGGATCAACAAATGTTCTGTCGCTTTACATGTATCAAACGGCTATTGGCGAATACGGCTCTCGTTATGGTTATGGCTCTGCCATCGCAACCGTCTTGTTTTTAATTATGCTCGTCTTCATCGGCTTCTTCTTGTTCCGCATGTACCAAGACGAAAGAGGAGATCATTAAATGTTTCCGGCTCCAATTGAAAAAGCATCTCCGGGCGCTCGTATCGCCTATAAAGTTGCACTCCCTATTGCGCTCATCGTGTGGTTATTGCCGTTGATTGCGATATTCCTGACATCCATTAGACCGGGTTCAGATATTGCAAAAGGTAATGTATTCGGGTGGCCGAGTTCGTTTGAATTGATCGCCAATTATTCAGCTGTCTTTGAGCAATCACCAGCTATTGGCTACATGTTCAATTCATTGTTGATCACGTTGCCAACAATGGCGTTTTCTGTTGGGCTTGCTTGCCTGACGGGATATGCGCTGGCGGTCTATAAGTTTAAATGGGCAGTTCCATTATTCTTCTTGTTTGTTGCGGGCAATTTTGTGCCCTTCCAAATTTTGATGGTGCCTGTGATTGATCTATCCAATCAGCTTGAAGTTAATAATACACCTTTCGGGTTGATCTTGTTCCATTCAGCTTTTCAAACAGGGTTTTGCACATTGTTCATGCGTAATTTCATGAAAGCACTGCCGTTTGATCTGATTGAATCGGCACGTATTGAAGGTGTCGGCGAGTTTAAAATCTTCTGGTATGTTGTTGTACCATTGGTAAAACCTGCTATTGCCGCATTATCTGTTCTTATTTTTACATTTATTTGGAATGATTTTTTCTGGGCAACAGTATTGTTGCAGGGTGAAGAATGGTTGCCAATTACCGCAGGTGTTAAATCATTGAATGGTCAGTTTGTGAGCCAGTGGCATCTTGTGTCCGCAGCATCGCTTATGGCGGCCCTTCCACCCGTTGCAATGTTCTTTGCAATGCAAAAACACTTTATTGCTGGCCTTACTCTTGGAGCTGTTAAATAATGAAGACATGGCGTATTGATACGCCTAGTCAAACAATAGTCTTAGTACAAAAGGAAGGTCATCTTCCTTTTGTCTGCTATTGGGACTCGGCCCTACCTCACACTGAAAACCTGATACATTTAGCCCAAAGTACCCAGCCCGATATTATCGGCGGTATGTTGGATGATTTGCCATTGGTGACATTAAGTCCGCAGGCGGGCTCTACTTTCCAAGGTCAATTGGGAAGTACCTTCCGTACTGCAGACGGCCAAAATCTATTTCCAAACTTCACAGAAACATTTGTTGAAGTGGACGAACATAAGCTACTCATTCATTGTACTGACACAGCGCAGAATATTGCAATGAGTTTTGAGATTATTGCCCATGTCGATACAGACATGTTTGAGCTTAAAACAACGGCACAAAGCACACGCCCAATCTTTATGGAATGGCTAGCAGCTCCTGTTCTGCCTGCAACTCAACATGGCGATCATACGATTGAAGTCTCTGGTCGTTGGTGTGGTGAGTTCCAATTTAATAAGAACCCATGGACGGCTGGCGCACGATTGCGCGAAACATTGTCTGGCCGCACTGGCCATGAAACATTTCCGGGTTTGATCTTGCCAGAACTTGGCACGACCAATAGCCAAGGTGGTTGCTTTGGTTTCCATTATGGATGGTCAGGTGGCCATAAGATGATTACCGAAGAGTTGTCGGATGGCAGACGCCAGGTTCAGTTTGGTCATGCAACAGATGCTCATTCTGAATTGATAACACATAAGCAAAGCGCACCTTTATATGTCACCTATTCACCAAATGGGCTAAATGGTTTAGCGCGTAATTTCCAACATCATGCGCGAACTCACATCCTGCCACTCAGCGCAGACGAGCACCCTCGCCTTGTGCATTATAATTGCTGGGAAGCTGTTTATTTTGATCTGCATGTCGATGAACTCAAAGAAATTGCCACCCGCGCCAAAGAGCTTGGTGCTGAACGCTTTGTTCTTGATGATGGCTGGTTTGGTTCTGCCACAAAAGGGCGCGATGATGACACATCAAGCTTGGGCGATTGGGATATTGACGTTAAAAAATTTCCAAATGGCCTGACACCGCTTATCGAACATATCAATGACATTGGCATGGAGTTTGGTCTTTGGTTTGAACCTGAAATGGTCAACCCAGATAGTGCACTTTATCAAGCGCATCCAGAATGGGCGCTTGGTTCGCCAGATCAACTTTTAGGTCGCCATCAAATGGTGCTTGATCTTACCAATCCAGACGTAAGAGATTATCTGTTTAGCAAGATTGATGCTGTGCTGTCCGCGCATAATATTACCTATGTCAAATGGGATCATAACCGCGTTCTGCCTTATCCGCTTGCCGCTCAAACTCATGGCTATTACGAGTTGCTGCAACGTTTGCGCACTAGCAATCCAAAGGTTGAATTTGAAACTTGCTCGTCTGGCGGTGGTCGGATTGATTTTGGTGCTCTTCAGCAAAATCAACGAGTGTGGTTGTCGGATTCAAATGATGGTATTGAGCGCTGGAAAATGCTGCATAATGCTGCCATGTGGTTACCATCTGATGTGGTGGGTAGTCATGTGGGGCCGCGTCATTGCCATACATCTGGACGCATATTACCAATGTCATTCCGCGCCTATGTTGCGGGCTCTCGCCATATGGGTTTTGAGATGGACCCGCGCGAGTTAACCTATGATGAAGCAGCCGTTCTTATAGATATTACGGCATGGTATAAGGATAATCGGTCGTGGATGCATTCGGGATTTGTCGCTCGGTTGGACAGCTCAGACGATAGTCAATTGGCTGAGATGACGATCTCAAAATCTAGCGATAGATTTGCAGCTTTCATTGGTCAACTTACGTCGCCAAAGCAAATACTTGCACGGCCAATGCGACTAACGGGTCTTGATCCTGAAGCACAATATCAAATAACATTGCGCAACCCGCAAGACGCTTGCAAAACCAGCCATGGTGATGTTGCCTTACGTGATGGACCGCTTACTTTATCTGGACGCATTTTGATGCGACAAGGCGTCCAATTACCTGCTGTATTCCCAAGCACCATGCTTGTTGTTGAAGGTCAAAAAATAACATGAAACCAACTATAGGCGTTTGCTACTATCCGGAACATTGGCCCAAAGATATGTGGGCATCTGATGCAGAACGCATGGTTGAGGCGGGCATAAAATGGGTTCGCATTGGTGAATTTGCATGGAGTAGACTTGAACCTTCTGAGGGGCAGTTTACCTGGGAATGGCTTGATCGTGCGGTTAAAGTTTTAGCCGACGCTGGCCTTAAAATCATTATGGGAACCCCAACCGCAACCCCGCCGCGCTGGGTGGTTGATAAATACCCAGATATGATTTGCTTGGATGTCATCGGTCATCCGCGTAAATTTGGCTCTCGTCGTCATTATTGTTTTTCAAATCAAGGATATCGCGTCCAGTGTGCGATCATTGTTGATGTTATGGCTAAGCGTTATGGCGGACATCCATCCGTTTTATCGTGGCAAACCGATAATGAATATGGCTGCCATGACACAACATTAAGCTATGGCACCTCAGCACGTGAAGAATTTCGCAATTGGCTGAGCCAAAAGTATCAATCACCTGATGCGCTCAACCGTGCTTGGGGTAATATATTTTGGTCGATGGACTATTCTGATTTTAGCCAGATTGACCCGCCAAACCTCACGGTAACAGAGCCAAACCCATCGCACGTGATGGATTTCAGACGGTTTTCATCTGATCAAGTGGTGAGCTTTAATAAGCTGCAAGTTGATATTATCCGTAAATATTCGAGCGCGCCCCTTGTTCACAATTACATGGGCCGAATTACCGATTTTGATCATTATGATGTAGGTAACGATCTTGAGATCGCAAGCTGGGATAGTTATCCTTTGGGTCATCTGGAAATGAAAACCACTGTAGATGATGCTTTTAAAGCAAAATATTATCAGCAGGGCGAACCGGACTTTCAGGCCTTTCACCATGACTTATACCGCGCTGTTGGCAATGGTCGCTTATGGATTATGGAACAACAGCCCGGCCCCGTGAACTGGGCCTATTACAATCCTGCACCGCTTGACGGCATGGTGCGTTTGTGGAGTTTGGAAGCTGTTGCCCATGGCGCAGAAAGCGTGAATTACTTCCGCTGGCGCCAAGCACCTTTTGCTCAAGAACAAATGCATGCAGGACTTTTGCGACCTGATAATCAAGATGATCAAGGCATGATTGAAGCTCGGCAATTTAAAGATGATCTGAATGCCCTTGGCGACATTGAACAGATCAAAGCGCCCGTCGCACTTGTATTTGATTATGCCTCGCAATGGGCATGGGAAATCCAGCCACAGGGCAAGAGTTTTGATTATTTTGAGATTGTGTTTCAAACCTACAAATCCTTGCGAGCGCTCGGTGTCGATGTGGATATTATTCCGCCACATGCAGCTGATCTTTCAAATTATAAAGTCGTCTTTGCGCCCGCATTGTTTACGCTTGATGATGGATTTAAAGCTTCATTAAATGCATTCGGTGGTGTTGTTTTTGCAGGTCCGCGTTTTAATTCCAAAACCGAAGATTTTCATATTCCCAATGAGCTTGCACCCAACATTGCGCATATGGATATCAAGGTGTCGCGCATCGAAACTGTTGGGCCTTATATAGCCCGCGATTTGACAGATGGTGGCACGGTTATCAATTGGATTGAAAAGCTGGAAACAAGCGAGATTTGCCTTGAGAAAACCACCGATCAGCAACCTGTTTTAGTCCGCAAGGATAATTGGTTTTATTGCGGTGCATGGCTAGATCAAGTAGCGCGCGAGCGGATATTTAAAACCGTTCTGGATGAAGTTAAAATTGATCATGAGGTTCTGCCCGAAGGCATTCGCATTCGGACAACAAAAGATCAGGTTTTTGTCTTTAATTATTCCAACAAAGACGTTGATTACCAAGGACAGACCATTCCAGCAGCAGGGACAATCTGGTTTACTTAATCAGATCGGCAACACGCTCTTTGAGCCTTGGCAATACATCTTTTTCAAACCAAGGGTTTCGCTTGAGCCAAAGATTATTGCGCGGGCTTGGATGCGGCAATGGCAATTGCTCGGGCATATAATCGCGCCACATGGCGACACGATTTGTCAATTTGATCTTTTTCCCATCATCAATATGCCAATTTTGCGCATATTGACCGATAATCAATGTGAGTTTTATATCTGGGAGTTGCTCCAGCAAAGGTTTGCGCCATTTGTCTGCACATTCCACCCTCGGCGGAATATCTCCACCTTTGCCGGTTCCAATTTTGGTTCCGGGAAAACAAAACCCCATAGGCACGATGGCAAGTTTCGATGCATCATAAAACTCATCACGGGTAATCCCCAACCAATCGCGCAAACGATTGCCTGATGGATCGTCAAATGGAATGCCTTTATGATGGGTAATGCGCCCCGGTGCTTGGCCTGCAATCAAGATTTTTGCTGTGCGACTGACTTGCAAAATAGGCCGTGGCCCCAGAGGTAAATCTGCACAGATTTTACAATTGCGAACATCGCTTAAAAGATCATCGACATTTTTGACCATTTGATCTAAATTCACTTTCAATCATCATTTGTGACATTATTTCATAGAATAAAATTATTGTCGCAGAAAACATATAACTTGGAAAACATGACCTTCGAAACTATGATCGTCACATTAGCGTTCCTCTGATAGCAAGATCGCATAATATTTCGAATTGAAAGTATACATATGACCTATCAAAGCACACAAGCTTTGCTGACAGAAGCCTCTGCTCAATTAAAACGGAATGAAGGCATGGATCTTGATTTGGATTGGGTGGAAAGCGTCCAAGCCAATAGATCAGCAATTGAACGCCGTGCCGCCAGCATTCCAGCTCGCCGCAGCGTGAAAAAACAATGGCAAGCGGCATGGCTGATCAAAGCTGTCGAGTGCATGGATTTAACCACCCTATCTGGTGATGATACGGAAAATCGCGTGCGCCGCCTGTGCGCCAAAGCCAAACAGCCCATTCGCGCTGACATTATTGACGCGCTTGGATTGACGGACCGCAGCATCACAACAGGTGCGATTTGCGTGTATCATGAAATGGTTGAAACGGCTGTGCGCGCGCTTGAAGGCACCAACATTCCTGTTGCTGCCGTGTCCACTGGTTTTCCTGCTGGCTTAATCCCCCATGCGTTGAAGCTTAAAGAGATTGAGATGTCTGTTGCGGCAGGCGCCAAAGAAATTGATATCGTGATTTCCCGCCGTAACGTTTTGCAGGGAAACTGGAAAGCGCTCTATGATGAAATGCGTGAATTTCGCCAAGCCTGTGGCGATGCCCATGTTAAAGCGATTTTGGCCACGGGAGAGCTGGGGACTTTGCGCAATGTTGCGCGAGCGTCTTACGTTTGCATGATGGCTGGCGCTGATTTTATCAAGACATCAACGGGCAAAGAAAGCGTCAATGCGACCTTGCCTATAAGCTTGGTCATGGTACGTGCGATCCGCGAATATGGCGCACACACTGGATTTGCGGTGGGCTATAAACCTGCCGGCGGTATATCCAAGGCCAAAGATTCCATCACCTATCTATCCTTGATGAAAGAAGAATTGGGCCGTAATTGGCTTGAGCCTGAATTGTTCCGTTTTGGCGCATCATCGCTACTTGGCGATATTGAGCGACAGCTCGAACACCATATTACTGGGCGCTATTCTGCTGCCAACCGACACCCAATTGGTTAGTGTTTTTAACGCGTTTTGTGCGCGATCATAAGAAGAATTGAAGTTATATCATGAAGATTGAAGAGATATTAGACAGCATGGATTATGGAAAAGCACCGGAAGATACGTCGCCCGCGCTCAAGTGGTTAAATGCCCATGATTGGACAATCCGTGCCTTTATCAATGGCGATTTTGTCACCCATTATAAACCTGAATATTTTGATAGTATTAATCCGGCCACAGGCGAACGTTTGGCACAAATCCAAGCATCAACCCAAGGCGATATTGATGATGCAGTGAAAGCTGCAAAGAAAGCCCAAGGGCCTTGGGCTAAACTTTCTGGTCACGAGCGGGCTAAGTTTTTATATGCCATTGCGCGTCTTGTTCAAAAGCATTCACGCCTATTTGCCGTCCTTGAAAGTATGGACAATGGTAAGCCAATCCGCGAAAGCCGCGATATTGATATCCCGCTTGTTGCGCGTCATTTTTATCACCATGCTGGATGGGCGCAGCTTATGGAGCGCGAGCTGCCCGACATGGAGCCTATCGGCGTTGTGGGGCAAGTGATCCCGTGGAATTTCCCGCTTTTAATGCTGGCTTGGAAAATTGCGCCTGCGCTTGCGATGGGTAACACGATTGTTCTCAAACCTGCGGAACTCACATCCATCGCAGCCATGCTATTTGCTGAAATTTGCATAGAAGCTGGACTGCCAAAGGGTGTGGTCAATATTATCCCAGGTAATGGGGCTATTGGCGCGGGCCTGACTGAGCATAAAGACATCGACAAAGTTGCGTTCACAGGCTCTACCGAAGTTGGTCGCATGATCCGCCAACGGACTGCCGGATCAGGCAAAAAGCTTACATTGGAGCTCGGTGGAAAATCTCCGTTTATTGTCTTTGATGATGCCGATCTAGATAGTGCTGTTGAAGGTATTGTTGATGCAATTTGGTTTAACCAAGGTCAAGTCTGCTGCGCAGGTTCGCGCCTTTTGGTTCAGGAACCTATTGCACAAAAACTAATTGATAAGTTGAGACTACGCATTGAGAATTTGCGGGTTGGTGATCCTCTTGATAAGTCGAATGATATTGGTGCAATTATCGATCAAAACCAACTTGAAACTATCAAATCACTGGTTCAGCGCGGCGTTGATGAAGGCGCAGAGCTTATCCAACCAAAGGCCAAAGTTCCAACAGAAGGCTTCTTCTTTCCGCCAACGCTTTTGGCCAATGTGGATACGGCAGCGCATGTGGCGCAAGAAGAGATCTTTGGCCCTGTTCTGGTTTCAATGACCTTTAGAACGCCAGCAGAAGCTGTTCAATTGGCCAATAATACCCGTTACGGATTGGCAGCCAGTGTTTGGACGGAAAATATCAATCTTGCATTGGACATTGCGCCTAAAGTGAAGGCTGGTGTTGTCTGGATTAATTGCACAAACCAACTTGATGCCGCAGCCGGTTTTGGCGGGATGCGCGAGAGTGGATTTGGGCGTGAAGGTGGCCGCGAAGGTTTGTTTGAATACGTTAAACCTAAATATTTGAAAGATCTGAAACCAAAGCAAGAACTGGTTGCACCCACCTCAACTGGTGACATCAAATTGGAGCCGATTGACCGGACAGCCAAGCTTTATATTGGCGGCAAACAAACCCGCCCTGATAGGGGCTATGCGCGACACGTTTTGGATGCAAAAGGCAATCTCATCGGCCATGTGGGCGAGGGTAACCGCAAAGACATTCGCAATGCTGTTGAAGCTGCCACAGCAGCTGCCAGCTGGAGCAAAACAACGGGCCATTTACGCGCGCAAATTCTCTACTATATTGCGGAAAATCTATCGGCACGTTCCGATGAATTTGGTCAGCGTTTAATGTCTCTGACTGGGGCGAATTCTAAATCAGCATCATTGGAAGTATCAACTGCAATATCTCGATTGTTTACCTATGCCGCATGGGCCGATAAATATGATGGTGATGTGCATTCTGTGCCAATTCGCGGCGTTGCGCTTGCGATGAAAGAAGCAAATGGCGTCATGGGGCTTGTTTGTCCTGATGAAGCGCCTTTGCTGGCATTTGTGTCGATGATCGCGCCTGCCATCGCCATGGGCAATACCGTTATCGCCGTGCCTTCGCCGATATATCCATTGATTGCAACAGACCTTTATCAGATCTTTGAAACATCTGATTTACCAAATGGTGTTGTGAACATCGTTACCGGATCTCGTGATGAGTTGGCCAAGACATTGGCAGATCATGCAGGTGTTGATGCGCTTTGGTATCATGGTGGTTCTGAGGGTGTGAAAATGGTTGAGAATGCTGCATCGCACAATATGAAGCGCATTTGGGCCAATAATGGTGCGAAGAGTGGATTTGCGATTGACTGGATGGATGAAACACAAGGCGCATCTGATGAATTCTTGCGCCAATCAACCCAAATTAAAAACATCTGGATTCCTTATGGTGAGTAGTCATACATATAAGTAAGTAGGAACTTACTGTTTAGCCGCAAAACTTGGTTTTGATGTGATTGTGGCTAAGCTTTGGGTATCCAAAACGGCTAAGAATGCTGCGCGCGCCTCAAACATTAAGCCGCGCAACTTGCACCCTGGTAAGAACGTGCAATTTTGCGCTTTATCTGACGCTTGCATACATTCGACAATCGCAAAATCAGCCTCAATAGCTCTGACGACCTCCCCCACGAAAATCTGGTCAGACGCACGTGCAAGGCTGATACCGCCATTGCGCCCACGATGGGATATCAGCAATTCTGATTTGACCAATTTTGCGACAATCTTCATCGTATGGGATTTTACCAGTAATAAACGAAGAGCAATATCATCGACTGTGATCGCTTCTTTTTGCTCAGCCAATAACATTAAAATTCGAAGCGCAAAATCACTGGCTTGGTTTAATCGCATGGTTACATCCTAATACATTCATTTTACATGTTGCATTTAGCATAAGAATGCACTATTTAATAGATGCAAATTAAATGAATGTATTGAGCATTATCATGAACACCCCATTAGATGTGAGACCTCCCATTAACCGAAAGGTTCTCCACGCATCAATAACAGCAGATCAAATATCTGATCTTGTTGATGAATTTTATATAAATGTTTTGAATGATGAACGTTTGGGGCCTATTTTTATGCTGCGAATTCAAGGTAATCTCGGCGCGCATTTGAACAAAATGAAGACGTTTTGGCGTTCTGTTTTGTTAAAAACTGGTGAGTATAAAGGCCAACCTGTACCAGTTCATAATAAAATCGATGGTTTAGAAGTCGATGATTTTCAAAAATGGCTGGAGCTATTTGCCCAAACAACATTGAAAATTTTCGACAGTGAGGCCGCTCTATTGGTCATCAATGCTGCCAAAAGAATAGCATCAAGCCTTTGGCTTGCTCGCAACACCGATCCTTTTGTCTCGCCGCCTGATTGGCAGCTCAACTTCGTTGCAAATGAACCACTTAAACCGAAAAAAGCGAGATAACATGTCCATTGTCAAAACCATTTTCCAAATGATCCTTAAAGGGTTTTTATTGCCGGGAACGATGTTTTTAGATCGTATCGGCGTCAGCATTGAAGAAGATCGCGGTGTTATGCGCTCATTTATCAATATGTGTTTTATGGGGGAATTGTTCTGATGTGGATTACACTTACACTTTTTACCTAAAAGACACATTTAGTAAGTCATAACTTACATAAATTGCAAACCTATTCCTCAAACGCATCAACTTCGGTGCGTTTGCCCAGCATAAATGCATCGGCAACATGTTTTAAAGGCATTAAATCAACATCTGACTGTTGATTTTTAAGCAGATCGGCAAAACGTTCATAAATTCCATCATACTCAGCCTCTGGCACTTTGAAATGTGATATTCCATTGATCAACATTTCGCTGCCGCCTTCGGATAAGTGAACTTCGCCTTGGTCTGTTTGGACAAATATATCCCATTGTTGTGGGCCCGTTTGGCGCCAATCAAAATCTGCTTCGATCTTTAGATCGTCAATGCCACCAAAGTTAAGCTTGGCAGCAATCGGTGTTTCGCAATTGCTTGGAAACTCAAGCGACGCATTTTGCAAATGAAATGGTGCATTCATAATGTGGGTCAAAATAGACAAAGCATTGATGCCAGGATCAAAGACACCCATGCCGCCCGCTTCCCATATCCATTTTTGACCTAGATGCCAGTGTTTGACATTTTCTTTCCAATTAATGCGTACACTTTTGATATGTTTATCACTCAGCCATTGGCGTGCGGTTTCAACAGCTGCCGCATAACGAGAATGCCATGTGGCAAACAGCGTTACACCTTGTGCATTGGCAAAATTGACGAGGTTTTCAACCTCAACCATCGAGATACCCGGTGGCTTTTCTAGCAAAACATGTTTTTTTGCTTCAAGCGCTGCCCATGCGATTTGAAAGCGAACTTGCGGTGGCACACACAGCGAAACAAGATCGATGTCAGGCCGCGCTTTCAACATATCCTCAATCGAGGTAAAATTATCAACACCATCAGTTTTTCGATGGCGGCTTACTGCTGCACAAAATTGGAAATCTGGATGGCGTGCAATCGAGGGAATATGTTGCGTTTTAGCTATTTCGCCAACACCAATAACAGCAATTTTGTAAGGTTTTTTCAACATAGATGTTTCCCACTCAATGCAAAGGTTATCGAACACTGCCCTGCATTTAGCAGTTCAATGAATTGCCTTCAATAAGCAATCCCACCAAAAAAGAAACATTAATGTTATTTTTTTCACGAAACGCACATTCAATTCAAATCGGAAAATTGCCTATAAATTAAGCCGTTAATTCCATAAATTCTTGTCTGATCGCAGATGAATTTTGCATAGTTTGCTGGACGCAAATATCATTGATTTCATTCAATAAATATGAAAAACATATCATATAAATTACAAAAAAGTATAAGCTGAATGAACCAATTATGGCTCTCATAGTGTTTTTGAACAAAACAACCCAGCGCAACAACTCCTGTTCATTTTTTTTCACAACCTCACTAAATATAGCTATGGGCAATTCAAAACTTTGGTGTTAGCGTTGATGTTTCATCCTATTTGATGAACCAATAATTATAATTTGAGGTGACACATATGAAACGTACAACACTACTCGCTTCCGTGCTGCTGGGAGCCACAATGTTTGTGGGTGCAGCCCAAGCTAAAACACTTGTTTATTGCTCTGAAGGCTCGCCAGAAGGATTTGATCCAGCGCCATACACATCAGGCACAACATTTGATGCATCATCCAAGCCCCTATACAATCGTTTGGTCGAATTTAAACGCGGAACATCTGAAGTTCAGCCTGGTCTTGCTGAAAGCTGGGAAGTGTCTGACGATGGTCTGACGTACACGTTTAACCTACGTCAAGGTGTGACATTCCACTCAACAGATTTCTTTACTCCAACACGCGAATTCAATGCCGATGATGTGGTCTTCTCTTTTGAGCGTCAGCTTAAAAAAGACAATTCATTTAACGAATACACAGCCGGTATTGCTTGGGAATATTTTGATGGCATGTCCATGCCTGATCTTCTTAAGTCCGTGGAAAAAGTTGATGATTACACAATCCGCTTCAACCTAAACCGTCCAGAAGCTCCGATGATTGCAAACTTGGCAATGGATTTTGCGTCCATCATGTCAGCGGAATATGCAGCTCAGCTGGAATCAAATGACACAAAAGAAATGTTGAACCAACAGCCAATTGGCACAGGTCCATTCCATTTTGTTGCTTACCAAAAAGATGCTGTGATCCGTTATGGTTCACATGACACCTATTGGGCTGGCAAACAGCCTATCGATGATCTTGTGTTTGCCATCACAACTGATGCCTCTGTTCGTCAGCAAAAATTGATTGCTGGTGAGTGTCATGTTGCTGCCTATCCAAATCCTGCAGATCTTGAAGGTCTAAAAGCAAATTCAGACCTAACAGTGATCGAGCAAGAAGGCTTGAACGTTGGTTATCTGGCTTACAATACAAAAGTAGCGCCTTACGATAATCCAAAAGTTCGCAAAGCGTTGAACATGGTTATCAACAAAGATGCTATTTTGGATGCTGTTTTCCAAGGTGCTGGTAAAGCTGCTAAAAACCCAATCCCACCAACAATGTGGTCTTACAACCAAGCCATTGAAGATGATGCGTTTGATCCAGAAGCTGCAAAAGCAATTCTTGCTGCTGAAGGTGTAACCGATCTTAAGATGAAGATTTGGGCAATGCCGGTTCAACGTCCTTACAATCCAAATGCACGACGTATGGCTGAAGTCATGCAAGCTGATTTTGGTAAAATTGGTGTTGAAGTTGAAATCGTGTCCTATGAGTGGGGTGAGTATCTTAAACTTTCCAAAGAAGAAGATCGCGATGGAGCGGTTCTACTTGGTTGGACAGGTGATAATGGCGATCCAGACAACTTCCTAGCCGTTCTTCTTGGCTGTGATGGTGTTGGTGGTTCAAACCGCGCACAATGGTGTAACGACGAGTTTGAAGGCCTTATTCAGAAAGCAAAAATTGTTTCTGATAAAGCCGAGCGCACAAAGCTTTATGAAGAAGCTCAAGTTGTGTTCAAACGCGAAGCCCCATGGGCAACGATTGCGCACTCTGTTGTGTTCATGCCAATGTCAAATAAAGTGACAGGTTATGTTATGGATCCACTAGGTGGTCACTGGTTTGATGGCGTTGATATCGCTGAATAGTCATTCCTTTCAATGAAATGAGGATCGCCGCGTCAACTTACATTTTTTTGACGCGGCGATTATTTTATCCATTATGCTCAGCTTTCTTCTCAAACGTATCGGTCTTTTGATCCCGACATTTCTCGGTGTGACGCTGGCTGCTTTTTCTTTTGTTCGTATCCTGCCTGGCGATCCTGTTTTGCTGATGGCTGGCGAGCGCGGCATTACGCCCGAACGTCATGCAGCTTTGCTCAAACAGTTTGGTTTTGATCGCCCCTTATATGAACAATATTTTGATTATTTATTTTCCGCCCTTCAAGGCGATTTGGGAAATTCTCTTGTTACCAAAAATCCGGTATGGGACGAATTTTTCACATTATTTCCAGCAACGTTTGAATTGTCGATTGCTGCAATCATTTTCGCCTTGGTTATTGGCCTGCCGATCGGCATGATCGCTGCCATCAAACGCGGCACATGGTTTGATCAATCCCTGATGGGTGTTGCACTTGTTGGCTATTCAATGCCAATTTTCTGGTGGGGTTTGCTCCTCATCATCTTCTTCTCCGGCACTTTGGGTTGGACGCCAGTTTCTGGACGCATATCCTTGCTGTATTATTTCCCCACAGAAACAGGCTTGATGTTGGTCGATTCTTTGCTGTCTGGTCAAAAAGGCGCCTTCTCGTCGGCGCTATCGCATCTGATATTACCCACCATTGTTCTTGGCACCATTCCTTTGGCGGTTATTGCGCGCCAAACAAGATCGGCCATGCTTGAAGTATTAAACGAGGATTATATCCGAACTGCAAAAGCCAAAGGCCTATCGCAAATGCGAATAGTTGGCGTGCATGCTTTACGCAACGCTATGATCCCAGTAATTACAACGATTGGTCTGCAAATTGGTGTGTTGATGGCGGGCGCTATTTTGACGGAAACAATTTTCTCATGGCCTGGTATCGGCAAATGGCTGATCGATTCTATTTCAAGACGTGATTATCCATCGGTACAAGGTGGCCTATTGTTAATCGCCGTGATCATTATGGTTGTTAATCTCGTTGTTGATCTACTTTACGGCTGGATCAATCCACGTATTCGGCATGGAGGTTAGGCTATGAGTGCATCAATCACGATAGACAAGCCACAA
>CAXBCW010000026.1:0-37909 GCA_963974325.1 uncultured Rhizobiaceae bacterium
GCCAGATTGCTGCATGACCCTGAAATCTCAAACACCAGATTTGACAATAACTCTAACAACGATGATATGCAGCTTTAGCCACCAATGCGCCATACTCTAAGGAACAACACAAAATGACAACGACGCTTATTGTTCTTGCCCATCCTGAACGCAATTCATTTACCGGTGCTTGGGCTGATGCAAGCGCAAAAGCATGTGCTGATTTGGGGCACAAGATCGTGTGGTCAGACCTATACGCAATGAAGTTTGACCCTGTTGAAAAAGCATCGCATTTCAAAGACCATTCCGCAGGGTCCCATTTTGACATGTTGAAAGCTCAGGAAGCGGCGGCAGAAAATGGGACTATTGCCGATGATGTTATAATAGAAATGGACAAGGTCAAAACTGCAGATCAAATCATATATCATTTTCCAATCTGGTGGTTTAAAGAGCCTGCAATCCTTAAAGGATGGTGTGATCGCGTATTAGCAAATGGCGCAATGCATAGTGTTGATGAACGGTATGACAATGGCAAATTTCGCGGTAAACATGTTTTGTTTTGCGTTAGCACGGGCGCAAACGCGCACGAATGTGCATTTAATGGCAAGGAAGGCGATATCGAAATGTTGCTGTGGCCGATGGCACATACAATGCGATATCTGGGGTTTAAGACCTATAAATCAGTCGTAATCAATGGCGTTCACAGCTATCACACAGGTAAACAGAAGTTGGATTTGGAAGACACTTTGACCCAAGCACTTGCCGCGCAATCAGATGTCATAAAAAATCTTAATACGCGCGATATCATTCAGTTTAATTCAGATAATGACTTCGACGAGAACGGAACATTATTGAAAAACGCAAAAAGCCATTCTGCCTTTATACGTCATGAAAAATAGAATGGCTTTATTGTCTTAGGGTCAGGACCCATTAAATCGTAGAGGCCCTAAGGGTAGCTGTGCGGACAGAGTTCCCAAATTCAATTTTGATCTAAAGGTTCCAAATTACCTTAAAGCTGAATTGCCGTTTCCTCTTTCGCGGTCCTAATTATGATCATCGTGACAAAACGGGCAACATTGTTTTCGTCTATGAATATCCTATCGCATAGATCATCAAACTCCTCCATGTCGCGCAGCCTAAACATCAAGACTACATCGGTTTCACCGGTCACGGCATAAGCTTGTGAGACAGCCTCTTCTGCGCAAGCAATATCTAAAAAGCGTCTCATGTGTTGTTCGCCGTGTAATTTTAACTCTACGGTAACCAGGGCCTTTACTACACGCCTCGCTTTAGCAGGGTTCAGGACTGCAACAATCCGGTCAATTATGCCTGATTTATGGAGCCGTTGTGTGCGCCTTAGACAACTTGACGGAGATAATCCCACCTCGTCGGCCATATCAATATTGGTGCGTGATGCATCATGTTTAATAGTTTTCGGTCTATTCGATCCATTTCCGTAACATACCCAAAACACAGTTTATTGCAATAAAATTGCACATTTTTGCAATTTTAGACCAAAAATTCGAATTGATCAGAGCTAACTTGAACAGACAAAACATGGAGGCTTTGATGCTGTTCTGGGTGCATTTTGAAAGAAGAATTCCAAAAGCTAAGACGACAAGGGATTTGAAAAGAGAGGATGAATTCATGCAGCGGCACGCTGGTTGCTCTGCAGAATGGACGTTCCTACTTTTTGAGGCGCTATTCGACCTCTCACATCAGGTGTGCAAGTTCCTCAAGAAATCAAGATGCTAGTTCAACTGAAGATTTTATCCTGATGGTGATCACCCAAAGCTGCCGCCAAAAAGGCTAGTGCAATAACAATTTTAACAGTCAAAAGGTCGTATTTTTAACACTACTATTAATGATTTTTTCCATGTGTTGAGATGGAAATAACATGTTGTATTTTTGATGAGTAGTTATCATTTAGCTCATTGAATGCGCAGTAAATGCGCATTTACGCGCATAGAAAGATGAGATCTAAGTGAGGTTAGAAATACTCAGCGGCAGTTTCAGCCCAATCATAATTTCCATTTCGCCCACCCAAATGTTCTGCAAGAAAGTTCTCGATCATCCGCGCACGTTCAACTCGTGACTGCCAACGCCCATAGCCATGGCCTTCTTTTTCAAAATAAAACGCCTTTACATCTTTTCCAGCATCATTGAGTGCTCGTTCAAATTCTTCCGATTGTTCAAATCCAACAACTTGATCCAGTTTTCCATGCAGCAACAAGATCGGTCCTTGAGTTGTTTGAACATGGTTGATGGGAGAGTTTTGCCGCATAATTTCGCGGTCAGATTCTAGTTTGGGGTCACCAAAATAGCGCCGCATTGCTTCCAAGCTTAACCCCCATGAAAAGGGGTTGTTGTCCATTTGATAGACCACATCCGTGACGGCAACTTCCACAATGCCAGCTTTAAAGATGCCAGCATCGCGCGTCATAGCAAGCGCTGATGAATAACCGCCATAGCTGGCGCCGATGACTGCCATTGAATTTTTATCAGCAATACCTTCGCTAATTAGCCAATTGGCAGCGTCAGTGATGTCTGTTTGCATTGATCGTCCAACTTGGCCATGGCCAGCGGCAGCATAGGCTTTGCCATAACCCGTTGAACCTCGAAAATTGACATCCAAAACAGCATACCCTCGATTGGCCAAGAATTACTTGAAATGATCATATTGCCAAACCTTATGAAGTGAAGGACCACCATGAATATGGACGAGTGTCGGCAGGTTTTTGCCCGAGGTACCGTTGGGCAATGTCAGCAGAGCGGGTATATCCAATCCATCTTGCGCTTTAAAGCTCACAGGTTTAGTTGTTGCCAGGTTGTGACCATGCTTTTTGCGAAAGCTGAAATCTGAGATGAGTTTGCTTGTACCATTATCTAAATCAAAGACAAAATTTTGATATGATTGTTCATCGGATGAGAGTGTGACTGTTGCAAACCGGCCATCACGAGATGTGCTGACGCCTTCAATATCTAGATGCGTACCAAGTGCCAAAGCAAGCTTTTTAAATGTCTCACCACGTTCTGTAAGTGGCATCATGTCCTGATATCCGTCATATCTGATCACCAGATCGACAGTTCCATCCTTGCGACCCAAGCTGCGTTCAAAACGTGGAATGCTCCAAGATCAACATTGTCGTGTTCTAATAAAACAGTCTCAGTGGCGGTTTGAGGATTAAACTCAACCAAAGCAATCTTATCCCGATTGATGTTTGAAATCGCTAAAAGTGGTTTTCCAAATTCAAATTCATCAATGATATAAAACGTATCCCGCGCATCAATATCAAGAAGTGTTTGCCAATTTGAACTTTCTGGCGATAACCTGATAAGCAGTTTTGAGCTATCATTGTCAGCACGATCAACCCGCATCATCGGAATATTCTGCTTATCTAATATCCAATAAAGCGTTCGGCCTTCATTTTCGATCAGTAGTTTTTTGCCTCCCCCATCTTGTCGAACAGTGTATAGGTCCATCAGTTTTGGATCACGATTGCGCGAGCTGACGACAAGCAATTCATCACCATTGTCTGGTTTGGTTTGGGTTCTCCAATTATCAAAGCCGCGCGGTGTAACGTCAATCCAGTTTTTGCGTTTTGGTTGATCAATCTGAACTTTCCAAAGTCGATCATCTGCGTAGATCATGATCGCATTATCATGCGAGTTCCAATAAAAGCCATCGAGACTGTCGGCTTTAATTTTGGTCACAAGTGTCCCAGTTACCCGATCAGTTATTTCAACTAACTGTTTGCCAAAGCTGGATGCAAAATTGGCGATATATTGACCATCAAATGACGGCCGATAGCGCCATTGCGCATTGGTATCAGCATAAAAAGCGGAAACAGGGATCAGAGGTGACAGCTCTGCCTCGATAAGGCTTGCATGTGTTGGGGCGCTGTTTTTCGATAGATAAAGATAAGCGCCACCAGCGCAGGACACGAAGATCACTAGAGCCAGAAGGACCGTTTTTAAAAACAACATTTTGCCTCACGTCATAGATTGTTGGAGTTCAACTCAAACTCCAAACAATTTAAAGGCAATCATATTCATGTCAAGGTTGCGTCAGGGGTTGATTGCAGCTTTTTCTGTATCGAATTATATATTACCCAACCAAACCAAGGTCTTTCTCATATTTAAGAAAATTACCGCGCGGTAAATAGATCAATGTCAGGCGATCTTTGGTAATAAGATCAATTCCATAGCAATAAATGTCATCTGCTGAGGATATGGATGTCGTTTGCAATATAATTTCACCGGATTGATATACAGACGGGTCCGCGCACGTTCGTGTGACGCTCACATTAAATTCTGACCCAAACTCGTCCTCATAATAAGTAATTTGTTGGCCTTCAGGTGTAAATCTAATCGTAGAATTAGAATCATCTAGCGAGCGCCATAGACCAACCATCTTATTGAGCAATTGCTGTTCTTGGTTATCGTTTATAATATCGAACCCGCGTATGGTAACGGACGCTGAAATGTCGCCATAATCCATCACATCACCTCGAATTTGATAACGTTGATCGGGAATAAAATTAGCAATCTGATCTAGCATTTTGCTGCTCGTCTTGCCGTTATCACTGACGATATAGCGCCAGCCATCTGCGGTAAATTCACAATAATTTTCATCAGGGTCAGCATTGCAGCCGCGGAAAATACTGATCACATCATAGGGCTCACCATAGGTTCCGGGCCTAGCCACTGGATCAGATACGGGCCTTGGGTCTTGTTTTGTCTCAGGTGTCGCTTGTGGCTGAGATTCGGTTTTAGGTTCAGGCTTTGGTTCAACTTTTGCAACGCGTTTATCTGCTTCATAAATCGATGTATCATTCAGCGTGAGGGTAAATCCAGTGGTGCCTTTGAGGAGTTTTAACTCACGAAATTTAGATGTATTAAAGCCACGCGATCCGCAGTCTTTGTCGCCCTCGATAGTGAAGGGTTTAGCTTGGGTGCAAAAGTTAAACGCTTGTCCGTCAAAATCACCGCGTTTATGCACTGTGCGATAATAGTAAAATGTACGTTTCAGGTCTTCGTTGATGACGACCTTGCATTCGCCATCTTCAATTTTCCACCAGCCTTCCGATGTCCATTCCCCATCTGCTTTATAACCAATAGCGACATCACGAAGTTCTCCAGTTTCATTGCAAACCTTCAGTTTAGCCTGCGCAGATGTTGAAAATATCGGCGGCGATAATGATACAAACGTTACGATTAAAAATGCGAGAAAGACGTGATTTTTATAAAACATATTTGGACCCTATTTTCGCCGACTTTAGGTGCTCAGACTTATTCATGTCAACGTCACCTGCAACAAACTTAACCGCAGACAATAACTTTTCCAAATCCTTGACGCCTATCCATTGCCAAGTACCAATTGCAGGCATATGAGTTGGGATATCCAATTTAAAGAGAAAAACAATGTCAGACTTTACCCAAAATGTCGCCGCAGCAGAAAACGAATTACGCCAATTGTTCGCACCAACACCGCTTCAGCGCAACGAATATTTGTCAAAGAAATATCAAGCCGACATTTATTTGAAACGTGAAGACCTATCGCCGGTACGATCTTACAAAATTCGCGGCGCTTTCAACGCGATGCGCAAAGCACTTAAAGAAAACCCCGATATTGAAACGTTCGTCTGCGCGTCTGCGGGCAATCACGCCCAAGGATTGGCATTTGCAGCAAAGCACTTTGGTGTTCGCGGCGTTATTTTTATGCCGGTGACAACCCCAGAGCAGAAAATCAACAAAACAATGATCTTTGGTGGCGGCCAGGTTGAGACCAGATTGGTGGGTGATTATTTTGATGATACGCTAAAAGCTGCACAAGAATTTTGCACAAATGAAGGCGCACGTTTCCTGCCGCCTTATGATGATTATGACGTCATCGAAGGCCAAGCCACAGTTGGCGCAGAAGTCTTGGCCCAATTGGGCGATGTAAAACCCGATATGATGATCCTGCCTGTGGGTGGCGGTGGATTATCCTCAGGTTTAGTGCGTTATGTGAGCGATGTAATGCCTGATTTAGCCATTCGGTTTACGGAACCATCTGGCGGGCGCAGCTTGTATTCAGCGCTCAGTGCCGGGCATTTAGTGACCTTGCCCCATGTTAATAATTTTGTCGATGGTGCCGCAGTTGCGCGAATAGGCGACAAGAATTTTGAAACACTACAGCATATCTCACCAGATCATGTTTTGGGGATTGATGAAGCAAGATTGTGCACCACCATTATTGAAATGCTGAACATTGAAGGCATCGTGCTTGAACCGGCAGGCGCGCTGACCATCGATGCGCTCAAAGATCTGCGCAATGAGATCAAAGGCAAAACAATCATTTGCGTGTCATCAGGTGGCAATTTTGATTTTGAACGCCTGCCAGATGTCAAAGAACGCGCTATGCGCTATGATGGCCGAAAGAAATACCTGATCTTGCGCCTTCCGCAAAGACCAGGTGCGCTCAAAGATTTTCTTAATCTACTAGGGCCAGATGATGATATCGCACGATTTGAATACTTAAAAAAATCAGCACGAAACTTTGGTGCGGTTTTAATCGGTTTGGAAACACGGAACCCAGATGGCAATCCAGCATTGTTTGCAACGCTCAATGAGAATGGCTTTTCATTCCAAGATATAACCGACAATGAAATGTTGTCTGAGATATTGGTCTAGATGCAGTTACTGAGGCAGACTATGCTTCAATCACCATATCAAAAACCAAAATACCATCTGCACCGCCTTGCGATGCTGTGACAAGTTTTGCGCCAATCGCTTTATGTTCAGGTGCAACAAGATACGCATCGCGAGATGCTTCGGTATCAAAATCTATGATAAAACCATCAGAATAGCCTTTATCCATGCCAGTTTCTGGGCTGGAGTTGGCCTTTGCATCAAATGCAATCATGCCAGATAAGATACTGCTCAAACCTTGTAATTCACCATAGATGGCTTGTTTTTGCGCAGATGTAATATCCTCTTTAAAGTGAACAAAAACGCAATGTCGAATGATACTCATATCAAATCCTTATTTATGACCACCAGCGGAAAATGCCGATAACAGCAGACGCTGCATAGAAAAATTGTAGTGCGAAAAACGCCCAGCGTTTATCGATATAGCCCCAAGCGGCAAATAGGATTGCGGAAATTAATAAAAGCGAGAATCCTAAAATTTGGTTACCTGTGTTTGAGGCAATTAACAACGCATAGACCATTGCCAAGCCAGAACCTGAAATCTCAAAAATCGTGACCCATTTTTCTTTCGTCATACACCTATCACCAAAAACAATTTTATCTTTATTTAACTCTAGCGATGCGGCTGTGGATTGGCCATGTAATTTTGTGTTCCACACCATCAGGCCATAAGTTTTTAATGTCATGGGCAAAATTGTCTATCAATTTTTGTCCCTCATCATCCTTATCTTTTAACGCTTGCCGATAGGCCGACCATGTTGCCACATAGCCCATTAATGCATCCCGTGACCATTGTCGTTCAATTGTAAGCCCGCTTCCAAGACACTCCTGATCAATATCGGGATAGCTCAGTTCAATATCACGATATCCATTTTCCACATGGCGGCGCTCTTTGGGCCAGTATTTGAATATGTCACGCCAATAAAATTGCTCAAACCGTGCGCAAATATCACCCGTCATTGATAAAACGCCATAAGACACAAGCGCAATAATGGCTTGAGGTTTGGCAATACGTGCGACTTCCATATTAAATTTTGGCATATCAAACCAATGGGCAGCTTGTGCTGCAACAATCAAATCAACGCTTTGATCTGGCTGAAAGGTCCCTTCTGCTGCGCCTTTTAGATAAGTGATCTTATCGTGTGGTGGTGCGTTATCAATGGCTGTTTGGCTTGGATCCAATCCAATAACATGCTGAAATTTATCGGTAAGCAAATCCGTTAGCTGTCCTGTGCCGCATCCAATATCAATGGCGCAGTCATGGGTTTGACAAAGGTTAGACAATTGCTGGGCTAGGCTTTCAGGGTAGGTCGGTCGATATTTTGCATAATTTGCACCGCCACTATCAAAATGGTTTTGTTTATTGTTCATCAAGCCACCCCCAAATGTGCTGTCAATTTGATCGCAGATATAACCGATGATATCGAGCAAGGTCAAAATTTGTTATTTTCATTCTTGTTTTTATGGATGTAGCGCTCTACCTCTTTGGTACGTCAAATCACCAAGTCTCGATACAGCATAAGGAATTCCATCATGTCAGATAATTTTGCAATCTACCCAAGCCTTAAAGGCAAAACGGTCATTGTGACAGGTGGCTCCCAAGGTATCGGCATGGAAATGGTCAAAGCGTTTGCAGCGCAAGGCTCGAAAGTCGGCATTATCGACATTGATGTAGATGGCGCTGAAACATTGGCAGCTGAGTTGACCGCATCCACCGGTGCTCAAATATCAGTCGCTCATTGTGATTTGCGCGATATTGAGGCGCTGAAAGGTGCTTTTGCAAAGATCAAAGCTGATCTTGGACCTGCGTGGGTTTTGGTCAACAATGCCGCTCGTGATGATCGTCACGGCTATGAAACAGTGACATCAGAATATTTTGATGAACGCATGGCCACCAACGTAAAGCACCAGCTGTTTTCCATCCAAGCCGTCGCCCAAGATATGATTGACCAAGGTGGTGGTTCGATTATCAATATGGGGTCAAACTCATGGTGGGAAAAAGGTGGTGGTTTTCCAGTTTACACAATGGCAAAAGCTGCCGTGCACGGCTTAACCCGCGGCATGGCACGTGATCTAGGACCACACCGTATTCGCGTCAATGCAGTTGTTCCCGGTTGGATTATGACCGATCGCCAAAAAGAGCTTTGGGTAACCCCTGAATCCATTGGCGCGCACCAGCAAAACCAATGTTTGCCAGATTTGATTGATCCAATCTATGTCGCGCGCATGGTGTTGTTTTTGGGGTCCGACGATGCCGCTATGTGCACTGCCAGCAATTATATGATCGATGCTGGATCAATCTAAATCATAATCTTAGGGTGCAATTTCAGGGGCAAGTTTAATGAATGATGTTTTGCAAAATGAATTGGTCGCTTTGCGTCATGAGTTACATCAAAACCCAGAGGTGTCTGGAGAAGAAAAGCAAACCGCCAAACGTATTCAACAATGGCTAAAAACCTGCCAACCAACTAAGATCATAACCGACATTGGTGGCCATGGTTTGGCAGCAGTTTATGACAGTGGCAAAGATGGACCCACCGTTCTGTTTCGTTGCGAGCTTGATGCTTTGCCCATATTTGAAGTTGGAACGCCCAAATGGCGATCAAAAGTGGATGGCAAAGGCCATTTATGTGGCCATGATGGTCATATGTCTATCCTTGCCGGTCTTGCTCGAAAGCTGGATGTTGCTGGTCCAAAATTTGGCCGCATTATATTAATGTTCCAACCGGCAGAAGAAGATGGAGCAGGCGCGCGAAGTGTGATCAATGATGAGAAATTTAAAGCGATCAATCCAGATTATTCATTTGCACTGCATAACCTTCCAGGGCTAGCGCTCGGGTCAGTTGGTATAAAATCTGGCCCACTTAACTTTGCATCAGAAGGATTACGTATTGATCTCACAGGTAAAACATCCCATGCATCCCATCCCGAAGATGGGGTAAGTCCGGCATTGGCAATGGCAAAATTGGTCGAAGCTATGCCGCAAATTCCCATGGCTCTGGGGCTAGATGAAACATCGGCTTTGGCAACGGTCGTTTATGCAAAGATGGGCGTTCAGGCCTTTGGTGTTGCCCCTGCAAATGCGTGCGTGATGACAACATTGCGTGCCATTGACGATGATGTGCAAGCCAAATTGATGGCCCATGCTGAACAGCTCGCCATCAATGAAGCGGAGCGCCATGGCCTTGCATATAAGCTCAGTCACGGCGAAAAATTTGCCTCTTGCAATAATGATCATGACGCTGCTGATATGATTAGAAAAGCTGCCAATAAAAGCAATTGCCCGTTGATTGAGCTTGATAGGCCTTATCGATGGTCAGAAGATTTTGGCTTGTTTGGATCCGTTTCAAAAGCTGCATTATGTGTGTTGGGCGCAGGTGAAGACATGCCGCAATTGCATAATTCTGATTATGATTTCCCTGATGCGCTCATCCCAATTGGCGTTACATTGTTTGAAAACATTGCCCGTGATCTATGCGGTTAGCATCGTTTTACTTAACTGCGTTTTGCAAAATAAAGTGATGCAAGGCCGGATGTTGCGATGAGCGCAAGGCCGATAAAACTGATGGCATCAGGTAGATCAGAGAACACCACATAACCGACAAAAGTGGCCGAGAAAAGCTGCAAGTAGATCAATGGCGCAACAATGCTGGTGGGGGTGGTTTTGTTGGCGATCACCAGTAGATAATTCCCCAAGCTAGAAGCAACCGCGCTTAAAAGCGTGAGCCATAAGAAAGTCGCGTTCATCTCTGGCAATGCAACTTTAAATGCAACTGGCAATAAAACCACAGCGCCGCATAAAAGTTGGGAGAACAACATAAATCACGGCCTGAAATCAACTGAAACTTTGCGGGTCACAACCATAAATGTGCCATGGAAAAAGCCCGCAGCAAGGGCAAAAAAAATACCAGTTGTGGCACCAAAACCAGGTTTGACCACCAAGAGCACACCCACAAAACCTGATAGTAAGAGCAATGTTCGCGGCAGTGAAATGCTCTCTTTTAAGATGAATGCGGACAAGAAATAAGCAACGATTGGCCCAATGAAAAACGCACCAAACATATTGGCAATCGTTTCAGTTTGAAGCGCAATCATGTTGCACACATTGGCCGCCACAATCAGAAAACCGCGAAACAAGATCTTGGTATTGATCAAAAGTTTGAATTCAGATTTTTGAAACCCACAAAACGGCGCAAGCAAAATAGCTGCCAATGTGAAGCGTGACCATGTGATGAAATAGGGGCTAAAACCAGCTTGCGCCAAAAGCTTGGCGCAGGAATCGCCAATAACAACAGCTGTCACTGATGTAAATACGATCAGAAGAATTTTAATAAACGATCCTTCGATCAATGCCTCTGCCCCATAATATTTGTTAGGGTAACAGTGTTAGCTTCTCAATCACTGGCTTGCAACAGACGATCGTTGTTAGATATCGCCAGATTTCAGCCAACCTTTATAATGCGCCAAAAGCCCAATAAGCGGCAGAGATAGTTTCACATCAAACCGGAAACGACCTTCCTCGTCTTGATATTCGCGTGTTTCAGATTTTGGCGCCAGCCAAAGTGGTAAAGCGATGGCACCAAATGGCGTCAATAATCGCCAGCTTTGGACAGGCATCACCAGATTAACAATATCCGCATCAAGCCCAATCACAAACGAAAGTGGCCCAAATTGCTCGCGAAAAAAACCATCATCAGAAAGACTAAGTTGTGATGAAAATATGCGACCATCAAAATTACGTGTCCATGTTTCAAACGGCACACCATCCGATTTTACACCGCGCTCTACGCTGACAGTCAGCGGTACGTTTTTCCCAGCTTTTGGAAACCCAAAAAGATTGCTGATGAGAGTTGGCAAGATACCAGACCCTGTTTCGATATCAGCGCCACCATGCCAAACAGGATAGGCCTGCGTGTCGTGAAAATCTCGAAGCTCGCTCGGCAGTGCATTAAACTTTTGCGCACCTAGTTTTTGGTGATAAATCGATTGTAGATAAAAATGAGTATTGCGTACACTGCGGATCGCAAAACCTTCAAAACCAACTTTTATATCTTCCAAAGTCAATATATCTGGCGCTAAATAAGCACCCGATATCACATCACCTGCAAGCAGGTGCTTGACCGCTGCCAATGCGGGCAGGGCCGGAATGTTGGGGCCATCATTGTTCTCTGCAATCAATGTATGGGTCACACTTACTAGCTTATTATTGCCATCAAGACCGGTAATGACGACATTGATACAGCCGCGATCTGAGGTGAAAATATTCGTTAATTTCCTTAAACGGACAATCAAGTTTGCCATCTTTAATCCACCCAATGGGAGACTAAAACGAACAAAAATTCCCATCATCTGCATACTAAATTGCTCAATCGATGATTCAAGACCGGCATGAAAGCTGACGCTTGAGGTAACACGATATTTTTTGCTCAAATATTGACTGTCATAAGTTTCAACAGGTGACACTTGTCTGGGACCAATAATTGGCATATCCACGGTTTTGGCGGTACCCCAACCAATTGTCGAACTAGTTTGCCCTTCGCTCCATGTCGGAACTTTCCGACCTGCATAAGTGAGTGTTGCAGCAATTGCCGAGGCACCAACAACGCCTTTGCCGCCCGGCGCCATGGCAATTTCAATATCATCAACGCGTCGCCAGTCAGCTACAATTTCATTGACAATTGCACCGCTCAATGCGGGTGATGTGCTTGCGCCAGTGATTGCCGTGACACCATGTTTATGGGCAAGGGTGCTGAGCTGTTTTTGAAAACCATCAAGATAATCTGGTGCATCTGCAAAATCGACAAAGTTGGAACCAGATTCAATCACAGCCGTTGCAACATCATAATTTGCCGTTTGAAACGGACCCGAGCAGTCAACTGTGATATCAGGTGCAATGGTTTTGAGTTGAGCCGCCAGATCAATCTTGTGATCAAGCGCTATGCCTTTTGCAACGGCTTGTGGAAACTGTTGTGATAATTCACGCGCAAGATCATCAGCTTTTGATTGGCTTCGCGAGGTAATAATAAGTTCGATATCTGCCAGTAAGCCAAGCTTCAAGCATAGTTTTTTGCCAAAATAACCCGTTCCACCAATGATTAAAATACGTTTCATTTTAATGACTTAACTCTCTATTTTGAATCAAACTATAAAGTTATATAAATTGAGGTGAGATGGAGTTTATCTCCCAACGGCGTTCACATATTTGTATACGCTCGTCAATCTATGTTGGACCCACCTATAGTCGCATAAAGTGTGTTTTAGATTAAACGCATCATATCAAAAGCCCATAAACGACAAAGACCGCAATGATCGTGATCAATCCAAGGCCCAGCCATTTGACAAAAAACGTACGAAGACGGATTGTCTCATCAACACGGTCTTGAGCAATAAGCCAATTGGTTTGACGATGATGGATATTGCGCAAAAGCCAAAAGAAGCCAATAATTGCTAGGATCGCAGGGAACACAGTTAAAGTCGTGCCAATCAGCACAGTGTAGGAATAGTCCGCAATCAGCTGATATAATCCAGAGCTACAGCTACCGGATGAAAACAAATAACCAGCACATTCGCCAACACTTTGCAAAAACCCATACCCAATCAACGCACTTACAACAACCACAAACGCGATAGCGCAAACAAACCCGAATATCTTTAGGAAAATATCTCCCGGCATCATCATTTCGATTTGCTTTCTATGATCAACTATACCCTAGCAGTCCTGTCCACATACCCAGCCAGAACTCCATGCCCATTGGAAGTTATAGCCGCCAAGCCAGCCTGTCATATCGACGACTTCGCCGATGAAATATAGCCCGTCTGTGTTTTTGGCCTGCATTGTTTTGGCGTTCAGCGCTGATGTTTCAACGCCGCCTAGCGTCACTTCTGCGGTGCGATAGCCTTCAGAGCCTGCTGGTTTTAAACGCCATGCATTGACCATTTGGCCAATTTGCTCAAGTTTGGCATTGTTTTGGTCTGCCAAATTGCCTGAAATTCCCGCTTTATCAACAATCATTTGCGCAAGTTTTGCTGGGATCAAACGTGCCAACACATTGGCGATTGATTGTTTGCCCGCATCACTGCGCATAGTTTTGAGCTCGTCTGAAATGTTTTTGCCACGGGCAAGATCAGCGGTGATTTCATCGCCTTCGCGCCAATAAGATGAGATTTGCAAGATTGAAGGGCCAGATAGACCGCGATGGGTAAACAACAAGGCTTCATCGAACGAGGCTTTGCCCAATTCTTTGGACTGGTGTCTAACCGTGCTTTCGACGCTAATGCCGGATAAGGGTTTGACCAAATCCAATGTATCATCAGAAAATGTAAGCGGCACAAGGGCAGGGCGTGTATCGGTCACGGGTACATCAAATTGTCTGGCAATATCGTAGCCAAAACCGGTCGCGCCCATTTTTGGGATAGATTTTGCACCCGATGCGATCACCAACGACTGGGCCGTAATTTCATGATGTTCGAGCCCGATCCAATATTGGCCTTGTTCGGTATCTTCACCAACATTCTCATTACGTTCAACGCGATCAACGGATGTGTTCAAGCGAAGCTCAACGCCAGCATCTTCCATTTCGCGCAACAGCATATCGACGATCTGTTGGGCAGAACCATCGCAAAACAGCTGTCCAAGAGCTTTTTCATGATAGGCAATCTCGTATTGCTCAACCAGTTTGATAAAATCGTGCTGGCTATAGCGTTTTAATGCCGAAATGCAGAATCTTGGGTTAAGCGATAAAAACTTATCAAATTTGGTCCCTATATTGGTGAAATTACACCTGCCACCACCAGAAATACGGATCTTCTCACCCGGTTTTTTGGCATGGTCTATAACCAAGACTTTGCGGCCACGTTTGCCCGCTTCAATCGCGCACATCATGCCTGCGGCACCTGCACCTATTATCACAACATCATAATTTTTCATGAGTGTCGAGGTAGCGGCCTTGTTGTCAGAAAGCAAGCCTTATGCTCTTGATAAGCACTTCATAAGGTCTGGCAAAACCAACCTCGATGGGATAAACAGCAGTAAACCTTGATCTTACAGGAATTGTGCCATGTTTGTCCCACCGCCCGTCATTATGATCCTATCCATGATAGCCATCCATTATGGCGCTCAATATTTGCCCCAATTCTCGTTTTCCTTTGCAGAACAACAGCTCATCGCAGTCGCCATTGCGCTTGTAGGACTTACCGTCTCAATTATAGCTGTGCTGGGGTTTCGCAAAGCCGATACAACCATTAATCCGCACAAACTTGATACCATGTCGCATCTTGTCACCGATGGGCTGTACAATTACACGCGCAATCCAATGTATCTTGGCATGGCATTGCTGATCACAAGTTCAGGTTTTTATATTGGAAGCCTGTTATTTTTGCCAGCTTTGGGCATTTTCATCATTGTTATCAATAAATTCCAAATCGAGCCGGAAGAAAAGGCCTTAGAACAGCTATTTGGCCAAGAATTTCTTGATTTCAAACGCCGCACAAGACGATGGATTTAACAAGGGATTTAACGACGGATTTAACAGCCATTTGAGATGATTTCCCTTTAACGTCGCAATTTGCTAATACATCAGTCGTTATAGATTCTCACCGAATATTGAACCGGTTTGAACCGAGCTATAGAATAAGGATCAGACTTCACGATGGATATTGCAACACGCGTTTATAATCATAATTGGAAGATCGATCCGATTGTCCGCTCGCTGATTGATACCGATTTTTATAAGTTGCTGATGGCGCAATCCATTTTCACGTATAAACCAAAAGCGCGGGTGACATTTAACCTGATCAACCGTTCCAAACACATTCCTGTTGCGGATTTGATTGACGAGGGCGAGCTGCGCGAGCAGCTGGACCACATCCGAACTCTGTCCCTATCACCAGGCGAAAGCACATGGCTTCGCGGGAATATGTTTTATGGCAAACGCGCAATGTTCCGTCCTGATTTTATGGCATGGTTTGAACAACTCAAAGTGCCTGAATATAATTTAGAGCGCCGTGGCGATCAATATGAACTAACCTTTGAAGGTGACTGGCCATCCGTTATGTTGTGGGAAATTTACGCCATGACCATCATCATGGAGCTTCGGTCTCGCGCTGTGCTGAAAGGCATGGGCAAGTTTGAGCTTCAAGTGCTCTATGCGCGTGCAATGGCGCGTGTATGGGAAAAGATCGAGCGTTTGCGTAAAGTCGATGGTCTTAAAGTTGCAGATTTTGGTACCCGTCGTCGCCACTCACATATGTGGCAAGATTGGTGCGTTCAGGCCATGAATGAAGGTTTGGGAAGCAAATTTATTGGCACATCAAACTGCATGATTGCTAAACGCCAAGAGCTTGAAGCCATCGGCACCAATGCGCATGAATTACCAATGGTCTATTCAGCGCTGGCAAAAGATGATGCAGAGCTTGCCTATGCACCTTATCAAGTCTTGGCTGATTGGCAGGCCGAACATGATGGCAATTTGTTGATCATCTTGCCAGATACCTATGGCACGCAAGGATTTTTGGAAAAAGCACCAGATTGGTTGTCAAAATGGACAGGCATTCGCATCGATAGCGGTGATCCTTATAAAATTGCAGAATATGTGATTTCTTGGTGGGAAAAACGTGGTGAAGACCCCAAGAAAAAGCTGCTGATTTTCTCTGATGGCTTGGACACCGACGAGATTGAAAACCTGCATGCCCATTTCCATGGCCGTGTGAAAGTATCATTTGGTTGGGGAACAATGCTGACCAATGATTTCCATGATCTGGTTGATGACAATGCGCTGGCGCCATTCTCGCTCGTTTGCAAAGCAACATCGGTTGACGGTAACCCAACGGTGAAACTGTCTGACAATCCCATAAAAGCCATGGGACCACCTGATCAAATCAAACGTTATAAACGTGTGTTTGGTGTGGGTGATCAAGAAGAATTTGACGTTCTCGTATAGTCATCAATAGTTCGTTCTGCAACGAACTAACAGCCCTTGCTATCGGTTTTTTCACTTGCTAACCTGCCTTTATGAAAGAAGGACCAGACATAGCATTGATCGGCTCATTGATAGGCGATCCCGCACGCGCCAACATTTTAACCGCTCTTATGAGTGGCAAGGCGCTCACGGCAACTGAGCTTGCACAAGAGGCAGTTGTGACCAAGCAAACAGCCAGCGCTCTTCTTAAAAAGCTCGAAGATGTCGACCTTATTCGCCAGAATAAAAACGGCCGCCATCGATATTTTTCCATTGCAGATCAAGATGTTGCCGATATTATTGAAGCGGTCTCAGGGCTCGCTGCAAAGCGTGGCCTATTGCGTGTGCAAACAGGTCCAAAGAACGAAGCGTTGCGCAAAGCGCGCGTATGCTACAATCATTTAGCGGGCGATTTAGGTGTGCATATGTATGATGGCATGATCGCGCGCAAAATACTTGTCGAACACGGCGACCAAGTTAATCTCTCTCCGCTTGGCACAGCTTTTGTCAGTGATCTAGGGATTAACATCACGCCGCTTATTCAGAAAAAACGACCAGTCTGTAAGTCATGCCTTGATTGGAGTTCTCACAGGTCGCATCTTGCAGGATCTTTAGGTACTGCCATGCTGGATAGATTTTTTGAACTTCAATGGGCAACCCGCCAAGACAAATCACGCGTTGTTAGCTTTAGTAAAGTTGGGGAACAAAAATTTATGCAATTGTTTTCGGTGTAATGCACTTATGATCAAAATCAACAGACGAGATCTTGTTTCGGGAATGGCATCAGCAACTGTGCTGACAACAAGTCCTTTGCTAACGACAGGAGCTTTTGCCATGGGGGATCATAAACTCATCGTACCACCTGAAGAAGACCCGCATGAAGCAACGTTTATGCAGTGGCCGGTCAATAAAATGGTGCATCCAGATCGTGAGTTTTTGGATGTATTGCAGCAAACGATCGCAGATATTGCCAATAGTATCGTCGAGTTTGAACCTGTTATCATGTTGATGGCCAAAACCGATCAACAAAAAGCACAACGTTACTTATCTTCCAAAATTGAAATTTGGGATATTCCAACCGAAGACTTATGGGCAAGAGATTCAGGCCCTCTCTTTGCCAAAGATGAAAATGGTGCACTCGTTATCAGCCGCATTCAATTTAATGGATGGGGCAAAAAACAGGTCAACCGCAAAGACAGCAAGATAGCTAGCGAAGTCGCAAAAAGGCTGAATGTTCCAATTGTCTCAAGTGGATTAAAAGGCGAGGCGCGTGGCGTAGAACACGATGGTCATGGCTTGCTGATGGCGCATGAAAGCTCATGGGTTAATAAAAACCGCAATCCGGGCATGAGCCGCGATGAGGTCGAACAACGATTGCTCAAAGCCTATGGCGCAACACGTATGATCTGGTCAGAAGGATTGTACGGACTGGATATCACAGATTATCACATTGATAGCTTAGCCAGATTTACAGGACCATCACGCGTGTTAATCAATCTACCCGACACACCGGATATGGATGACCCATTTTATTTAGCTGCGCTCGATACCTACGATATTTTAAAAGCCGAAGGCTTGGATATCACAATCATTCCCGAACCAAACAAGCGCCGAATACAATCTGAAGACTTCGTGGCGTCCTATGCCAATTATTACGCATGTAATGGCGCGGTGATAGCAGCGCAATATGGCGACCAAGAAACTGATGAAATCGCGGTCAATACCCTTAAAAAACACTATCCAAACCGAGACATCATCACCCTCAACGTCGACGCCTTAGGCGAAGTAGGCGGCGGCATCCACTGCGCCACTCAGCAATTACCCAAGGTTTGATAGCTGTGATTTAAACCAATAAATCAAGCTTAGGCATCAAACTCATCAAATGTTGGCTATATTCGTGTTGTGGGTTCTCAAATAGCTGTTCGGTATCGTTCATCTCGCAAATTTGACCAGCGCGCATCACAGCGACCCTATCGCAGGTTTGGCGAATGACGGGTAGGTCGTGGCTGATGAACAGCATTGTCAGGCCCAAATCTTGTTGCAAGTCTTTGAGAAGGTTTAAAATTTGCGCTTGGATTGAAACATCCAGCGCAGATGTTGGTTCATCACAAATCAAAATGCGGGGGCGGGTTGCCAAGGCACGTGCAATGGAAATGCGCTGCCTTTGACCACCTGAAAATTCATGCGGGAATTTGCTTGCCGCTTGTGCGCCCAAACCAACATGATCGAGAAGATCACCAACGATTTTGCGTGTTTCATCCTCAGATGAAGTCAGCTTATAAAACCGGATAGGTTCTGCCACAATGTTCAGCACATTCATGCGTGAATTAAGCGATGAATAGGGGTCTTGGAAAATCATTTGTAAGGAACGGCGAGCTTGGAGAATGTTTGCATCTTTTGGATTGCCCAAAACGTTTTGCCCCGTGATCGAAATTTTGCCTGCATCTGGCTTATAAAGCCCCGCAATCAGTCGCGCGACAGTGCTTTTACCAGAGCCACTTTCGCCCACAATGCCAAATGTTTCGCCCGGCGCAATCTCAAAACTTACATTATTGACGGCGCGCAGCATTTTACGATTTTTCTGAAATATCGCATTTTTAAGCGTAAAAGATAAATCAAGCTGATCAACCGATATTGCAGGAATGCCGCTGGTTCTATCCTCGCTAGGATCGATACCTTTGCCCAACCAATGGGAAGAAATATCGATTGGTTTTCGAACATCACCACCTTCAATATAATCAACAGATTCAAAACGATGCAGTTTTTTATCTGCCCGTGGAACCGCCGAAATCAAAGCCTTGGTATATTCATGTTGAGGTGCGCCCAATATCTGTGCGACTTCGCCAGTTTCCACCACTTCACCGCGATACATCACAGCAACCCGGTCAGCAATCGAGGCGATAACACCAATATCATGGGTGACAATAATCACACCCAGTTGGCGCTCTTTACATAGTTTTTTAATGAGATCCAAAATCTGCGCTTGGATAGAGACATCAAGCGCTGTTGTTGGTTCATCTGCGATAATCAGTTCAGGGTTTCCAGCCAAGGCTAGCGCAATCACCACGCGTTGGCGCATGCCGCCAGAGAATTGATGCGGGTAGGCGCGAAGGCGTAAACTCGCTTGCTCAATGCCCACATTTTCCAAAAGCTCAATGGCAGTTTCAATCGCTTGGGGCATTTTATACCCACGCGTTTTAATAATGGTTTCCGTCAGTTGATTGCCGATAGTCATTAGTGGATTAAGCGCTGTTTGCGGATCTTGGAAGATCATCCCAATGCGGTTGCCGCGGATAGACCGCATTTCGTGCTCATTGAGCCCGCGCAATTCTTCGCCTTGGAACATAACAGAGCCACCAGCCACGCGGCCAGGGTGTTCTAAAAGATCGACAATCGCATTTCCAATGGTGGATTTACCCGCACCAGATTCGCCAACAAGCCCAAGCACTTCGCCGGGGCTAACAGTTAGATTGATGTTTCTTGCCGCTTTTATCGTGCCGCGCCGTGTGTTGAATTCAACATCAAGATTGCTGATTTTTAAAAGTTCAGACATGTCACGACCTCAACTTCGGATTGAGAGCATCGCGCAGCCAATCGCCAAATAAATTGACGGCAAAGACCAATATAACAAGCGCAATGGCTGGGAAGAGGGTGATCCACCAAAGACCGGAGAATAAAAACTCATTACCCACACGGATGAGCGTCCCAAGCGATGGTGTAGTGGGTGGAATGCCTTGCCCCAAAAAGCTCAAAGTGGCTTCTGAGATAATCGCATTGGCCAAGCCAAGCGTTGCTAGTACTAAAACAGGGCGCATAACATTGGGCATAATGTGCCGCCACATGATCAAAACACTTGGTAAGCCGATCACACGGGCAGAGGCGATATATTCCTTACTCGCTTCCACCAAGGTCGCTCCACGGGTCATACGCGCAAACTGAGGCCAGTCAGATAGGCCAATCGCCAGAATGACGACATAAATGGCAAATTCCTCGCGCATATCCAGCGGCAAGAACGATCGGCCAATACCGTTTATCAAGATCGCAAGCAATATGCCTGGAATTGTCAGCTGAACATCGGCAATGCGCATAATGACAGCATCGAATGCACCACCAATGTAACCAGATATCACACCCAATGTGACACCCAAAAGCATGCCCAAAAAGACAGCGGCCAACCCCACGATAATGGACAATCGCCCACCATATAGGATGGTAGACAGCATATCTCGTCCCTGATTATCCGTGCCTAAGAAAAACCGTTCATCGCCACCCTCAACAAAGCTTGGTGGCAGTTTACCATCCCAAAGCGATATCTGTGCCGGATCAAACGGATTATATGGTGCGATATAGGGCGCAAATAATGTTGCCACAATGAAAATAAGCGTAATGGCAGCCGCAATCATCGCTGTTGGCGTGCGCAAAAACGAATATAAAAGATCGCTATCGAGAAAACGGGCTAGGCGAGTGGGTGCTTTGGATGACGTCTTCGCTTGTTCAGTTACAGACATTTACGAGCCTCCCAAGCGAATACGAGGATCAACAACGGCATAAAGCAAATCAACAACCAAATTGATAACGACAAACAAAGCTGCCACAAATACCAAATAAGCCGCCATGATGGGAACATCGACAAAATCAACAGCTTGAATAAACATCAATCCTGTGCCGGGCCATTGAAACACGGTTTCTGTGATCACTGAAAAAGCAATCAATCCACCAATATTCAACCCAATAATCGTGATCACCGGCACCAATGTATTGCGCAATGCGTGGCCGTAATTAACCGCACGTTCTGATAGGCCGCGAGCGCGGGCAAACTTGATATAGTCTGTTTGCATCACTTCCATCATTTCAGCGCGCACAAGGCGCAAGATCATGGTGAGTTGAAATAGACTAAGCGTGATAGCAGGGAGAATGATTGATCGCCAACCATCAAATGTCAAAAGCGATGTTGTCCACCAACCCAAATCTATCGTGCCGGACCGGCCAGATGAGGGTAACCACCTCAGATCAACAGCAAATATATAGATGAGCGCAATACCGATAATAAACGTTGGCAGCGACACGCCTATCAGTGATGAGGATAAAATGAGGCGTGAAACCCACGAATTGCGATGAATACCCGTATAAACGCCAGCAACAACGCCAACAAACAAAGATATGAGCGCAGAGACAAACACGAGTTCTAATGTTGCAGGAAGACGCGCTAAGATCAGCTGATCAACGGGCTGTTTGATACGGTAAGACACGCCGAAGTCACCTTGCGCAATATTACCAACAAATCGGGCATATTGAACAAATACTGGATCATCAAGTTTCAGCTTTAACCGAATTTCAGCACGGCGTTCGAGCGTGGCATCCACACCAACCATATTATTGACCGGATCACCGACAAAGTTAAACAGCGAAAAAGCAACAACGGTTACGATACCCATCACAAGAATGGATTGAGCCAAGCGGCGTGCAATGAAAGATAACATTCAATGTCCTTGGGGTTTGCCCCGATATGATAAAACCACTATGAGCCAATTATATCGGAATAGCAAAATGGGGCAGTTTCCTGCCCCATAGGGTCGTGATTACTTCATCACCGCATAGCGAGGGCGGAAGTTATCATCAGCTGAGATCGGAACATCAAGATTGTCGGACATGCCCCATGCAATCACCTGATGGTGAATTGGCAAATAAGGTTTTTCATCACGCACAATCATCCAAGCTTCATTAATCAGCTTCGTGCGTTCTTCGATATTGGTTTCTGTTGCAATGATCTTGGTGATTTCATTCACCCGAGCATTGTTATATCCAATAGCATTCCACGTGCCTTTTTCTTCCAAAAGATAGGAGAAAACATAATGGCTATCAAGCGTTGGAACACCCCAACCAAGCATATAGAAATCCGTTGTGCGTTTTTGCACTTTTGGGAAATGCTGTGATTTAGGAATAGCATCCAATTTCACTGTCACGCCAATTCGCGCCAACATGGCAACAGCGGCCTGACAGATTTTCTCATCATTGTTATAACGATTATTAGGGCAATCTAATTGAATAGAAAATCCATCCGCATAACCGGCTTCGGTCATTAAGTCTTTGGCCCGAGCCATATCGTGACCATAGGATGCGTCAAGTTCAGGTGTGCTGCCCAAAACGCCCGGTGATGTGATCATTGATGTCGGGAACGACAGGCCTTCCATCACAACACGTTGGATCGCTTTTTTGTCGATTGCCAAGTTAAAGGCTTCGCGAACGCGGACATCTTTAAACGGGTTTTTGCCCTTAATGTTAGATGAACGAAGCTCATCAACACCTTGGTCCATGCCAAAGAAGATAGAACGAATTTGCGGTGTTGTGATAACATTTAGACCGTCAGTGGCTTCAATGCGTTTTAAATCTTGCAAAGGTGGATCTAAAACAAAGTCAACTTCGCCAGATAAAAGCGCAGCAACACGCGTTGCAGCATTTCCGATTGGACGATATTCGATCTTGTCAATATTGCCAGGGAACATGCCTTTGCCCCACCAATTTGGGTTGGCTGTCAAAACAGTGAGCTCATCAGGTGCACGTGATGACACTATGAAAGGGCCGGTACCATTTGAATTGCGAACTGCAAAGTTTTCTTCTTTTTCAGCGTAATTTTGTGGCTCAACAACATTGTTAGCCTCAGCCCAACCTTTGTCCATGACATAAAGACTGGTCAGCTGGTTAGGCAGGATTGGGTTAGGGCCATCAGTTTTAATTTCAACAGTGAAATTATCAAGCGCTGTGACGCTTAAAATACTTGAGACTTGCTCTTTGTAATCTGATGTTTCCGCTTGCGCACGATTAAATGAAAAGACAACGTCTTCTGCAGTGAAATCTTCGCCATTATGGAATTTCACGCCTTGGCGTAAATTAAACGTCCATGTATCGCCATTAGCGGTCCAGCTTTCAGCAAGTTCGGGTGCTAAAATAAGCTGCGCATCACGTGTGACAAGCGACTCGTAAGTATGCCCGTTTGCGACAATGGTTGGTCCTTCATTTTGCGCATGAGGATCAAGTGTCAGTGCATCGCCCTGACTTGTCCATCTCAATACATTTTCCGCCATAGCTGGCGTTGCCGCAATTGCGGTCGTCATAGATAGTGCGCAGGCTATTATTGCTAAGTTAGTTTTTTTCATGCCTGTCCTCCTAAAGTTTGGTGGTTGTTCTTAAGGACACGATAGTAGGACATAGATCGGCGCTGTAAAGTTAAAACTTTAAGCGCCTGAATTTATTGACTTTATATTGCAAGCTTGGCTTGCATGAAGCGATGGGCAGCGTATAGGGATAATGTCGCTGCATTTGATACATTGAGAGACTTTATCTCTCCCGGCATGTCCAAACGAGCTAAATCTGACACGATTTCTCGTGTTTTGTGGCGTAAACCTTTGCCTTCGGCACCCAAAACCAGTGCGATTTGGTTTTTTTCGAACGTTTCCTCTAAAGCGGCCGGACCTTCGGAGTCTAAACCTATGGATTGAAATCCGATAAAATGTAATTCTTCAAGCGCATGGCCCAAATTTTTGACCTGAATGTAGTCAATCATCTCCAAAGCACCAGAAGCTGATTTTGCAAGAACACCTGATTCTTGCGGCGAATTGCGTGCGGTGGTGATAATTGCACCTGCACCGAGTGCCACAGCAGATCGCATGATGGCGCCCACATTGTGCGGATCGGTCACCTCATCAAGAATAACCACCAGATGTGTGTCCTTGAGTTGGTCCAATGATTTAACAGGAAGCGGCAAGACTTCAGCCACAACACCTTGGTGAATTGCATCTTTACCCAATAGGCGATCAAGATCACGCGCTTCGGTTAATTCCACAGGGAAGGGCATCTGATCAGTATCGCCGATATTCAGCCGCTCCCAAGCTGCCTCATTGGTCAAAAGTTTGACGATTTTACGGCGTGGATTTTCAAATGCAGCGCGAACGGTGTGCAATCCAAACAAATAGACAGCGGAACTACTCTTATTTCGGTAGCGACTACCTCGTGTGGACGGTTTGTGAGATGGTTGACGTGGCGGATCAGAATAAGGCTGGGAGCGCTCAGCGCGCGACGTGCCTTCTTTATCGCCATAACGTACATTGGGCCGTCCAGTGGTTTTGGCGTTTGGGTTCAGGCTTTTTGGCGAAAATAAACCAGAGGCCTTTTTCTGCGCTTCCAAAGTTCCGGGTTTTGGCCCTGGTTTTTTGGCAATCTTGCTGGAATTTGGCTTTTTATCGCTTCCACGCCCACTACTGGCTTTGTTTGAGCCTTTTGTAGGTGTGTTGCGTCCGGTTCTGTTGTCTTTTCGATCTCTCATATCCAGAGCTTATAATACAATGTTCAACGGGTGCAATGATTGTTTGGGCAAGATAGATGTAACTAAGCCAAAAAAATTGTAAAACTTGTGTTGACAGATCGTCATGCGAGCGTCATAACCCCGCTCAGATTCAGACAAAATTTGTTTGGTTCTGATCGGGCCACATGTTCGATGAAGGCAACGGTACGGAGGAGTGCCAGAGTGGTTAAATGGGACGGACTGTAAATCCGTTAGCTTAGCTTACGTTGGTTCGAATCCAACCTCCTCCACCATTGCTTTGACTATCTTGACCCATATGGCTTATGGTCAAGAACACCAGCGAGAAATTGCTGACATGTCTTACGCGGGCGTTGTGTAGTGGTAAGACCTCAGCCTTCCAAGCTGATGACGCGGGTTCGATTCCCGCCGCCCGCTCCAAATTGTTTTCATCCATCACTTTAAATTTATAACAAAATACCCAGATTAGATGTACAGTGGATTTTTAGAATCGTGGACATTATTTTGGTCCCTAGCGCATAAGGTGATAAATTGCATATTATCGTGCTCATTGGAGTTTCTTTAATTGTCTTGCATTTGTTCGTGCGAGAGCGTCAGGCTGTGGTTAATCGTCAGACGGGGCCTATTGGTAAAAAGCTCAGCGTTTTGCGCCGCTGGTCGCCGTATTTATTTGCACTGACATTATTGCCACTACTTACGGCTGCGCTATATGTCATTGGCTCTGTGCTATTTGAGTTCTTTTTCTAACTCAGGTTTTGATTGTCGCATCTTAAGTAACAAAGCTGCCCCTTAATGCAAAGGGACGCTCAATTTCAGATTTTAAGGTTTTGAGAGTCTAGTGATTGTGGCTAAAGGCTGCGCGATCTTTGATCATAAATTCGACTTCAACCGACCCTGCATTTTCAAAATTTAGGTCAGCTTTAAAGCTTGTATCTTTTGCAAGCGGAGCGCCCAAACCCATGAACATTATATGCAAGCCACCTGGCTCGAGTGTCACCGTTGCACCTGGTTCAATAGGGATGCCGTCCGGAAGAGGGCGCATTTGCATGACATCACCAACCATTTTCATAGAATGAACTTCAAGCATGTTTGAAACGCTTGTATTGCCGCCCAATAATCTGTCGGCCATCGTGCCATTATTTGTGATGGTCATGTACCCACCGCCAACTGCGGCGCCTGGTACAGTTTCGCGGGCCAATAGTTTGGAGATTATAAGATCGCCATGGATATAGCTTGTTGCCATTTCCATTTTATCGCCGTCATGGGACGTGTCATGGCCCTTCATCTCGTCTGTCATGTCTGGTTTTTTGACCTCAGCAAAAGCTTGAGGTGTATCCAGTGAAATGCGAACCGCTACCGTGCCAACGGCTAAAACGAGGGCGCATACACTCAAGACCAATTTAATTTTCATGGCAGACTCCAGTAGGTATAATTTGATGAGTGTCACCGATAATGACTAATTGTGACATTTGTTGTGTCCTACACCTTGTTTGTTTTGTTTAACGAGACGACATTTTGTCACTTGCCTGTATTCATTGACCCTTTTTGCAATCTTCACTCATAATGTGCTCTGATTATCTAAAGTGGAGCGCAATTTCAGTACCTTTTGTCGATGGTTTTGTTTGAAATAAGCTTGATTCTGATGCGATTTCAACTTGTGGACAGATTAAAACAGTCGTAAACCTGTTAATTATGGTCATAATGAATGAAATAGATCGCCCGTTTCGCGTTGGTTTTTTGTTGATTGATGGATTTGCATTGCTTGCTTATTCCTCAGCACGCCAACCGCTGAAATCTGCCAATGATTTATCTGGTCGGCAGCTTTACGATTTGCGAAATCTTCCGGCTTTTGGCGCTCAATCTGTCAGTTCTGATGGTGCTACTTTTAAGGCTGATGCTTATCCGGGTGAGCAGGTCGATTTTGATCTGGTTATTGTTGTTGGCGGCGATATTACTGCTGAATATGATAATCCGCGCATATTGCAATGGTTGCGGCATTTATCGCGCCGAAATGTGATGATTGGCGGGATATCTGGCGGTCCTGTAATGCTTGCAAAAGCTGGCATTATGAATGATAAGCGGATGACTGTGCATTGGCATTATGCCGATGTCATTTCGGAAATAGCACCACATATCCTGCTTGAGCGCGCTTTGTTTGTGTTCGATAGGGATCGTTTGACCTGTGCTGGCGGTTTAGCATCAGTTGATATGATGCACGCATTAATCTCGCACCATCACGGGGCATCATTTGCGCGAGAGGTTTCTGATTGGCTGCTACATACAGAAATCAGGTCTGGCGAAAGCCCCCAACGGTCGGGGCTGGTTGAGCGTTATGGTGTTACCAATCCATCGATAATCACAGCCATTGAGGCAATGCAGAATAACTATGTTGAGCCGCTGACCTTGGCACAATTGGCAGGCATGGTGCGTTTAAGTGAACGTCAGCTTAATCGCCAATTCCAAGATAAATTGGGCGTAAGTACCATGGCTTTCTACAAAGATTTGCGATTGGAAAAAGCGCAGCAGTTTTTAAAACAATCAACGCTTTCTATCACAGAAATAGCATTGGCAACGGGGTATGTGAGTTCAGCACATTTTTCTCGTGCCTATAGAGAAAAGTATCAGCTGAGCCCATCAGGGACACGGCGAGACCTTTAGATGGGAAAGTATTCATTAAGTATTATTGGGTTTTTTCTGTGTAAATACAATAAGAGTATAGGATATGAAATAAAAAAATAGTAAGCTAAGATTATGAAATAACTGATAAATTCAGATGATTCTGATATAAGATTAATATTAGGAGGCACATTTTATGCCCGCTAGACGTATAATTATCGACACAGATCCCGGTCAAGATGATGCCGTTGCAATCCTTATGGCGCTGGCTTCAAAAAAGGCTTTTCGAGTGTCGGGTTTAACAGCCGTTGCTGGCAATATTGGCCTCAAGCAAAATGCGATAAATGCGCTTAAAATTGTTGAACTTGCTGGCCGGACAGATGTCCCCGTTTATGCAGGTTGCAACGCTCCGATAAAGCGAAATCTAGTGACTGCCGAACATGTGCACGGCGATACTGGGCTAAACGGCCCTGATTTAGCTGACCCGACGATCAAGCTTGAAGAGCAGCATGGTGTTGATTTTATCATTGAAACATTGCGCCAAAATCCACCAAAAACAATCACATTATGTACGCTGGGTCCGCTGACCAATATCGCGACCGCATTCCAAAAAGCGCCTGACATTGTAGAGCTTTGTGATGAGATTATCATGATGGGCGGCGCATATTTTCAAGGTGGCAATATTACACCGGCCGCTGAGTTTAATATTTATGTCGATCCTGATGCCGCCGACATTGTGTTCAGAGCGGGCGTGCCAATTACAATGGCATCGCTCGATGTCACGCATAAAGTATTGTCCACCAAACCGCGCATAAATGCCATTCGCGAAGTTGGAACAAAATCTGCTCAGGCCGTCGCTGATATGCTGACATTTTCTGAACGCTTTGATCTGGAAAAATACGGATGGCAGGGTGCGCCTTTGCATGATCCATGCGTGATTGCCTATCTTTTGAAACCGGAATTATTCTCAGGCCGCATGTGCAATGTCCAGGTTGAAACCACAAGCGAGCTAACAATGGGCATGACGGTTGCGGATTATTGGAATGTGACTGACCATAAACACAACGTGAATTTCTTGCATGATGTGGATGATCAGGGCTATTTTGATCTGATCAATGATTGCTTATCTCGATTACCATAATCTCTTTGATTGCAGCCTTTATAACTATGATCATTTTCATTTGATGTTAAAGTCGAATCACATGTGCATTTTTTGCTGTGTTGAACTATTTTAGGGTGGGTGAGCTGCAATGTTTAATGTTGATTTTCTATTGATTGCAGGTGCGTTTGCGCTTCTCGGCTCACCTATCCTTGGTATTATTGCGTTTTTCTCAGTGCGAAGCCTGAAAGTAAAAATCGCGCATTTGCAAGAGCAAGTGAACGATCTTCGGGCAGGGGTTTCATCAAAAGATTTAGACAACTTTGAACAGGCAGCATCAGATAATGAACCAGAGCCAGTTTCTGATTTGGTATCCGAACGAGTGCAAGAACCATTATCAGATCAAGTGCCTGAAATCATTTCACAAAGCTTAGCTGATGATATCGTTTCTGATGATGCCACAAGTGATACACCAAATGAAAATTGGTCTAAACGCGCTGGAAAACCAAAGAAACCAAACATTGATGCTGAAAGCACAATTGGCGGCAAGCTCTCGATCTGGATCGGTGGTTTAACACTTGCAATTGGTGGTCTTTACCTCGTCAAATACTCAATTAATGCGGGTCTTCTTGGTCCCAAAGCGCGGGTGATATTGGGTGTTATATTCGGCCTATGCGTGACCTATGCTGGCGAATGGACACGGCGTCGACCAGACCGCTTTGCCCTAACAGGGTTTGAAAGCGCCAATATTCCCGCCATTTTATCTGGTACAGGCATATTTATATTATTTGGTGCCGTGTTTGCTGCGCATTCGCTTTATGGATTGATTGGTCCCGTTTTGAGCTTTATCTTACTCGCAGGCCTAGCCCTTGGCGCCTTGTTTATCTCTCTATTACATGGTCCAATTTTGGCAGCTCTGGGATTGCTGTCCAGTTACATTGTCCCATTTTTGATCACATCAGATAGCACCAATATTCCTGTTTTGACAGTTTATGTGTTGCTGGTGTCTGCATCTGCCATGTATGTTGCATGGTATCGGTCTTGGCTCTGGTGCGCGCTTTTAAGTGTTGGCGCAATGTTCATTTATGCCGTGCTGCTTGAAAGCAATGAAGGGCGTGATAATTCAATCATCGTTGGTCTTTTTGTACTTGGCACAATCGTATTAACCTATATTTCGCTCGTATGGTCTGTTCACGAGCGCAAACCTGATGCGGATATTGATATTGATTGGATACCAACAATCGCCCTGTCGGCACTGTTTTTGCCCGTACTATTTCACTTTAACCGCGATCAAAACTTTGCCATCCATCTGATTGAGCTAGGGCTGCTGCTAGTTCTGCCTTTGGCTGCAATCTATCGTTATCCAGCTTTGCGCTTTGTCACGATCATTCCGTCTATCCTCGCAGTGCTTAAATATTGGACGATGTATGTGCCATCCCAATATACCTATGAAGAATATCTCAGACTTAAAAACCAAACGATGGGATCGGAATGGACACTCTATCCGACAGAATCCATCACCCCATATTTAAGCCATGCCAGCTATATGACCATTGGTGCCATTGTCATTTTAGCTCTGATAGGTTTTGCGATTTTAACAGCGCCAAAAGCACGAGCGAGACTGGTCACAGCTTGCGTCAGCGCCTCGGTCAGCATTGCCATTTTTAGCGCCTGTTACATCCGATTGGGCGCATTAGAACCATCAGTTGAGTTTGCACTGATTGGTTTATTGTTGTTTGCAATCTTCCATTTTCAAGCCAATTATTACCACCGCACACTAGATGAGACCACGACGGCACGTGATGGCACAATCGCAGTGGCACTCATTGCATCGCTTGTGGCGCTATCTTTGGCCGTCAGCATCTATTTCAGCGGTGTTGGTCTGACCATTGCACTGGGTCTTATCACAGCCGCAAGCATGATAACCCATATGCGCTATCCTTTGTTAGGTATCAGAATATTCGCCGCCATTGCTGTTGTGCCTTATGCATTCAGACTCATATGGGAACCATTTATTGATAGGGGTGGATTGTCCGATGCTGCGCCATTTTTTAATAATTTGACGTTAGGATATGGCATTCCGGCAATCGGCTTTATCTTTGCAAGCTATATGGCAACGCGATACCGCCGTGATCTATGTGCGCAGATTTTGCAAGCTGTTGCGATTATATCATCCGTCATCACAATCACCATGTTGGCGCTGCATGCCATAGACCCTCGATTTTCGTTCATAAGTTATCAATCTGCACTGGCAGCCGCTGCAACACTTGTGATGATCGGTGGTGCGTTCTCATTTGGCTTAACGGGACTTAATCGAACTCAGCTAAACGAAGACAACGAAGCTTCAGAACATACTGAGCTAAACCCCAACCGGAATATTTTGCGATTAGCCGCCGATGGTTTGGGCATATTGGGTATGGTCATTGGTGCATTGTCGTTGTTCATCGTGCTCAATCCTGTTTTGTTGCTTGCCAGCAGGCAGTATGGTCAAGCCAATGTAAATATGGGGCAGGGCTTTTTGTTCAATCTCATAGGGTATGCCTATGCACTGCCATTCATCTTATTTGCGCTCATCATGTGGCAGGGTCGAGCAACGAAGAGCAAAATCTATCAATGGGCGTCATTGATCTTCTCAGCGCTCTTGGCTGTTTTCTGGATCAATCTCACCATTCGACATGCATTCCACGGCGTTAACATTGCCAATGCTCCCATTTTGCAGGCTGAAAACTATACCTATTCGCTGGTCTGGTTGTTGATTGGAATATTGGTGCTCTATTTGGGTGTGAGATGGCGCGAGCAATTATTGCGTAAGGTATCCGGCGCCATCATATTGCTTGTTGTGCTCAAAGCATTCCTCATAGATATGGCCCATCTTGAAGGCGTTCTGCGCGCCATCTCATTCATAGGATTGGGTGGTACTTTGATGGGGATTGGCTTTGTTTATCAACGCGCATTGCGAGGTATGTTCGCTCAATCAGATGACATTGGTTCAGATGATCCGGATGATTTAAAGCCTAATTAAGCGCTTCAAATTCATCCCATTCTAATATCTCTTCACCAATGGTGTTAACCGATAGATTGTTTGCAATCGCAGTGCCTAATCTGTCGACCTTGATGCCACGTAGTTTTCGCAATGGGCCCAATAAAAAGGGCGTAAAATAGGGCCACACGGCCAATGTCAACCCTTGACTAAAGCCATAGCGATTGGTGGGTGTTAGGATCATTGAGGGGTGGAACAGGCTTAAACGATCAAAACCTAGATCACGTAATCCATTTTCTAACTCGCCCTTCGTTTTTAAATAATATTGAGATAAATTGGCATCAATACCCACTGAACCCAGTGATTGAAAATGTGAAACACCTTTTGCTTTGCAGCGTGTGGAAAATTCAAGAACCGCATCTTTATCAATTTTCACAAAATCGTCTTTTGCCATCTTCGAAGGCTCGCCGACACCAAATGTGCTAATGGCAATTGTATGGCCTGAGAGAAAACGATCATAGGTGGATGGGTCCAATACATCGACAATATGCTGGGTAACCTTGTCGCTTTGTATATTGATTTTTCTTCGCACAAGAAGCGTGATTTTCGATACGTCATCCATACCGATCAAACGATTGAGCGCGTGGGATACAACAGCGCCAGACGCTCCGATCATAATGATAGATTTTGTCATGAATTTTTGCCTTGATTGATGCGTTAAGTCATTGGTAAGCTGAGTAGATAATCCCGTCAAGCTTTGTCAAAAGCGAGACATCAACTAGATTGCCAAGCTTTGTCGGAATGTGGCAAATATCAATTTTAGGAACACCTAAATGTCAAACTGGTTCTTGAATGATCAATATCAAACCTCCGCTGGCCGCGTGGCGGCAGGGCAGTGTGGCGGTGGGCCAAATTTGGTCTTGGCACATGGTTGGCCATGGTCATCATTTTCGTGGCACCGGATTATCCCTGAATTTGCAAAAACCTATCGAGTGCATTGGTATGATATGCCTGGATACGGCCAATCTGAAAAACATGCGGATCAACGCACGTCGCTTGATGTGCAAGGCCAGGTTTTTGCCGAAATGATGGACCATTGGAAACTTGAACGACCATCCGTCATTGCCCATGATTTTGGCGGCGCGACAACGCTCAGGGCTCATCTTTTACATGGATGTGAATATGAGCGTTACATCTTGATGAACGTCGTTGCCATGCGTCCATGGGGATCAGATTTTTTTGATCATGTTGGTCGCCATGTCGAAGCGTTTCAAGGTTTGCCGCCTCATATTCATAAAGCGATTGTTGAGGCTTATATCAAGGGTGCACTCGTCAACGACATAGATGATGAGGACTTTGAAAAACTCGTCGCACCTTGGTTATCAGATGAAGGGTCGAGTAGCTTTTATCGTCAATTTGCGCAAGCAGATGAAAAATATACTGCCGAAGTTGAGCCTTTATTTGGTCAGCTTAGATGCCCGACCAAAATTATTTGGGGTGAAGATGATCCTTGGATTTCGCTAGATCGTGGCCGTGCGTTACATGGTTTGGTAGGGCAAGATCATTTCGAGACATTAAAAGGCATTGGACATCTACCACAATTAGAAGCGCCAGATGCCGTGCTAAAAGCTATCACACGTTTTCTTGACTAAGCCACGACTTGATCTAATTTTGCCGCACAAATGAAATCATTTTCAGACAATCCACCCAAATCGTGGGTGGTAAATGTCACGTGGCAATAGCCCCAACCAAATTGAATGTCTGGGTGATGACCTTCTTTGTCGCCGATAAAAGCTGCTAAATTTGCATGCGCTGTGGCTTTTGCAAAGCCTTTGAATTTAAACTGCCGGACGAGCTTACGACCGCCATCAACAATCGACCAATTATCATCAAGGCTTTTAAGGAGTTTGAGCGCAGCTGGTTCGTCAAGTTTAACGCTATTGCCGTTGCACGGCTCGCATGTTTTGTTCTCAAGGTTCATAAGCTTGTTTCCGGCAGTAAAAAACGGGTGCTAAATGATCAGTGTCATAAACGACTTTGATCATTCATACCCGTTTTAACTTTTGTTGCTAATATTACGCTGTTAGACCTTCAGGCTCTGGTAAATTATTGGCGCGTGTGCAGGCCGTCAGCGTATTGGCCAACAAGCAGGCGATTGTCATTGGGCCAACACCACCTGGAACAGGGGTGATGGCACCGGCAACTTTGCTCGCGCTTTCAAAATGAACATCGCCCACAAGGCGCATTTTGCCTTCGCCGCGTTCAGGGGCAGGGATGCGATTAATACCAACATCGATAACTGTTGCGCCCTTACCGATCCAATCACCAGTGATCATTTCAGGGCGGCCAACCGCTGCGATGACAATATCTGCCGCGCGACACACATCTTCAATATTTTTTGTGCGGGAATGGGCAATCGTCACCGTGCAGCTATCACGCAGTAATAAATTTGCCATCGGTTTGCCCACAATATTGGATCGACCAACCACAACAGCGTTCAAACCAGACAGCGAGCCATGATGATCGCGCAACATCATCAAACAACCAAGTGGGGTGCAAGGCACCATTGATTTTTGACCCGTATTTAACAAACCAACATTGGAGATATGAAATCCATCAACATCTTTTGTTGGCGAGATTGAATTGATCACCAAATCTTCGTTCAAATGTGATGGCAATGGCAATTGGCACAAAATTCCATGAACTTTAGGATCATTGTTTAGCTGGTCAATCAGCGCCAAAAGATCAGCTTCAGAGGTATTAGCATCTAATTTGTGCTCATAGGAGTTCATACCAACTTCATGCGTTTGCTTGCCTTTATTGCGCACATACACATCAGAGGCCGGGTCTTCACCCACCAACACCACTGCCAAGCCGGGTGTAATACCATGTTCTGCTTTAAGCTTGGTCACATGCTCAGTAACTTGGCTACGAATATTTGCCGCAAAGGCTTTTCCATCGATTGTTTTAGCGATTGTGTCAGCGCTCATAATATTCTCCGAAATATGAGATAAAACTAGAAAGTGATTTGTATATTTTAACTGAATTCAAAGCAGTTCGCCAGTCAGATAGGGACATGTTCTTGTCCTTTTAAGACGTGAGTAATTAGGAGCGCAAAGACCAGCACGGATCGAACCATGATGGGTTTAACAAAATGTGACAAGCTTGTTAGAGGACAGTAAGCCAATTGCAATTATTTTGATGTCAGCTTATGAATTGTCCAGCGTTTAAACGGGGCAAGACCAATGACACAATCAATAAACCAAAACCAGCAAAAGAGCCTCCCATTATTTGTTTTCAAATTTTGCGTTGATTATGGTTTTGCACTGTTTGTCATCATCTTATTGTGGTGGTTACTCCTGCTTATTTGGGTGCTCATTAAGCTTAGTTCAAAAGGGCCTGGCATCTTCTCGCAAACGCGGGTGGGGCAAAATGAAGTTGCTTTTACGCTGTATAAATTCCGCAGCATGGCAAGTGGAACAGTTCAAACTGGCACGCATAATATGAAGACCTCTGACGTGACGTGGATTGGCAATATTTTACGTAAAACAAAATTGGATGAACTGCCGCAAGCGTTTAATATTTTAAAAAATGAAGTCAGTTTAGTCGGGCCGCGTCCATGTTTAACCAGTTAAGAAGCATTGATCAATGAACGCCGCCAACGTAAAGTTTTCACAGTCAAACCCGGCATTACTGGCCTGTCACAAGTGCGCGGTGTCACAATGGAATTCCCAGTGGAATTGGCGGAACTTGATCAAACTTATATCAAAACACGATCTATCAAAGGCGAGTTGATGATTATGTGGCAAACCGCTTTTAAACCTAAATAGTCATAAAGCGCTAAGATAGACTAAGCCGTTTTTGCCACAGGTTCTGGCCAGAAGGCTAAGACGCGTGCCAAAATTGCGATCACAATCACTGCAAATATGCCGCGGAAGACCAATATCACCCAAATATCCGCGCCAAATGCTAAAAATAACAACGTGTCTTCAATCACTGCATGAAAAATCGATAAAAACGACAGTGACAAAAACAATTCGCGTTTTGAAATCGCAAGTTCTTTGACTTGTTGAATGATCAACCCGCCGCCAAAGGCAAGCCCCATTAAAAGACCAACAGCTGTAAGCGGCGCCATTTCAGCTCGCACGCCAATGACAGAATGAAGTGGCGCAAGTGCTTTTGTGATAATTGCGTTCAAGCCAATGCGCTCGATAACATCCAAAATAATCAACAGAGCCATGATGATGACCAGCATGATCAGGAGCGATTTTGCGGTGGCTATCGACCAATCCAACCAATTATCACTGTTCAGCCCATCAGGTGCCCATGAGATATTTGCAGGGGCCTGTAACACGCTCAGATATGTAATCACAAAATTTGCGATCAATCCAAATGCAAATGCCACAAGAATGCGAATAATCGACGTGGTAAAAAAGTTTGCACCAGCTTTGTGAACAATGGCTTGCTCGATAAGTAGGGCATGCGCAAACAAAATCATCGCTGACAAAACACTGATTTGCCCGATATTTAGATCCATTTGAGGCGCAAGCGTTATCAAAGCGCCAATGCCGCCATAGGTGCTAGACAGCATGGATGCGGCCCACACAATGCCGGCCTCAGGCGGTAAGCCAACCAAAGACATGACGGGGCCAATAAATTCACCAATGCTCTCGGAGAAGCCAAATTGGTCAAGAAATCGCACCAAAATCATAATGGGAAGCATGATTTTGAACATTGTCATGGCAGTCAACCATGTGCGCGATGAAAGAGATTTTAAATAGATCATCAAAATTCTCTACGCGCGAATTGTTACAGCGTCAATATCAGTAACTTATTCTGTCGTGATTTCTGCTATATGCGTGTCCAAAGCGTTGAGGGCATTTGTGATGCCGCGTAGCTGAAACTGAGTTAGTTTCCAGCCATTATAAATGATGCGCAACCTGTCTCCAGCTTTCATGGCATCGATCAATTGCTGGTTTAGCTTTGGATCTGTAATGGAAAATGTCTCGCTTACATTATAGCCCTCTGGACTACCTAAATTCCAATCTTGAGCTCCGAGTTGGAACACTTCACCATCAATAGACAACACTATGGGCGAGGGATGCTGGTCCGTCATGCCGCGCACAAAAATTTCGATTGTATAGCTTGGCTTTTGATTGTCTGCCTCACCAAAGGGCTTTGTCGAATCAGTACCGTTTCGTGGCACCATGACACGTGCAATGCTAAGGCGCGTATTGCCGAAAAATGCGTCAGTCTCTTCGCCATTAAATCCGTATTGTACTGTGCGACATTGGCGAAAATTTTCACCTGAACACACATTTAGGAAGTCACCATGATAGGTGCGTAATTCACCAAATTGATGCAAAAACCACCGGCCTTCAAGTTTAAGCGCCGATGCGTTGGCGACCGTAAAGCCAAATAATGCAACACCGAGAAGTATAGTTTTCGAAATGGTTTTCATGAAAGCCTCCAATTAGACCTAATATTAAATATCAAAATACCCATAATGTGAAGCGTTATACAGAAATCAATGTCTCGGTGAACTCGTTGAGGTTATGTTTTTTCGTCCAGGCCAAAAGCTCATATTGATCAAAATCCATCCGAGAATACCTTGCCCATGATGTGAAAGGCGATCGCTTTCTGTAAACGTGAGTAATTTCAGCAAAACGATTGGGTTGGGAGGTGAATGGATTACGTTTTTGAATTCTAAAAAATCAAATATCTGTAAGTAATATTGGTAATAAGCTTGCGGAGATAACCACACAAAAAGATACAGACACACAAATGCCAAGCCAATTCTGATGCCGAAAGAGCGTTTGAAGCTCAATGCTCTGTACGCATAAATTACAAATAGGCTGAGCGCTAAGGTGACGCAAACAAGGCCAATGCGTTCGCTCATAGAAAGCGTGAGGAAGGAATCATTTTCATACATAGCTTATCTATGTAAGGTAATTCCCATCATTTGAAAACGCTAAGATTTCTGACCATGAGTGCCAATTAACGTGTTCAATTGGTGCGTAAACAAATAGATTTGGGGGCTATAAGTTTACGTACCGAAGTGAAGTGCTTAAGGTTAGGAACTGGCCCTAATCTTAGCAAATTTCAATTTTATCAATCATGCTTATTCTAAGCTTCGTCGATTTTAAAAATCTCTTATTACGCCAGAATAGCCAATGTTATCAGGGTTAAAACGCTTGTATATATGATCACTTGCGCAATAGCTTCTGTGCGGACATTGTAATAAAGCGCCAAGTTGAGCGCCGTTAATC